>CAVZLE010000005.1:0-2500 GCA_963776045.1 uncultured Solirubrobacterales bacterium | reverse complement strand
ATGCACCACCTGTGATGGTGTCCCGAAGGAAAGGTGTGTTTCCACACCGGTCACCAACATGTCAAACCCAGGTAAGGTTCTTCGCGTTGCGTCGAATTAAACCACATGCTCCGCTGCTTGTGCGGGCCCCCGTCAATTCCTTTGAGTTTTAGCCTTGCGGCCGTACTCCCCAGGCGGGGCATTTAATGCGTTAGCGACGGCACGGGAGGAGTCGACACCTCCCACACCTAATGCCCATCGTTTACGGCGTGGACTACCAGGGTATCTAATCCTGTTCGCTCCCCACGCTTTCGCGCCTTAGCGTCAGTACCGTCCCAGCGAGCTGCCTTCGCTATGGGTGTTCCTCCTGATATCTGCGCATTCCACCGCTACACCAGGAATTCCACTCGCCTCTTCCGGACTCTAGCCCGGCAGTATCCACCCGCATTCCAAGGTTGAGCCTTGGACTTTCAGAGCGGACTTACCGGGCCGCCTACGCGCGCTTTACGCCCAATGATTCCGGACAACGCTTGCCCCCTACGTATTACCGCGGCTGCTGGCACGTAGTTAGCCGGGGCTTCTTCTGGAGGTACCGTCAGTGCGATCGGCTATTCACCGTCACACCTTCGTCCCTCCTGAAAGGGGTTTACAACCCGAAGGCCTTCTTCCCCCACGCGGCGTTGCTGCGTCACGCTTTCGCGCATTGCGCAAGATTCCCCACTGCTGCCTCCCGTAGGAGTCTGGGCCGTGTCTCAGTCCCAGTGTGGCTGATCGTCCTCTCAGACCAGCTACCCATCGTTGCCTTTGTGAGCCGTTACCTCACCAACTAGCTAATGGGCCGCGAGCCCCTCCCGAAGCGGAGGCCGAAGCTTCCTTTTCCCGCTGGACTTGAGTCCAGAGGATTCATTCGGTATTAGCCCGAGTTTCCTCGGGTTGTCCCAATCTTCGGGGCAGGTTACTCACGTGTTACTCACCCGTTCGCGGCTTTGCTCCAGGGCAAGCCCTGGTTCGTCGCTCCACTTGCATGTGTTAGGCACGCCGCCAGCGTTCGTCCTGAGCCAGGATCAAACTCTCCATGAAAAGTGACTAGAAGTCACGATCGGGCACCCACTGCGGGTGACCGGAGAGATGTCATGCCTGACTTGTTTTGCTCGCCAAGTACACAGAATGGCGAGCGACATGACGAGGTTCTAAAGCCCACCGCCGGCCGCGAAAAGGCGCCGGTGGCGGGTCGAACCTGTCGTAAGGTCACGATCGCTGGCGACCGTGACCTACGCGCTGCTCAGTTTTCAAAGACCGCGACGAGCCCGGAGAGGGGCTTCCTCCCCAAGCTCGATCCGCCTCGAAGGCGACCAGCCAGTATAGCTAGGCACCGACCAGGCGCGCAAATCGGCGCTTGCCGACCTGCAGCACGCGGCCGGTGAGCTCGCCAGCCGGCACGTCAAGGGTAGCGGCGTCGAGCGCCGTGCCGTCGACGCGGACGCCTCCCTGGGCCAGCAGGCGCCTGGCCTCCCCGCGCGAGACCCCGAACGCGTCGGCGATCAGCGCCGGCACGTGAACGGACCCGTCGTCGCCCGGCTGGAGGGTCGCTTCCGGGATGTCGTCCGGGATCTCGCCTGCGGACGTGGACCTGGTCGAAGTGCGCCTCGGCCGCGGCACCGCTGCCGTCGCCGTGGAAGCGGTCCACCAACCTGCGGCCGAGCTCCCGCTTGGCCTCGACGGCCGGTCGCGAGAGGTCGAGCTCCTCGTCGAGCAGCAACAGGTAGTACTGGTCCATCACCTCGTCGGGAACGCTCATCAGCTTCCCGAACATCTCGTCGGGCGGATCCGTGACGCCCACGTAGTTGCCCAGCGACTTGGACATCCGCCGCACGCCGTCGGTCCCCGGCAGGATCGGCATCGTGAGCACCGACTGCGCGGGCTTGCCGAACGAGTCCTGGACGTCGCGGCCGAAGAGGAGGTTGAACTTCTGGTCGGTCCCCCCCAGCTCGACGTCGGCATCGATCGCGACGGAGTCGTAACCCTGGAGCACCGGGTACAGCAGCTCGAGCGCCGAGATCGGCTCGGCCGCCGCCATGCGCTTGGTGAAGTCGTCGCGCTCGAGCAGCCGGGCGACGGTGAAGCGGCGCATGAGGCCGAACAGCTCCTCGCTCTCCATGCGCAGCCACTCGCCGTTGAACCGCACCTCGGTCCGTCCCGGTCGAGCACCTTGAAGGCCTGCTCCTGGAAGGTCTTGGCGTTCGCGTCGATCTGCTCCTCGGTGAGGACCGGGCGCTCCGAGGAGCGGCCGCTCGGGTCGCCCACCCGAGCGGTCCCGTCGCCGATGATCAGCACGACCTGGTGGCCGGCGTCCTGGAAGGCCCGCAGCTTCTGGAGCTGCACGCAGTGCCCGAGATGGATGTCGGGCGCGGTGGGATCGATCCCCAGCTTCACGCGCAGCGGCCGCCCCTCGGCGAGCTGCTGGGCCAGGCGCCCCTCGGGCAGGGCTTCCACGGCCCCCCGCAGCAGGGGCTCCGCGGCC
>CAVZLE010000004.1:0-167311 GCA_963776045.1 uncultured Solirubrobacterales bacterium | reverse complement strand
ACCGCGACTTGCGACGACAATTCCGATGAGGTCATCGGCGCGGGCATTTACTCGAACCCCGGTCTCCAGGACTTCATATATTTGAACGGCCTGACGCCGTACACGTCGAACCCCGACGGCGCCAGGGTTTACGCCGACAACTGCGCGGCGAACCGAACGAAACCCCTGCTCGCCGTCGTCGCATGCGACTCGGCCGCCCGGCCGCGGATTACCGGCATGTCGACGAATTGCTTGAGGTGCCCTGATGCGACCGAGCGCGTACCACGGCGAAGTGCGGACGGCGAGTCGGTCGGTGGGCGGCGGCAGCTCGAACAGCGGCGGATTCTCGGATGAGGCAATTGTCAGCTCCACCGGCCGGCACCGGGGGCTACCTCGACAATATCATGGGGCGGCGAGGGCTACAATCCATGACCCCCGGCACGCGGGAACCCTGGGCGCAACCACCTACGCGATCTGCGACTCCAAGCACGGCGACGTGCGCTATCGCTCGTTGTCCAGGAACGTGCACGACGGACAAATCGTGAGCAAGGACGTTCATTGCAAGGGCCGTGAGCGGGTCATCGGCGGTGGCGTCGTCTCCCACTCCACCTACAGGCACGGCCTGTGCACGCTACCGACAGCTTCAACATCGCGGGCGACGACGGCTGGGTCGCGCACGTCGACAACTGGCCGACCCCGGGATGGGAAGACCCGCCGGTTCACCGTCACCGCGATCTGCCTCGGCTGGCCCCGACGGCGATCTGATCTAGGCAAAAGAAAAGGCCCCCGCCGAAGCGAGGGCCTTTCCGAGTCGAGCTACTCGGCGGCGCGGCGCAGAAATACGGTCAGGGACGTCTGGACGTTGATCGCCCGGGGGCCCTTGCGTCCTCCTCCTGCTCGAACGTCACCTCGGGCGCCCTCATCGAGGGAGCGGTAGCCGTCGCCGACGATCGCGCTCTGGTGGACGAACATGTCGTTGGGGCTGATGAATCCGAAACCCTTCTCAGGGGTCTCTCTGAACCACTTAACTGTTCCGGCTGCCATTGGTCCTTCTGCTCTCCTGGGAGCCTATCCGACCGAAGTCAAACGAGAAGTACGCCACGACCTTTGTGTGGCAGGGACTGTGCCCCGCCCTCCACGAGTAGAACGGTAGTGGGTACGGTCCCGAGACGCCCGCCGTGAGAGCCATGAGGCTCGGACCTTGCCAGCGTCGGACAGACGAGACGCTGGCGCCTCGCCGAGCAAATCGCCGAGCTCACGAAGCCGCCCGACGCCGAAGTCGACATCGGTTTCGGCAAACGGATCGGCGATGGAACGAGTGAGGCTATTTCCCGCTTCAACCTCGGAGTGGCCAACGATCTGCATGCGATCGAGGAGCGGATCGAGCGCGCGCTGGTCAAGCTCGCCGAGGGCACCTACGGCGTCTGCGACAGCGGCGAGGGCGAGATCATCGCCGGCCGGCTGAGGCGGCCCCCGAGAGCGCCCTGTGTATTGAGTGCGCGCGGGAGGCCACGTCAGGGACCGGACGCGCGGACGGCCGCCGGGGGGTTCCCAGCGGCCGCGCGGCGAAGCAATGCGCCCTCCCTGGCGCTAAGTGCATCCTCTGGACCAGAGACCCTCCCGCACCCCCAAGGTTCTTCGCATCGGGGCCGAGCCGCTCCAGTTGTCCTGCGGGGAACTACTGAGCGCTCTACCCGGCGACCGAGGCACGTGGTGCTGATGCGACAAGCCACAGCACGAAGAACCACGGGATGTAGAAACAGAACGAGTGGTCGAGGCCGATCTGGCCCGCGATCACGACCGCCGCGGCCAGCGCCGCGAACTGCTCGAGCGTCCGACGGCGGGGGATGAACGCGAGGAGCACGGCGAGGACGGCCGACCCCACCCGGAGCGGCGTCTGGCAGGAAGGCGAGGCCCGGCTCCCTGCCCCAGAGCGAGTAGCGAAGGTCGCGGTCGAGCTGGTTGCCGAGGGTGCGGTCGTAGAAGGTCTCGAGGCCGGGATCGAGCGCGGGATGGATCAGCAGCAAGCCGACGGTCGCCAGGAACACCGCACTGAAGATCGCAACCGGCTTGAGGCGGGCGGCCAGCGGCTCATCTCCGGCTGTAGGAAGCAGCCGGTCAAGCAGCCCTCGTCGGCCCGTCGCGAACAGCGGCGCGAGCAGGCAAGGGCATGAACTTCGTCATCGCGGCTAGTCCGAGGAGCAATCCGCGGCGGACGGGCGAGGCGAAGGTGCGCCCAGACGATCAGGGCCACCATCAGCGCATCGTTCGAGTTCGACTGCAGCTCGAACGTCGTGTAGGGGTAGGCGCACCAGGCGAAGGCGAGGACGATTCCCAGCGCGGTCCCCTTGGCTCGGCGGCCTCCTGCTCCTCGGGTCCGTGTCCGGCTGGCGCCCGCCGCAGCGCCGGGCCCAGGAACAGCAGTCCAGCGATCACCGCGAGGTCGAAGACGATCGGACGCCGCGTGCGAAGCGGCAGCTGTCCCACTCCGCTGTCGAACGGGAACGCCAGCTCGAACGGGACGTAGGCGTAGTAGTTGACCGGCCCGTAGCTGTCGCCCTCGGGGGGGTCTGAGGCAACCCGGCCAAGCCCCAGACCGTCTCGCCGCTCGTGACCTTGTCGGCGCCGACCGCTCGCATGCCCGACATCGATCGTCCCCGAGTCGATGACGTTCAGCCCGATCGCCTAGTCACGAGCGCCACCAGCGCGATCGCAAGCCAGGTGACCGGCACGCTCGGCCGCAGCCCGACCCGCTCCCCCGAAACCCCACCCACAGCAGTGCCCCAGCAGGTAGACGAGCGGGTGGGTACGCGAGCGGCACCCAGATCCCATCGTCGCCCCAGGCGGAACCTCAGAACTGCGTACGGCCGAAGGAGAGCAGCACCAGCAGGTCGAGGTGGACGATCCGCCACGGCCGCTTGAAGTCGAAGAGGCCGAGGAAGAAGAGAGCGGCAAAGAACCCCCAGGAGACTGTTGAGGAGGCGTCCCGAACCGGCCCATGGGGCGGCGACTCTAGCCGGGGTGGTCGCTGTCTCTCGGGCGCCGCAGAAGCAGCGGCTACCCGTCAGCTTCTACGGTGCCCAGCACCGCCGGCATCTCCGTCCGATCCCGACGAAGTACGGACACTGCCACCACCTGCCGTCCTCGGGGTGCTCGAAAGAGTCCGAGACGGGCCGCGGCATTTGCCGGCTCGCCACAGTCTTGGCAGATGGAGCCCCTCACAGAGACAGGTGGACTTCTCGGACGCCCGTCGCAGTTAGTCGTGCCCCGAACCTCTCCCGCACGTTTCGCAGAAGGTAAGCCCAGGCGGAGTCGCCCGGCACGGCCCATCACTCGGATCCGCAGGATTCATCTCGACCTTGAGCGGTCTCGCCTAGGCACATCCTCCGCACCTCGTCCGGGCTGGCCCGCCCTCGCGCTCGGACCACCGGCGAGCTCGGTCGGATCCGTTTGGCCTCGACGCAGATCGCGTCGTAGCGCTCCGCCAGGGCGGCGAGCCATGTCCCATGGAAGCTGCCCACGTAGAGAGTGAACGGCCAGCGCAATCGGGCGTGCGAACTGAGCGCGGAACCCGAACCGGTGGAGCTGACCCGGCCCCACGCCTCATCCACCCAGGACGCCCTGCGGAAGGTAGATCGGGTCATGGCCCAGCGGAAGCGACCGCCCCCATTCGCTGCGGCACATCGGGATGGTGCGCGTAGAGGCCGCAGCGACAGTCCTGGTCGGGCGCAGTGTGGGATGTCGACCCGGGGGCGACGCCCGAGCTGCTCCAAGACGGCGTCGCCGCCAGACACCGGGCCTGGGTGGCCTCGCCACCCGGGTTCCACGCAGTGCCCCCGTAGCCGTGAAGGACGCTGCCGAAGCTCATCCACGTGAAGCGCCCAGCGGCGCAGCCCATGGAACACGCCTTGATGATCGAGCAGGGTGGCGCCGGGCGCCGCGGCCGCTCGTGGGGCCGGCGCGGTGGCCCTCTCATTCCTCCTCCGGTGGCCCTACCGGAACGGGCTCGGGCACCGGCTCAGCCGGTTCCTCCGCAGGACGGCACGGGCACCGGCTCTGGTGCCTCAATCGGCTCGACGATGATCGTTCGGGACGGTCCGGGAAGGCTCATTCAGGTCGGGTCGGACCGGGGCACGATGTTCTGACGGGCAGCTGGAGAGACACGTCTCGCAGCCCTCTTTCCCGACGACGTCGGAAGCTCCGAAGTCCCGCTGACTCACCCGTGCACAAGGCGGCGAAGGGCCTAGACACGCGTGATACAAACTCCCCCTTCGCGTCCCGAGCTGGTGCCGACCCGAGATGGGGGCTTGTCAGATTCGCGTCGCGCCTTCCGACTCCCAAGCATCAGGCACTACCTACGTGGCGAACTTCGAACCGAGAAATGACGACGAACTCGACAGTCTCAGCGATGAGAAGGCCCTTTCGTACATCGCCGACGCGTACGCGGCCGGCCAGCCCGAGCATGCCCAGCGCGCGCTCGGGATCCTCACCTTCCGCTACTACGACAGCGTCATCGTCCCCCGGGTCGCGCTCAAGGTGCCGCAGGCGGACATCGAGAACGTCGCGGGCGAAGTCCTCGTGAGCGCGATCCGCTCCAGCCTCAAGGGTCGCTCGGTCGGCGAGTTCAGGACCTGGCTCAACCGGACCTCATCTCCCGGCGCATCGCCGACTACCACCGCAAGCCGGGCGTCGAGACCACCCAGCTGCCGGAGGAGCACCTCGACGATGACGAGGTGTGGGGCGAGGTCCCGAGCGAGGAGGACGAGACGGGCGTGCTCGAGGTCCAGGAGATCATCGACGTCGCCCTGGCCGAGCTCAGCGAGCGGCACCGGCGCGTCATCGACCTCTTCATCTTCGAGGACGCCACCGGGCAGGACACCGTCGACACGGTCAACGCCGAGTTCCCCGACGAGGATCCGCCGATGACGGTCGACAACGTCGCCCAGATCGTGAAGCGCTACCGCGAGCGGGTGCGCGAGCTGCTGGCCGAGGCGGACCTGCCTCAGGGAGGCCACGACGAGAACGGCAGGCCCGACGACGGGTACCCCGACGACCAGGACCCCGATAATCCTCAGTAGGCCCGAGGGCCGAGCGCCATGAGCGATGTCGAGAAGCTTCTAAGCCACTACATCACCGAACACCGCGCCGGCGGTGCGGCGGACCCGATCCCGTTCCTCGACCAGCTCGAGGGCGTGGACCGCGAGGAGCTGTCGGCGCTGATCGACGGCTACCTCCAGCGCGCGCCGGGGCGCGAGTGGGACGCCGAGGCCTACCAGGGCTCACCGCCGAGCGCCTCGCCGAGTCACTCGGCAGATCGCTCTCCGGCCAGGCGGGCCTGTGGCCGGTGCTGCTGCCGCGCCTGCGCGAGCGCGCGCAGGTGAAGCGAGCGGAGTTGGTGGCGAAGCTCGCCGCCGCACTTCGGCGTCGGCCAGAGCGAGGAGAAGGTCGCGGGCTACTACCACGAGATGGAGCAGGGAACCATTGAGGCGGCCGGCGTCTCGAGCCGGGTGCTCGAGGCTCTGGGCGGGATCGTTGGCGCGAGCGCCGAGAGCCTGCGAAGAGCCGGGCAGAGCCTCGCCGAGGGTGTGGCGATGCCGGATGAGGTGGATCCCGCGTTCGCCCGAACGGCCAGGGGCACGGCAATCGAAGTTGACGCCGACATGCCCGGCCAGGCCTCCCCCGCCCCGGCCCGCGCCGAGGAACCGGCCGATTGGGACGAAGTCGATCAACTTTTCCGCGGCGGCTGAGAGTCGCGGTCAGGCAGAGGCGTCGCTGGCCGACCCCCACCTCATGACCAATCAGCTTTCTCAACCGATGATGCTCTTCCGCTTTGCCCTGAAGGAACAGGACTGGCCACTGGCCGGCCTGCTCGCCGGGCCGCTCGGCAGGGACGTCAGCGTTCGCCCGTGCCTAGAGCGCGAGCTCCACACCGCGAGCTCCACCACGGGTGCACCCGATCGCTCGGCGCTCTGCGAGCGTTGGGCGCCCTCGTGCGCCTACTCGGCCCAGGCCGGAGGCCCACGACTAGGCCGACGCTGGTGGCGTCCATCGACAGGGAGCCCATCGAGAAGCGAGCTGAGCGTGTGCTCGCCGCGCTCCCAAGTACGTGTGGGAGAAGCGATCGGCGCCGATCCCGATCGACGACATCGCGGACTCCTACTTCGGCCTCCACGTCCGCGAGCGCTCCCCGCAGGAGATGTGCGAGGCGCCCGGCGCGCCCGAGCTTGGTCCGGGCGACACCCTCTCCGGCCTCCGGAGGCCCGGAGAGGGTGTCGTCGGGGCCGAGCTCGGGCGCGCCGGGTGCGGCGCGCATCTCCTCGGGGAGCGCTCGCAGACGTGGAGGCCGAAGTGGGAGTCGGCGATGTCGTCGATCGGGATCGGCGGCTTCGGCTTCGGCCCAGATGTAGGGGTCGAGGGCGGCGAGCAGGCGCTCGGCCCGTTCCTCGATCGGCTCGCGGTCGATCGCCCCCACGGCCACGCCCTAGCCGTGCCCCCGGCTCCAGGCCGAGCAGGCGAACCAGAGCGCCCAGCGCCCGCAGCGCGCCGAGCGAGCGCGGTGCTCCGGCGTCGCGGGCGGCGGGGCGCGGAGCTCGCGCTCGAGGCTGGGCCGGAGGGCGACGTCGCGCCCGAGGGTCCCGGCGAGCAGGCCGGCCAGCGGCCAGTCGCGCTCGTCGAGCGCGAAGCGGAACAGCAGGATCGGGTCTCGGAAGCGTTCTTCATGTTGGGGAGGTCGGTCGGGATCGCCCGGCCGTTCATGACCGCGCCCTCAGCCGCCGCGGAACAGCTCATCGACCTCATCCCATCGTCCGGTTCCTCGCGCGCGCGCCGGCGCTCGCTCCGGAGCGGCCGGGCCGCCATCTTCGCATCCCGTGCCCCTTGGTCATGCGGGTGAACGCCGGGATCCACGGACTCGTCGCCGAACGCGGCGCCCTCGGCCAGGCTTTCGCCCGGCTCTTCGCAGGCTCTCGGCGCTCGAGCCGACGATCGCCGGCGAGCGCCTCGAGCACGGCTCGAGACACCCCCTCGGAGTCGAGGCTGCCCTGCTCCATCTCGTGGTAGTAGCTCGCGACCTTCTCCTCGCTCGGCCGACGCCCGAGCGCCTCGGCGAGCCGCTCGACCAGCTCCGCCCGCTTCACCTGCGCGCGCTCGCGCAGGCGGGCAGGACCACCGGCCACAGCCCGGCCTGCCCGCTCAACGACCTTGGCGAGCGACTCGGTGAGTCCGCTCGGCGGAGGAGCCCTGCGTAGGCCTCGGCGTCCCACTCGCGCCGCCGGCGTTCGCTGGAGGTAGGCGTCGATCAGCGCCGCCAGCTCCTCGCGGTCGGTGCCCTCGAGCTGGTCGAGGAAGCGAACCGGATCGGCCTCGCCGCCGGCGCGGTGCTCGGTGATGTAGTCGCTTAGAAGTTCTCGACGTCGCTCATGGCGCTTGGCCCTCGGGCCTACTGAGGATTATCGGGGTCCTGGTCGTCGGGGTACCCGTCGTCGGGCCTGCCGTTCTCGTCGGCCTCCCTGAGGCAGGTCCGCCTCGGCCAGCAGCTCGCGCACCCGCTCGCGGAAGCGCTTGACGATCTGCGAGACGTTGTCGACGCTCATCGGCGGATCCTCGTCGGGGAACTCGTCGTTCACCGGTCCACGGTGTCCTGCCCGGTGAGCGTCCTCGAAGACGAAGAGGTCGATCACCCGCCGGTGCCGCTCGCTGAGCTCGGCGAGCGCGATCGTCGATGATCTCCGAACCTCGACGGCGCCGGTCTCGTCCTCCTCGCTCGGGACCTCGCCCCAGACCTCGTCGTCGTCGACGTGCTCCTCCGGGAGCTCGGTGGTCTCGACGCCTGGCTTGCGGTGAGTAGTCGGCGATGCGCCGGGAGACGATCCGGTTGAGCCACGTGCGGAACTCGCCGACCGAGCGACCCTCGAGGCTGGAGCGGATCGCGCTCACGAGGACTTCGCCCGCGACGTTCTCGATGTCCGCCTGCGGCACCTTGAGCGCGACCCGGGGGACGATGACGCTGTCGTAGTAGCGGAAGGTGAGGATCCCGAGCGCGCGCTGGGCATGCTCGGGCTGGCCGGCCGCGTACGCGTCGGCGATGTACGAAAGGACCTTCTCATCGCTGAGACTGTCGAGTTCGTCGTCATTTCTCGGTTCGAAGTTCGCCACGTAGGTAGTGCCTGATGCTTGGGAGTCGGAAGGCGCGACGCGAATCTGACAAGCCCCCATCTCGGGTCGGCCAGCTCGGGACGCGAAGGGGAGTTTGTATCACGCGTGTCTAGGCCCTTCGCCGCCTTGTGCACGGGTGGGTCAGCGGGACTTCGGAGCTTCCGACGTCGTCGGACAGAGGGCTGCGAGACGTGTCTCTCCAGATGCCGTCAGAACATCGTGTCCCGGTCCGACTCGACCTGAATGAGCCTTCCCGGACCGTCCCGAACGATCATCGTCGAGCCGATTGAGGCACCAGAGCCGGTGCCCGTGCCGATCCCGTCGGAGGAACCGGCCGAGCCGGTGCCCGAGCCCGTCCCGGTGGGGCCACCGGAGGAGGAATGAGAGGGCCACCGCGCCGGCCCCACGAGCGGCCGCGGCGCCCAGCGCCACCTCCGCTCGATCATCAAGGCGTGTTCCATGGGCTGCGCCGCTGGGCGCTTCACGTGGATGAGCTCGGCAGCGTCCTTCACGGCTACGGGGGCACTGCGTGGAACCCGGGTGGCGAGGCCACCCAGGCCCGGTGTCTGGCGGCGACGCCGTCTTGGAGCAGCTCCAGCGTCGCCCCCGGGTCGACATCCCACACTGCGCCCGACCAGGACTGTCGCTGCGGCCTCTACGCGCACCATCCCGATGTGCCGCAGCGAATCGGGGGCGGTCGCTTCCGCTGGGCCAATGACCCGATCTACCTTCCGCAGGGCGTCCTGGGTGTGATCGAGGCGTGGGGCCGGGTCGAGCTCCACCAGTTCGGGTTCCGCGCTCAGTTCGCACGCCCGATTGCGCTGGCCGTTCACTCTGCCTACGTGGGCAGCTTCCATGGGACATGGCTCGCCGCCCTGGCGGAGCGCTACGACGCGATCTGCGTCGAGGCCGACGATCCAACCGAGCTCGCCGGCTGGTGCGAGCGCGAGGGACTCGGGCTCAGCCCGGACGAGGTGCGGAGGATGTGCCTAGGCGAGACCGCTGGAGGTCCAGATGAATCCTGCGGATCCGAGTGAATGGGCCGTGCCGGGCGACTTCCGCGCGGGCTTACCTTCTGCGAAACGTGCGGAGAGGTCCGGGGCACGACTACCCGCGACGGGCGTCCCGAGAAGTCCACCTGCCTCTGCGAGGGGCTCGTCTGCCAGGACTGTGGCGAGCGGGCGATCCGGCGGCCGGTCTCGGACTACTTCGACCCCGAGGACGGCAGGTGGTGGCATGTCCCGTACTTCGTCGGGATCGGCCGGAGATGCCGGCGATGCTGGGCACGTAGAAGCGACGGGTAGCGGCTGCTTCCTGCCGCGCCGAGGACAGCGACCACCCGGCTAGAGTCGCCGCCGCATGGGCCGGTTCGGACACCTCCTCGACAGTCCGATCCTCTGGGGATTCTTCGCCGCTCTCTTCTTCCTCGGCCTCTTCGACTTCAAGCGGCCGTGGCGGATCGTCCACCTCGACCTGCTGGTGCTGCTCTCGTTCGGGTTCGCGCAGATCTGGTTCCACCTGGGGGAGGATGGGATCTGGGTGCCGCTCGCCTATCCGCCGCTCGTCTACCTGCTGGGGCGCATGCTGTGGGTGGGGTTCCGGGGGGAGCGGGTCGGGCTGCGGCCGAGCGTGCCGGTCACCTGGCTCGCGATCGCGCTGGTGGCGCTCGTCACCGGGCGGATCGGGCTGAACGTCATCGACTCGGGGACGATCGACGTCGGGCATGCGAGCGTGGTCGGCGCCGACAAGGTCACCGACCGGCGAGACGGTCTGGGGCCTCGGCGAGTTCCCTCGGATCAACCCCGAGGGCGACAGCTACGGGCCGGTCAACTACTACGCCTACGTCCCGTTCGAGCTGGCGTTCCCGTTCGACGGCGAGTGGGACGAGCTGCCGGCGTCGCACGCGGCGTCGATCGTCTTCGACCTCGCGGTGATCGCCGGCCTGCTGTTCCTGGGCCCGGCGCTGCGGCGGGCGCCGCCGGACGCGAACCCCGAGGAGCAGGAGGCCGCCAAGGCCGAGGGGACCGCGCTGGGCATCGTCCTCGCCTTCGCCTGGTGCGCCTACCCCTACACGACGTTCGAGCTGCAGTCGAACTCGAACGACGCGCTGATGGTGGCCCTGATCGTGTGGGCGCTGGTCGCCTTCGCCTCACCCGTCCGCCGCGGGTTGCTCCTCGGCTTCGCCGCGATGACGAAGTTCATGCCGTTCCTGCTGGCGCCGCTGTTCGCGACGGGGGAGCGGGGGCTGCTCGACCGGCTGCTTCCCGCAACCGGAGACGAGCCGCTCGGCCGCCCGCCTCAAGCCGGTCGTGATCTTCAGCGCCGTGTTCCTGGCGACGGTCGGCGTGCTGCTGATCCATCCCGCGCTCGACCCCGGCCTCGAGACCTTCTACGACCGCACCCTCGGCAACCAGCTCGACCGCGACCTCCGCTACTCGCTCTGGGGCCAGGAGCCGGGCCTCGCCTTCCTGCAGACGCCGATCCGGGTGGGGTCGGCCGTCCTCGCCGCTGCTCTTCGCGTTCATCCCCCGCCGCCGGACGCTCGAGCAGTTCGCGGCGCTCGCCGCGGCGGTCGTGATCGCGGGCCAGATCGGCCTCGACCACTGGTTCTTCCTCTACATCCCCTGGTTCTTCGTGCTCTGGCTGGTGGCGATGGCGCCGCGGGCGCCGGCATCCAGCCGGCCGAGGCGCTCAGTAGTTCCCCGCAGCAACTCGACGGCCTGGCCCCGATGCGAAGGCCTCGGGGGTGCGGGAGGGTCTCTAGTGCAGGGATGCACCTAGCGCCAGGGAGGGCGCATTGCTTCGCCGCGTGGCCGCTGGGAGGAGGGGTTCCCGGCGGCCGTCCGCGCGTCCGGTCCTAGGTCGTGGCCTCCCGCGCGCACTCAATACATAGGGCGCTCTCGGGAGCAGCCTCGAGGCGGCCGGCGATGATCTCGCCCTCGCAGTTGTCGCAGACGCCGTAGGTGCCCTCGTCGAGCTTGACCAGCGCGCGCTCGATCCGCTCCTCGATCGCGTGCAGATCGTTGGCCACTCCGACCTCGTTGAAGCGGGAGATCGCCTCGCTCGTTCCATCGCCGATCCGCTTGCCGAAACCGATGTCGACCTCGGCGTCGGGCGGCTTCGTGAGCTCGGCGATTTGCTCGTGTGTCTCGGCAAGGCGCGAGCGCAGCGTCTTCTCGACGCTGGCAAGGTCCGAGCCGGATGGCTCTGCGGCGGGCATCTCGGGACCGTACCCGCTACCGTTCTACTCGTAAACGGCGGGGACAGTCCCCGCCACACAAAGGTCGTGGCGTACTTCTCGTTTGACTTTGGTCCCGAGCGGTTCCCAGGACAGGAAGAAGGACCAATGGCAGCCGGAACAGTTAAGTGGTTCAACCCTGAGAAGGGTTTCGGATTCATCAGCCCCGACGACGGGTCGAAGGACCTGTTCGTCCACCAGAGCGCGATCGTCGGCGACGGCTACCGCTCCCTGGATGAGGGCGCGAAGGTGACGTTCGAGCAGGAGGAGAGCGACAAGGGCCCCCGGGCGATCAACGTCCAGACGTCCTAGTCATCTTCTCGGCCGCCACGGCCGAGTAGCTCGACTTCGAAAAGGCCCTCGCTTCGGCGGGGGCCTTTTCTTTGCCTAGATGCAGATCGCCGTCGAGCCCGGGTCAGCCGAGGCAGATCGCGGTGACGGTGAACCGGCGGGTCTTGCCGTCCGGGGTCGGCCAGTTGTCGACGTGCGCGACCCAGCCGTCGTCGCCCGCGATGTTGAAGCTGTCGGTGACGTACAGGCCGTGCCTGTAGGCAGAGTGGGAGACGACGCCACCGCCGATGACCCGCTCACGGCCCTTGCAATGAACGTCCTTGCTCACGATTTGTCCGTCGTGCACGTTTCGGGACAACGAGCGATAGCGCACGTCGCCGTGCTTGGAGTCGCAGATCGCGTAGGTGGTTGCGCCCAGGGTTGCCGCGCCACCATCCTCGTCGTTGTTGACCTCGCCGCGCCATCCGTCGTCTGGGACCTTGTCGGGGTCGCCCAGGTCGACCGGGCCGGTGGAGCTGACGATTGCCTCATCCGAGAATCCGCCGCTGTTCGAGCTGCCGCCGCCGACGACCGACTCGCCACTGCGGCACTTCGCCGTGGTGCCGCGCTCGGTCGCGTCGGGCACCTCCAGCAATTCGTCGACGTGCCGGTAGTCCGCGGGCCGGGCGGCCGAGTCGCATGCGACGACGGCGAGCGGGGTTTCGTTCGGTTCGCCCCCCGCGTAGTTGTCGGCGTAAACCCTGGCGCCGTCGGGGTTCGACGTGTACGGCGTCAGGCCGTTCAAATATATGAAGTCCTGGAGACCGGGGTTCGAGTAAATGCCCGCGCCGATGACCTCATCGGAATTGTCGTCGCAAGTCGCGGTGCCGGTGCCCTGAGTCCCGTCGGCTACTGCGAAGCCCTGGGTGTTGAAGTAGATGGCGCCCTGCGCGGGGGCGCCTTGTCCGAGCGTGACGAACGCGACGCCCAGAGCCGCCATTGCCGCCAGCTTTCCCTGCCTCCCCATCGCGGCGCCAGTCTCTCACCGGTGCCGGGGGCTGTCAACCGCCGCGCGCGAGCTAGCCGCTGGGCGGAGGCGGCGGCGCGGTCTCGTGCTCGTCGGTGCCCTCGTGGAGGCCGGCGCTCGACTGCGCCGTGGACGGCCACCAGATCTTGTCGCCGATCAGCTCGACGGCGGCCGGGACCATGATCGTCCGCACGATGAACGTGTCGAGCAGGATCCCCATCGCGACCATCAGACCGAGGTCGAACGTGAAGGTGACCGGCAGCGTCATCAGCACCGAGAAGGTGCCGGCGAGGATGATCCCCGCGCTGGTGATCACCGGTCCGGTGGCGGCGAGCGCGCGCAGCATTCCCTCACGGGTGCCGAAGCGCCGCGCCTCCTCGCGCACTCGCGCCATCAGGAAGATCGTGTAGTCGATCCCCAGCGCGACGAGGAAGATGAACGCGAAGGTCGGGATCGAGGCGTCGAGCCCGTCGTCGCCGACCACGAAGCGGATGATCAGGACGCTGAGCCCGAGCGTGCACAGGAAGCTCAGGATCACGCTCGCGATCAGGACCAGCGGCGCGACGATCGCCCGCAGCAGGATCGCGAGGATGATCGCGATCACCAGCAGCGCGACGGGTGCGATCAGCTTCAGGTCGGACTCGATCGCCTCGTCGAAGTCGAACTGGATCGCCGAGCCGCCGCCGACCAGGGCCTCGAGCTCCGGCTCGAGGCTGTTCAGGGCCGATCTCATCTCCGGCACGGCGTCGAACGCCTCCGGCGTGAACGGATCGCCGTCCAGGATCACCTCGACCGTGCCGTAAGAGCCGTCGGTGGAGACGTTGGCCGTCGGCGTCGCCGAGGCGACCTTGTCGATTCCGGTGACGGCGTCGGCCGTGGCCTGGAGATCCTCGGGCGTGACCTCCTCGCCGTCCTCCCGGTGGACCACGATCGTGGTCGGTGAGAGGGTGCCGGCCGGGAAGGCCTCCTCCATCAGCTGGAAGCCCTCGACCGAGTCGACGTCCTTCTTGAAGAAGTTGGTCGTGGAGTAGTCGACCTTGTACGCGAGGATCCCGAGGGAGCCCGCGATGAAGATGACGACGGTGACCGTGAGTGCCAGCCCTGGGCGCTCGAGCACCTTGTCGCCGACCCGGCGCCACACGCCCTGGCGGGTGATGGTCTCCGCGTTCGGGTTGTACTCCACCGTGCCGCTTCGCGGCCAGAAGCCCTTGCGGCCGAAGATCGCCAGCAGCGCCGGCAGCAGCGTGAGCCCGGCGAGCATCCCGGTGAACACGCCGATCGCCGCCACGGGCCCGAGGGTCGAGGTGAGCTGCGCGTCGGCGAGCGTGAGGGTGAGCATCGCCAGCGACACCGTCAGGCCCGAGGCGAGGATCGTCGGGCCGGTCCGCGCGACGGCACGCGCCATCGCGTCGTGCTTGTCCTCGATGAAGTGGAGCTCCTCCCTGTATCTCGAGACGAGCAACAGGCAGTAGTCGGTGGTTATCCCGAACATCAGGACGATCAGGATCGAGGTGCCGTTCGAGGACACGGTCGCGCCCGGACTTCGCGTACAGGTAGACGAACGCGGTCGCGACCGAGTAGGCGAAGAAGACGACGACGAGCGGCGTCAGCGCGACCAGCACCGCGCGGTAGATGATCCCGAGCAGGAACAGCACCAGCAGGGCGCTGGCGATCAGCAGCTTGGCGTCGAAGTCTGAGAAGACCTCCTCGGCGTCGGCCGAGAAGCCGAGGTCGCCGGTGACGATGACCTCAAGACCGTCCTCGCCACCGCCGACGGTGTCGCGGACGTTTACGCCCCAGTCGGCGGCCTTCTCGAAGTCGGTCGGGACGATGAGGGTGGTGAAGGCGAGGTCGCCGTCGGGGGAGACGGCGCTGGGGGCTTCCTCCGCGGCGGCGTCCTGGGCGCCCGCCTCCGCGCCGGCGCCCGCCCCGTCGGTCGTCGGGAACGGCGTGACCGGCGGCACGACCAGCGGCAGCTCCTCCTCGGAGAGGTCGTCGACGGCCACAGCGTCGTCGGCGATCTTCTGCTGGTCGGCCTCGGTCAGCCCGCCGTCGCGCTGATAGACGATCAGGCCCTGGGTGGTCTCCCCGGAATCGAACTCGTCGTCGAGGATCTGGACGACCTCGGTCGACTCGGCGCTCTCCGGCAGGAATGACTGGGTGTCGTCCTGGGTCTCGTCGACCAGCTTCCCTCCGAGGGGGAAGAGGGCGAACATGGCGACGACCCAGATCGCGAGGGTGATCCACTTACCGCGACGGCCGGCGACGAACGAGGCGAGAGCTGACAAGGGGTACTCCTATGGACGCAATGGGAACGGGGCGGGCGCGAGGTTAGCGACACCTCACGCTCGGCCCATTCCCCACAGCGCAGCAGTCCCTCAAGGCGACCCTCGCACGCGTTGATGATGTAGTCAATAGGTGCTGGACCCCACCCGAACCCGGGAAACTCGCATGGTGCAGCGGTTTCTGAGCGAACGCTCACAAAGGGCACATAACCTGTGAACCCTGTGCTAGGGTCCCGCCACCTTCACACCCGCTGAATCTCCGCCTACATACCGCGGAGAGCGGGGGACCCAACTGTTGGGGCGAATCTGCGGCAGGTGCCGCGTAGCGCCAGATCTCTTTCGGCGCGAGCCCGTCAGCTAACCCCGCAAGCGCATCAGAAAGAGAGACATGTTCGAAGGCGATAACGGCCGTACGGCCGAAACTGAAAACGAGAGCAACGGGCTTCGCTTCAAGGAGCGCGCTCGCGTAGTCGTGGTCGGTGTGCTCGCCTCCGCGTCACTCGCCGGCGTCATGTTCGCCACGGCCGCCCAGGGCGGCTCCGGCGGCGTTGGCGGTCCGGGCGGTGGCGGCGACGGCGGCGGTGGCGGCGGCAACGACGCCAAGTACGACCGCATCTGGAATGACTTCTCCTCCAAGGACAAGAAGTGGGCGCACAAGACCTCCGAGTGCGAGGCCGGCGGCGACCGCAACATCCACGGTGGCGGTGGTTCCTACCACGGCGCATTCCAGTTCATGAAGTCGACCTGGAAGAGCTCGCCGAAGTCGATCGGCGCGGATCCCCACAACTACTCCTGGAAGACCCAGGCTGTGGTGGCGGTCCTGCTGAAGAAGCGCGACGGCGCCGGTCACTGGCCCGTCTGCGGCTAGCTCAGCCCAACAAGCAACTGTGCGAAGCGCCCGCCCTTGCCGGCGGGCGCTTTGCTGTCGATACTCCCTGACAGATGAGCGGCGAGCGCGTTGTAGGTATGTGGAGTGCTTCGGTGAAGCTGTTGCCGGACTCGCGGCTGTCTCGGATGGCCGCCCGCGGAGACGCGCGTGCGTTCGAGCTGATCTTCGAGCGCCATCACCAGGAGCTCTACCGCTACTGCCGCGCGATCCTCGCCGATCCCGACGACGCCCAGGACGCCCTGCAGAGCACGATGATGGCCGCGCTCCGCGCGCTTCCGGGCGAACGGCGCGACATCCCGCTGCGGCCGTGGCTCTTCCGGGTCGCCCACAACGAGGCGATCTCGATCGCCCGGGCCCGGCGTCCGGACGAGGCGGCCGACGGGCCCGAGCCCACGGCGCCGGGGGCCGACGTCACGGCCGAGTCCCGCGAGCGCATTCGGACCCTGGTCGCCGACCTCGGAGCGCTTTCCGAGCGCCAGCGCGGGGCGATTGTGATGCGCGAACTGAACGATCTCTCCTACTCCGACATCGGTGGAGCCCTGGGGACATCCGAGGCGGCGGCCAGGCAGCTCGTCTACGAGGCGAGGGAAGCCATGCGTGAGCTCACCGCTGCGCGGGATACGGACTGCGCCGAGATCCGGGAGCTGATCTCCGGCCGCGACGGCCGCGTTCTGCGCGGTCGCCGGGTGCGCGCCCACCTGCGCACCTGCGAGGGCTGCCAGGACTTCATGGCAGCGATCGCCGCCCGCAGCGCGGACCTCCAGGCCCTCGCGCCGGCCATGCCCGCGATCGCGGGCACCGCGCTCCTCGCCGGGCTGATCGGCGAGGCCGGAACGGCGGGCCTCGCAGGAGGCGTCGCCTCCGGGGCCGGCGCCGGGGCCCTGGGCGCCGCCGGTGGCGCCGCCGGGATCGCGAAGACCGGCGCCGTGGTCGCGGCGATAGTCGTGGGCGCCGGCGGCGGGGTCACGGCGGCCCTTGACCTCCGCGATGGAGCGCTCAACGACCCCGAGCCGAAGGTCTCGACGCTCGCCCCCGGGCCGGCGGACGGGGAGGCGCCGAGCGTCCAACCGGCGTCCTCCTCGCCCCGGGGGGGTCAGGCGCACGGGGGCTCGGCCCACCCGGGCAACAGCAGCGCGAACGAAAACGCCGACGCGCACGGCCACGGCAACGCGAACGGCCACGCGAATGCCCCCGGCCAGTCCCAACAGCCCGGCTCACAGGGCCAAGGTCTCCCCGCGGGTGGATCCGACGGCGTCACCGGGCCGCCGGCTCAGGCGAACGGCAACGGGCCACCCGTCTCCGCCGGCACCGGGACGGGCAACGCCGGCGGCAATTCGTCGACCTCGAACGGGGTGTCGGCCGCGCCGCCCAGGTCGGAGAGCGGCGCGGCCCACTCCAACGCGGGCGCTGGCGGTGCCCCCGAGCACGCGAACGGCCAGGGCAAGCCCACCGACTAGCTCCCGGCGCGCACCGCGCGAGAAGTACCCCCTGACAAGCGGCGCCCCCGCACGTTCTTCCTCCGAAAGCACCAACGAGCCCCCAGAGGGGACAGGAGGCATTCCAACGTGAAGATCAAGACCGCAACGGCCGCGACAGTGCTGGCAACGCTCAGCCTCACCGGCATCGCGACCGCGGCGAACGAGAACGCCGGCGATCACGCCCGCGACGCTGCCGCCAAGGCATGTGCCGCAGAGAAGAAGGCCGACAAGGCCGCCTTCAAGGCGACCTACGGCCCGAAGCACGCGATGCGCAACTGCATCAAGGGCACGCTGCCCGAGGCCAAGAGCGCGGTCAAGGACTGCAAGGCCGAGCGCGAGCTCGACCCGGAGGCCTTCCGGACGACCTACGGCACCAACGAGAACGGCCGTAACGCACTGGGCAAGTGCACCTCGAAGAAGCTCGAGGTAGTCCCCGTCTAGCACCACACACCCGCAGGCGGCGGGTGCGCTGCCGAGGAGGCGAACTCCCCGGCGCGCACCTGCCCAGCCTGCGGCGAGGACGGACTACGCACTCGCTGCTACCGCCGCGCCACGCCCAGGGGGGAACTGGCGTATTTGGAGGCGATCGGGGGTAACGTCCTTTCTACCCCCAGTTCGGGGACCTCGGAAGTCGAGGGGCGAAGGGTCAGGAAGGACACGGGAGAGCGTGCCAAGAAGGGCTTTGTTCACGATTGCGGCGGCCGTCACCTCGGCGGTCATCGGCGTGAGCGCGCTGACGGCCAGCGCCGGCCTCGTCGACGACCTGAACGACACCGTCGGCGACGTCGGCGACAACCTTCCGGGCGGCGGCGGCGACGGGCACATCGACCTTCCCGGCGGCGGCGGCATCGACCTGCCCGGCGGTGGCGGCGGCGGTGGAGTGACCCTCCCGGGTGGCGGCGGCAGCGTCAATCTCCCCGGTGGGAGCGGCGGTGGCGCGCCGATCATCACCCCTCCCGGGACGACCCCGACCACGCCTCCCACCGAGCCGACCGATCCCACGGGACCCGGCACCGGCCCCGGCGGAGGCGACGGCGGCAACGGTGGCGGCGGCAGCGGCGACGGCTCCTCCGGCGGCAACGGCAGCGGCGGCGACTCCGGCGAGAAACCCGACCGCCAGACCCCTCGCGAGTTCGCCCGCGATGGCGCTCCGCTTCGCAACACCGACGGCACGCCGACCGCCAGCAACCCGACGCTGACGGTCGCCGACTTCGGCCCGGCGCCGATGGGCGTCCCCAACTTCATGATCGACCAGTTCTCGATCCCGCCGTTCCTGCTGCCGATCTACCAGGCCTGCGGAACCCAGTACGGGATTCCCTGGCAGGTACTCGCGTCGATCAACCGGATCGAGACCGCCTTTGGAACGAACCTCAACGTCTCCACCGCGGGGGCGATGGGCTGGATGCAGTTCATCCCGTCGACCTGGGAGGCCTACGGGACCGACGCCAACAACGACGGGCGCAAGGACCCCTACAACCCGGTCGACGCGATCTGCGCCGCGGCGCGGTACCTGAACGCCGCCGGCGGCGAAGAGGATCTGCGGACGGCGATCTTCGCCTACAACCACGCCGACTGGTACGTCGACGAGGTCCTGCTCTACGCCAAGCAGTACGGCAACCTCCCCGAGGATCTGATCGGCTCGCTCACCGGCCTCACCGAGGGCGCCCGCTTCCCGGTCGCCGCCGACTCCCGCTACGCCGATGACATCTCCGAGCGGGAGGCCAAGGGCAACGACAAGGGCGGGCGCTCGATCGACATCTTCACCCGCGAGGGCGCGCCGGTGCTGGCGGTCAACGACGGCGTGATCGAGAAGATCGGCGTCCAACCCGCGGCTCGGCGACTACATCGTCCTGCGCGACGCCTACGGCAACAGCTTCACCTACGCCGAGCTCGGCGAGGTCTCCAAGGTCCATCCGGTCGCCGACCATGGCGACGACAAGGGCGGGAGCGCTCCGGAGGACGAGGACGGCGAGGCCCCGAAGGACGCGGGCAAGGGCAAGGCCGGCGATGAGGCCGAAGCGCCGGAGCCGGAGAACACCGAGGACATCCGCGAGCGCATCGCCGCCTACCCCGATCGTGAGGATGAGGAGGCGACGCCCGAGCTCTCCGCCAACCGCCTGCAGGCCGAGCGCACCGACGCCTTCGCCGTCTACGAGCGCCTCTCCGACGACGGGATGCTCCAGTTCGACAAGGACAAGATGAGCCTCGAGCCCCTCGAGGAGGGCTCGAAGGTGGTCGCGGGCACGGTGCTCGGCCGCGTCGGTCCCGAGGACGAGCTCGCCCCGCATCTGAACTTCGCGATCCAGCCCGCCGGCCGCGGCGCGCCGCAGATCAACCCCAAGCCGATCCTCGACGGCTGGAAGCTCCTCGAGGCGACCGCGCTCTACCGCGCCTCCGGCAAGGACCCGTTCGAGGACGCCGACGCCTCCTCCGGCCAGGTGCTGCTGATGTCGAAGGACCAGCTGATCAAGCGGGTGCTGGCCGACCCCAAGGTCTCGATCTACCCCTGCGGCCGCCAGGACGTCTCCACCGCGCAGATCGACCGCCGCATCCTGGCGCTGCTCGCCTACCTCTCGGCGTCGGGCTTCCGCCTCGGCGTCACCTCGCTGCGGTGCGGGCACTCCGTCCTCACCTCATCCGGCAACGTCTCCAACCACTCCACCGGCAGCGCCGTCGACATCGCGACGCTGAACGGGCTGCCGGTCATCGGCAACCAGGGCCCCGGATCGATCACCGAGACGGTCGTGAACGAGATCCTCGACCTGCAGGGCGCGATGGTGCCCGACGAGCTGATCTCGCTGATGGACCTCGGCGGCCCGAGCTTCGCGATGAGCGACCACGACGACCATGTCCACGTCGGCTACTCGGCGGCGGATGCGGGCGGCGGCTCGGCCGCGCCGGGCACCGAGCTCACCCGGGTGCTGAAGCCGGAGCAGTGGAAGCGCCTGGTCGGCCGGATCGCCGAGATCGAGAACCCGGAGGTCCCGACGGAGCCCTCCAAGTTCTCCACCCCGGCGAAGAAGAAGCGCGCCTCCTCGGCGCATCAGGGCGAGTAGCCCTCACCGGCCCGCCGGGCGGGCTCAGCTGCTGAGCCGCCGCGGCACCAGCATGTAGGCGGCGATCGAGGAAGCAGACGGCGCCGGCGAAGGTGAACCAGGTCGCCGCCTCGAGATTCAGCTGCTGGCCCTTCGCCACCACCTGCGACGCGATCGCCGAGAAGCCGAAGAAGACCGAGCCGATCAGGTTGAGCCAGGCGATCTCGCCGCCGCGCCGGTCATCGGCCCCCGCGGCCCGGGCGCGCCGCCAGACCACGACCGCGATCCAGCTCGCGATCAGGAAGCACAGCGAGCCGAGCGCGTCGGGGAACCACACCAGGGCGCGCTGCGAGTGGCGGTCGAGGCCGTCGAAGAGCGCGGCGTAGCAGTTGAGGTTGAACATGATCGTTCCCACGAGCTGCACGGCGGAGGCGACGAGGTCCAGGCGGTTGCCGGACTCGACGTAGCGGAACGTCTCGGAGCCCGCGGCCGTGAAGAAGATCGAGCCGATGAAGTAGATGAGGCCGGCGACGCGGGCGTCGAAGTCGGCCATGAACGGCAGCGACGCGACCGCGAAGCAGAACGAGCCGACCATGAAGAGGCGCCCGATCCGCGTGTTCGGCCCCTGCTCCGCTCGGCCCAGCTGAAGTGCCCCGGCGACGCTCATTCCGGCGCGACCCTAGCGGGGGCGCGGTACCGTTGACGCATGGCCCGTGATCCCGCCCTGGAAGCGGTCTTCATGCCGGTCCGGCCGCCCACGACGTTCGAGGAGACGGTCGAGCGGCTGGGAACGGCGATCCGGGTCGGCCTGCTGGCGCCGGGGTCGAAGCTTCCCGCGGAGCGCAAGCTTGCCTCCGAGCTCGGCATCTCCCGCTCGACTCTGCGCGAGGCGCTGATGACGCTCGTCCAGAGCGGGCACCTGGTCTCCCAGCGGGGGCGCAGCGGCGGCACGTTCGTCGCCGAGCAGCCACCGCTCTCCGAGCTCGACACCGACGGCGACGACATCCTGAGCGACGCGGCGTGGTCCGTCCTCGACCACCGGGTGGCGGTGGAGGCCGGGACGGTGCTGCTCGCCTGCGAGCGCGCGAAGGCCGAGGACCTCGGGAAGCTCGACGACCTGGTCAAGCGCATGGCCGACGCCGGCGACGACTTCGAGGCCTACCGCCGTGGCGACATCCGCTTCCACATCGGCCTCGCCGAGGCGGCGCACTCGCCCCGGCTCGTGGGGGAGATGACCGAGGTGCAGGGGCGGATGAGCGGGCTGATCGCGCTGATCGCTCACCCCGACAAGGTGCTCACCCACTCGAACTCGCAGCACCGCAAGCTGGTGCGGCTGGTCTCCAAGGGCGATTCGCGCCAGGCCGTGCGCCTGGTGCGCGAGCACATCGAGGGCACCGAGCACATCCTCGCCGGGCTGCTGCCGCGCTCGGCCCGGGTCTAAGGCCGCGTCAAGAGTGACCGCCAGCGGCAGTCCGGGACAGCGCCCTGACGCGGGCGTCGCGGGAGGCGCGGGCACTTCAGCGCGCTCGGATTGACTCCGGGCGTCCGGAGCTTGCGGGCTCGAGTACCGCGAACCCTGGTCGACCTCGCATCCATTCTCGGCCTCGATCCCCTGGCGCTGGCTTGCCATGAAGCTGGCGTCAAGCACGACGACAACTCCGGCCCAGGTGCAGGCGGTTCTCGAGCGCCGGCCGGGCTCAGAGGGCGCCGGGAAGCTACGGCGGATCATGAGCGGCGACGTCAAGGTTCTCCTCAGCAAGTTGGAGCGCGGATTTCAGAAGCGTCTTCGCGAGGCCGGGGTGCCGCCGCCGATTACGAATAGGCCTGCCGGTGGTCGGCGCGTCGACTGCCGTTGGCCGGACCACAAGCTGACCGTTGAGCTCGATAGCTATCGGTTCCACAACTCCCGGCACGCCTGGACGCAGGACCGCCGCCGCGAACGCGAGGCTCGCGCGCGGGGCGACGACTTTCGCCGCTACACCTGGGACGACGTCTTCGTCCACCCGCGCCTGATGATGCGCGAGCTCACCGCCTACTTCAACGGCAGCCGTCCTGCCTAGCTGGCGCTGATGCGGCAGTAAGGCAGGACAGCCCCCGGGCGGGCGCCGGGCGCGGCCTACGCCCTGACCCGCTCCATCTTCGGGTCGAAGAGCGGCTCGCTCGCCACCTCGCCCGCGATCCACTCGCCGAAGATCTCGACCTCCACCGCGGTGCCCGCCTCCGCGTGCTCGGGCGGGACGTAGGCGTAGGCGATCGACTTCTCGATCGTGTAGCCGTAGCCGCCGGTGGTCACGCGGCCGGCGATCTCGCCGCCGACTCGCACCGGCTCGTTGCCGAGCGCGACCGAGCGCGGGTCCTCCAGCAGGATCGGGACGAGCTTCGTCCGCGGCCCCGCCTCCTTCGCCTCGGCCAGCGCCTCGCGGCCGATGAAGCCGCCGTCCTTGTCGAGCTTCACGCAGAAGCCGACGCCGCCCTCGTACGGGGTCTCGTCCGGGGTGATGTCGGCGGCCCAGACGCGGTAGCCCTTCTCGAGGCGCATCGAGTCGATGGTGCGGTAGCCGGCGGCGACCATCCCGTGCGGCTCGCCCGCCTCCCACAGCGTCTTCCACAGGCCGAGCCCGTACTCGGTGGGGCAGTAGAGCTCCCAGCCCAGCTCGCCGACGAAGGTCACCCGCAGGGCGCGGAGCGGCACGTGGCCGATCGTGATCTCGCGCATGGTCATGAAGGGGAAGGCCTCGTTGGAGAGGTCGTCGGGGGTGAGCGGCTGAAGGATCTCGCGCGCCTTCGGGCCCCAGATGCCGAAGCAGGCGAACTGCGAGGTCACGTCCTTCACCTGGACGGCAGAGCTCTCCGGGGCCTCGGCGAGGTTGCGGCGGATCCACTCGCGGTCGTGGTTGCCGAACGCGGTGCCGGTGACGATCGAGAAGCGTTCCTCGCCGAGCCGCGTGACCGTGAAGTCGCACTCGATCCCGCCGCGGCGGTTCAGCATCTGCGTGTAGGTGATCTGCCCGACGTCGCGGGCGACCTCGTTGTCGCACAGGCGCTCCAGCAGCTCGGCCGACCCGGGGCCCGAGATCTCCATCTTCGAGAACGAGCTCTCGTCGAAGAGCGCGGCGGAGGCACGGCAGGCGAGGTGCTCGGCGCCGATCGCGGGCGACCAGTGCTGGCCCGCCCAGCCGCGGGGGCGCAGCGACTCGTCGCCGGCGGCCGCGTTCGACTCGTACCAGTTGACCCGCTCCCAGCCCGACTTCTCCCCGAAGTCGGCCTCGTGCTCGCCGTGCCAGCGATTGGCCGCCGATACCCGCAGCGGCCGCCCCGCCTCGCGCTCGTGGTTGGGGTAGCGGATGTCGTAGTAGGTCTCGTAGGTCTCCTTCACCCGGGCGTGCGTGTAGGTGGGCGAGCGGTACTGCGTGCCGAAGCGGCGGATGTCCATGTTCCAGAGGTCCAGGCTGGGCTCGCCCTCGGCGATCCACTCGGCCATGACCTTGCCGATCCCGCCCGCGCCGGCGAGCCCGTGCGCGCAGAAGCCGGCGGCGACGAAGAGGCCGTCGACCTCGGTCTCGCCAAGGCAGAACTCGTTGTCGGGGGTGAACGCCTCGGGCCCGTTGATGATCCGCGTGACCTTGATCTCGTCCATCGCCGGCACCCGCTTGCGGGAGTTCTCGATGATCTCCTCGAAGCGGTCGACGTCGTCCTCGAGCAGCCGCCCGTTGAAGTCGAACGGGATCTCATCGAACCCGTCGGGGCCGTCGGGGAGGAACGCCGGCCGCGAGTGGCGCTCGTAGCCGCCCATCACGAGGCCCTTGCCGTCCTCGCGGTAGTAGACGAGGAGGTCGGGGTCGCGCAGCGTGGGGAGGCGCCCGGCGTCGTCGTCGCGGAAGGGCTGGGTCACCAGGTACTGGTGCGACATCGGGATGATCGGGATGCGCACGCCCGCGAGGCGGCCGAGCTCGGCGGCGAACATCCCGCCGGCGATCACCACGACCTCGGCCTCGATCTCGCCCTTGTCGGTGACGACCTTCCGGACGCGCCCGCCGTCGGTCTCGATCCCGGTGACCCGCGTGTTCGTGAAGACGTCGCAGCCGCCGCGGCGAGCGCCGTCGGCGAGCGCGAAGGTGAGCTGGGAGGGGTCGAGGTAGCCGTCGGTGGGAAGCCAGGCGGCGCCCAGCACCCCGTCGGTGGACATGAGCGGGAACTTCTCCTTCGCCTCGTCGGCCGAGATCAGCTCGAGCGGCAGCCCGAAGGTCTTCGCCCACCCGGCCTGGCGGCGGAGCTCCTCCATCCGCTCCTCGCTGGAGGCGAGCTTGATGCCCCCGCACTCCGTCCATCCGGGGTCGAACTCGGACTCCTCTCCGATCCGCCGGTAGAGCTCGACCGAGTACATCATCATCTTCGTCAGCGACACCGAGCCACGGGTCTGGCCCACGAGCCCGGCGGAGTGGAAGGTCGAGCCGGAGGTCAGCTGGTCGCGGTCGACCAGCACGGTGTCGTCCCAGCCGAGCTCGCCCAGGTGGTAGGCGATCGAGGTCCCGCCGACCCCGCCGCCGATGATCACGCAGCGGGCTGCGTCCGGCAGATCACGTTTCAGAGCCACTTGCCTCCCCGAGTGAGCGCTCGAAGCTCTCGCCGGCGGCGATCGCGTTCATGCGCTCGAAGTGCTTCGAGCCGTACCCGGTGAAGTCGAATTCGATCTCGGACACGGCGCTTTGGACGACGCCCCACATCGCCTCGCGGAAGTCCGACATGAACTTCATCAACGAGAGCGCGGCGAGCTGCGACGTGGTCGGTGTCTCGTCGAAGTAGGCGCGCAGCAGCGCGCGCTCGTCGCTGGGGTCCAGCTCGTTGTTCACGGCGAAGTTGGCGAGGTCGAAGTAGCGGTCGCCCATGCCGGCGTACTCCCAGTCGACGATCCACACCTGGTCGGCGTCGCCGCGGATGAAGTTGGCGGCGAGGAGGTCGTTGTGGCAGGGAACCGGGTCGTGCTCGGGGCCCGAGAGCGCTTCCTCGATCCGCGCCGCGGTGGCGTGGGCGCCCTCGTAGGCGTCGGGGATGCTCGCGCCGCGGTCGGCAGCCGTCTTCGCGTAGGTCTCGACCAGGCGGAACGAGTTGAAGATGGTGCAGGGCTGCGGCGCGTCGGCGGCGTCGTGGATCCGCGCGAGCGAGACGGCCACCCTGCTCATCATCGACGGCTCGCGGAGCTCCTCGGAGCTCATTCCGTGGCCCGTGACGAACTCGGTGACGATGGCGGCTGGGTCCTCGAGCGAGACGGCTACGGGGGGCGCGACTCCGAGCTGGGCGGCCCTGTCGTTGGCCGCGACCTCGCAGCGGCGGTTGATCTCAAGCAGGTTCGTGTCCTTGCCGGGGACGCGGATGACGTAGTCGGTCTCGCCGAAGCGGGCGCGGTAGTTGCGGTTGGTGATCCCGCCCTCCAGAGGCGTGGGGGCTGCGCCGAGTTGTCCCAATTTGGGGGTGACCAACTCGACGATTCGTCCCAGATCATCCTGGGGGGGTTGACTCGCGTCCGCCATTCCTAATAGGTTTGCGTCGTCCATAGGTCGGTCGGCCACACCTTTTATCGGATGTCCGGCACGAACGAAGGGGAGATAGCACCTTGACAGCACCACAGTTGGACCAGATTCAGGACGACGATGAGCGCCAACTCGCGGAGATGGGCTACAAGCAGGATCTGAATCGAACGTGGAGTGCGTTCTCGAACTTCGCGATCTCGTTCACGATCATCTCGGTCCTCGCGGGCTGCTTCACGACCTATGGGCAGGCGTGGAACAACGGCGGGCCGATCGCGATCTCCTGGGGCTGGCCCCTGATCTCGATCCCGATTCTGATCATCGGCTTCTCGATGGCGGAGATCGTCGCCAAGTATCCGACCGCCGGCGGGATCTACTGGTGGGCGGCACGGATGGGCGGCCCGGTCTGGGGCTGGTTCACCGGCTGGTTCAACCTCATCGGCCTCGTCGGCGTGGTCGCCTCCGTCGTCTACGCCTCGGCCACGTTCCTGAACGTCGTGCTCGGCCTGTACGGCGTCGACGTCTTCGGGATGAACTTCGGCGACTCCGAGCACATCCTCGGGGAGACCTTCGTGCTGTTCGCGGTCATCCTCGCGATCCACGCGACGATCAACATCATGCGTACGCACCTGTTGGCGATAACCAACAACATCTCGGTGTTCGTCCACTTGGTGGGCGTGGCCGTGATTCTCGGCATCCTGATTTTCGTCCCCGACGACCATCAGAGCCTCGACTTCGTCTTCACGGAGCGGATCAACAACTCCGGCTTCGGCGACGGCGGGGTCGGCGGGTTCATGTTCTGGTTCTACGTGTTGCCGCTCGGCTTCCTGCTGACCCAGTACACGATCACCGGTTTCGACGCTTCGGCGCACATATCCGAGGAAACACACGGCGCCTCGAAATCGGCGGCGCGAGGGGTGTGGCAGTCGATCTTCTATTCGGCCGTGATCGGGTGGTTCGTGCTGCTAGCGATCACGTTCGCGGTGCCCGGCGACGGGTCGGCGATCACCGCGGGCGAGGGCTACGGCGCCGGAAGCTCGCTGGAGATCTTCAGCCAGTCGCTGTCGACCGCCGCCTTCAAGGCGGTGGTGCTGATCTCGACCATCGGCCAGCTGTTCTGCGGCCTGGCATGTCTCACCAGTGCCTCGAGAATGTGCTTCGCGTTCTCGCGCGACCGCGGCCTCCCGATCAGGCTGTCGAAGGTCAATGCCAGCGGCACGCCGCGCAACGCCGTCATCGCGATGGCGCTCGCGGCGCTCATCATCACCCTGCCCGCTCTGAAGGGCAACTCGGCCGGCGATCCCTTCCCGTTCGCCTTCTTCGCGGTGGTCTCGATCACCGTGATCGGCCTCTACATCGCTTACTCGATCCCGATCTACCTGCGCTGGCGCCAGGGGACGGCCTTCGAGCAGTCACCGGCATGGAACCTCGGTTCCAGATGGCGCTGGATGAACCCGTTCGCGGTGATCTGGACCGGGATCATCACGATCATCTTCTGCCTGCCGTTCACGCCGGCGGCGGTGCCGTGGAACGACGAGTTCAGCTGGGAGGCGCTCAACTACGCGCCGATCATGGTGGGCTTGGTGCTCCTGTTCGCCGGCCTCACCTGGAAGCTGAAGGCGCACACGTACTTCACGGGTCAGAGCCGGAACATCGACATCGACAAGGCGCTCGCCGGTGGCGATGCGACGCCGCCGGCTGCGACGCCCAGGCCGAAGTCCGGCGCGTAGGCCGAACGGCGTAGCCTCAACGAGGTGACGCTCGACGAGCTGAAGAAGGCGGTAAGCGAGGGCACGGTGGACACCGTGCTCCTCGCCATCGCCGACATGGAGGGAAGGCTCCAGGGCAAGCGGCTGACGGCCGCGCACTTTCTGGAGGACGTGGCGGAGCACGGCGCGGAGGGGTGCAACTACCTGCTGGCCGTCGACGTGGACATGGAGACGGTCGAGGGCTACGACATGGCCTCGTGGGCGCGCGGCTACGGCGACTTCGTGATGACGCCCGACATGGACACGCTGCGGCCGATCCCGTGGCACGAGGGCACGGCGCTTCTGATGGCGGACATCGGCTGGCACGACGGGTCGGACGTGGTGGCCTCGCCGCGGCAGATCCTCCGCAAGCAGCTCGCGCGGCTGGCCGAGCGGGGCTGGCGCGCGTTCGCCGGGACCGAGCTGGAGTTCATCGTCTTCAACGACACCTACGAGGACGCCTGGAACAAGGCGTACCGCGACCTCGAGCCGACCAACCTCTACAACGTCGACTACTCGCTGCTGGGGACCGCGCGGGTGGAGCCGCTGATCCGGCGCATCCGCAACTCGATGATGGGCGCGGACATGATGGTCGAGAACTCGAAGGGCGAGTGCAACTTCGGCCAGCACGAGATCAACTTCCACTACGACGAGGCGCTGGCCGCCTGCGACGACCACGTGATCTACAAGAACGGCGCCAAGGAGATCGCCTCGCAGGAGGGCTACGCGATCACCTTCATGGCGAAGTTCAACGAGCTCGAGGGCAACTCGTGCCACATCCACTGCTCGCTCGCCGACGACGACGACACCAACATCTTCGGCGAGGACGAGGCGCTGTTCAACAAGTTCCTGGCGGGCCAGCTCGCATGCCTGCGCGAGATGAGCCTGTTCTTCGCGCCGCAGATCAACTCCTACAAGCGGTTCGTGCCGGGGTCGTTCGCCCCGACGGCGGTGGCGTGGGGCAAGGACAACCGCACCTGCTCGATGCGCGTGGTCGGCGAGGGCCGGGCGCGGCGGGTGGAGAACCGGCTGCCGGGCGCCGACGTGAACCCGTACCTGGCGCTGGCGGCGATGATCGCGTCGGGCCTCCACGGGATCGACAACGAGCTCGAGCTCGAGGACCCGCTGCCGGGCAACGCTTACGAGTCCGACAAGCCGACGGTCCCGCACACGATGTACGCGGCGCGCGACCTGTTCGCCGACAGCGCCGTGGCGAAGGAGGCATTCGGCCAGGAGGTGGTTGACCACTACCTCAACCGCGCGCGGATCGAGCTCGAGGCCCACGAGGCCGCGGTCACCGACTGGGAGCGCTTCCGGGGATTCGAACGGCTGTGAGCCGGCGGCCGGTCGTGGGGATCTGCGCCGCCGTCGAGCAGGCGCGGTGGGGAGTCTGGGACTACGAGGTCAACCTCTCCCAGCGCACGTACACGCGTGAGGTCGCGGCGGCGGGCGCGCAGCCCGTGCTGCTGCCTCCGACCGACGCAGATGACGGACGCCCCGGATGAGGTCCTCGACCTGCTGGACGCGCTGATCCTCGCCGGCGGCGGCGACGTGGACCCGGCTCTCTATGGGGCAGCGCCGGACGAGCACACCGGAAATGTTCGGCCCGAGCGCGATGCGTTCGAGATCGCGCTGGCGCATGCGGCGCTCGAGCGCGACCTGCCGCTGCTGGGCGTATGCCGCGGGATGGAGATCCTGAACGTGGCGCTGGGCGGCGACCTGATTCAGCATCTGGATACGGCGGAGACCCACCTCCACACGCCGGGGCAGTTCATCGATCACGACGTCGTGTTGGAGCCCGGGTCGCTGGCGGCGCGGGCGGCCGGCGGCCGAGCGGATCTCGGTGCGCTCGCACCACCACCAGGGGCTGGGGCGCCTGGGGGAGGGGCTCGTGGTGTCGGGGCGCGCCGACGACGGCGTCGTTGAGGCGGTCGAGATCCCCGACAAGACCTTCGCGCTGGGAATCATCTGGCACACGGAGGAGGAGCGCGGCGGCACGCTGGTGCGCTCGTTCGTCGAGGCGACGCGCGGCGGGGGTGGCGTCGGGATGAGTTCTGCCGCAGGGACCATCAGCGTCGTCGAGCCCGCGACGGCCGAGCCGATGGCGGAGATCGACCGCGCCGGCGCCGAGGACGTCGACGCCGCGGTCGCCCGTGCCCGCGAGGCGTTCGAGGGCTGGCGGCGGGTGACGCCGGAGGACCGCTCGGCGATGCTCCACGCGCTGGCCGACGCGCTGGGGGAGAAGCACGAGGAGCTGGCTCGGCTCGAGGCGCGGAACGCCGGCAAGCCGATCGCCGACGCCCGCGGCGAGGTCGGCATGGTGATCGACTGCTTCCGCTACTACGCCGCGGCGCCCGCAGCGATTGTTGGGCGACACGATCCCGGTGGCGGGCGGCGTGGACATGACCTTCCGCGAGCCGCTCGGCGTCGTCGGGATGATCGTGCCCTGGAACTTCCCGCTGGTGATCACCTCGTGGAAGGTGGCGCCCGCGCTGGCGGCCGGCAACTCGGTGGTGCTGAAGCCGGCCGAGCTCACGCCGCTCTCGGCGCTCGAGCTGGAGAAGATCGCGGTGGAGTCCGGCCTGCCCGAGGGCGTGCTGAACGTGGTCGCGGGCAAGGGCTCGGTTGCGGGCCAGCGGCTGGTCGAGCATCCCGACGTCGCCAAGATCGCCTTCACCGGCTCGACCGAGGTCGGGCGCGGGATCGCCCAGGCCGCCGCGGCGACGATCAAGCGGGTCACGCTCGAGCTGGGAGGGAAGTCGGCGAACGTCGTCTACGCGGACGCCGACCTCGAGGCCGCCGCGGCCTCCGCCCCCGGCGCGGTGTTCGGCAACGCCGGTCAGGACTGCTGCGCGCGGTCGCGGATCCTGGTCGAGCGCTCGGCGCTGGACGAGTTCATGGGGTATCTGGAGTCGGCCGTGAAGGGCATCAACGTCGGCGATCCGCTCGACGACTCGACGCAGATGGGGCCGCTCATCTCGGCGGGTCACCGCGAGACGGTGGCGTCGTTCCTGGAGGGCGACCCGCCGGTCGCGTTCACCGGCTCGGCCCCCGACGGGCCCGGGTTCTGGTTCGCGCCGACGGTGCTCTGCCCGGTTTCGAACGACGACCGCCAGGCGCGCGAGGAGATCTTCGGCCCGATCGCCGCGGTGATCCCCTTCGAGGGGGAGGCCGAGGCGATCGCGATCGCGAACGACACGCCCTACGGGCTGTCGGGCTCGGTCTGGACGCGGGACGGGGCGAAGGCGCTGCGAAGTGCGCGCGCGATCGAGTCCGGCGTGATCTCGATCAACTCGAACAGCTCGGTCCGGGTCTCGACCCCGTTCGGCGGCTTCAAGCAGTCGGGCGTCGGGCGCGAGCTGGGCCCGCACGCCCTCGACTACTACACCGAGATCAAGAACGTCTACTACGCGACGGAGGAATGAGCATGCCGGGGAGGCTCGAGAACAAGGTCTGCGTGATCACGGGTGCCGCGTCCGGCATCGGCGCCGAGTCCGCACGGCTCTTCGCCGAGGAAGGGGCGAAGATCGTCGGCGTCGACATCGACAAGGGGTCGGAGGGGGACCTCGCGCTCGTCGCCGACGTCACCGACTCCGACCAGGTGCGCGAGATGTACGAGCAGGCCCGCGAGAAGTTCGGGCGGATCGACATCCTGTTCAACAACGCGGGCATCAACCCCACCGACGACGGCGACGTCCTCGAGACCGAGGTCGACGCCTGGCAGCGCGTCCAGGACGTGAACCTGCGCGGCGTCTTTCTCTGCTGCAAGCACGGGATCCCGCACCTGATCGAGGGCGGTGGGGGATCGGTCATCAACACCGCCTCGTTCGTGGCGGTCATGGGTGCCGCGACCTCGCAGATCTCCTACACGGCGTCGAAGGGCGCCGTGGTCTCGATGTCGCGCGAGATGGGCGTCGAGTTCGCCCGCCGCGGCGTCCGCGTCAACGCGCTCTGTCCCGGCCCGGTGGACACGCCGCTCCTGAACGAGCTCTTCGCCTCCGACCGAGCCCAGGCCGAGCGCCGCCTGGTCCACCTCCCGATGGGCCGCTTCGCGGAAGCCCGAGAAATCGCCTACGGAGCCCTCTTCCTGGCGAGCGAGGAGTCGAGCTACGTAAACGCCTCCACCTTCCTGGTAGACGGAGGCCTCTCGGGAGCCTACGTAACCCCCGACTAACGCCTCTGTGGAGGGGGCTAGGCGGTTGCGCCGGCTGTCTCGCGGGCGGCTACGACGTCCAGGAAGCGGCCGCAGAGCGCGCGGCCGAGGTCGTTCCAGGCGTCGATGTGGGGATCGGTCTGGGCGTGGAGCTCGTCGGGGAGCACCCCCATGGCCACGGCGTCCGGGTCCACGTCGTACTCGTCGATCCAGCTGCGCGCGTCGGCCTCGGAGACCTCGGCGTGGAACTGGATTCCCCAGGCCAGCTCGCCGACTCGGTAGGCCTGCAGGCAGACGGGGCTGTGGGCGAGCGCGACCGCGCCCGGGGGCAGCTCGACCTCGTAGGAGTGCCACTCGAACGCCGTGAAGGAAGGGGCCAGCGGGCCGAGCAGCGGATCGTCGCGCCCCTCGGGCGTGACCTCCACCTCGTACCAGCCGATCTCGGGCTTCCGGGCCCGCCGCGGCTTCGAGCCCGCGGCGTCGGCGACGAGCTGCGAGCCCAGGCAGGAGCCCAGCAAGGGGATCTCGCGATGGAGTAGCTCGGCCAGCAGCTCCTTCTCGGGACGCATCCAGGCGTGCTCGGAGTCCTGGTCGGGGTGAGCGGCGGCGCCGAGTGTGAAGACGGCGTCGTAGGAGAACGGGTCAGCCGGCGGCCGCTCGGTCTCGGCGATGAACCACTCGTCGAGGGCGACCCCCCGCGCCTCCATCGCGTCGCCGAAGACGCCGGGCCCGGCGTCGCGCTGATGGGTGATCGCCAATGCGCGCATCGGCGGATTCTGGCAGCGGTCAGGGCAGAGCGCCGCCGAACAGGTCGTCCGCCTGGATTCCGTCGCTCGAGACCGGCGCACCCTGGCTGAAGAGGGCATCCAGGTCGACGACGATCCCGGTCGCGCTACCGCGGAAGATCTGGACGACACCGTCGTCGTCGTCCCCCCCGAGGCCGAAGTCCTCCAGTGGGACTCCGACGACCAGGTCCCCGCGCCGGTCGTCCGTGAAATCACCCGCCTCGAGGTTCTCGCCGAAGCGGTCGTCGGTCTCGACCTGCCCCTCGACCCCAGGGACGTCCTGGTGCAGGTAGATCCCGCCAGCGGCGCCCGGGCTCCCGCCCTCGCTCCCGAGCAGGACGTGAACGGCCCCGTTCTGCCCTGCGCCGGTACCGACGATCTGCTCGAACAGCGCCGTCGCCGCGAGATCCGCAACGCCGTCGCCGTTGAAGTCGCCGCTCTCGAGGGTGAACCCGAAGCGGTCGCCGGCCTCGGCGGTCTCCGCCCCCGGGACGCCCGCGGTCTCCTGGGTGAAGATCTGGTTGCGCGTCAAGCCGACCCCCCGGTTGTCGCCGTAGAGGACGTTGAAGGCTCCGTCGCGGTTGTTGGCCCCGATCGCCAGGCTCTCGAACGGGACGCCGACGACGAGGTCCTCGCGGCCGTCCCCGTCCAAGTCGCCGGCTGTGAGCGCGGTCCCGAAGACGTCACCCGCCTGCGCGCCGTCACCGGGGACGCCCGCGGTGGCCTGGCTCAGGAACTGGTCGCCGCGGGCCGTCAGCCCGTCGGGGCTGCCATCGATCACGTGGACGCCGCCGTCGTTGTCGTTGGCTCCCGCAGGGACGTCCTCGAGGGTCACGGACACTGCTAGGTCGTCGCGACCGTCGGCGTTGAAGTCACCCACCTCGAGCGCTCCCCCGAAGATGTCCTGCGGCTCCGCGCCGTCGCCCGCCAGCCCCTCGGTGTCCTGGCTCCACAGCTGGTCGCCGTTGGTGGTGAGGCCGCGTGGCCCGCCGTAGAGAACATGCACGACGCCGACTCGGGAACCGGCGGCGGTCCCCTCGTCGGGGACACCGATCGCCAGGTCCGAGTAGCGGTCGCCGTCGAAGTCGCCCGACGCCAGCGTGGAGCCGAACTTGTCGAGCGGTTCGGGGTCGTCCCCCCGCAGGCCCGGCGTCGCCTGTGTCAGCACGCGGTCGCGTTTGGTCGAGAGCCCCCCGCCGGCGCCGTAGAAGAGGTGGACGCTGCCATCTCGGTCGTCGGCCCCGTCCGGGACGTCCTCGAAGGGGACGGCGACCGCGAGGTCGCCGTGCCCGTCCCGGTTGAAGTCGCCCTGCGCCAGCTCTCCCCCGAACTGATCGCCGGCCTCCGCAGCCCCGCTAACGCCGTCCACGGCCTCATGGATGAACTGGCTGGAGGTGAAGGCGCCCACGAGCGGGTCGCCGTAGAGGACGCTGAGCGCGCCGTCGGAGTCGTTGCCACCGGCAGCAAGGTCCTCACCCGGCGAGCCGATCGCGAGGTCGCGTTGGCCATCGTCGTTGAAGTCGCCCTGCACGGCCGGGGCCGCCTCGGGCAACGCGAGCCCCGCGAGCGCCGCGAAGAGGATGAAAAGCCCTCTGCCTGTGCTGCTCCTGCTCACCTGCTCCCCTCTGTGCGAACAGTACTCCTCTGCGCCTCAGCCGTTGCGGGCGCAGCCCTTGAGAACGTCCTCGCCATCGTCGCGGCAGCGGTCGCGCCCCTGGCCGCCACGAAGGTCGTCGAGCTCGGCGCCTCCGATCAGGCGGTCGTTCCCAGCCTCGCCGTAGAGGTCGTCGAGTCCGTCGTCCCCGCGCACCTTGTCGGCGCCCTCGCCCGCGCAGACGATGTCGTCCTCGTCTCCGCCCCTGATGGTGTCGTTGCCGCCCAGCGCGACGATCACGTCCTCGCCCGCCGTGCCCACGAGCTTCCCGGTCCCGCGGTCGTCGCCCGCCGTGCCGACGAGGGTCGCGACCTCCCCCGCGCACTCCACGGGCGGCGGCGGTTCGTCGTCGGTCGCACACGCAGCGTCCCAGTCCACCGTCGCGACACCGCCGCGTCCGACGAAGACCTGGGTCGTCACCGGATCCTCGCCCGGGAGCTCGCAGCTCATCGTCCACTTCTCCGAGGCGTGGAACGGCCGGCCCGACGGGTTGACGTGCCACGAGTACTCGCCCGACGCGGGGACGTCGAGCGTGGTGTCAAGGACGTCGTTGATGAACAGGGTCGGGTTGACGCAGGTGTTCCCCTCGATCCCGATGCAGGTGGGCGTCTGGAACTCCTTGTGGAGGCGCAGCGTCGCGGCCGCCGGCGCATCGCCGGTGACGATCGAATGCTCGTCGGCGTCGCCCGCCCGCTCGCCCGCGATCAGGTACGCCTCGCGCACGCCCTCGCCCGAGTGCTGGGCGTCGCCCACGTACTCCTCGATCACCGCGTCGGCGTAGGCCGAGTGGAAGTTGACCCCGCGGGCCTCCGGCGTGTAGCCGTAGGTCCCCTGCGCGAAGTAGTTCCAGTCCTCGGTGGCGCCGGTGATGTCGCCGAGGGTCGTGTAGCCGAGCTCGGACGTCCAGCCGGTCGCCGCCGCCATGTCGTCGCCCAGGTCCTTCATCGCGGCCTCGTCGGGCGTCGTCAGCACCACGTCGTCGAACCCTGGCTGGCGCAGCCACTTGCCGTCGTCGGTGAACGTGTGGTTGGTGATGAACACCGTGGGGTGGAGGCCGGAGGTGAAGTCGTGCACCGCCTCGGACTCCGGCTCGGAGAAGGGCGCGGTGCCGCGGTAGCCCGACGAGGTCGTGCTGCCGCTCGAGCCCGGCCCGCCCCAGTACGCGCCGTAGTTGCGGTTGAGGTCGACCCCCGAGTTCGTCCGCAGATTGCAGGGGAGGAGGTCGTCGCCCGCTCCGGTGGGCCGGCAGTTCTTGCGCTTGTAGGCGTTGCGGTCGGCGAGTGCGTCGGCAAGACCGCCGCCCGCGGTGTTGTCGGTGGCGACGTATCCGTACGCGCGCGACGCCAGGAACCCGTCCACGTTGACCACCGGGACCACGAACACGCGCACCTCATCGAGCAGGTTCGTGATCCGTGTGTCCGAGCCGTAGCCGTTCACGAGGTCGATCGCGAACTCCATCGGCAGCTCGGCCGAGGGCCACTCGCGCGCGTGGTGGGCGCCGAAGTTGAGGTACGCCGGGCGGCCATCCCCGGTCGCGTTCACGTCGCCCGCGATCTCGAGCCCCTGGATCGGCCGGCCCTCGAACGTGGTGCCGATGGTGACCTCCCGCGCAATCGTGGGATGTGCCTCGGCGAGGTCCTTCATCTCGGTTGTGTAGTCCACGTACTCGCGGTAGGCGGTGCGCCCGCTGGGCAGCGAGCCGCCGCCACGGAGCGCCACACCACGCGACTCCGCCTTGCGGTCGGCCTCATCCGCAGCAACGAGGTCCGCGACCAGCGTCTCGGCGGAGAATCCATTGGCTCCCAGGAGCGCGCGCTCGGCATCCGAGTAGACCGCGACCGTCGCCGCGCCCGCTGAGACGTCGTGGGTCACGTCCAGGCCGAGCCCCTCCAGCCGGGCAACATCCTCAGGACCTGAGATCGCCACCGACTCGAGCGAGATCCGCTCGTCGTCCACCTCTGGCATGTCCGCGCGTCGGACGAGGTCGAACGACAGCGGGACCGCGCCCAGCCCGCCTGCCTGCCGGCGACATCCCTGAACCACGAGCCGCTCGCCACGCCGCACCCACGTCGTCACGCGCTCCTGCGAGCCGAACGAGGTCGAGGCGCCAGCCGCGCGCCGCTCACCGGGATGGAGGACGGCGAGATCCCAGTCGCCGGCCGGCCCGCCCGCGAGGTCCACATCCAGCAAGCCAGCCGCAGGCGCCTCCCACGCATGGCGGTCGACGCCCGCAGCGCCGGAGCCCGCTCGCACGGCGCAGTCACGCGCCGCGGCGTCACCTGCGGAGAGCTCGGCCGCCCCGGCGGGTGGCACCAGGCCGGCGCAGGCGATGCCCACGGCGACCGCGATGATCGAGTCCCTGCGCCTCACGGTCAGGCGAAGCTACCACCGCTCGACCGGCCCGGCGCCGCCTCCAGGCGATGGTTGAGCGGCGCCAGGGAGGGAATACGATCCCGAGCACCCAACGATGAGGAGCGAACCATGGTGAACTTCAAGAGCCTGACCGACAAGGCCAAGGATCTGGTCGAGAAGCGCGGCGGAACCGATTCCCTCAAGGACGACGCCGCCGAGCTCAAGGACATCGCCAAGGGCAAGGGCAGCATCTCCGACAAGGCGAAGGCAGCCGCCTCCGCGATCAAGGACCCCGGAGCCAAGGGCGAGGACCAGCACGCTGCGAACTCGCAGAAGATGCAGGAGCCGTCGCGAAGACCGAGGAGCAGCCCAGGCCGAAGCGCGAGGCGCAAGCGCAAGGCCGAGACCAAGACCGAAGAACAGCGCGCCAAGTAGCGCGCCCGTTGCCTGAGGTCCGCGAACAGATCGAGATCGAGGCCACACCGCAGGCGGTGTGGGACCTCGCCATGGATCCCGACCGCCTCGGCGAGTGGGTCTCCGCGCACTCGAGCGCGGAGGGCCCGGCCGATGGCGAGCTGGACGAGGGCGACTCGTTCAAGCAGGTGCTCTGCCTGGGCGGCCAGCCCGTAAAGATCCACTGGACGCTCACCAAGGCCGACGAGCCCGACCTCGCCGAGTGGGATGCCGACGGCCCCAAGGGCGCCGGCGCGAAGGTCCGCTACCGCTTCGCCCAGGCCAACGGCGGCACCCGCTTCACCTACGAGAACGACTTCGACCTGCCGAGGGGCCCCGTGAAGCTCATCGCCGGGAAGATCGCCGGCGCCCCCGCCCGCCGTGCCGCCCGCAAGTCGCTGGGCAACCTGAAGCGCCTCGCCGAGTCCGAGGCCGGCTGAGCGCTAGGCCGCTTCGGCCTCGGCCCGCCGCAGGCCCGTCTTCGCGAAGGCCGCCATCAGGGCGACGAGCCCGAACGCGGCGCCGAACGCCAGCAGCAGGTGGAACGGGTTGCCCGCCATGAGGCTGCGGCCGCCCTCGACGATCGCCGTGAACGGGTTGTACTGAGTGGCGGTGGCGACCCAGCCCTCGATCATGTTCCGGGGCACGTAGACGGGCGCCGTCATCAGGATCATGAACATCGGGATCTGCATCGCCGGCGCGGCCTGCATCGTCCGGAAGCGGGTCATCATCCCCGCCGCGAAGAGGAACGCGGCGACGTTCACGACCACGGCCAGCCAGAACAGCCCGACCAGGTCGACGAAGCTGCCCGCGACCTCCATCCCGGTCACCAGCGCGATCGCGAACACCACCGCCCACACCATCAGCGCCCGCACCAGCGCCGCCATGCCGAAGCCCGCGAGCACCGCCGAGCGGTCGCCCGCGGCCAGGAACAGGCGGCGGGTGAGGCCCGAGTCGAAGTCGGCGCCGATCGAGAAGCCGATGAACACGCCGCCGAACGCGGCGGACTGCAGCAGCACGAAGGTGAACTGGAACGCGTTGTAGTCGTAGTAGTCGAAGCCCGGGATGTTCGACACGCCCGACAGCCCGCCCGCGAACGCCATGTAGAAGAACAGCGGGAAGACCAGCGCGGGGATGAACAGCGCCGGCTTGTGGAAGACGATGTGCATGTGGCGCCAGTACACGGCGCGCGCGACCGACCAGTAGCGGTGGCGCCGTTCGGCTCCGGAGGGCGCGGCACTCATGTGCGCACCATCCTGTCCTTCATCGCGAGGTTGGCGGCGAAGAGCGAGATGACGAAGAAGACGATCGCCACGCCGAAGCCCAGCGCCAGCGCCTCGCCGTCCCACCCGGTCACGAACAGGCTGCGCACGCCCTCGATCACGTAGGAGATCGGGTTGAGCGTGGCGGCGGTCGCAAACCAGTCCTGCTCGATCAGGTCGCGCGGCATCGAGGCCGAGCTGAGGAAGAGCAGCACGAACATCAGGGGGAACAGGCCCTGGACGGCCTCACCCGATCCCGAGCGCAGCCCGATGAACAGGCCGAAGGCGCCGAACGCGGCGCAGGTGGCGAAGGACAGCGCGAAGAGGACCGGCACGCCGAGGATGCCCGCCTCGAGGTGCGCGCCCGCGGCCAGGCCGACCAGCAGATAGGTGATCGCCTGAACGATCGCGACCAGCAGCACGCCCGCGAGCTGGCCGGCCAGCAGGGCCGAGCCGCGCATGGGGGTGAGCGAGAGCCGGTTGAAGAAGCCCGAGCCGATGTCCTCGGCGAGGTTGGTGCCGGCCGTGTTGGTGGCGAAGATCGCGCCCTGCACGAACGGGAACGCCAGGGCGAAGGTGAGGTAGGAATCGGTGGGGAAGCCCGGGATGTCGGTCGCGGCCGAGAGCCCGCTCGCGTTGATCGCCAGCAGGAACAGCGGGAACACCAGCGTCGGCACGATCATGATCGGCTGGCGCAGGGTGCGCGTGATCGAGCGCCACGCCAGGTAGCGCGTCTGCGACCCCATCGGGGCGGCTGCGGCGACGGCGCTCATCGAACTCCGGCGCCCACCGCTTCGCGCTCGTCCGTCTCGCCACGCTCGGCGGCGAGCTCGGCGCTCTCCTCGACCTCCTCCTCGGCGCCCTCGAGCGAGCGCCCGGTCTTGGCGAGGAAGACGTCGTCGAGCGACGGTTCGTGGAGCTGCAGTCCGGCGACCTTGATGCTCTCGGCGTCGAGCGCCCTGACGACATCGGCCAGGCCCTCGGTTCCGTCGGTGATGCGGATCGCGGCCGCACCGCGCGAGGCGGGCAGCTCCTCGCCGAACCGGCTGAGCACGGCCGCGACGCGGCCCAGGTCGGCGGCGTCGACGGGGGAGGCCTCGACGGTCGGCAGGCCGATCTCGGCCTTCAGCTCCGCAGGCGTGCCCTCGGCGACAAGCTTGCCCTGCTCGATGATCCCGACGCGGTCGGCGAGCTCGTCGGCCTCCTCCAGGTACTGCGTGGTGAGGAAGACCGTCACGCCCTCCTGGCGGGTGAGCCTGGAGACCTCGTCCCACATCGCCGTGCGGCTCTGGATGTCGAGGCCGGTGGTGGGCTCGTCGAGGAAGAGGATGCGCGGCTCGTGGATGAGCGCAAGCGCCAGGTCCAGCCGGCGCTTCATGCCGCCCGAGTATCCGCCGACGCGGCGGTCGGCCGCCTCGCCGTCGAGCCCGACGCGCTGGAGCAGCGCCTCGCCGCGGCGATCGATCTCGGCGGCGTTCAGCCCGTGCAGCCCGCCCTGGAGCTTCATGTGCTCGCGGCCGGTGAGGAACGGGTCGAGCGCGGCCTCCTGGAGTGCCACCCCGATCGCATCCCGGACCGCGCGGCCGTCGGCCTGCACGTCGAAGCCGGCGACGCGCGCGGTTCCCTCCGTGGGGGGCAGGAGGGTGGTGAGGATGTGGACCGTGGTCGACTTGCCGGCGCCATTCGGCCCGAGGAAGCCGTAGATCTCTCCCGGCTCGACTCGGAGGGATATGCCGTCGACGGCGCGCGGGCCCTTCTTGAAGACGCGGACCAGGTCGTGTACTTCGATCGAGTTGTCGTTGCTCATGCCGAACACCGTACCACAAAGGTTCGATTCTTAAACTATTGTGGTCTATCCACTGTTGGGGTGTATGATCTATCGCAACGATGGCTACTCCCGAGACCACGACAACCCCGAAGCGCAGCCCCGCCGCCTACGAGGCGTGGAGCGCGATCTTCGAGTTGTTCGGCCGCTACAAGCCGACGATGCTCGCGATCCAGGGGGAGTACGGGCTGCGCCCGCCGATGGTCTTCGCGATGAAGGAGCTGGACGAGCCGAAGCCGATGGGGCGCATCGCAGAGGTCCTCGCCTGCGACAACTCGCAGATGACCTGGATCACCGACCGCCTGGAGGAGAAGGGCCTGGTCGAGCGCCAGCCAGACCCCAAGGACCGGCGGGTGAAGCTCCTGGCCCTCACCGAGGAGGGCCGCCGCGTCCGCGACGAGCTCGACGAGCGCCTCGCCGTCCCCCCGGCGGAGATCGCATCGCTGTCGGCCGCCGACGCCCGCGCGCTGCGCGACCTGTTGCGCAAGGCACTGGCCGGGGTCGAGTAGTGGAGCAGCGCCTCAGCGTCGTCACTCTCGGCGTCTCCGACCTCGCCCGGGCACGGAAGTTCTACGAGGCCCTCGGCTGGAGCGCCGCCGAGAACCCCGGCGAGGACGTCGTCTTCTTTCAGGCCGGCGGGATGGTGTTCTCGCTGTGGGATCGCACGCGGCTCGCGGAGGACTCCACCGTCGAGGACGCGCCGGGCTGGGGCGGCGTCACGCTCGCTCACAACGTCCGCTCGCCCGAGGAGGTCGACGCCGTTCTCGCCGAGGCGGAGGCCGCGGGCGCGACGATCGGACGACCGGGGGCGGAGACCTTCTGGGGCGGCTACTCGGGCGTCTTCATCGACCCCGACGGCCACCCATGGGAGGTCGCCCACAACCCGTACTGGACGATCGCCGAGGACGGCTCGACGAAGCTCTAGTCCGGGGCGGGAACCAGGACCTGCTCGATCGACTCGGCCAGGCCGTCGTCGCGCACGATTACGAGGACCGCGTTGATCCAGATGTTCTCCTCGGCGGTGGTGAACCGCACGGGGAGCTGGGTGCGAAAGCCCTCGAGCGCCTGCTCCCAGCGCACCCCCAGCACGCTGTCGCGCGATCCCGTCATGCCGACGTCGCTGATGAACGCGGTGCCCTTGGGAAGGACGCGGGCGTCGGCCGTGGGGACGTGCGTGTGGGTGCCGACCACGGCGGCGACGCGGCCGTCGAGATGCCAGCCCATCGCGATCTTCTCCGAGGTGACCTCGGCGTGGAAGTCGACGAAGATCACGTCGGCCTTGCCCTCGAGCCCGTCGACGATCGATTCCACCTCGGGGAACGGCGAGCGCGCCGCGCGCATCTGCACCTGGCCGGAGAGGTTCACCACGGCGACGCGGCGTCCGGCGATCTCGACCACGGTCGAGCCCTTGCCGGGGCTGGCCTTCATGTAGTTGGCCGGCCGCACGATCCGCTCCTCGCGGTCGAGGTACTCGTACGCATCGCGGTGGCGATAGGTGTGGTTGCCGAGCGTGATCACGTCGACGCCCATGTCGTAGAGCTCGGTCGCGGTCTTCTCGGTGACCCCCAGACCGCCCGCGGTGTTCTCGCCGTTGGCGATCACCATGTCGGGTGAGTACCGCTCGCGGAGGTCGGGCATCGCCCGCTGCAGGCCTGCCCGGCCCGGCTTCCCGACGATGTCGCCGATGAACAGGATCCGCACCGGCCGAGCGTAGACGAGCACGCCTGCCCGACCGTCTAGCGTTCCCGCCGTGGCAGGCGATGACCAGGCCGTGATCCAGGTCCGGGGGCTCTCCAAGCGCTTCGGCGAGCGCTGGGCGCTCCGCGACGTCTCGTTCGAGGCCCACCGCGGCGAGCTGCTGGCCGTGATCGGCCCCAACGGCGCCGGCAAGACCACGCTGCTGTCCATTCTCGCCGGGATCCGCGCGCCCGATGAGGGCGAGGTGAGCCGCGCGCCGGGCGAGATCGGGTGGGTGCCCCAGCAGGCCGCGCTCTATCGCCGGCTCACCGTGGCCGAGAACCTCATGCTCTTCGCCCGCCTCGAGAAGGTCGCCGACCCCGAGGCGGTGGTCGAGGAGATGCTCGAGCAGACCGCGCTGAGCGAGCGCCGCGACGACCAGGTGAACACGCTCAGCGGCGGCAACCAGCAGCGCGTGAACATCGCGATCGGCCTCCTCGCCCGCCCGCCCGTCCTGCTGCTCGACGAGCCGTCGTCGGGCCTCGATCCCCGTCAGCGCGCCCGCCTGTGGGAGTTCGTGAACGCCCTGGCCGGCGGCGGGACGACCGTGATCTTCTCCACGCACTACATCCAGGAGGCCGAGCGCTACGGCGACCGCCTGCTGGTCCTCGCCGACGGCGAGCGCGTCTTCGACGGCTCGCAGCAGGAGCTCCACGAGGCGGTGCCCGAGTCGGGCGCCCGGGACTTCGAGGAGGCGTTCGTCGCCTTCCTGAGAGAGCGCGGCCACTGATGCGCCACCTCCTCCTCAAGGACCTGCAGATCCTGCGCCGCTCGCCCCTGGTGAGCGCCCTGCTGGTGATCTACCCCGTCGCGATTGCGATCCTCATCGGCTTCGCCCTCTCCGACGAGGGCGGCAAGCCCCGCGTCGCCTTCTACAACGAGGTGCCGGAGGATGCGGCGTTCAACGTCGGCGGCGGCGAGGAGAGCCTCGACCGCGGCATCGCCCGCGACGAGCTGTGCGACCGCGTGGAGTGCGTCGACGTGTCCTCGCGCGAGGAGGCCGAGAAGAAGGTCGAGGACGGGGAGGTGCTCGGCGCACTGATCGTGCCCGAGGACATCCTCGACAAGCTCCAGTCGCTCACCTCGCTGGACCCCGAGCAGCCCACCGTCGAGGTGCTGGTCAACGAGGACGATCCGGTGAAGGCGCAGCTGGTGGACGACCGCATCCAGGCGCTGATCACCGAGGCGAATCTGATCCTCGCGCAGCGGATCTCGGAGTCGGCCGAGGTCTACCTCAACGTCCTGATCGAGGGCGGCGACTTCGATATCCCGCTGCTGGGCCAGACGTTCAGCGTCCTCGGGCTCGAGAACGCGGCCACGATCCTCGAGGAGGCGCAAGGCGAGCTGCCGCCGAACTCGGATGGGGCCAAGCAGATCGACCAGGTGATCGAGTTCGCCGAGCTGGCCGGCGACAACCTGGACTTCGCGCTGCCGCTGCTGGGAGCCGTCGCGTCGCCGATCGAGGTGAACAAGACCGTGGTCGCCGGGCGGCGGCACCTCGCTCGACGCGTTCGCGATCTCGGTCGCGGCGACGGTGACGCTGATGTTCGTGACGGTGCTGCTCGTCGCCGGCTCGCTGGCGCTCGAGCGGGAGGAGAACGCCTACCCGCGCCTCACGCGCGGCCTCATCTCGCCCGGCGCGCTCCTGGCCGAGAAGGTCCTACTGGGCGCGGTCGCATCGCTGGTGGTGACGCTCCTGATGCTCGCCGGCCTCTCGTTATTCGTCTCGATCGACTGGGGGCGGATCGGGCTCATCCTGGCCGCGATCGTGATGGGTGGGGCAGCCTTCGCCGCGTTCGGCGCCGCGCTCGGGGGCGCCGCCCGTGAGGTCCGCGCCTCCTCGCTCCTCGCCTTCATGGTCTCGCTGCCCATCGCGTTCCTATCCCTGGTGCCCTCGGGCACTGTGGGGCCGGCCGTGTTCGACCTGATCCAGGTCGTGCGCGCCCTGTTCCCGTTCGATCCGGCGCTCGATGCGATGTCGGCGGCGCTCGACGACGCCGGACCGTCCATCGGCGTGCCGCTGCTCCACCTCGCCGCCATCACCCTGGCCTACGGCGTGCTCGCCCGGCTCGCGTTGCGGCGCTTCAATTGAGGGTTGACGGGACCCTCCGATCGGGCTAAGCTGGCCCCAGTCGACCGGGGGGGTAGCGCCTCCATCCAGGGCGCTAGTCGTCCTCGTCGGCGCCTGAATCGTCCGATCCGTCCGAGTCCTCGGCGGAATCGCCATCGTCATCTGATCGTCACCGTCATCCGGCGAATCCCCTTCGTCGTCCCCGGTGTCGCGCTCCGCGTCGCTCGGCAGCTCGGCCGGCTGCGGGGTCTCCGTGCCCTCCGTGACGGGCGCCTCGTCCGCGCCGGCGGATGCGTCGTCGCCACCGCTCTCGCTCTCGGCGTCGTTGGTCTCCTCGGTCTCCATCTCGCTCCCTTCGTAGCTTTCTCCCGAACCTGCTTCCCGATAGCCAGCGCCTCCAACCGCTCCCTAGACTGAGGCCCGTGAGCTTCCCCGCCACGCGCATGCGGCGTCTGCGCCGCACCGGCGCGCTACGCGATCTCGTGCGCGAGACAGAGCTGTCGCCGCGGCACCTCGTGCAGCCGCTCTTCGTCGTCGCCGGCGAGGGCGTCCGCGAGCCCGTCGAGTCGATGCCCGGCATCGAGCGCTTCTCGATCGGCGAGCTGGTCGCCGAGGCCACCGACATCCAGGCCAACGGCATCAACGCCGTGATGCTGTTCGGCATCCCCGCCAACAAGGACGAGGCCGGCACCGGCGCCTACGACGACGAGGGCGTCGTGCAGATGGCGGTGCGCGCCCTGAAGGAGGCGCATCCCGACCTGACCGTGATGACCGACGTGTGTCTCTGCGAGTACACCTCGCACGGGCACTGCGGCTTCGTCCGCGAAGGCGTGGTCGACAACGACATCACGCTGGAGCTGCTGGCCCGCACGGCGATCTCCCACGCGGAGGCCGGCGCCGACATCGTCGCCCCCTCGGCGATGGCCGACGGCATGGTCGAGGCGATCCGCCACCAGCTCGACGAGGAGGGCCACCCGAACGTGGCGATCCTCTCCTACGCCGCGAAGTACTCCTCCGCCTTCTATGGCCCCTTCCGCGAGGCCGCCGAGTCCACCCCCGAGTACGGCGACCGCCGCGGGTATCAGATGGATCCGGCCAACGCCCGCGAGGCGCTGCGCGAGATCGCGGAGGACGTCGACGCCGGCGCGGACATGGTCATGGTCAAGCCCGCGGGGCCATACCTCGACGTGATCGCGAAGGCCCGCGAGCGCTTCGACCTCCCCATCGCCGCCTACCAGGTGTCGGGCGAGTACTCGATGCTGAAGGCGGCCGGCGCCAACGGCTGGATCGACGAACAGCAGGCGGCCACCGAGTCGCTGATCGCCATCCGCCGCGCGGGCGCCGACGTGATCGTCACCTACTACGCCAAGGAGATCGCGGGATGGCTGTAGAGCCCGGCAACGGCTCGAACGGCGGGGCGAAGCCCAAGCTGCGCTCGCGCAAGGACGGCGCCGCGATCCCGCTCGACGACACCGACAAGCGCCTGATGAACCTCCTGCAGTCGCGCTTTCCGCTCGCGGAGGAGCCCTTCGTGCCGATCGCGGCCGAGGCCGAGCTGGAGCTCGACGACGTGATGACCCGCACCGACCGCCTGGTCCGCGAGCGGATCATCCGCGAGATCACGCCCATCTTCGACACCCGCGCGCTGGGGTACGAGTCGATGCTGGTAGCCGCGAAGGTCGACCACGAACACCCGCACCGCGCGGCCAAGATCATCAACTCGCACCCGGGCGTTAGCCACAATTACCTGCGCACCCACGAGTTCAACCTGTGGTTCACGATCGCGACCCCGCCCGACTCGGAGCTGGGTCTCCAGGGCACGCTGGAAGTGCTGCAGGAGCTGACCGGCGCCGAGTCGATCCGCCAGCTCCCGACGCTGCAGCTCTTCAAGATCAACATGAACCTGGAGATGGAGAGGGGCACCGATGCGCTGGCGGCCACCGCTGAGGCCGCGCCGCCCCGCGAGCTCGAGGCCCAGCCCTATGACGACACCGACATCGCGGTGATCAAGGCGCTCCAGGGGCCGATGGAGGTCGTCGACCGCCCGTACGACGCGGCCGCGGCCGAGGTCGGGATGACAACCCCGGAGCTCCTGGCCCACCTGGAAGCCATGTGCGAGCGCAAGATCCTGCGCCGCGTCGCCGCGATCCTCTTCCACCGACGCGCAGGGTTCTCGGCGAACGGGATGGGCGTTTGGCGAGTGCCGGACGAGAAGGTGCTGGAGACCGGGGCGCAGATGGCAGCGGTCCGCGGCATCTCCCACTGCTACGAGCGGCCCACCTACGCGGACTGGCCGTACTCGGTCTTCACCATGGCTCACGGCCGCTCGAAGGAGGAGTGCGACGCGATCCTCGATTCGATCGCCGACGAGCACGACCTCCACGGCGACGATCGCGCGGTCCTCTACTCCTCCACCGAGTACAAGAAGATCCGCCTCCACTACTTCACCGACGACTACGCGGCGTGGGAACGAGACCCGCAGGCGGCGATCGCCGCCAACGCCGCCCTCGTCGCGAAGTGACGCTGGACACCCGCGCCTCCGAGGTCATCTACGCGCGCGCCGTCGGCCTGCTGCCCGGCGGGGTGAACTCACCGGTGCGGGCGATGAAGTCGATCGGCCGCGACCACCCGATCTTCATCGAGCGCGGCGAGGGCGTCGAGCTGATCGACGCGGACGGCCACCGCTACGTCGACTGGGTCTGCTCGTGGGGGCCGCTGATCCTGGGCCACTCCTATCCGCCGGTGGTCGAGGCCGTCCAGCGCGCCGCCGAGCGGGGCACGAGCTACGGGGCGCCCACCGAGGCCGAGGTGGAGCTGGCCGCCGAGGTCGCCGACCGGGTCCCGTCGGTGGCGATGGTGCGGCTGGTCAACTCGGGGACGGAGGCCTCGATGAGCGCCGTGCGCCTGGCGCGCGCGGCGACGGGGCGCGACAAGGTCCTGAAGTTCGCCGGCGCCTACCACGGCCACGTCGACGGCCTGCTGGCCGAGGGCGGCTCGGGGCTCGCGACGCAGGGCATCCCCGCCAGCCCCGGGGTCACCGAGGCCGCGGCGAAGGACACGGTCGTGGTTCCTTGGAACGACCCCGAGGCGTTCAAGGCGGCGGTCGCCGAGCACGAGCTGGCGGCGATCCTCGCCGAGCCGATCGCGGCGAACATGGGCCTCGTCCCGCCCGCGCCGGGCTTCCTCGAGCTGCTTCGCTCCGAGGCCGACACGAACGGAGCCCTGCTCGTGTTCGACGAGGTGATCACCGGCTTCCGCGTCGCCCGCGGGGGAGCCCAGGAGCGCTACGGCGTGACCCCCGACCTGACGATCATGGGCAAGATCCTCGGCGGCGGCCTCCCGCTCGCGGCCTACGGGGGCCGGCGCGACCTGATGAGCACGGTCAGCCCGGCCGGCGACGTCTACCAGGCGGGCACGCTGTCGGGCAACCCGCTGGCGGTGGCGGCGGGGCTCGCCACGCTCGAGGAGCTCGATGCCGGCGCCTACCAGCGGCTGGCGAAGCTGACCGACACACTCGCGGCGGGCCTCCGCGACGCCGCGGCGGATCGCGCGATCCAGGTCGTGAGCGTGCCGGGCCTTCTCACCCCGTTCTTCTCAGCCGACCCGGTCACCGACTTCGCCGGCGCCGCGGCCTGCGACCACGACGCCTACGGAGCCTTCGCCAGGGCGCTGCTCGACCGGGGGATCTACCCGCCGGCGTCGCAATACGAGGCCTGGTTCGTCTCGCTGGCCCACGACGGCGCCGCGATCGAGCGGACGGTAGACGCGGCGCGCGAGGCCTTCGCCGAAGCCGACGCCTAGGGCGAACGTCCCGGACACCCCCACTTTTCGGGGGTGCGCGGGACGTTCGAGGGATTCCCTAGACGGTTTCCAGCTGGCGCTCGGCCTGCGGCCGGGTCGCCGGAGCCGTTGGCGTCAGCGCCGGTCCCGGGGCTGTCGCCCTGCGAGCCGTCGCCGATCTCCATGTGGGCCCTGGAGTCCTTGTTGCTGATCAGCGTCAGCGTCGCGATCAGGCCCAGCACCGCGATCACGGAGCCGGCGAGGAACGCGTCCGCGTAGCCGTCGGTGAGGATCCCGGGGATCGCGGCGGGGTCGTCGCCGGCGGCGGCGATGTTGTCCTCGATCTGCGGGAACGCCACGGTTGAGAGCACCGCCAGGCCCAGCGCACCACCCACCTGCTGGGAGGTGTTGATGAGCCCGCTGGCCAGCCCGGCCAGGTGGTCCTTCACACCCGAGACCGCGGCGATCGTCTGCGGGACGAACGCGAAGCCCAGTCCGACCGCCGCCAGGAGCGACGGGCCGAGGACGTCGCCCAGGAAGGTGCCGTCCGGCGAGATCTGGCTGAACCAGAACAGGCCGGCCGCGATCAGAACCATCCCGGCCGCCAGGATCGGCTTGTACCCGATCCGCGTGACGATCACGGAGGCAACCCCGGCCGCGACGATGATCGACAGCGCCAGCGGCAGGTACGAGAGCCCCGCCTTGATCGCGCTGTAGCCCAGCACGTTCTGCATGTAGAGCGAGATGAAGAAGAACATGCTGAACAGGGACGCTCCGGTGAGGACCCCGACCACGTTCGCTCCCGTGAGGGTGCGGTTCCGGAAGATCGAGAACGGCATCAGCGGCGAGGCCGAGCGCAGCTCGATCGCGACGAACGCGGCGATCAGTGCGACCGAAGCGGCCAGCAGGCCGATTGTCTGGCCCGAGCCCCAGCCGGCACCCGGCGCCTCGATCAGTGCGTAGACAAGCAGCGACAGGCCGGCGGTGACGGAGATCGCCCCGGCGATGTCGAAGTTGCGCGTCTCCGACTGGGAGCGGCTCTCGCCGATCAGCGAGGGGGCGATGGCGGCCGCGCCGATGCCGATGGGCACGTTGACCCACAGGACCCACTCCCAGCCCAGGTACTCGGTGAGGACTCCGCCCAGCAGCACGCCGGCGGCGCCGCCGGATCCGGCGACCGCTCCCCAGACGCCGAGCGCCTTGTTGCGCTCGGAGCCGTCCCTGAAGGTGGTGGTGATGATCGAGAGCGCGGCGGGGGAGAGGAGCGCTGCGCCCAGGCCCTGAACGGCCCGCGCGGCGATCAGCATGCCCTCCGATTCCGCGAAGCCACCGACCAGCGACGCGGCCGCGAAGACGATGAGGCCCGCCATGAACACGCGGCGACGGCCGAGGATGTCCGCGAGGCGCCCGCCGAGCAGCAGGAAGCCGCCGAAGGTCAGCGCGTATGCGGTGACGACCCAGGACAGGCTGTCCTGGTCGATCCCGAGGGACTCGCCGATCGTCGGCAGGGCGACGTTGGTGATGGACGCGTCGAGGACGACGACGAACTGGGCCACGCAGAGGAGCGCAAGTGCGATCCAGCGCCTCCGCTCTAGTGTTGCCTGGTCTGTCGTCATGTGGTTCTCCCTTCGCCGCGTTCAGCGATGTTGTGGCATAATCGGAATCTGAATTCAGCTTCCGTTTGTGGCACTATACGGAATCGGTATTCCGTTTGCTGTGACGTCCATCACTGAGAGGATCCGAAGTGGCCACCGTCGAGACCCCCACCGCACCCACCCAGCGCGCCGACGCCCGCCGCAACCACGCCCGGATCCTGGAGTCGGCCCGCGAGCTCTTCGCCGAGCACGGCTTCGACGCCCAGATGGAGCAGATCGCGAGCCGCGCCGGGGTGGGCGTCGGCACCGTCTATCGCCACTTCCCCAACAAGTGCGACCTGCTGGAGGCGCTCATCCACGACCGCTTCGACGGCCTGGCCGAGGCCGCGCGCGAGGGCATCGCCAACCCCGACCCCTGGCAGGGCTTCGCCGGGTTCATGCACTACTCCGCCGGCGTCATGGCCGGCGACCGCGCCCTGTCGGAGGCCATGTTCGAGCGGCCCGAGATGATGCGCGACGGCGCCGAGAGCGTCGGCATGCCGGTCCTGCTCCCCGAGCTCGTCGGCCGCGCCCAGAAGGCGGGCGAGCTGCGCGAGGACATGGAGTGGGAGGACGTACCCGGGCTCATCTGCGGCATCGGCCGCGCCCTGGTCGACGGCAAGGTCGGCCCGATGGAGATGAGCTGGGAGCGCCTGCTCCAGGTGATCCTCGACGGCCTGCGAGCCCCGGGCCACCTGCCGCTCCCGCGTTAGACCCCCGGCACGAAGTCACACTTCCGCGATTGGGGTCTGACCCCACATACGGGAGTGTCACGGCTGTAGGCTCGCGCGCCCGTGGCTGTCACTGAAGACGCACTTCGCGATGTCGCCGCCGCCGTGCGCGACGACGACACCCTGCTCGGCGAGTACCTGCGCGAGCCCAAGGAGCCTGCCGCCCTTGGCGTCCTCGCTGCCGCGGGCCCGCGTGCATCGGGTGCCGAGGCCGACTACGCGTTCGTGGTCGAGGCGGTCCGCGAGGGCTATCTCCTGCACTACGGCGAGTCGCGCGTGCTGGCCGGCGCCGAGCCCGACCTGGCGCTCTTGGCCGGCGACCACCTCTACGCGCTGGGCCTGGAGCGGCTGGCGGGCCTGGGCGATCTGGAGGCCGTCCGCGAGCTGGCCGACCTGATCTCGCTGTGCGCGGTGCTGCATGCCGACGCCGCCGCCCATGAGCGGACGGCGCTCGCGCTGTGGCTGGCGGCCGCGAGCGCGGTGGCCGGCGGGGCCTCCGAGGCGCACCAGACGGCCAAGGCGTCGCTGCGCACGGGCGCCGCAGGCGACGCCGTCGCGTCGGCTCTGTGGGCGGCGGCCCTCGCAACCGCCGCGGACGGAGGCTTCGCTGACGGGTTGGCCGACGCCGCTGACGCAATAGACTTCGATCCTCCTGAACCGCCCGACCGTGGCTGACGCTCCCGAGAAGAAGAACGGCCAGAACGGCCAAGACGGCTCGTCCGAGAAGCCCCATCCCGCGGGCTACTACGAGGGCGAGACGATGACGCGCCGTGCCGTGTTCGCCCTGGGCGGCCAGATGGCCGGCGGACTGGGCATCGCGATCGTCCTCCTGCCCTCGGTCGGCTTCGCCCTGGCTCCCGTCTTCGACGCGCCCGAGGAGACCTGGGAGGGCGTCGGCGGAGTCGAGGATTTCGACCCCGACAGCTACAACGACGTCGTCATCACGATTCGCGACGGCATCGGCGAGGCCGGGAAGACCACCGCCTACGTCCGCGAGGGCAATCCTGAGATCAACCCCGTGGAGAACCCCGGTGAGTACATCGCTATCTCCACCCGATGCGCCCACCTTGGCTGCCCGGTGCGGTTCGTCGAGGCCTCATCCACCTTCATCTGCCCGTGCCACGGCGGCGTCTACGACTTCGAGGGCAAGGTCCTCGGCGGCCCGCCGGTGCGACCGTTCGACCGTTTCCAGACGCGCGTCACCGCCGGCGAGGTGGAGATCGGCCCCCGCTACAGCGTCACCTCCGACCTCGAGCCCGTTCGCGCCCGGGATCCCGGCGAGTTCACCGGCGGGATCTGGGAGTACCTCTACCCGCCGCGGCCCACGACCCCGCCGCCGCCGGACTGAGCATGCCCAAGCTCCCACAGATCCTGCGCAAGCCCGCCAAGCCCGGCGAGTCGAACGGCTCGGGCAACGGCGGGCATCCCGCCGTGCAGAAGGCCAAGGAGGCCCCCGCCGACCTGGTCGGCTGGGTCGACGAGCGCACCGGCGTCACGGGCTTCTTCACCGGGATGCTCTTCCGGAAGGTCCCGAAGGGCACGAACTGGTTCTACACGCTCGGGCTCGGCCACGCTCTTCGCGTTCGTCGCGCAGGCGATCACCGGTGTCTTCCTGGCGATGTACTACACGCCGTCAGCGACCGAGGCCTACGCCTCGATCACGCACCTCACCAACGACGTCTTCCTCGGCGAGTTCGTGCGCGGCATGCACAAGTGGGGCGCGACGGTGATGATCGTCCTGATCTTCCTCCACATGGGCAGGACGTTCTTCTTCGGCGCCTACAAGTACCCGCGCGAGCTGAACTGGGTCATCGGCGTGCTGCTCCTGGTGATGACCCTGGTGATGGGCCTCACCGGCTACCTGCTGCCGTTCGACCAGCGCTCCTTCTGGGCGACGATCGTCGCCAACAACATCACCGCGACCGGGCCCGTGGTCGGCCCCTATCTGGCCGACTTCCTGCGGGCGGGCGCCGAGTTCGAGTCGACCACCATCTCGCGCTTCTACGCGGTTCACATGCTGCTCGTGCCGGGCGCGATCATCGCGCTGATCTTTGCGCACCTGTACCTGGTCGTGAAGCTGGGAACCACGGCACCACCGTGGGTGAAGGCCGAGACCAAGCCGAAGTCGCTGCGTGAGGAAAAGGTCGGATGAACGGGCGCGAGAAGGAGCAGTACCTCCGCGAGTACGAGTCCCTGAAGAAGAAGGGCAAGCCGTTCTTCCCCTACGCCGTCGCCAAGGACTCGGTGATGGCCCTGATCGTGATCGCGGTCATCGCGATCATGTCGATCGTCCTCGGCGCCGAGCAGGGCCCCAAGGCCGACCCGACGACGACCACCTACGTGCCCCGGCCCGAGTGGTACTTCTTCTTCCTGTTCGAGGTCCTGCGCGTGATCAAGCCGCCGGAGCTGGTGCCGCTGGCGACGATCATCCTCCCGAACATCCTGCTGGTCCTGCTGCTGCTCCTGCCGTTCTACGACCGCAACCCCGAGCGCCGGCCGGAGCGCCGCCCCGTCGCCACCACGGCGGGCGTGCTGACGATCATCGCGATGGCGTTCCTCACCTACCTCGGCGCCTCGGCCGGTTCACCGACCGAGATCGAGGCCGAGGTCGCCGCGGAGTACGAGGCTGGACAGGAGGTCGCTGCCCAGTCCGGCTGCCTCGCCTGCCACAAGTTCGGTGAGAACGGCAACGACGGGCCTGGTCCCGAGCTGACCGAGATCGGCGCGAAAGTGCCGCGAGCGGCGATCGCGCGGTCCCTCGTGAACCCGTCGGGGATCATGCCGCCCTATGCCGACCTGCCCCCGGAGAAGTTCGACGCGCTCGTCGACTACCTCGCCTCGCTGCAAGGCGAGTAGATGAGTGCTCAGGGCGCCGCGGGCGCCGGAGCGGCGGCGCAGCCGAGCCGCGACTCGGAGGAGTTCTCCACGCAGGTCCGCACGATGTTCGACCGCATCGCGGGCGTGTACGACCGCATGAACCATGTGATGACGGCCGGCCTCGACCGCCGCTGGCGCGAGCGGGCGGTCGAGCGCGCCGAGCTGGAGCCGGGCGACAGCGCCCTGGACGTCTGCTGCGGCACCGGCGACCTGGCGTTCGAGCTGGCCCACGCCGTGGGCGTGAGCGGCAGCGTCACCGGCTGCGACTTCTCCGAGGCGATGCTGGAGATCGCGCGCGAGAAGGAGGCCGAGCGCACCCGCACCGCGCCGGCCGGAGCCGAGTCGAACGGCGCGGGCGGCGGAGGCGCCACGGTGGAGTTCGAGTGGGCGGACGCCCTGGCCCTGCCCTATGACGACGCATCGTTCGACGCCGTCACGGTGGGCTTCGGCGTCCGCAACCTGTCCGACCTCGAGGCCGGGCTGGCCGAGCTCTCCCGCGTGCTGAAGCCCGGCGGGCGCCTGGTGATCCTGGAGATCACCCAGCCGCAGCGCCCACCGCTCTCCACGTTCTTCTCGCTGTGGTTCGACCGCGTCGTCCCGATGCTCGGGAGCGTCGCCGGCGACTCGGCGGCCTATACGTATCTGCCCGACTCGGTCCGCAACTTCCCGCCGCCCGACCGCCTGGCGGAGCTGATGGACGGCGCGGGCCTGGGGCGAATCCGCTGGCTGCTCCTCGGCGGCGGGATCATCGCCATCCACTCGGGGGCGACGCCGGCGTGACCCGGTCCTCGGTCCCGCCGCCGGTCACGATGGTGATGGAGGCGGCCGAGGCCTGGCTTCCCCGCCTGATGGGCCGGGTCGAGTCGCGGCTGACCGAGCTGGTGGCCGGTCACGGCGAGACGCTGGGCGCGGACGCCGGGGCGACGCTTGCCGCCGGCGGCAAGCGCCTGCGCCCGATGCTGGTGCTGCTCTGCGCCGGGCCCGACGCCGGTGACGGCTCCGTGCGCGCCGCGACCGCGGTGGAGCTCGTGCACATGGCGACCCTCGTTCACGACGACGTCCTCGACGCGGCGCCGCTGCGGCGCGGCCGCCCGACGGTGGTCGCGCGACATCCGGGCCCGAGCGCGCGACCGCCGTGGGCGATCTCCTCTTCTCGCGCGCGTTCGCGGAGCTGGCCGAGGTGCCGATCACCGCCGGCGACGACGCCGCCGCCGCGGGGGCCGCGCGGTCCGCGGGCGAGCGCCGCGTGGCGCTGCTGGCGAGCGCCTCCGTCGCCCTGGCCCTCGGCGAGCTCGCGCAGCGCCGCGACGCCTTCGTGCTCGAGCTTCCGCCCGAGCGCTACCTGGCCCGGTGCCTGCTGAAGACCGCCCGCCTGTTCGAGTGCGCCTGCGCGATCGGGCGCGACGACTCCGGCGCCGACGAGCCGCTCACGGCGTTCGGGCGCGAGATCGGGCTCGCCTTCCAGCAGCTCGACGACGTGCTCGATGTGGAGGGCCCGCCCGAGCGCACCGGCAAGGCGCGCGGAACCGACCTCCTGGACGGCACCGTCACGCTTCCGCTGATCGCGGCGATCCGCGAGGACCCCTCGCTGGGCGACATCGACCTGCGCGCGCTGGACGAGGCCGGCGCCGAGGAGGTGTGCGAGCGGATCGCCGCCACCGGCGCCCTGGACCGGGTCCGGGAGGACGCGCGGGCCCGGGTGGAGAAGGCGAAGTCGATCGTCGCCGCGGCGCCCGTCGAGGCGGCCCAGCGAGAGCTCCTCACCCTCGTCGCCGACGGGGTGGTGGAGCGCTACTCCTAGCGCCTAGACACCGCCTAGAAGTCTTCGGGGAAGATGTGGTCGGACTGGAGGGCGCCGACGAACGTCTCGACGTGCTCCTCCATGTTGGCCCGCGAGAGCCGGTTGAGGTCGTCGAGCAGCGCCTCGGTGCCGTCGTCGAGGACCTCGTCGTAGCTGTCGACGACCTTCTGGGAGTAGGTGCCGCCGCCGGTCCACTCGCACTCGGGGCAGCGGAGGTCCACGAGCCAGCGCCGACCGGCCGCCGGCGACCAGTCCACGGGGTGGACGAGGCCTGAATCACAGGAGGGACAGATGTGGAGATCCTCGTCACGGCGACCGTGGCTTCGCCGTTCCCTCGTGGACTGGAAATCGCCGGGGCCGACCTGGGGCACCTCAGCCTCGGGCGACGCGAGATCAGTCGTGCGTTCCCTCTCATCCATGCCCGCCTTATCGGCGGGGACCCCAGGAGGCTTTAGGGGTTAGCCCTCAGTTAATGAAGGGTCAACACTCATCTCGCCGCAAAAAGCGGAATCCGTGCCTGAGCCGCATGGTCAAGCCACCGAACGCGCTGCGAAACTGGACGAATGGACAATCCAGGGATCCTTTCCGACGGCACCATCCGCCGCCTCGTGGGCGAGGGACGGCTGCGAATCGACCCCTGGGACCCGGAGATGGTGCAGCCCGCAAGCGTCGATCTCAAGCTCGGCTCGTCCTTCCGCGTGTTCCACAATCACCGCATTCAGGTGATCGATCTGGCTGACCCGCCGACAGATCTCACGGAGAAGGTCACAGTCGAGAACGGGGGAAGTTTCGTGATTCACCCCAACGAGTTCGTGCTCGGGCGCACCGAGGAGTGGGTGGAGCTGCCGGACGACCTCGTCGGCCGCATCGAGGGAAAGAGCTCGCTAGGCCGCCTCGGACTGATCGTCCACGCAACCGCCGGATTCGTAGATCCTGGCTGGAAGGGCACCCTCACCCTCGAGATCACGAACTTCAACAGCGTTCCGATCGTGCTGCGCACGGGCCTGCCGATCGCCCAGCTCAGCCTCATGGCACTCGACCGGCCGGCCGAGCGCCCTTACGGGCACGAGGAGCTGGGCAGCCACTATCAGAGCCAGGTCGACGCGACCGAGTCGCGCTACGAGGGCGGGCCCGCGCCCACGGCAGGATCACGCCCCAACGGCGGAAATTGATCCGGTCGGCGGAAGCCGCCGTTACCATCCCTACTGATGGATTTCAGCCTCTGGCAAATCGCAATCGTTCTCGTGATCGCTCTGATCGTCTTCGGACCGAAGCGCCTCCCCGAGCTCGGCAAGTCGCTGGGCACGGGCATGCGTGAGTTCAAGGACTCGATCACCGGCAACGACGACGACGATGAGAAGGCCGAGCAGCAGGCCAAGCTCGAGGTTCAGGCCGCCGCACCCCAGCCCCGCGAGGCCACCGAGCCCGCCGAGGCCGAGGTAGTGGCCGAACCCAAGGCGTAGGGCCATGGCCCGGGCACGGGCGGCGATCGCTCACGAGGACCGCCTGACTCTCGTCGAGCATCTCGACGAGCTCCGCACGCGCATCATCGTGTCGCTGGCGGCCTTCGGCGTGGCCTTCGCGCTCTGCTTCTGGCAGGACGACCTGATGCTGGACATCTTCAACTGGCCGCTGCCCGGTCAGTACGAGGAGAAGCTCATCACCCTTTCGCCGACCGAGCCGTTCTTCACCACCGTCGAGGTCTCCGCCTACGGCGCGATGGTGCTCTCGCTGCCGATCATCCTCTACCAGCTCTACGCGTTCATCATCCCGGCCTTCTCCCCGCAGGAGAAGAGCGTCGTCAGGCCCGTACCTGATCGCGATGCCGTTCCTGTTCCTCGCCGGCATCGCCTTCGCCTACTTCGTGGTCATGCCCGCCGCGATCACGTTCCTCCTCAATTTCAACGAAGCCGACTTCAACATCCAGCTCCGGGCCAAGGAGTACTACGGCTTCCTGGGCATCCTGACCGTGGTCCTCGGCCTGCTCTTCCAGATGCCGATCGCGCTGCTGGCGATGACGCGTATGGGTGTGGTCACCCCCGATCAGCTCGCCAAGAACCGCCGCTACGCGATCCTCGCCATCTCGGTCGTCGCCGCCGCGCTTCCCGGCGGCGACCCCATCTCGATGATCCTGATCATGATCCCGCTCGTCCTGCTCTACGAGGCCAGCGTGCAGCTCGCCAGGCGTTTCGGCCACGCCAAGGACGTCCCGCCATCCGAGCCCGCACCCGAGGGCTCCGGCTAGAGGTGAGCAGCTACCCTCCGCGCCCGTGATCTTCGATCTCAAGAGCGGCAAGCGCAAGCGCGTGGTGCAGGTCGTCTTCGGCTTCCTCGCGTTCATCTTCTTCATCTCGTTCGTCGGCTTCGGCATCGGCTCGGACCTGAGCGGCGGCATCTTCGACGCGATCGGGCTGGGCGGCAGCGGCTCCAACGATGACGTCGAGTCCACCTACGAGCAGCAGATCGAGGACGCCGAGAAGAAGCTCGACACGGATCCCAAGGATGCGAACGCGCTCACCGACCTGGCCCGCTACCGCTTCCTCGCCGGCCAGGAGAACCTCTCGTTCGACGAGGAGACCGGCGTCGCCACCTTCACGGAGGAGACGAAAGCGGAGTGGGACAAGGCGCTCGACGCCTGGGAGGACCTCACGAAGGATCCGCCGTCGAAGCTCGACATCCAGGTGGCCAGCCAGATGATCTGCGCCTACGTCCCGCCGCTTCCGCAGTGCGCGCTGTCGGCGCCGGTCGACTCGCTGAACCTCAAGGGCGCGGCGGCCACGCAGGAGCTCGTGGCCAAGCAGGAGAACGACGCCCCGAGCTACGCGCAGCTCGCGCAGTTCTATTACTTCGACGGCGATGTCAAGGCCGGCGACGAGGCGCGGGACAAGGCGCTCTCGCTCGCGGACGACGCCGAGGGCAAGCAGCTGGAGAAGGGGCTCGAGCAGCTTCGCACCGAGGCGGAGAAGTTCGTCAAGCAGCAGAAGGCGGCCGCGGAGGCGGGCGACACCGACGCCGACCCGCAGCTGGAGAACCCGTTCGGCGGCATCGGGGCCGACACCGGCGGTGCCGGCGCGCTGGCGCCTACGGCTCCGTAGCCCTCGGATTCCTGCCCGCCGCCGTCCCTCTAATCTTCCGCACCCGGGCCGTTAGCTCAGCTGGTAGAGCAGGAGACTCTTAATCTCAAGGTCACAGGTTCGATCCCTGTACGGCCCATTGCGCGGGGCGATCTCGTCGGTAGTGGTGATGGCGGTTGTGGTGGCCGCCGGCTGCTCCGGCGGGGACGACGAGGCCGCCCAGACGACCACCGGCAAGGCGCCGGCGGGCAGCCCGAACATCGTCGTCGTCATGACCGACGACCAGACCACGAGCACCTTCACCGAGGAGGCGATGCCGATCACCACCGGCTTCTTCGAGGACGAGGGAGCCGTGTTCCAGTCGGCCGTCGCCACGCCGCCCCTGTGCTGCCCCGCCCGGTCCTCGTTCCTGACCGGCCAGTACCCGCACAACAACGGCGTTCTCTCCAACACGCCCGGCTATCCGGACCTGCGGGAGAAGGAGACCGTTCTGCCCACCTGGCTGCAGGCGGGCGGGTACGAAACAGGGTTCATCGGTAAGTACCTGAACGGCTACGAGCTGGTCTCGCAGGAGCCGGCGCCGGGGTGGGATTCCTGGTTCGCTGCGGCCTCCTACCCCGCCTACTTCAACTACCAGGTCCGCGACGGCGAGGAGGAGCTCAGCTTCGGGTCCGATCCCGGCGACTACTCGACCGACGTGTTCACGAACGAGGCCCTGGACTTCATCGAGGACTCGAGGGCCGGTTCGAAGCCCTTCTTCCTCTGGCTCGCCTACAACGCCCCGCACGTCGTCGCCGCCGGGGGCGAGGGGCCGTGCGACGGGGAGGAGCCGCGGCCGATCGACCGGGGCCGCGTACCACCCGTTCGCCGAGGCGGAGCTGCCCAGCCCACCCTCGTTCGACGAGGCGGACCGCTCCGACAAGCCGGACTGGCTGAGCTCCAAGTCCGCGCTGGATGAGAGCGATCTGGAGGTGATGACCTCGCGCTGGCGCTGCAGCCTGGCCTCGCTGGCGAGCGTCGACGACGGCATCGGCCGGATCGTCGACGAGCTGCGCGAGTCCGGTGAGCTGGAGAACACGGTGCTCGTCTTCCTCTCCGACAACGGCTTCTTCTTCGGCGAGCACGGGCTCGACGACGACAAGCGGCTGGCCTACGGGGCCTCATCGGGCGTGCCGATGGCGATCAGCTACCCGGGCGTGACCGGCGGCGAGACGATCGAGCGCGCCGGTGGGCACGGTCGACCTGGCCCCCACGATCCTCGACATCGCCGGAGCGCGGCCGTGCAACGGCGCGGACGAGTGCCGCAAGCCGGACGGGCGCTCGATGCTGCCGCTGCTGAAGGGGGCGAAGGACTGGCCGCAGGACCGCGGGCTGCTGATCGAGCTCGACGACGGCTACACGTACGAGGCGATCAGGACGCCGCAGTACCTGTACATCGAGCTCAGCGCCGACCGGACCACGGCGCTGGAGCGCCCGGCGCATGAGCTCTACGACCTGCGCGAGGACCCGTATGAGCTGGAGAACCTCCTGACCACGGACCCGCGGGGTTCGGCGCCGGTGGCCGACCGCCTGGCGCGTCGCCTCGACGAGCTGCGCGACTGCGCCGGGCGGACCTGTCAGTAGGCGCGCGGAAGCGCGCCGACCCGCTCGATCCAGGCGCCTAGCCGGGCGTGCTCGTGCCCCAGCGTCTGGTGGTCGTCCAGGAGGACGTGGAATAGCTCGGTGTCGGCCGGGTCGCGCTGGGCCGCGTACTTCAGGAACGGGTAGGCGATGAAGTCGGCGGCGCCGGGCCCGTCGCCGAAGAGGAACGGATGTCCGTCGGCCAGCATGCCCTCGAAGCGGGCCAGGTGACCCTGGAGGATCGCCCCCAGGCGCTCGACCTCCGCCGGGTCGGGCTCGTCCCGCTCGAGCTCCTCCTCGAGGGCGTTGGCGACGCCCTTCCACTCCGAGTTGAACCACGCGATGAACTCGTCCACCCGCCCGCGCGCCTCCGGGTCGGAGGGAAACAGCGACGGCTCGGGATGGCGCTCCTCCAGCCAGTGGATGATCCGGGTCGAGTCGGCCACAACCTCGCCGTCGCAGTCGATCACCGGCACCAGGCCCTGACCGCTCACGGCCTCCACGGGAGACCGGTCGTCGTAGGTGATCAGCACCGACTCGGCCTCGAGCCCCTTGTGGCCAAGGGCCAGGCCGACGCGCTCACAGTTCGTCGACCAGTCGGCGCGGTACAGGCGGATCACCCAGGGCATTCTGTAGAACCACCTGGATGAACGAGCGCACGGGGACGACCCGCCGCACCTTCCTGAAGCGCAGCGCCGCCGCCGGGATGGTGCTGAGCGCGGGGCCGCTGGCCGCGTGCGGCGGCGATGCAGCCAAGCCCGCCCGGGGCCGCGAGCGGGTGGTGGTCATCGGCGCCGGCCTCGCCGGGCTGACCTGCGCCTACCGCCTGCAGCAGGCCGGGATCGACGCGGTTGTGTTCGAAGCGCGAGACGACCGCCTTGGAGGCCGCTGCTTCACCGCCCGCGATTTCGTCGACGACCAGGTCGGTGAGCACGGGGGCGAGTTCATCGACACCAACCACCGCCGCATCCAGGCGCTCGCGGCGGAGCTCGGGCTCGAACTGGAGGACCGCGAGAAGTTCGCCCGGAAGCTCCCCCCGAACCGCGGTGCGCGCATCTTCGACGGCGAGCTGCGGACCTCCCCCGAGGTCTACCGCGGCTACGCCGAGATGCGGGCCCGCCTCGACGAGGAGGCCCAGCGGACCGGCTACGACGGGAGCTACGACAGCGATGCCGCGAAGCGCTTCGACCGCCGCTCGGCCCGGGACTGGCTGGGCGAGAACGTCCCGGGCGGGCCCTCCTCCCTGCTCGGCCTCGCCACCACCGCGTACCTCGCGAGCGAGTTCGGACTGGATCCGGAGGAGCTCGCGGCGACCAGCCTGCTCTACCTCACCGAGGGCAACGCGGCCGACGAGGACGGCTCGGACGAGCGATTCCACGTCGCCGGCGGCAACGACCTGCTGGTCAGCGGCATGGCCGACGCGCTGCCCGAGGGCGCCGTGGAGCGCAACGCTCCGCTCCGCTCGCTGTGGCGCCTCGACGACGGCGGGTACGGGCTGGAGGTCGAGGGCTCCGGCGAGATCGAGGCCGACCGCGTGGTGCTCGCGCTGCCGTTCACGACGCTGCGCGAGGTCGACCTGGAGCGCGCAGGACTGAGCCCGCTGAAGCGCGAGGCGATCGACGAGCTGGGCATGGGCACCAACGCCAAGATGCTGCTCCAGTTCGACGCTCGCCCGGAGGAATACGAGCGCTGGAACGGCAACCTGGAGACCGATCACCCATTTCAGTACACGTGGGACACATCGCTCACCCAGGAGGGCGCGGCCGGGCTCATCACCGTCTACTACGGCGGGCGGGACGGCGCCGCCGTCGATGCGCCCGACCACCGGCCACGGCGAGGCGCCGGAGGCCGAGGTGGCCGAGGTCCTGTCGATCCTCAACCGGGCGGCGCCGGGCATCGAGGACGGCTTCAACGGCCGGGCCTTCATCTCGAACTGGTCCAAGGACCCGTGGGCGCTCGGCTCATACGCCGCGTTCGAGCCGGGTCAGACGACGGAGTTCGGAGAGGTCGCCGGCAAGGCCGAGGGCGGGATCCACTTCGCCGGCGAGCACACCGCGCGGACTTTTCAGGGCTTCCTGGAGGGGGCGGTGGCATCGGGCGACCGCGTGGCGGCCGAGGTCGCCCAGGCGCTGCGCTGACATGGCCGCCACCTGGGACGACGTCAAGCGCATCGGCCTCGAGCTGCCGGAGGTCGAGGTCGGCACCTGGTACAACGGCCCCGCGCTGAAGGTCCACGGCAAGGGGTTCTGCCGCCTGCGCGACGACGAGCAGGACATCGTGCTGATGGTGGACATGCTCGAGCGCGAGGCGCTCATGCAGTCCGAGCCGGAGATGTTCCACATCACGCCGCACTACCAGGACTATCCGGCGATGCTCGTGCGCCTCGCTACCGTCGACCCCGAGATGCTCCGCGAGCAGATCATCGAGTCGTGGCTGCGCAAGGCCCCGAAGCGCCTCGTCAAGTCCTACCTGGACGGGGCCCCGGGTGGCTGAATCGCGGCTGGAGTCTGAGGTCCTGAACCGCGCCCGGCGCGTCCCGCCCGGCTTCGTGACCACCTACGGCGAGCTCTGTCCCGAGGCGCCCCGCTTCGCCGGGGCCGTGCTGTCCGGCTGCGATGATCAGTCGGTGCCCTGGCAGCGGATCGTTCGCGCCGATGGGTCCCTGGCCAAGGGCGATCGCCAGCGGCGCCTGCTCGAGGCCGAGGGCACCCCCTTCCGCGGCGCCCGCGTGGACATGTCCGTCGCATTCGTGGAGCCAGGCTGATGGCGACGGTGCTGATTTGCCGTGGGCTCCTGCCCGCCGGTCGCGAGCTCCTCCTCAACGTGGCGGAGCTGCGCGAGGGCGGCCTTGCCGCCACCGCGGAGGAGCTGGTGGGACTGGCGCCGGGAGTGGACGCGATCGTCGCCGACCCGACCGTGCGCGTGGACGGCGCCCTGCTCGACGCCGCGGGCGATGGCCTGCAGGTGGTGGCGAACTTCGCCGTCGGGACCGACAACATCGATCTGGACGCGTGCCGGGAACGCGGCATCCCCGCGACGAACACCCCGGACGTCCTCACCAACGCCACCGCGGAGCTGGCGCTGGCGCTGACCTCGGCGGCGGCGCGGGGAACCACCGCCGCCGAAGCCGACCTTCGCGGGCGGCGCTGGACGGGCTGGGACCCCGGCGCCTACCTGGGCCTCGAGCTGAGCGGGGCGACGTTCGCCGTCGTCGGGCTCGGCCGGATCGGGCGCCGCTACGCCGAGCTGGTGCGCCCGCTTGCCGGCGAGCTGCTCTACGTCTCCCGCTCGGCGAAGCCCGACGCCGAGGCCGAGCTCGGAGTGGAGCGAGCCGAGCTGCGCGACGCCCTCACGCGGGCCGACGTGGTCTCGATCCACGTGCCCGCCGGCGAGGACACCAAGCATCTGATCGGCGCCAAGGAGCTCGGCCTGATGAAGCCGACGTCGATCCTCGTCAACACCGCACGCGGGGCGATCGTCGACGGCGTGGCGCTCGCCGTGGCTCTCCACAACGGGACGATCGGCGGCGCGGGCCTCGACGTCTACGAGCACGAGCCGCAGGTCCCGGAGTCGCTGCTCCGAGCGCCCCGCGCGACGCTGCTGCCGCACATCGGCTCGGCCACCCACACCTCCCGCGACGCGATGGCTCGCACCGCGGCGGAGAACGTCCTCGCCGTGCTCAGGGGGTCAGACCCCCCGAACCGAGTCGCCTAGGACTTCTGCTCGACCGTGTCCTCCACGGCCTCGGGCTCGAGCCCGGGCTCCGAGTGCGCGGCGCGGTCCTCGTAGGAGGCCCGCGCGCTCTTGTCGTGGTTGGCCAGCACCTGATCCGCCTTCATCGCCCGCGCGATCCCCTCGCGCGCGGCGCGCGGCAGCACGCCGGTGACCTGGTAGACGACGCCGGTGCCGCGCGGCACGTAGACGTCGAACTTCGGGTACTCGAGCGCGCGCACGATCTCGGTCGCCACGTCCTCCGGCTGGCTGACCTTCACGCCGCGTGACTCCACCAGGCCCGAGCCCAGCTCGGTGTTGACCACGGCGGGCATCACGCACGAGACCTCGATGTCGGTCTCGCGGGTCTCGGCGCGAACGGCCTCGCTGAGCCCCACGACAGCATGCTTGGTCGCGCAGTAGGTGGCGCCGCCCGGGAAGCCGGCCTTGCCGGCCTGGGAGGCGATGTTGATGATGTGGCCGGTGTTGCGGCGCAGCATGCCCGGCAGGGCGAGCTTCATGCCGAAGATCACACCGTGGAGGTTGATGTCGATCATCCGCGTGGCCGTCGCATCGTCCTCGTCGACGAAATCGCCGAGCGGCATGATCCCCGCGTTGTTGATGATCACGTCGAGCGGGCCGAGGCGCTCCTCGACCTGGGCGAGGAAGTCCGCGAACGACTCGCGCTTCGTGACGTCGAGCTCCAGCCCGATGCCCTCGCTGACGAGTCCCTCGGCGGTCTGAACGGCCAGGTCGGTGTCCAGATCGCCGATCGCGACCCGGGCACCCTTGCGCGAAAGCGCCTCCGCCGTGGCCTTGCCGATCCCCCGGGCACCGCCCGTGATCGCAACTACCTTCCCGTGAATTGAACGCGGCTCCTTCGCCATCTCTCTCCCGTTCGCTGAAGTGGACAGGGGATCATGCCGCACCGCGCGGGGCGGCGCTGTGGCGAACGCGCTCCGGCTAGCGCGAGCTGCGGGTCTCGCCGGAGATCTGGTAGCTGAGGAACCAGCGCAGGTGCTTGGCGGCGCTGACGCCTGCGGTCCAGGGAGTGAGAATCCGCTTCATCGAGGTGCCGATCATATTCGTCTGGGCGGTCGCTTGGTCTGGTTGGCATACCTTTTTTTCGGCCATTTCAGTCGGGAAAGGCCTTCTCCGGTGTCCCTCCAATCGCCACCTGGCGCGCGTGCCGTTGGCCCGCGGCCCTAGGCTTGTCGGCATGAGAGTGGTCCTTTTCGCGGACGGCGAGGCCGGCGGCCTGGGCGAGCGCCTGTCCGCCGACGGTGTGGCCCTCGAGCCGGTTTCGCTTCCAGCCCCGGAGGGCGATGCGTCGAGCGCCGCCCTCGTGGGAGCCCTTCGCGGCGCGGAGGACGCCCTCGAGGGCGAGGAGCCCGCAGCCGTTCTGGTGGCCGGTGACGGCGACGCAGCCCTCGCCGCGACGCTCACAGCCGTGAAGCTGCAGATCCCGACCGGGTGGCTGCGCCCGGCTGGGGCAGGAGAGGACGGCCTGGTCGCGCGGCTCGCGGACACGAGCCTGGACGCAACGGCGCCTGCGGCCGATCTTGGATCGGCGATCCGAGACCTCGCCGCTCGTACTATCTCCGCGCCATGAAGGTCGGAATCATCGGGTTGGGCTACGTCGGCCTGCCGCTCGCGGTCGCATTCGCCGAGGCGGGGGTGGACGTGATCGGCGTGGACGCCGACCCTCGCAAGGTCGAGCGGCTTCGCCGGTCGGAGTCGGACGTGGAGGACATCGCCTCGGAGCGCCTCCGCGATCTCGCCGAGCGCTTCACGGCCACCACCGAGCACGGGCACCTCTCGGCGTGCGACGCCCTGGTGATCTGCGTGCCAACTCCGCTCGCCAACCAGCGCGAGCCCGACCTCAGCTACATCGTCGACGCCGCCTCGGCGCTGTCGGCGGTGCTGCGCGAGGGCCAGCTCGTCGTGCTCGAGTCGACCACGTACCCCGGAACCACGCGCGACCGCCTGCGCCCGATCCTCGAGGAGTCGGGGCTGGCCGCGGGGCGCGACTTCCACGTCGCCTTCTCCCCCGAGCGCATCGATCCCGGCCGCACCGACTACACCGTCAAGACGACCCCGAAGGTCGTCGGCGGCCTCACCGAGGCCTGCGCCGAACGGGCCCGGGAGCTCTACGAGCTGATCTGCGACGAGGTGGTGACCGTCTCCACGCCGGAGGCAGCTGAGCTGTCGAAGCTGCTGGAGAACATCTTCCGCTCCGTGAACATCGCGCTGGTCAACGAGCTGGCGATCCTCTGTGACCGGATGGAGATCGATATCTGGGAGGTCGTCGACGCCGCCGCGACCAAGCCCTTCGGCTTCATGCGCTTCGACCCAGGCCCCGGCATGGGCGGGCACTGTCTGCCGGTGGATCCGTTCTACCTCGCCTTCAAGGCGCGCGAGTACGACTTTCCGACCGAGTTCGTGGAGCTGGCGGGGAAGATCAACCAGCACCAGCCGCACTTCTGCGTGGAGAAGGTCCAGTCGGCCCTCAACGACGTGGAGAAGTCCGTCAAGGGGACCAAGGTCCTGCTGCTCGGCGTCTCCTACAAGGCCGGCGTGGGCGACATCCGCGAGGCGCCGGCGCTGAAGATCGCACGGCTCCTGCGCGAGCGCGGCGCCGAGGTCTCCTACCACGACGCCCACGTGCCGGAGCTCTCCATGCTGGGCCTTGACATCCGTCGACCTCGACGAGGGGCTGGCGGCCTGCGACGTCGCCTGCATCGTCACCGCCCACCCCGAGCTCGACCCGGCACAGGTCGTCTCGCAGGCCCCGCTCGTGGTGGACTTCCGCGGTGTCACCCGCGGCATCGAGGCCGAGAACCTCGTGCGCCTTTAGATCGGATCCGCCAAGCGCTGTACGAGCGCGCGATCCTGCGTACCGGCCGCCCCATGGGCTTCAAGGAGGCGCTCCGGGCGGGGCGTTAGATTCACCTGCATGGACAGGTGGAGCCGTGGAAACGGGGGTCGGGCCGACCGGCTGACCCTGGGCCTGGCCGGCGTCGCAGCGGCCACGGCCGGGACGGTGCTGCTGGGTGAGCTGGCGAAGCTCGCGCGCCGGCGGGCGCATCAGATGCCCGAGGCCGAGACGGTGCTCGACTCCGCCGAGCACGCTCTGGTGTCGGCGGGCGAGGCGACCTCCGACACCTTCGTCGTCGCCCTCGAGGGCTACGACGCGACCCCCCGCGGGGAGACCGTGCTGTTCAACATCCTCACCGGGTTCGCCGGAGGGTTCGTGCTGATGCGGGTCTCGACCGCCGGCATCCGCTCCGGCTGGTGGCCCACCAGCGACATCAAGGTCCGCGGCCGCCACATTCATCACTTCGTCCCCGGGATCCTGCTGGCGTTCCTCGCCGGCGGCGCCGGTCTGATCACCCAAAACGACAAGCTCGAGCAGGCGCTCGCGGTCCCGTTCGGGGCCGGCATCGGCCTCACCTTCGACGAGGCGGCCCTGCTGCTCGACCTGCGCGACGTCTACTGGACCCGGGAGGGGATCGTGAGCGTGCAGCTCTCGTGCGGCCTCGCCGCGATCCTGGGCGGCACGATCATCTTCCTGAGGATGCTTCGCCGCGGCGAGGAGCGGGTCGAGGAGCGGGGCGACCTCCCGCCGGCGCCCGAGGGCATGGGCCCGCTGTCCTACTCCGGCTCGACCCGGTAGCGGCCGAACAGCTCCCCGTCGTGGGAGAGCAGCCACTCGACGCTCACGGGGCGCACGCGCTCGGCGAGGCCGGCGACCAGGCCCGGCCCCTCGCCGCCCGCGAGCTTCGGGGCGTGGGTGATGAAGAGCTCGTCCACGAGGCCGGCCTCGATCAGCTGCGCGTGGAGGTGGGGGCCGCCCTCGGAGAGCAGCGCGCGCACCCCGTGTGCCTCCCGGAGGTGGCGCATCGCCTCGACCAGGTCCACCCGGCCCTCATGGCGCTGGACCTCGACCTCGGTCGCGGTGGGCGGCGGCTCGCCCTCGTCGTGCGTGAAGAGCAGAACCTTGCCCTCGCCCTCGGTGAAGAGAGGCGCCTCCCACGGCAGATCCAGGCTGCCGACGATCACCATCAGCGGATCGGCGGTCAGGCCGGCTGCGACCCGGCGCTCGCGCTTGGCCGGGTCGGCCACGGGCCGACCGTATCCCTCGGCGCGCATCGTGCCCGCGCCGATCATCAGCGCATCGGCCGTCAGGCGCAGGCCGACGAGGAGCGCAGTGTCGAGGTCGCTGCCGATCGGCCCCGAGCGGCCGTCGATCGTTGCCCGCCCGTCGAGCGTGAGCGCGAAGTTGGTGACCGTGTAGGGACGGTCGGCGTGTGCTTGGGCCGTGAAGTCGAGGAGCGCGAGCTGATCGGCGAGCGTGGTCTCGCCGGGGTCGGGGAGCAGGCGGCGCATCGGCCCACGGTAGCGGCGCCCTGTGCGCGGCGCTAGGCGCAGCGGACCAGGTGCGCCTCACCGTCGGGCGGGAGCTCCTGGATGACGCCGATGCCGCGCGCGTAGAGCTTGGGCTCGATCTCCTCGCCGTCGATCAGCTCTCGGACCCGCAGCACGTCCTCGTAACGCTCGCCGGCGACCTCGGCGCTGGGGAGCTTCGCGGTCACGCGGTCCTCCTCGACGGTGATCGGCGGGGCCTTCTCGAAGTACCACTCGTCCCCGACCTGCGGGTCGGCCGGCATCAGCACGCCCAGGTGGTCGGTGTCCTCGCCGTAGAGGAACGAGCCGTCGTGGTTCGCCAGCTTGCCGTTCTTGTAGTTATCCACGTCCTCGCCGAAGTAGTGGACCGTGCCGTCGTCGGCCTGGCCGAAGTAGTCCAGGGTGCGCTCGACCAGCTCGCCCTCCACGAACGCCCTATCTTCGATCACCGCCACATCGACCTGCTCGCCGTTTACCTCGAACGCCTTGGTGCGGTCGAGCAGGGTCCGGACGACGCGCTCGCTGCCCTCGTCGGAGGTCCCCTCGAGGACGCAGCGCTGGAACTCGGTGAGCGGCGCGTAGGGGTTGTCGATCCGCGTCGGGTCGCTGAACTTCAGCTCGGCCGCGGCCGTTGCCTCGGACGTCTGGGTATCGTCGCTCCCCCCGCATCCGGCGAGGACAGCCGCGGCCAGTAGAGCGGGGAATGTGATCCAGAGTGCCATCGTCTTGCTCCTCGGTTCGGGTTCGCCGCCCACCCTGGCCCGGGGCCATGAAAGCCCGGTGAAAGCGTGGTGGAGGTGTTTCATGTGGCTTTCATGAACCCGGTTCACCCTGCCATGTCATGCGGGTCCTGATCGTCGAGGACGACACCAAGCTCACCGCGCTGCTCCAGCGCGGCCTGTCCCGCGATGGGATGGCGGTGGATGTCGCGGCCAACGGCGAGGACGCCGTGCCCCGCGCGCTCGCCACCGAGTACGACGCGATCGTGCTCGACGTGATGCTGCCCGGGATCGACGGCTTCGAGGTCTGCCGGAAACTCCGCGAGGCGGAGGTCTGGGCCCCTGTCCTGATGCTTACGGCCCGCGACGGCGTACGCGACCGGGTCGCGGGCCTGGACGCAGGCGCCGACGACTACCTCACCAAGCCCTTCTCCTACGCCGAACTGCTGGCGCGGATGCGCGCCCTGTTCCGCCGCGGCCCCGCGCAGCGCCCGACCGAGCTCACGGTCGGTGACCTGCGCCTCGATCCCGCGACCAGGCGGGCCTGGCGCGGAGACACGCAGATCGAGCTCTCCACGAAGGAGTTCGCCGTCCTGGAGACGTTCATGCGGCGGCCGGGCCAGGTCCTCTCGCGCTTTCAGCTCCTCGAGCACGCCTGGGACTACGAGTACGAGAACCGCTCCAACGTCGTTGACGCCTACGTGGGTTTCCTGCGGCGCAAGATCGACAAGCCGTTCGGTGTGAGGTCGATCGAGACCGTCCGCGGCGCGGGATACCGCCTGCGCGAGGACGGCGGGCGATGAGCCGGATCCCGATCCGCCTCCGGGTGACACTCGTCTTCGCGCTCGCGATGGTCCTGGTCCTCAGCGCGGTCGGAGCGTTCCTCTATGTGCGGCTCGGTGACCAGCTCGACGAGTCGATCGACAACGGGCTGCGAACCCGCGCCGGCGAGGTCGCCGCGTTCGTCCGCGACTCCGAGCCCGCGCTCGGCGCATCGGCCGAGGTGGCCCTGATCGAATCCGAGGAGAGCTTCGCGCAGGTCCTCGAGCCCGAGGGCGAGGTGATCGACTCGACGCCGCAACTGGAGGGGCAGGCCGTGCTCGATCCCGGCGAGGTAGTGGAAGCGCTGGAGGGCCCCCGGTACTTCGAGCGTGAGAGCCTGCCGGGAGTGGAGGGCCGGGCGCGCCTGCTGGCGACGCCGGTCCAGGCGGACGAGGAACAAGCCGTGGCCGTGGTGGGGGCCTCGCTCGACGACCGCCGCGAGGCGCTCTCGGGCCTCGCCAGGCAGCTCCTGATCGGCGGGCCCATCGCCCTGGTGCTCGCCTCCCTTGCGGCCTACTGGGCGGCTGGGGGCGCGCTGCGTCCCGTCGACGAGATGCGCCGGAGGGCAGCCACGATCTCCGCCGGCGGCCCCGACGCGCGTCTCCCCGTCCCGCCCGCGGGCGACGAGCTGACGCGCCTGGGCGAGACGCTCAACGCGATGCTCGGTCGGCTCGACACTGCGATCGAGCGCGAGCGGCGCTTCACCGACGACGCCGCCCACGAGCTCCGGACCCCGCTGGCGCTGCACCGGACCGAGCTCGAGCTGGCCCTCCGCGACACCGAGGCGGACGCCGAGGAGCTGCGGCGAGCGATGGCGTCGTCCATCGTCGAGGTCGATCGCCTGGTGCAGCTCGCCGAGGACCTGCTGGTCGTCGCGCGATCCGACGGCGGTCAGCTTGCTCTGGCGCCGGAGCGGCTGCGGGCGGGTGAGCTGCTCGACGGGGTTGCCGAGCGGTTCCGCGCGAGGGCGCAGCGCTCCGGACGCGAGCTGCGGGTCGAGGACGGGTCCGCGCTCGAGCTGGAGGGCGACCGCCTGCGCCTCGAGCAGGCGCTCGACAACCTGGTCGACAACGCGCTCCGCCACGGCGGCGGCCCGGTCCGCCTGTCTGCCGATGCGGATGGAGACGAGGTGAGGTTGCGGGTATCCGACTCCGGGGCGGGTTTCCCCGACGGGTTCGAGCAGCGCGCGTTCGAGCGGTTCAGCCGCGCCGATCCTGCCCGAGAGCGTGGCGGGAGCGGCCTCGGCCTCGCGATCGTCGAGACGATCGCCAAGGCGCACGGCGGCTCGGCGGCCGCGACGAACGGGGCGACCGGCGGCGCCGAGGTCCGTATCGACCTGCCGGCTTAGAACCAGCCGAACTCGCGGCCCGTGATCTCCTCGAGCTTCGCGACGTCGGGCTTGAAGATCTCGATCAGTCGCTTGCGGAGCTCGGAGGAGATCTCGGGCTTCGGCGCCTCGCCCGAGTCCGGGTCGTGGACGATCCGCTCGACGCGCCAGCGCAGGCGTTCGGGCAGCCGGTCGAAGTTGCGGTCCAGCGATCGCAGGCCCGGCAGGCGGACCGCGCGGTCCATGATCCTGAACCGCCCGCTCGACTTCGCCCCACCGGTCTCCCACTCACGGCCGAACTCATCCGACGTGAACTCGTCGTCGACGCCCACGAAATCGAACAGCTCGCGCATCACGCGCGCCCGCTCCTGCTTCAGCTCCTCGCGCGAGACCACGCGCACCCGCTCGGGCCCGAAGGTCTCGAGGTATGGCTCGAGCTGGAAGGCGTAGCGGCTGCGGTCCACGTAGGCCGTGTCCCACCGGCCGAACGCCTCGTCGAGTGAGCGGCTCTCGTACCCGCCGCCCACGTTGTGGAGGTAGTGGCTGAGCATCCGGTCGATCGGGTCGCGCACCATGTACACGATGTGGGCGTGCGGGATCAACTCCTGCATGCGTTCGGCGACACCCTCCAGGCGCGGCCGGTCGGTGTAGTGGGGCGAGGTCTCGCCGCGTACGGTCGCGGCCTGGTCGAAGTACCGCCCGTACCACCGGGGCCCAAGGCTCCAGTTGAGCTCGTCGACGAAGAAGTTGAGCTCCTTCGGGCGCGACATCGAGATCGCGGGGTGGAGGTTGAGGTAGTGGTGCAGGCTGGTTGTCCCGCACTTCAGCCCACCGACGATCACCAGATTGGGCAGGACCCCGGCCTCGCCGTCCTCCGGCTCGTTGCGGCGATGCTCGGTCGCGAAGCGCTCGTGCGCGCGGGCGACCATCGCCTCGTCGGCGGGGTCACGGTGGACGGTGGGCGCGCCGGGCGCCATGCCGCCCCTACTTCGCGCCGAGGCGGGCCGCCGCGTCGCGCAGCGTCTTCACCTCGGCATCGGCCTTCTTGCGGCCTTCGAGCTTCTCGCCATGGCGGTTCACCCAGATCACCGGGACCCTCATCTTCAGCAGCGGCTCGACGTCGGCGGCGTAGCCCGAGCCGATGTGAACCCAGCCCTTCTTGCCGCCCATCCGCCGCGCGCACTCCTTGAAGTGGGCGGGATCCGGCTTGTAGGAGCGCACCTGCTGCGCCGTCACGACGAGGTCGAGCTCGGTCCGCAGGTGGCGCCGGGACACGCCCAGAAGCTTGTCGTCGATGTTGGAGATGATCCCCAGCTCGTAGCGCTTCTTCACGCGATCCAATGCGGCGTTGGCCTCGCGGAAGGGCTGCCAGCGCACGACGCTGTCCGGCAGAAACTGGGCGCGCGAGGGCTCGAGCTCCCAGCCGATCTCCCCAGCGACCTTCACGGCGGCTCGGCGGAGCACCTCGGCGTAGAGCTCATAGGAGCCGCCCATGATCTCGGCCTGCACCTCCAGGAAGCGCTTGATGAGCTCGTCGTCGTTGAACGAGAAGCCGTCGCGCTCGGCCTGCGCGTTGAACGCGTCGAGGATTCCCTTCTCCCAATCGATCAGGGTGCCGTAACAGTCCGTGGTTACGAACTTGATGTCTTTGAGCTTGGGAAGAGGCATGAAGTTCCGGCGAAGCGGCGGCGCATTGTAGGCTGCCGCCGCGCGCTTAGGTACCCGGGCGCTCGCAGACACCCATGGACCTACTCGAATATCAGGGCAAGCAGCTCTTCGCCAAGCACGGTGTTCCCGTGCCCCAGGGCAAGCACGCGACGACCGTCGAGGACGCGGTGGCCGCCGCGAACGACATCGGCTATCCGTGCGTGGTCAAGGCTCAGGTGGCCATCGGCGGCCGCGGCAAGGCCGGCGGGATCAAGGTCGCCAAGGACGAGGACTGAGGCACGCGCCCACTCCGAGGCCATCCTCGGCATGGACATCCGCGGCTTCACCGTGCACGACCTGTGGATCGAGCAGGCGTCGGACATCGACGCCGAGTACTACGCGTCGATCATCCTCGACCGCTCCGCCAAGAAGCTCCTCGCGATCGTCTCGCGGATGGGCGGGATGGACGTGGAGGAGGTCGCCGAGAACGACCCGGACGCGCTCGTCAAGCGCACCATCGAGCCGGGCGAGGGCATGACCGATGAGCTCGCCCGCGAGATCGCGGTCGACGCCGGGATCGACGACGACGTCACCGACCAGGTCGCCGCGATGCTGGTGAAGCTCCACGATGTGGCGCTGGCGGAGGACGCGACGCTGCTCGAGATCAACCCGCTGATCGTCACCTCCGACCGCAAGGTCGTTGCCCTGGACTCCAAGGCCACGATCGACGGCAACTCCCTCTTCCGCCACCCCGACGTGGCCGAGCTCTCCGACAAGTCCGCCGAGGACCCGCAGGAGGCGATGGCCAAGGAGAAGGGCCTCACCTACGTGAAGCTCGGCGGCAACATCGGCATCCTCGGCAACGGCGCCGGCCTCTGCATGTCCACGCTCGACGTCGTGGCCCAGGCCGGCGGCAAGCCGGCGAACTTCCTCGACGCCGGCGGCGGCTCGAAGGCCGAGGCGATCGTCGACGCGCTGGAGGTCATCACCTCCGACCCGAACGTCACCGCGATCCTCTTCAACATCTTCGGCGGCATCACGCGCTGCGACGAGGTCGCGAAGGGCATCGTCGAGGCCTCCAACCAGATGGGCCTCACGCTTCCGGTCGTCGTCCGGCTCGATGGCACGAACCAGGCCGAGGGCCTTCAGATCCTCGCCGAGTCAGGCCTCGGGAACCTCCACCAGGAGAAGACGATGCTGGGCGCCGCCAAGCGGGTGGTCGAGCTCGCATGAGCATCATCGTCGACAGCGAGACCAAGCTCGTCGTCTCCGGCCTCACGGGGCGGGAGGGCACCTTCCACGGCCTCCGCAACCGCGACTACGGCACCGATCTCGTCGCGGGCGTGACCCCGGGCAAGGGCGGCCAGGACGTCGACGGCGTGCCGGTCTTCGACAAGATCTCCGAAGCCGTCTCCGAGCGCGGCGCCAACACCTCGATGATCTTCGTCCCGGCACGCTTCGCCGCCCCCGCGATCGAGGAGGCCATCGACGCCGGCGTCGAGACCGTCATCGCGATCACCGAGGGCATCCCGGTGCTGGACATGATGCGCGTGTACTGGAAGGCCAAGGACGCGGGCGTGCGGCTGATCGGCCCTAACTGCCCCGGCGTCCTCAGCCCGGGCAAGGCGAACGTGGGGATCATCCCCGCTCAGTTCTTCGACCAGGGCTCGATCGGCGTCGTCTCCAAGTCCGGCACGCTGACCTACCAGATCGGAAACGAGCTGAAGCAGGCCGGCCTCGGCAACTCATCGATCGTCGGTATCGGCGGCGACCCGATCGTCGGCTCGGACTTCATCGACATGCTCACCCTCTTCGAGAACGACCCCGAGACCGACCTGATCGTGATGGTCGGCGAGATCGGCGGCGACGCCGAGGAGCGCGCGGCCGAGTTCATCGCCGAATCGGTCTCGAAGCCCGTCGTCGCCTACATCGCCGGCTTCACCGCTCCCCCCGGCAAGCAGATGGGCCATGCCGGCGCGATCATCTCCGGCTCGTCGGGGACGGCCCAGGCGAAGAAGGATGCGCTCGAGGCCAAGGACGTGCGCGTGGGCACCAGCCCCACCGAGACCGCGCAGCTCGCGGTCGAGCGCCTGAATGCCTAGCCCGTCCCGCTGAGGGCCGTTCCTACACCGGATACGATGTAAGACATGGCTACCTCAGCGGCCGAGCTCCTACACACCGCCAGGCGCCGCGCCGGCATCTCCCAGGATCGCCTCGCGATCCGCTTGGGCACGAGCCAGGACGCGGTGAGCAGGGTCGAGCGGGGCGCGGAGCAGCCCACGATCGAGCGGCTTCGCCGCATGCTCAACGCCCTCGGCGAGGAACTGCGTATGGCCTCCGAGCGTCCCCAGGCCCCCGCGTCGGAGGTTGCGATGTCCCCCGCCCAGCGGCTCCGCGAGTCGGCCTCCTGGAATCTCGCCGCCACCCGCCTCGAGCTGGCGGGCCGCGCGGCGCGTGCCGAGGGGCACCCCAGCACGCGCGCCGCGGACATCCGCCGTGGCTGAGCCCGCCGAGCGCCCGCTGGACATCCAGCGTCTCTTCGAAGCCCTCGCCCGTCACGGCGTCGAGTACCTGGTCATCGGCGGGGTCGCCGTGCAGGTCCATGGCCACCGGCGAACCACCAAGGACCTCGACGTGATGCCGGCGCCCGGGGAGGAGAACGCCGGTCGGCTCGCTGCAGCGCTCGAGGACCTTCAGGCGATCGTGATCGAAGGCTCGGGCGACAGGCTCACAGCTGCGAGCGCCGAGCAACTCGCCCTCGCAGCCGTCGTGCCTCCGCTCCTCACCGAGCACGGCGAACTGCACCTGCTCCCCGAGCCGAAGGGGACCGCGGGGTGGGATCAAATGCGCGAGCGGGCGCTCGTCGTCGACCTGGACGGTGTAGAGGTCCCCATCGTTTCGCTCGACGACCTCATCCGGATGAAGCTGGCCTCCGGTCGCCCGGTCGACCTGGCGGACGTCGAGGTCCTAGTCGCGGTCGAGCGCGACGCGCGCTGATCGCGGCTCGTAGACTCGGCCCCCATGGCCTCCGATGTGATCTCATTCGCCCGCGGCGCCCCTTCAGCCGACATCCTTCCCGCCGACGCGGTGCGCGAGGCAGCGAAGACCGCGCTGGAGGACGACTGGGAGCGCGCGCTCTCCTACGGCACCGGCCGCGGACACCCGGGGCTCTGCGAGTGGATCGGGACCGAGCTCCACGGGATCGACGCCGACCGGGTGATGGTCACCAACGGCTCGATGGAGGCCGCGGCGCTGCTCTTCCGGTACATGATCGAGCCTGGCGACCGGGTGATCGTCGAGCAGCCCTCATACGACCGGACACTGCTCTTGCTGGGCCGCACGGGCGCCGAGATCGTTCCGGTGCCGCTCGCCGACGACGGCCTGGACGTCGACGCCTTCGAGGCGGCGCTCGCCGACGGGCCGGTGAAGCTCGCCCACGTGATCCCCAACTTCCACAATCCCGCCGGCTGCACGCTCTCCGCTGAGAAGCGCGAGCGGCTGGTCGCGCTCGCCGCCGAGCACGGCTTCTGGCTGTTCGAGGACGACCCCTATCGCCTGATCGCGTTCGAGCCGCATGAGTTGCCGACCATGCTCTCGCTGGACTCCGCCGACCGGGTGATCCACGCGTCGTCGTTCTCGAAGACGGTCAGCCCCGGCGTCCGCGTGGGCTACCTCGCCGGCCCGGCCGAGCCGATCGCGACGCTCGCCAAGCGGGGCTCCGAGCACTACATCTCGCCGAACATGCTGGCCGAGTCGGTCGTGCTGGAGATGTGTCGGTCGGGAATCCTCTCCACCAACGTCGAGTTCGTGAACGGAGCCCTCAAAGCGCGCCGTGATGCCCTCGTCGAGGGCCTGCGGACCCACATCCCCGAGGCGAGGTTCGTCGTCCCGGGCGGCGGCTACTTCCTCTGGGTGGACCTCGACGACGACGCCAACACCCCGGCGGTCCTCGAGGCCGCCAAGGACGAGGGCGTCTCGTTCGTCGCCGGCCCCGACTTCATGCTCGAGGGCGGCGAGTCCAGCCTGCGGTTCTCGTTCGCGAGCGTCCCGCCCGAGCGCATCGACGAGGGTGTGGCCCGGGTCGCCCGCGCCCTGGCGAGCACCCGCAGCACTGCCGCGGCCTAGCGTCCGTAGCGGTCGCTGGAGACCACGAGCTGCTCGGGCAGCGGTGGGCGAGGAGGGGGCGCCGGGTCGGCGCGAACGGAGACGGTCTCGGCGACATCGCGGGCGACTACGTGGGTGCCGTCGCCTGAGGTGAGGACGACCTCATCGCCTTCCTGCGAGGTGAGCTTGCCGTCGAGGCCCGGGTGGATGCCGGTGTCCTTGAGGTAGTGGAGGATCGCCTCCGCCTCGTTCTCGAAGCGCAGCACGTGGACGTCGGCGCCGGGCTCGACGTCGGCCAGCAGCACGCCGTGCTCGCGGACGCCCTCAACGATCGGATGGCCGTGGGGGCAGGTCGTCGCGTCGCCGATCGCGGCGAGCATGCGCTCCTCGAGCACGGGCGACATCGCGTGCTCCATCCGCTCGGCCTCCTCGTGGACCTCGTCCCACGGGATCTGCAGCACGTCGGTGAGAAAGCGCTCGATCAGGCGGTGGCGCCGGACGATCTGACCCGCTTCCTCGCGGCCGTTCGCGGTGAAGTCGAGGGACTTGTCGGGCTTGCGGGTGACGTAGCCGTCCTTCTCGAGCCGGCCGATCATCTCGTGAACCGTCGGCGGGGAGAGCTGCATCGCCCGGGCGATGTTCGCGCCGGTGATCGGCAGGCCCGCCTCCTCCAGCCAGAACATGATCTGGAGGTACTCCTCCTCCGCGATGGTCGCGTGATCGGCAGCCATGCCCCGAGTCTAGATGCCCGGGTGCGCCGGAGCTTCAAGCAGCTCAACCCCGGCGCAGCCGGTACCACTCCTCGTCCGGACGCAGCAGCCACTCGAGCGGCTTTGGCACGTGGAAATACGACGGCTCAACGTTCAAGACCGTCCATCCCGGGAAGGCCGCCTCGACCTCGTCGCGGCTGGCTCCGCGGATGAGCGGCCGTCTTCGGCGCGGCCACACGAGCATCAGCAGCGTGGCCTCTGGCGCGGCGACCGCGCTCACCTGGAGGCCCATCGCCCGCTGCTGTTCGGGCTCGAGGCCATGGAACGTCCCGGTGTCCAGCAGCAGCTCGAAGCCCGGCGCGATTCCCGCATCCTGAAGCGCCGTCACGTCGCCTCGCACGAGGTTCATCTCAACCCCAGATTCGGCGACCCGCTCCCGTGCCCGCCCCAGGGCCTTCTCGACACGGTCCACGCCGGTTACCTGCCAGCCGCGCTCGGCGAGCTGGACCCCCCAGATCCCGCTACCGGTGCCGAGGTCGAGCGCCCGCCCGAACGGCCGGGGGCGGCCCTCCTCCTCGCGGTCGAGCAGCTCCACGAACTTCTCGACGAACGGGGGATCGCTCGCCGCATCCTCCCATGGGTGGAAGCCGATCCGGTACGCGAGGTCGTAGTTCATCCATGCCTCCATTGGTTGGTATCGCGAAGCGCCGCTGGCCGACCCTAGGTGCCGGCCGGGGCCGGCGCATCGGCTGAATCACCCAACTTCGGCGCGTGACGGCGATTGGGTGATCTCACCCATCGCGGGCTCTGGCGCGGCCTCAGATCAGGTCGTGCTCGTAGGCGAAGGCGGTGGCCGCCGTGCGGGATGAGACTCCGAGCTTGGCGAAGATGTTGCTGACGTGGCGGTCCACGGTCCGGTCGCTGAGGACCAGCCCGGCGGCGATCGCCTTGTTGGTCTCGCCCGCCGCCACGAGGCGCAGCACCTCGAGCTCGCGCGCACTCAGGCCGTGGGTGTCGGCGGCCGGCCCGCCCGGCCGGAGCAATTCATCCGCCCAGGTCCGGTCAGACGCGGCCCCGAGCCCGGCGAAGGTGTCGCGCGCCGCCTCGATCTCGATCGCGGCGCCGTCGGCGTCGCCCAGGGCGCGGCACGCCAGGCCAACCAAGGCCCGCGCACGCGCCGCCTCGTATGGGGCCCGCAGGTCCTGCCAGGCCCGTGCGCTCTTGCGCAGGTCGCGGAGGGCCGCCTCCGCGTCGCCCGCGGCGAGGCGGGTAGCCCCGGTGGCGTACCCGACCATCGCGCCCACCGCGCCGGCATCAAACCCCTCCGCGATCTGCTCGAGCTCGTCACAGGCGGACTGGGCAGCGGCGAGGTCGTCCGTCGCCAGCATGATCTCGACGAACGCCGGCAGCAGCCCCGCCCGCTTCGCCCGTTCGGTCGTCTCCGTTTCGGCACGACGGATCGCCGCCACCGCCGCGTCCCGGTTGCCCTGGGCCAGCCGCAGCAGGGCCATGCCGGGCTGCGGCTCGCGGCCGGAACGACCGGCTTCGGCGTACGCGTCCTCGGCCGCCTCGAACTCGCCCAGCAGGCGGTGGATCTCCGCTTGCCGGTAGAGCGCCTCGGCCACGGCAAGCTGGTTGTCGCCTTCGGCACAGCGCACTGCCGCGCGCCTCGCCTCCTCCAGCGCATCCGGCCAGGTTCCCTGCAGTTGCATGATCTCCGCCCGGTGGACAAGGCAGCGCCCGCTGAAGGCGACCATGTCCGGCTGCCTCGCGCACCAGTCCGTTAGCGCCCCGGTCCACTCCTGTGCCCGCCGTGGCTCGTAGGCCTCCTGGCAGGCGAGGATGACCCCGCAGTACACGATGCCGGTGACGATCGGCGAGAGCTCACCCGTCGCCGCGGCCAGCATCGTCTCGTCGAGCAGGCCCAGGCCCTCGATTGCCCGGCCGTTGATGATGAGGACGTGACCCTGCTCGTGCCTGGCGAGCGCAACCAGGTCGAGGTCGGAGAAGCGCTCGCCGATCTCCGCCGCTTCGGCGAGGATGGTCGCCGCTCCGTCCCAATCGCCGGACGCCTCGCGCTCGAACGCACCCGGCAGCAGAAGATATCCCTGCTCCACGGAGGCGTCCGCCTCCTGCTCGACGAGGCGCTGGGCGCGGGCAAGCCAGCCGCTGGCCTGTCCCATCTCCCCATCGCGGGCGAGGTTCAGGCCGATCCAGATCGCGCAGCGCGCGGCGCGCAGGCCCTTCCCAGCGTCGAGGTGTGCCTGGTGGCTTCGCTCGAGAGCGGCGAAGTACTCCTCCTCCTGGCCCAGCATGTAGCTCGCCGTTGCGAGCAGCTCCAGGTCCTCGCCCGCCAAGCCCTCCCGCTCGCCGGCGGCCGCGAGAGCTTCCAGGGCATCGGCCCAGTTGCCCCGGGCGTATGCCGCGCGGCCCTGGTCCACCAGATCGGAAGCGCCTGCCATCTAGCCCCGTTCAGCGAGCGTCGAGATCACCGCCTCGTAGAACCCGTCGCCCATCTCGCCTTCGGTGACCGTGACATTCCCGAATCGCGACAGTGCCTCGCCCATCGCGGCGTCGCGCTTGGGGCCGTTGGCCACCATGAAGAAGCGTCCCACGGACGCCGCCACGTCGAGGTCCTCGAGCGAGTCGCCGACCCCGATACAGCTCTCCAGGTCGTAGCCACGGGCCTGGACGTGGTAGGCCACACCCTTGGCCTTCGAGGCGCCGCCAGGTACCAGGTGGTAGGCGTGGGCCTGGCCCTCGACGGCCTCCACCGAGCGCCCGATCGCGCCGTTGTCGAGGAAGCGGACATCCTCGAACCCGTGCTCCGTGAGCACCTTGTTGGCCTCGGCCACATCGACCTTGCCGCGCATCAGATGCGACAGGTGGCGGTCCATGTGCCAGGGGTCGTGCCACTCGAGCTGGTCGCCGAAGTGGTCGAGCAGCAGATCGGGGATGCCCTCGTCCAGCATCCGCTGGGCGGGGGTTGGATCGTCGTCGGACTTTGGCTCCCAATCACCGATCAGAAGCGTCGGCTCGAAGTCGATGTTCACCCCGCAGCCGGCCTCGTAGATGTAGGAGCTCTGGCCCATCACCCGCGCGTCGGCCATCACCTGGGCCTCACGGCGGCCCGACATGACCACGACCTCGACCCCCGCCCGGTGGCACGCCTCGAGAGCGCTGGCCTGGAGCAGCGAGAAGTTCCCCTCGGCGTCGCGGAACAGCGATCCCTTCTTGCCGTAGAGCGTTCCGTCGAGGTCGGTGTAGACGGCGCGAAGCGACATCCGCGCGAACCGTAGTGGCTGGGCCGGGGTGGGCACGTCCACCCCTGGGGTGGCTGTTACCCGGCAGCAAACGGCCCGACGATTGAGACATGAACGATCAAGCCCCCAAGCGCCACGCCCATTCCAGCCGAGCCGTGCGAGCGATCGCGATGGCGACCGTCATGGCCCTCGTCGGCCTCAGCGGCATCGCCTCCAGCGCCTCGGCGGCCCCCACCGTGGCCAAGGTGAAGGGCAGCGGTGTCGACGACAACGAGCTCGCGTTCGAGTTCCGGGCGAAGGACCCCGCCAACCCCAGCGGCGAGGCCTTCTTCGAGACCAACTCCTTCGGTGACCCGACCGGTCAGGTCAACTGCCTGAACGTCAAGCGCCGCAAGGCGGCCATCTCGGGGACCATTGACAACCCGACCTCCGGCCTGACCCACTTCATGATGATCATGAAGGACAACCACCGGAAGGCCGGCGACCCCCCGGATCTCGTCACGACCTGGATGCGCAACGGCCCGTTCGACTGCCAGGCAGAGGCGTTCGGCGACCTGGACAACAACATGCAGGACGTGATCGAGGGCAGGCTGCGAGTTACGCCTTAGAGAGGCCGCGCGGGAGCCTCACTCGCTCCAACCCCAGCCAGCCGGCCAGGAGCTCGAGCTCGTCACGGAGCTCGGCGAGGGTCTCGGCGGGGGCCTCCCGCTCCAGGTGAACCGCGTGGACGAGGAGCCGTGACGCGGCGCGGTCCGCCTTCAGGTCCACGCGCGCGACCAGGCGGTCGCCCAGCAGGAACGGCAGGACGTAGTAGCCGTACACCCGCTTGGGCCTGGGCACGTAGATCTCGAGGCGGAAGGTGAAGCCGAAGATCCGCTCGGCGCGGCTGCGCTCCCAGAGCAGGTTGTCGAAGGGACCGAGCAGGGCGCGTGCTTCCACCCGTCGCGGGATTCGTGCCGCGTGCCAGAGGTACCCGGGGTGGCGCCCCCAGCCTTCGACCTCGACCGGATGGAGCTCGCCGGCCTCGACGAGCTCGGCGATGCGCGCACGGATTTCGGCGAGGTCGAAACGGAAGTAGTCGCGCAGGTCACGCTCCGCGGCGACGCCGAGGGCGGCGGCCGCGATCCGCACCAGTTCGCGCTGCGCGTCCTCGGGTGCGGGGGTAGGCGTCGCCAGGACCTTCGGCGGGAGGACGCGCTCGGGGACGTCGTAGAGGCGCTCGAAGTTCCGTCGCCGCGCCGCGGTGACCTGGCCGGTCCAGAACAGCCACTCGATCGCCCGCTTGGAGTCGGACCAATTCCACCCCCAGGCCCCCGGGCTGCGAGGGCCCTGTTGGGAGAGCTCCGAGGCGGCGATCGGGCCACGATCGCGGACCTCCGCCAGCACGGACTCCACCAGCTCGGGCCGCTTCCGGCTGACCTGCAGCATGCCGCCCCACGCGTCGGCGTTGGCGCGCTCCATGCGCCAGCGAAGCAGTGGGTGAAGGGCGACGGGCAATAGCGACGCCTCATGGCCCCAGAACTCGAAGAGCCGCCGGGGGGCCCGCTGGGAGGCGGCGTCCAACGCCTCTCTCGGGTACGGCCCCAGCCGGCTGAACGCGGGCAGGTAGTGCGCGCGCTCGAGCACGTTCACCGAGTCGATCTGCAGCAGGCCCACCTTGCTCAGGACGCGGCGGATCCCCCAGCCCGGCGACGAGCCCGCCTCGCGGGGTTCGGCGAAGCCCTGAGCGCCCAGGGCCAGCCGCCTCGCCTCCGCCGCGCTGAGTCTCACCCGTGCCGCCAAGCCCGGGAACCTACGAGGTCAGCGCTCTAAGGTCTTTCGGATGCCCGCCTGGCGCCTCCGCGACCGCACACTGGACTTCCCGCCGCCGCTCGCAGCCGGGATCGTGAACGTCACGGACGACTCGTTCTTCGAGGGTGCGCGGAGCGGCACGCCCGAGCGCGCGGTCGCGGACGGCATGCGCCTCGTCGAGGCCGGCTTCGACATGCTCGACGTGGGAGCGGTCGCCGCGCGCAGCGGCCCCCCGGTGAACGCCGAGGAAGAGGCGGCGAAGCTGGTCCCGGCGGTCGAGGCCCTCGTGGAGCGCTCGGGTGTTCCAGTGCTGGCCGACACGTTCTCGCCCGAGGTGGCGCGGCGGGCTCTCGCCGCGGGCGCGGCCGCGATCAACGACATCTCGGGCGGGAGCCCGGAGCTGTTCGAGGCGGTGGCCGACGCCCGGGCGGGCTACGTCCTGATGCACATCGAGGGACCGCCGCGGGTGGATCGCCCGGCGCCACGCTACGACGACGTGGTCGACCACCTGAAGGCGTGGTTCACCGACCGGATGGGGGCCGCCGTCGCCGCGGGCGTCGCGGAGGAGTCGATCGCGCTGGACCCCGGCCCCGACTTCGACCTCACCACCGACGACGATCTGGAGATCCTGCGGCGTCTTCCCGAGCTGCAGACGCTCGGGCGGCCCCTCTTCGTCGCCCTCTCCCGCAAGGACTTCCTCGGCGCGATCCTCGCCGGGTCGTGGGAGGACCGGCTCCCGGCCGGTGAGCGGGGGGCGGCGACACTGGCGGCGACGACCCTGGCGGTCGCGGAGGGGGCCGAGATGCTGCGCCTGCACGACGTCGACGCCCTCGACGCGATGCGGGTGGCGGCCGCGGTGCTCGATCAATGATCGACGAGGCCTGGGTCCACCTCCTCGAGCAGGGGGAGATCGACGACCGCCTGGTCGAGACCGCCTCGGAGGAGGCGCACCGGGCCGAGGTGACGCCGATTCCCACCAGTGTCGCCCCCGGCCTCGCCAGCGCGCTGCGGCGCGCTGGCATCTCCGAGCTCTACTCCCATCAGGCCGCGGCGCTGGAGGCGGCCCGCCAGGGCGACGTGATCGTCACCAGCGGCACCGCCTCGGGGAAGTCGCTCTCGTTCAACCTCCCGGTGCTCGACGCCCTGGAGCGCGACGGGCGCGCCCGCGCGCTCTACCTCTACCCGACGAAGGCCCTCGCCCAGGACCAGGCGAGAAAGCTCCACGAGCTGGGGCTCGACAGCCTGCGCCATGCCATCTACGACGGCGACACGCCGCGCGACGACCGGCCCGCGATCCGGCGCAAGTCGAACCTCGTCCTCACGAACCCGGACATGCTCAACATGAGCATGCTCCCGCACCACAAGCACTGGAACGAGTTCCTCGCCGGGCTGCGGTGGGTGGTGGTCGACGAGGCCCACACCTACCGGGGAGTGTTCGGCTCGCACGTGGCGAACGTGCTTCGCCGCCTGCAACGGGTGGCGGGGCTCTACGGCTCCGAGCCCCGCTTCATGTGCGCGTCGGCGACGATCGCCAACCCGGTCGAGCTCGCCGAGGGCCTGGTGGGCCGGCCGTTCGAGCTCATCGAGGGCGATGGCGCACCGCGCGCGGGCCGACGGATCGCGATCTGGAACCCGCCGGTGATCGACCCCGCGACGATGAAGCGCCGCTCGGTCCTCTCGGAGGCGGCCGAGCTCCTCGCCGACCTGGTGATCGGCGGCCAGCGCACGATCTGCTTCCTGCGAAGCCGTCGGGGGATCGAGTTGATCCAGCGCTTCACCCGCATGCGCCTGGAGGATCTGGGCCACGCCGACCTGGCGGGCCGGATCGCGCCCTACCGCGCCGGCTACACGCCGCAGCAGCGCCGTGAGATCGAGGCCAGCCTCGCCCGCGGTCACCTGCTTGCGGTCGTCGCCACCGACGCGCTGGAGCTGGGCATCGACATCGGCGAGCTGGACGCGGCCATCTGCGTGACATTTCCGGGGACCGTGGCCAGCCTGCGGCAGATGTGGGGGCGGGCGGGGCGCCGGCGCGAGGGCATCGCGCTCTACATCGCGGGCGACGACGCGCTCGACCAGTTCTTCTGCCGCCACCCCACCGAGTTCCTCGCCCGGCCCGTCGAGGCGGCGATTTTCGACCACACCAATGAGCGCATCCAGCTCGCCCACACCCTGGCCGCTGCGTACGAGGTGCCCCTGGGCGGCACGGCCGACCAGCCCGGCGCTCGGGATGACGAGATCCTGGGCGACAACTGGCGCGTGCGCGCCGACACGCTGGTGGGAGCGGGGCAGCTGCGGCGCTCGCGCGACGGCCGCTACCTGCCGCGTGGCCCCGGCTTCCCGGCGGGCGAGATCTCTCTGCGTTCCGCATCGCCTGAATCGGTGGCGGTGATCGACCGGGCCTCCGGCGAGATGATCGGCTCGGTCGAGGCCGAGCGTGCGTTCACCACCGTGCACCCCGGTGCCATCTACCTCCACCTGGGCCGCTCCTACGAGGTGCGCGAGCTGGACCTCGAGGCGCGGCGGGCGATGGTCGACGTGTTCGACGGCGACTGGTACACGCAGCCGAAGAAGGAGACGATGGTCTACATCGAGGCCATCGGCGAGCAGCGCCGGCTGGGGGAGGGCCCGCGCATGAGCGAGCTCTCGTTCGGCGACGTCTCGGTGACCGAGCAGGTGATCGCCTACCAGCGCAAGCGCCTGGACGACCACGGCGTGATCGACCTCGTCGCGCTCGACCTGCCCGAGACGAACTTCCCGACCCAGGCGCTCTGGTACGAGCTGCCCGACGCGCTGGCCGGCCCCGAGCGGCTGCCGCTGGAGGTCCAGCTCGGCGCGCTGCACGCTGCCGAGCACTCGCAGATCGCCGTGCTGCCGCTGCTCGCGATGTGCGACCGCTGGGACATCGGCGGGCTCTCCACCAACGTGCACTTCCAGACCGGCCGCCCGACGATCTTCATCTACGACGGCCACCCGGGCGGGGTGGGGATCGCCCGCCGCGGCTACGACGAATTCGAGCGCCTGGTCGCTGACGCGGCGCGGCTGGTGGGCGAGTGCCCCTGCGCCGAGGGCTGCCCCTCATGCGTGCAGTCGCCCAAGTGCGGCAACCTCAACGAGCCGCTCCACAAGGCGGGCTCCCTCCAGCTGATGGAGGACATGATCAACGCGATCGCCGCCCTGCGCTAGCGGGGTGCTCCCGCGCTAGCCTTCCCGCCGCGGCGAGGTAGCTCAGTTGGTAGAGCACACGACTGAAAATCGTGGTGTCGCCAGTTCGATTCTGGCCCTCGCCATCTGGCGGGACTGCCCGGGGCCTGCCCACCCGGCACGTCGATCCGCTCAGTACGGCAACTCTGCCGTGGTACGTCCCCTGGCCCGCACCTAGAGTGGCCCGGCAACGATCGATTGCCCTGAGGGGCACGACAAGGAGATGGTTATGGACCTGTATGTCATCCGCCGGCGCAGCAACTGGGCCGACGCGAGCGAGCTCGAGACCACCGCGGCGAAGTCGAGCGCCGAGGGCGAGAAGATGAGCGACGACATCCGCTGGATTCGCAGCTACGTCGTCCACGAGGAGGACGGGCGCCTCGGCACCGTCTGCATCTACGAGGGCTCGAGCCCCGAGGCGATCCGCCAGCACGCCGACAACTCCGGCATGTCCGCGGACGAGATCACCAAGGTGGCCGACACCGTGATCGTGCGCGAGGACCCGGTCGCGGTCTGAGGCGGACGCGATCAGCCGGCGCCGCGCGCTCACTCTCCGCGTGGCGCCGGCGACTGCGCGCGACCTAGACTCGAACCATGTCGAGCCCACTGATCGGGCGCGAGGCAGAACGCGCCCTTCTGGACAAGCGGCTTCAGGGCGCGGTGACCGGAGAAGGCGGCCTGGTGCTGCTCGCCGGTGAGGCGGGAGTCGGCAAGACCCGCCTGATCGACGAAACGGAGGCGGCCGCTGACGCCGCCGTCCTGCGCGGAGCCGCGAGCCATGACGCCACCCCGGCGTACGGCCCCGTCGTCGACGCCCTCCGCTCGCACCTGCGAGCGAACCCGCACGCCCTGGACGACTGTGGGCCGCTGGGCGAGCACCTGCGGCTGTTGCTGCCCGAGCTCGGCCCGGCGCCCGACGACGTCGATCAGGCGACCCTGCGCGAGGCGCTCCGCTGCGCTCTGGTTGCGATCGCATCCGAGCGTGGGGCGCTCCTGGTGCTCGATGACCTCCAGTGGGCGGACGCGGCGACCCTGGAGCTCCTGACGACCCTCGCGCCCACGCTCGAGGACACCGGGATACTGATCCTCGGCGCCTACCGCTCCGACGAGCTCGCCCGCGACCACCCGCTTCGGCGAGTGCGGAACGAGCTGCGCAGGACGCGGGCGCTCGAGGAGATCGCGCTCGGCCCTCTCGACGAGGCAGGGACCTCGGCGCTCGCCGAGGCGGCGCTGGGCGGCAAGCCGTCCGGCCCGCTCGCGAGGACCATCCACGATCGCTCGCAGGGCTTGCCGTTCTTCGCCGAGGAGCTCGCGAGCGCACTCGCGGCGGAGGGCCGCCTGCAGCATGGAAGCGCGGGCCTCGAGCTGCCCGAGGGCAGCGAAGTCGCGGTCCCCGAGACCGTGCGCGACGCCGTGGTGCTTCGCTGCACCGAGCTCTCGCCGGAGGGCAAGGAGGCGTCCGAGGTCGCCGCGGTCGCGGGCGAGCGGTTCCGCCTCGAGCTCGTCGTGGATCTCGCGGGTGAGGCGGGCGTCGGCGAGCTGATCCGGCTCGGCTTCATCCACGAGTCGGGTGACGGTGCCGCAGCCTTCCGCCATGCGCTCGTGCGCGACGCCATCTACCGCGACGTGCCGTGGCTTCGCCGCCGCGCGCTTCATCGCGAGTTCGCCGAGCGCCTGGAGACCGTCTCGGCGCCCGGCGTGGAGGTCGCCTCGCACTGGGTGGGAGCGCGCGACGACGAGCGCGCCCGCGGCGAACTGCTGCGCGCCGCCGGTGAGTTCGAGGCCGCCTACGCGTACCGCGACGCCGCCATCATGGCTCGGCGCGCGCTCGAGCTTTGGCCGGAGGGCGAAGCGGTGGATGAACGGATCTCGGCGCTCGAGCGCCACGGGGCGTGGGCGGAGCTCTCCGGCGATCTGGCGGACGCCGCACGCAGCTGGCGCGAGCTCACCACGATCTGCCAGGACCGCGAGGACAAGGCAACGCTGGCCACCGCGCAGCGACGGCTGGGGCGGGTCTTCGCGCTGCAGGGGGACCGCTCCGGCGCGATCGACGCCCTCACTCAGGCGGCCGACGCCTTCGCCGCCTCGGGAAACCCGGCTGATGCCGCGGCGGACCGGCTCGCCGCCTCCGACTTCCTCCAGTTCGCCGGGCGGCACGGCCCCTCGCTCCAGCTCAGCCGCGCAGCTGCGGCGGAGGCCCGTGCAGCGAACCGTCTGGACCTTCAATCCCGCGCGCTGGCCGCCGAGGGCGTCGTCGTCGCCAAGCGCGGCGACTTCGACGAGGGGATGAAGCTCGTCAAGGCGGGCCTGTCGCTCGCCCTGGAGCACGGGCTGACGACGGAGGCCGCAGACGCCTACCAGCGCCTCGGCACCACCTTCGAGACCGCGGGCGACTACGCGAGCGCCCGCGAGGCCCTGACCAGCGCGCTCGACCTCTGCCAGATCTCAGGCCAGACCGGTCCGGAGGCGGGCTGCGTCGCCTGCATGGCGTACGTGCTGCGCGAGCTCGGCGAGTGGCCCCGGGCGCTGGAGCTCAGCAAGGAGCTGATGGCCGAGCACGAGGCCAACGGGATCCGGACCATCGCCGAGGGGTGCATCGGGTACATCCGCGGGATCCGCGGCGAGCTGGGACCCGCACGGCGGCTGCTCCTGGCCGGCTTCGAGAACGCCCGCCGGCTCGACATCTTCTCGATGCAGGTGGACTGCGCCGGCTCGCTGGCGCTGATCGCCGACTACGACAGCGACCCCGCCGAGGCGTTGGAGCGCGCGCGCTTCGTGCTCGAGCGCTGGGAGCAGAGCGAGGATCACCACTACGCCGTGTGGGGGCTTCGGGCTGCGGCCTCGCTGTTCGCCCGCAACGGGCGGGGCGACGAGGCGCACGCGTGTGCCGAGGCGCTCACAGCGGTCGCCACCAGCTCAGGGCACGCGGACGCGCTCGCGGCGCTCGCGCACGCCATCGGCGAGACGGCCCTGATGGAGGGCCAGCCCGAGGTGGCCGCCGAGCAGCTCGGCCGTGCCGTCGAGCTCCATCGCTCGCTGAGGATCCCGGCCGAGCGGGTCCAGATCCTGCATCGCGCCGGGATCGCCCTCGCTGCCGCCGGGGAGAGCGAGCTCGCCATCGAGCGCCAGGCCGAGGCCTACCGCCTCGCCAGGAAGCTCGGCGCCCGGCCCCTGGCAGGGCGCGCGGCGGCCGCGATCGAGGACCTGGGCGAGTCCGCCGAGCAACGGCTCGGTGCCGCGGCGACCGATGGTGGGGGCAGTGCCCTGTCGCGCCGCGAGCTCGAGGTCGTGCGCCTGGTCGCCGACGGCCGGACCAACAAGGAGATCGCGGCGGAGCTCTTCCTCAGCACCCGCACGGTCGACATGCACGTGCGCAACATCCTCGCCAAGCTCGACTGCCGCTCGCGCGTGGAGGCGAGCGTCAAGGCCGGCGAGGCCGGGCTGCTGGCCTAGCCGGGACCGGAGCGCAGCGCAGCGCGCAGGTCGGCGGCGGTTGCGGCGGAGTTCGACTCGAGTTGCTCGTCCCCGTACCGGACGATCTTGAAGCCTGCGCCGCGGATCGCGAGTTCACGGCGGCGATCGAGGACCACGGCGGCCGGCGTCCCGTGGGTCTCCCGCCCGTCGAGCTCGACGGCCAGCCGCGACTCGCGGAACACCGCATCCACGTGGTAGCCGGCGATGACCCCGTTTGGCTCAGGGATGGGTAGGCCGTGCCCTTCGCAGAACAGAATGAACCGGTCCTCCAGCGGGCTCAGGGTCTTGGCGAGCGCCGGGATGTGGTTGTCGATGCCGCCCCGAACGCGTCGGCATCCGCGGTGGCCCGCCACATCGGAGCGCACTTCCCCCAGGTCCGCGATGCCCAGGTGGTCCGTCATCGCGACGGCGCGGCGAAACGCGGCCTCGGAGGCGGTTGGAGCGATGTCCAGCAGGGTCTGGGCGATGCCGGTCACGGGGAGCCCGCGGTGCCATTCTCGATCGAGGCGAGCCGGGCAATGAACGCGCACGCCGGCGCGGGATCCCGCTCGGCCGACCCGGCTCACGTGGATCACCCGGTCCGGGAAGCGGAGGAGCCCGCGCCACCAGGCGGAGGTCCCGTGGCTGAGCGCGGCCCCGCTGCCGGCACCGAGCAGCGCGGCGGCGAGCCACCCTTCCGTGCTGAGGGCGCGGTGCCCCACCGCGTACACGCCGCGCGAGATCCGATGGAGCCGCCCGTTGGCAACCCAGCGCCGGATCCCGGCCTCGCTCAACCCACAAGCGAGAAGCTGCTCGGCCGAGATCACCCCAAACTGCCTCTCCGCGAGGCGCACCACGCGCCTCGCTACGTCTTGCCGCCGAGGGGTGACGGGAAAACGCAGCGAGGCGACCATCGGCCCATCGTGGGTCGCCCCGTGTCACGTGTGGTGCGCGGATCGCGCCGCGGGTGTGCCTAGGTCCGCGCTTCGGCGGCCGAAGGCTCGAGCGCCGACGGCTCGACCCGCAGCAGCTTCGCCGGGCCGGGCGGGAGCCACCAGTTCCAGCGGCCCATGAGCGACATCACCGCAGGGACGATCAGCGCCCTGATCACGGTCGCGTCGAGGAGGATCCCCGCCGCCAGGCCCGTGGCCATCATCTTCAGGTCGGTCCCGGGCCCGGACGCCATCGCGACGAAGGCCAAGAACAGGATCAGCGCGGCACTCGTCACCAGCCGTCCGGTGCGGGCGATCCCGCGGATGACGGCGGTGTCCGTCGACCCGGTCTTGTCGTACTCCTCCCGCATCCGGCTGAGGATGAACACCTCGTAGTCCATCGAGAGGCCGAACAGGAAGGCGAAGATCATCAGCGGCATCCAGGACGGGATCGCCCCGTCGCCTCGATCCCGAAGATCGCCTCCGAGCCGAAGCCCTCCTGCCAGATCAGGACCAGGACGCCCCACGCCGCGGCGACGCTGAGGATGTTGAGGATGATCGCCTTCAGCGGTAGGAGCAGCGAGCGGAACGCCCGCGCCAGGAGGATGAACGTCGTGATCGTGATCAGCGCGATCATCAGCGGGAAGCTGCCGTAGACGGCATCGATGAAGTCGCTGTTCGAGGCCGGCTGACCGCCGACACGCACATCGGCCCCGGCAGCATCCGCCTCGGCCCGCACCGCGGCGAGCGTCTCCTCACCCTCGTCGGAGCCGGAATCGTCGATCGGGACGGCCTCAACAAGCGCGGTGCCGTTCTGGTTCCACAACTCGTCTTCGGGCGCGACGGCGCCATGGATCCCCTCGATCTCGTCGAGCTGAGCTGCGAGCTCTTCGGGGTCGCTGTCGCCCTCGATCAGGACCTCGTGCGGGAGCAGGGAACCCTCACCGATCCCGGATGCCACCAGCGCGTCGAGGCCGTCCTTCGCGTCGCCGGACTGCGCCGCGGTGTTCGCGTCGGAGGCGCCGAGCTGGAGGTTGGTGGAGGCGACCACCAGTGCGCCCACCACCAGCATCCCGGCGCCTGCGGCGAGCCAGCGGCGGCGGGAGACGGCCTCCGCCCAGCGGGTCCAGGCCCGCGAGGCCTTGTCGTCCGTGCGCCGATGGGGCCAGTCCAGGCGGCCACCCAGCTTGGCGAGCACGACCGGCAGAAGCGTGATCGCGACCAGCGTCGAGACGAGCGGGATGAGCAGCCCGCCGTAGCCCATTGAGCGCAGGAAGGGGAGGGGAAGCGCGACCAGGGCGAAGAGCCCGATCGCCACCGTGGCTCCGCTGAAGACGACCGCGCGCCCCGCGGTCTCCATCGCCCGCTGGACCGCCTCATCGCCTTCGTGCCCATGAGCCCGTTCCTCCCGCCAGCGAGTGGCGACGATCAGCGAGTAGTCGATCGCGACGCCCAGCCCGATCAGGGCGATCAGGAACTGGACGATCGGCGAGACGCTCGTGAGCTCGGTCAGGCCGAGCAGGAGCAGGAAGGTGGTCATGATCGAGACGACCGCCATGCCGATCGGCACCAGGGCGAGGAGCGAGGCGAAGACGAAGACGAGGACGATGAGGGCGCCGAACCCGCCGACCAGCGCCTCGATCAGCACCCCGCCCTCGCTGTCCGCGCCCGAGTCCTCGAACAGCGCGTCGAAGCCGCTCAGCAGGACCGGCTCGCCCGGCCACGGTCGCGCCCTCGAGCGCCTCGCTGGCTGCCTTCTCCGCCTCCGGGTTCTCGCCAAAGATCGAGTTCGGGTCCGGTCGGCGGGTACACGAGCGCGTACGTCGTCGTGCCGTCGTCGGAGACGAACGCATCGTCGCCGGTGGACGCATACGAGGCGATGCGGGCGCCGGGGAGCGCCTCCGCGAGCGTCTCGTCGAGCGCGGCAAGGTCGTCCGCGACTGCCGGCGAGTCGACGGACTCACCCTCAGGGAGGACGACCACCGGGACCAGGGGCGAGGTGTCGCCGCCGGTGCCGCCGTACTGCTCGGCGATGTCGACGTTGGTCTCCCAGCCCTCCTCGTTCGGAACGGAGAACTCAGCCTCGAGCGCCTCCGAGGCCGGCCCGGAGGCAGCGACCCCCGCGATCGTCAGCACGATCCAGGTGACGACGACGATGCGCTTGTGGGCGAGGACCCACCGGGTGAGAGCTGACAACTGGCTGCCTCCGTTGATCTGGGGTTCGAGGGGTTTGACTGCCGAACGGGCCCTGACTAATCGCTCGGGCCGCGGAGGCCGCTTCAGCGCGAAGGCCGAGACGTTACCGCCGTCAGATCCGGGCCTGCCGGCGCGACTGTCCGAGTAACGACACTCAGGGGGCGAACGTTCGCCGTCCGGCCCTCTCATTACTTTGAGACAGAAGATGAATCAACCGATGACACTCGTCGATCAGCCGCCGCTGGCGGGGGCCTCGGCCAACGGAAACGGCCGGAAGTTCGCGAACGAGCTCGCCGAGGGCGAAGCGGTCGCGGCGGTCTTCGCGGTGCGCGACCGCGAGCGGCGAAGCCGCCGCAACGGCGAGGACTTCCTGCGGCTGAAGGTCGCCGACAAGACGGGGACCGTCGAGGCCGTGGTCTGGGACGGCGTCGAGGAGCTCTTCGAGCTCTGCGCCCCCGGATCGGTCGTGTTCGTCGAGGGCCCGTTCTCGGTTCACCCGCAGTACGGATCCAAGATCACCGTGCAGTCGCTGCGCCCGGCAGGGCCCGGGGAGTACGAGCACTCGGACCTCGCCGACGGGCCCGAGATGCCCGGTCGAGCGCCTCGAGTCCGACCTGCGCGAGCTGGTGGCCACGATCCAGCACCCGGACCTCAGCCGGCTGCTCGATCGCCTGCTGGGGGAGGGAACTTCAACCTGGGAGCGGTTCCGCATCGCGCCCGCGGCCAAGTACTACCACCAGGCCTTCGCCCACGGCCTGCTCGACCACGCGCTCTCGGTGGCGCAGGCGGTCAGCGCGGCCGCGTCCGCATTCCCGGGCCTCGACCGCGACGTCGCGGTCACCGGCGCGCTGCTGCACGACATCGGCAAGACCCAGGCCTACAACGAAGATCTGCTCGCGATCGACCTCACCGACGCCGGCCGCCTCGAGGGCGAGATCCCGCTCGGCTACTACCTGGTGCGCTCGACGATCGAGTCCATCGACGGGTTCGACCCGGCCGCGGCGCAGGCCGTGCTGCACATCATCCTCTCCCACCACGGGAGCCACGAGAACGGCTCGCCGGTCGTCCCCGCAACACGCGAGGCGACGCTGGTCCACGCGATGGACAACCTGGGCGGGAAGCTGGGCAGCTTCGACCGCATCGAGCGCGAGCTGCCCGCCGGCGAGTCCTGGTCGCGGTTCGACCGCGGCATCGATTCCGCGGCGTACTTCGGCACCCGCGCCGCCTAAGCGGGCGCAGGACCGCTCAGTTCCGGCTGGTGCGCTTCAGCTTGAGGAAGCCGCTGGCGAGCCCTCCGGCGGCGTACTGCTCGTAGCCGCTTCCGGCGGGCGGGCTCGTGCCCGCAAGGACGCATGCGAAGGGGACCTTGGGCCGCTTACCGGTCAAGGTGCTGAGCGGGAGCTTCTTCGGCTGGCACGTGCCCTTCGCCTCATAGATGAAGGTCTCCTCGCAGATGAAGGTGTTGGGTACCCAGGATCCGGCCACGTTGGCTTGCTGGAAGTTCCAGCGCAGCTTCACCTTGTCGCCGACCCCACCTTCGAATCCCACGTTGCCGACGACGTCCGACGTTGCGACGTCGGTGCAGAACGTCTGGGTCTGGCCATCCGGCTGGCCCCCGACGCAGGCCGTCACGACCTCATGCCCCGCCCGCTCCCCGTCGAAGTCCTTGCCGAACTCGAACTGGAACTCCTCGACCGCCTGCGCGTTCCCCGCGGACCCGTTCCGGCCGATGTGGAGGAACCCATCGCCGAGGTTCAGTCCCGACAGCGCCGACGGGCTGCTGCTCACCGGCCCGCTCCAGGCGCTCGTCACGCCGGCGACACATGCGGGCGCTGGGCTCTCCGCCGCGGTCATGGCGATGTTGACGTCGTAGTCGAAAGCCGTGACCTTGTACTCGTAGTCGGCTCGGTCGTGGACGGTTCCGCCCCTCTGGCTCGCGGCGGCCGGACCCGAGGCGAGGAGGACGACCATCAGCGTCAAGCCGGCGGCGGTCCCTGCAGCGGCGAACGAACTGCCCCAGATGCGATCCCGCATGGGCGTCTCCTCCCGATCGCTCCGCGTCGACTCGCGGCTTGGATCCACCATAAACCACGGCCGCTGACTCAACGGGACTCCGGCCGGGTAGAGGTCTCACCCAGCGACGAAAGGACGTGATGACTGAGATACCCCAGATGGACCTCAACTCCGGCGACTCGATTCCGCAGTACGGCTTCGGCACCTGGCAGATCGAGCCCGAGGACGCCGGCGACGCCGTCGGCGAGGCGCTTCGCCTGGGCTATCGCCTGGTGGACACGGCGGCCGTCTACGGCAACGAGCGGGAGGTCGGCGGCGCGCTCACCGGCTCCGGAATCGACCGGGCTGAGCTCTACGTCACGACCAAGGTCTGGAACGCCGACCACGGCCGCGATGCGACCCGCGAGGCATGCCACGAGAGCCTCTCGAAGCTCGGCCTCGACTACCTCGACCTGTACCTCATCCACTGGCCCGTGCCGTCGAACGACATGTACGTCGAGACCTGGCAGGCGATGGAGGAGCTACGCGACGAGGGCCTGATCCGGTCGATCGGCGTCTGCAACTTCAACGAGGAGCACCTCGACCGCCTGGCCGCGGAGACGGACACGGTTCCCGCCGTCAACCAGGTCGAGCTCCACCTCTACCTGCAGCAGGCCGGCCTGCGCCAGGCCAACGCCGAGCGGGGCATCCTGACGGAGGACTGGAGCCCGCTCGCCGAGGGACGCCCGTTCGAGGAGGAGACCGTCAAGGGGATCGCCGACGCGCACGAGCGGACCCCGGCCCAGGTCGTGCTGCGATGGCACCTTCAGCTGGGGAGCGTGGTGATCCCCAAGTCGGTCACCCCGGAGCGCATCGCGGAGAACCTCGAGGTGTTCGACTTCGAGCTCTCCGACGAGGAGATGGACCGGCTCGCCGAGCTGGACAGGGGCGAGCGCACCGGCGCCGATCCCGCCACGTTCGTGGCTCCCTAGTTCACGCGGCGCCCGCTAGGGCGAGAACTTCGCGTTGCAGTTGTTGATCTTGTCGACGTCGGTGCCGGCGTTGTCGATGCAGTCGAAGAGCTTGTCGATCTCGTTCGAGTTCGAACCCGACGCCTTCTGAGCTTCCTTGACGGCCTTCTTCACGTCCTTTTGGACGTCCGGCGCGAAGTTGTCGAAGCTGTCGACGGAATCGGAGATGTTCTCGCTGATCGAGTTGGAGATGTTCTCCGTGGTGTCCAGCGTGGGCTTGACGAAGAAGAGGTAGATCGCCCCCAGGATCGCCACCGTCGTGACGATCTTGATGATGGGGCTGATGATTGTGCCCGCGCCGATCATGCGGCCAATCTATCCGAACAGCAGCTGGTCGGCCAGCTTGCGGCACTGGTCCATGGGCTTGGCCTCGTACCCGGCCTTCTCGACGCAGCTGCGCACCTGGGCCGCGTCTCCGGTCTTGCCCTGGGCCTCCAGGCTGTCGGCGTAGGAGACCGCGAAGTTGCGGTCGGAGAGGACTCCCGAGGTGATGCTCTGGCCCAGGTCCACGCACCGCTCGAGCTTGTTGATGTCGTCGCCGGCCTTCTTCGTGCAGGTGAGCACCGCCTTCGAGGCCTCGGTCCAGGGCTGCGATCCGGCGAGGAGGCTGTTCGCGTAGGAGGTCGCCTGCTGGCGGGTTGAGGAGATCTCGGCGGCCGAGGCCTGGGCCTGGGCTTCCGCGGCGGCCTCGTTCGCCTGGTCCTGCGATTGGGAGATGCTCCCCGACACGGTGTCGGAGATGTTCTCCGTCGTGTCGAGTGCCGGCTTGACGAAGAAGAGGTAGATCGCCCCAAGGATCGCCACCGTCGTGACGATCTTGATGATCGGGCTGATGATGGTGCCGGCGCCGATCAAGGTGGCGGGAGTCTCGCAGAGACGCACGACTGATCGGCGCCGGGCGGAAAATGCAGGAAGTACCGGGAAAGACCGGCGGACGGCCGGGCGGAGGCGACTAACCTCAGACGACGCGTGGCCAAGGACACCGAAAAGCTGATCCGCCAGCTCTCACTGATCTCGTTCCTCATGGCCGGCGGCCGCCCGGTCTCCGCGCTCGAGATCAAGCGGGAGGTCGAGGGCTACAGCTCGATGAACGAGGACGCCTTCGCCCGGCGCTTCTATGCGGACCGCGCCGAGCTCGAGAGCCTGGGCATCACGCTTCAGGTCGAAAAGCCCTCCGAGGGCTTCTTCGAGGCCGAGCTCTACGCGCTTCCGCCCGAGAACTACTACCTCCGCCCGATTGAGTTCACCGACGGCGAGCTCGCCGCGCTGCGCACGGCGCTCGCCCTGCTGGACGGCGAGTTCGCCTACGCCGAGCCGTTGCGGCTCGCGCTCCAGCAGGTGTCGTGGGGGCGCCCCAGCCCGCTCACCGAGGGCGACGGAGCGCCGATCGACGTGCATCTCGCCGACCCCTCCACGGGCAAGGAGGTCTCGCAGCGACTCGCCAAGATCGAGACGGCGATCTCGCGCCGCAAGACGATCGAGTTCTCCTACTACTCGCTTCAGCGCGACGAGGTCTCCGACCGCAAGGTCGATCCGTATCACCTCGTCTTCCGCGACGGCCAGTTCTATTTGATCGGTCACTCGCACGAGCGCGAGGAGGTTCGCGTCTTCCGCCTGTCGCGCATCAAGGGCAAGGTCTCCTACGCGACCAAGGCCGAGCACGACTTCTCGCCACCCGAGGACTTCGACCGCCGCGACTACGCCTCCCGCTCCGGCTGGCAGATGGGCACGATCCAGGGCACCGCCAAGGTCTTCCTCCGCGAGCGGATCGCCTGGCTCGTCGAGCGCGACTACGACACCTACGGAGCGCTCCGCAAGGCGGCGAAGGCCGACGGCGCCCCGGGGCGCGGCTGGATCTACGAGACGGACTACGCGTCCGGGCGCCAGCTCGTGTCGTGGGTGCTCGGCTGGCGCGAGAACGCGACCCTGATCGATCCGCCGGAGCTCGCCAAGGAGGCCGCCGAGAGCCTGGACCTGCTGCGCAACCGCCACCGCGGTGAGTTCGGCGTCGCCGACGTCGTTGCCCGCCCGCCCGCCGACGGCAACGGCCGGGCGCGTTCGAACGGCCGCTCCGAGTCGGTCATCCGCCCGGAGCGGTTCGCGCGCCTCGTGAGCCTGGCGGGCCTGCTCATCGGGTCGGCCCGCGAGGAGGGCAGGTTGCAGACGGCCCAGGTGCTCGACGAGCTGAACGTCTCGATGGACGAGCTGCGCGAGGACATCGACGTCCTGAACGTCGTGAACTTCGGCGGCGGCACCTACGTCCTCTACGCGGAGATCACGGGTGAGGAGATCGAGGTCGACTCCGACACCTACGGCGACAACTTCGCCCGCCCGGCGCGCCTGCTGCCGCTCGAGGCGAAGGCGCTGGTCGCGGCGATCGACCTCTTCGGCGACCACCTCCCGCAGGCCGGCCTCGGCACCGCCCGGGACAAGATCGTCGCCGCCCTCGGGCACGACCCCTCCGAGGAGGGGCTCGAGATCGCCCCCGGCCGCGGCGACGACATTGAGGTCGTGAAGACCGTGCACTTCGCGATCCAGGAGCGGCGGATGCTCGAGCTCCACTACTACAAGGAGAACGAGGACGAGTTCACCAAGCGGCGGGTCGAGCCGTACAAGCTCGCGAAGGGCCCCGACGGCTGGTACCTGGGCTGCTTCGACCCGGCCAAGCAGGACACCCGCCACTTCCGGCTGGACCGGATGAAGGAGGCGACGCTCGCCGACGAGACGGTTCGAGCCCCGCGAGGGGATCGACCAGCGCCTGGCCGAGCAGGAGTGGCTGGTGCGCGGCGAGGTCGCCTCGGCGGGGGTGGCCCGCGTCTGGGTCGCGCCCGAGCGCGCCCGCTGGATGCGCGAGGAGCGCCGCGTCGTCGAGGAGCTGGCCGATGGCGGCGTGGTCGTCGAGATGCCCTACGGGTCGGTCGACTGGCTGGTGCGCGAGACGCTGAAGGGCGTGGGCGACCTGGTCGTCCTCGAGCCCGACGAGGCGCGCGACGCCGTCGCCGCCGCGCTCAAGGCCGCCTAGCCCGCGGCGCTCTCGACCGCGTCCGCGAGGCCCGTTCAGGTCGGGCAGCTCGACCGTGCGGGGGAGGTCCGACTCCTCGCCGAGCCGGTTGATCCAGACCATCGGCAGGCCCAGGTCCGCCGCGGGCGCGACGTCGTGGAACAGGCTCGCGGCGACGTGGACGTGGGAGTCGACGTCGCCCGCGAGCTCCCGGAAGGTCCGCCAGTGGCCGGGGGCGGGCTTGTACGACCCGGCCTCGGCGGCCGTGATCGCCAGCTCGAACGGAACCCCCAGCGTTGTGATGGACGTGGTCAGCAGATCGGGGTCCGTGTTCGACAGGATCGCCAGCTTCCAGCCGCGGTCGCGCAGCTCCGTCAGGTTGGCCTGGACCTCGTCGAAGGCCCGCCAGCCGGGCAGCGAGTCGGCCAGGTACTCACGGCGATCGGCGTCCAGCTCGACCTGCTCGATCGCGGCCACGGCAGTCAGTGCCCGCGCCATCGTCTCGCGGTAGGTCAGGTCCCGCTCGGCCTGGACCCGGGGCTCGACAGCGTGGTAGTGGGCCAGCATCCGCTGCGGATCGACCTGTGGCCACAGCTCGCTGAACGCGGTCGTCAGACCGCCCTCCCAGTCGATCAGGGTGCCGTAGCAATCGAAGGTGGCCCACCGCTCGCTCACCCGGCGAGCATATATTCGCCCCATCGACACCGCTCCCGGCCACGACGACATCGTCCGCATCCTCGCCCCGAACCCCGGGCCGATGACGCTCGAGGGCACCAACACCTACGTGGTGGGGTCAGACCCCTCATACGTGATCGACCCAGGACCCGCGCAGAAGGATCACATCGACGCGGTCCGTGCCGCCGGCGAGGAGCGCGGCGGGATCGAGGGCGTCCTGCTCACCCACTCGCACGCGGACCACTCGGCGGGAGTCGAGATGCTGGGCGCGCCGCTGCTCTGGGGGCGGGTGAGCGAGACCGACGAAACCGCCCGCGCCGAGCCAGGCTGTCCTGGATAGAGGTCGCCAGACGACAGCAGGACAGGACGGCCCCGGGGGTGTCCACCGACGATCGGGCCCTTCACCCTCCTGCCCAGCCCCGGCCACGCCTCGGATCACGTGTGCTTCGCTCGGGAGACCGAGGACGGCCGCGTCGTCTTCTGCGGCGACCTCGTCCTCGGTCACGGCTCGTCGATCGTCCCGCCGCGCGCGATGGGCGGCTCGCTTGCGGACTACATGCGCTCCCTGGAGGCGCTCCTCGCCCTGGAGCCGGCCCTGATGTGCCCCGGGCACGGCCCGTGGATCACCGATCCGGCGGCGAAGATCGCCGAATACCGGGCCCACCGCAACGAGCGCGAGCAGAAGCTCCTCGCCGCCCTCGACGCGGGCGAGCGCGATCGCGAGCGGCTGCTCGATGCCGGCTGGGACGACGTTCCGGCGCCCATGCGCCCCGCCGCCGCGGTGGCGATGCAGGCGCACCTGGAGAAGCTCGAGGACGAGGGCAGGCTGCCGGAGGGCATCGGCCCCTGATAATCCCCCGCGATGGCCCTCGGTAGCAGCGTGTTCAAGAACGCCGGCCTCTTCACGGCCGGCTTCGCGGCCCTGTCGGCCGCCGCGGCCGCCGGCATGCGCTGGCAGCTCTTCAGGCGGCCCCTGCCTCAGACGGAGGGCCGGGTGACGGTCGAGGGGACCGAGGGCCCGATCGAGATCAGCCGCGACCGCTGGGGCGTCCCGCACATTCGTGCGCGTACGCGTCGCGACCTCTGGTTCGGCCAGGGCTGGTGCCTCGGCCAGGACCGCCTGTGGCAGCTCCACATCTACCGCGAGCTCGCGTGCGGGCGGATCGCGTCGTTCGGCGGCACCGAGGGACTCCCGGTCGACCGCCTGATGCGGACCCTGGGTCTCCACCGGACCTCCCTGCGCGAGATGGCCGGCCTGGACGAGGTGGTCGCCGACGGGCTGGCTGCATACGGCGCCGGGATCAACGCGGCCGCCGCCGCGAGGCCGCTGCCCGCCGAGTTCCAGCTCCTTCGGACCGGCTTCGAGCCGTGGCAGCCCGCCGACTCGCTGACCATCGGCAAGCTCCTCGCGTTCGGGCTCTCCACCAACTGGGAGCGGGAGCTGCTGCGAGCCGACATGGCGCGCAGCCTGGGCTCCGAGCGCGCGGTCAAGCTCGACCCCGGCTATCCCGCCGGCCACCCGGTGGTCCTCACGCCCGGCGAGCCGCACCCGGGCGACGGGCTCGCCATGGCCGAGCAGATCGGCCGCCTGCGCCAGGAGCTCGGGTTCGCGGTCGAGGCGACCGGCTCCAACAACTGGGCGGTCTCCGGCGAGCGCTCCGCGACCGGCGGCGCCCTGATCGCGGGCGACCCCCACCTGCCGCCCAGCATGCCCGGGATCACCTACCAGGTGGGCCTCTACGAGGGCGACCGCTTCGCCCGCGGCGCCGCGCTGCCCGGGCTGCCGGGCGTGACGTTCGGGCAGAACAACGACGTGGTGTGGACGTTCACCAACGCGATGGCCGACGTCCTCGACCTCTTCGTCGAGCGGATCGATGGCGACACGTACGAGTTCGAGGGCGATCAGCCGCCCGCTCGAGGTGATCGAGGAGGAGATCCCGGTCAAGGGCCGTGATCCCGAGCGCCTGGTCATCCGCGAGACGCACCATGGGCCGATCGTGAACTCGGCCCTCGGCGCCGACGGGCACGAGCCCCTCGCGCTCAGCTGGGCGGCGCTCCACTTCCCGGGGGTAAGCCGGGCGAGCTTCGGCACCCTCGACCCCACCAGCGGCCCAGAGCTTCTGGAGCTGCTGGGCGCCCAGGCGATGCCGGTCTCGAACCTGGTCTGGGCCGACGCCGGCGGCTCGATCGGCTACAAGACGATGGGGCGCCTCCCCATGCGCCGCGGCGGCTGCCCCGACCTGCCCAAGCCGGGCTGGACCGGCGAGTACGAGTGGGACGGCTGGGTGCCGTACGAGGAGCTCCCGGAGATCACCGATCCCGATGCCGGGTACGTCGTCACGGCCAACAACCGCGTCACGCCCGACGACTTCCCTCACCACGTCTCCAGCGACTACCTCGACGGCTATCGCGCCGAGCGGATCACGGACCTGATCGAGGCCGGGGGCGAGCACGACCTCGACGGCTTCGCCGCGATGCAGATGGACCAGCACTCGATCCCGGGCGTCGAGACCGTGCGCCGCCTGGTCCGCCTCACCGCGCGCGACCAGCGCGAGACTGCGGCGATCGAGCGGCTGCGCAGCTGGGACGGCCGCATGAGCCCCGACTCGGTCGCGGCGACGATCTACCAGGCGTTCACACTGCGATTCGCGCGCGAGGTGGCGCGGAGGGCGATCAACGACCGCGACCTGGCCGAGCGGTGGATGGACCGCGCCGACAACGGCTTCATCGCGCACATCACCTCGCCCTGGCGCTGGCAGTCGCACCTGCTGAAGCTCTGGGCGGAGGCCGACGAGGAGCTCGTCGGCGGCGACTGGGACGAGCTGGCGCTCGACTCGCTCCGCGCGGCGATGGACGAGCTGGCCGACCGCTTCGGCACGGACCCCGCCGGCTGGCGTTGGGGCAAGGTCCACGCGGTCGAGTTCCCGCACGCGCTGGGCGCCGCGAACCCGATGCTGCGCAGGATCTTCAACCGCACGCTCGAGGTCGGCGGGGCCCAGGAGACGGTCGCCCAGGTCGGCTGGGACCCCAACGACCCGTTCGCCGCGATCTGGGCACCGTGCTGGCGGATCGTGGCCGACCCGGCCGCGCCCGGGCGCTCGCGCTGGCAGGCGTTCACCGGCCAGTCCGGGCAGGCCGGCAGCCCCCACTACGACGACCTCCAGGAGCGCTGGGCCGCCGGCGAGACCCAGGCGATGACGGGCGAGGGCCCATGGGAGCTGTTGGTGCTGGAGCCGTGAGTAGGCGGGATCAGATCAAGCTCACCGCCGACGAGCAGCGCGAGCTGCTGGAGGCCGAGCGCGTGGTCACCGTCGCCAGCTACGGCCCGCGAGGCTGGCCCCACGTGATGCCGCTCTGGTACGTCGCCCGCTCAGAGCGGATCTGGATCTGGACGTACGCCAAGTCCCAGAAGGTGAAGAACCTCGAGCGCGACCCGCGGGCGACGCTGCTGGTCGAGACCGGCCACGAGTACTCCGAGCTCCGCGGCATCCAGGTCGAGGCGAACGCCGTGCTCCATCGCGACCTCGACACGGTCTTCGAGTTCGCGAAGGAGCTGACGGTCCGCTACGCCGAGGGAATCGACTCCGTTGAGGGCGACGCGGCCGAGGCGCTCAAGGCGCAGGCCCCCAAGCGCGTTGCGATCGAGTTCGAGCCGGTGCGCACAGCGACCTGGGACCACCGCAAGCTCGGCGGCACGTACTAGGCCGTTCGAACGTCCCGCACGAGAAGTAGCCCCTCCGCGCGCGTTGTTCATACAGGAGCAGGACGCCTATGTGGACAGATCAGGACGAACAACGCACGCTTCGCCTCACCTTCGACGAGTTCGGGTGGGATCTCGTCGGCGATGCCTCCCGCGACCGTGGATGGGCGACGGACGAGCTCGTGAGCGACGCCTGCCGGGCGTACGGCGACCGTCTGTTCGACAACGCCTTCAGTCGCGAGGTGCCTCGCTTGAGAGAGCGGGTCGGGTCCACGCGGACGGTCCGCATCGCCATCGCCCAGCGCCTCTGGGCCGACATCGAGATGGAGGCCGGCCGTCAGGGGGTCGAACTGGAGAGGCTGATCGAGCACGCGTTGATGCTCCGCCTGGCCGACAGGGAAGGCCAGGTACGGCGTTCGCGCAGCCTGGCTACCCGCAGGCGCAAGCGCCGGTAGGCGGCCTCTACGCGGCGGATCGCCGAGGTGTGACCGGCGCCGACCCCATCTCCTGCAGGTGCGATTGAAGGGCGGCGCGTCCGCGATGGTGCAGGCCGTGCACTGAGCTCTCGCTCCGCTCGAGGCGGCTCGCGATCTCGCCGGGGGTCAGACCCAGGACGTGACGGAGAACCAGGACCTCGCGTTGATCGTCGGGCAGGCCCACAAAGGCGGATCGCAGGGCGGTGGCGCGGTAGAGGTCGGCGAACGGGTCACTCCCCTCGGTGGCGCGCACCTCCTCCACGGGCACCTGGCGCCGAGCCCGGATGTGGTCCAGGGCCGCGTTTCGTGCCACCCGGAACAGCCAGGCGGCGAACGCCGTCTCGCGCTCCTCGTAGCGCTTGAGCGCATCGGGAAGCTTGGCGAACAGGTTCTGCGTGACGTCCTCGGCGTCGTGATGATGGCCCACGATGCTGCGCACGAACGCGAAGAGATCGTCCGCATATATCGCGTAGAGGTAGTGGATGGCGCCCCTGTCGCCCTCCTTGCCGCGAGCGATCGCGCGCCTCAACATGGGGTTCGAGCGCCCCAACGGCCTTATCGTCGGTGTATCTGCGGGCACCAGCCACCTCCCATCCGTTTCCCATCCACATGGCGGCAGTGCGATTGCCAGACACCAATGCCCGGCTGCGTGTGTCCGTAACTTTCTCGCAGGCACGTCTGCGGAGAACCACTTAATGGTTCTGTGTATGCCCGGCCCGTGCAGGTGGCATCGGTAGCCTTCGCCGCCGAATGCAGAACCTCCGCGGCCTGATCCTCTCCGGCGGCGCCGGCACGAGGCTGCGCCCGATCACCCACACATCGGCGAAGCAGCTCGTCCCCGTCGCCAATAAGCCCGTGCTCTTCTACGGGATCGAGGCGCTGGTCGCCGCGGGGATCACCGAGATCGGAATCATCATCGCCCCGGAGACCGGCGACGAGATCCGCGAGGCGGCAGGGGACGGATCGCAGTTCGGCGCCTCGATCACCTACATCCCCCAGTCGGCGCCGAAGGGCCTCGCCCACGCGCTGCTGACCGCTGAGGAGTTCCTCCAGGACGGCCCCTTCGTGATGTACCTCGGCGACAACCTGCTCCGCGACGGCATCACGGATCTCGTCGAGCGCTTCCGCGCCGACGAGCCCGACGCGCTGATCCTGCTGACCGAGGTCCCGGACCCGTGGCACTACGGCGTTGCCGAGCTCGACGGCGAGACGGTGGTCCGGCTGGTGGAGAAGCCGAAGGACCCACCGTCGAACATGGCGCTGGTCGGCGTCTACATGTTCGGCTCGCGCATCTTCGACGCGGCGAAGGCGATCGAGCCCTCGCCGCGCGGCGAGCTGGAGATCACGGACGCGATCCAGAAGCTCATCGACGACTCGCTCAAGGTCGAGAGCCACACGGTCAGCGGCTGGTGGAAGGACACCGGCCAGCTCGCCGACATGCTCGAGGCCAACCGCCTGGTGCTGGAGGAGGTCGCCCAGCAGCTCGACGGTGAGCTCTCCGACGCCAACGTGGAGGGCAGGGTCCGCGTCGAGGCGGGGGCGACCGTGGAGCGGTCCACCGTCCGGGGCCCGGCCATCATCGGCTCGGGCGCGGTGATCCGCGACGCCTACGTCGGGCCCTACACGTCCATCGACCGCGACTGCACGGTCGAGCGCTGCGAGGTCGAGCACTCGATCCTGCTGGAGGGCGCCAGCGTCACCGACCTCGACGTGCGCCTGGAGGCCAGCCTGCTGGGCAAGAACGCGAAGCTCACGCGCGGCGGCGGGGTACCCAAGACACTGCGGATGATCGTCGGCGACAACTCGGAGATCGAGATCCCGTGAGCGCGGAGCCAGCTAAGGAGAGGTTGCGTGAGGCGAAGCGCGATCAAGAGTTGTGAGGGTATGGTCACGGGCGCGGCGGGACGTCGCCGACGCGTTCTCGGCGCGCGGGCACGAGGTCCTCGGCCTCGACCGCTCCGAGCTGGACATCACCAACGGCCCGCGCGTCGACACCGTCGTCGCTCGCATCGAGCCCGACGCGATCATCAACTGCGCCGCCTACACGGACGTCGACGGCTCGGAGTCGAACGAGCGCGACGCCATGGCGGTCAACGACACCGGCGCCGGCCTGCTTGCGGTCGCGGCGGGGACCGTGGGCGCCAAGATCGTCTACCCGTCGTCCGACTACGTCTTCGACGGTCACAAGGGCTCGCCCTACGTCGAGTCCGACATGCCGCACCCCCTTTCGGCATACGGCCGGTCCAAGCTGGCCGGTGAGACATCGGTGGCCGTCGCCAACACCCGGCACCTCGTGGTCCGGACGTCCTGGCTCTTCGGCGTGCACGGCAAGAACTTCGTCGAGACCATGCTCCGCATCGGCGGCGAGCAGGAAGAGGTCCTGGTCGTCTCCGACCAGGTGGGCGCTCCCACCTACACCCCGCACCTCGCCGGGGCGATAGCGCTGCTCACCGAGTCCGAGGACTACGGCGTCCATCACGTCACCGCCAGCGGCTCGTGCTCGTGGTTCGATTTCGCGCAGGAGATCTTCGACCAGGCGGGCATGGGCACCCGCGTGATGGCCGCGCGGACCTCGATGCTCGACCGCCCGGCGCCGCGGCCGTCCTACTCGGTGCTGGGAAGCGAGTGGAGCCACCCGGCGGTGCTGCCGCACTGGCGGGAGGCGCTCGAGGAGTACATGGCCGCGCGCCAGGGCGCCGGCGCGACGACGGGAGGCTCGGGATGAAGGTCCTCGTGACTGGAGGCGCCGGGTTCATCGGCTCCGCCTACGTCCGCCAGCGGCTGGAGGCCGACCCCACCGGGTCGGTGCGGGTGCTCGACAAGCTGACCTACGCGGGGCGACGGGAGAACCTCGAAGGGCTGGATCGCTGCGAGCTCGTGGTGGGCGACATCTCCGACCCCGAGGTCGTCCGCGAGGCGATCGCCGGCTGCGACGCGCTCGTCAACTTCGCGGCCGAGTCCCACGTGGACCGCTCGATCGAGGAGCCCGGCGAGTTCATCCGCACGGACGTCTTCGGCACCTTCGTCCTCCTGGAGGCGGCCCGCGAGGCGGGTATCCGCCACCTGCAGGTATCCACCGACGAGGTCTACGGCTCGATCGACTCAGGCTCGTTCACCGAGACCTCACCGCTGGATCCCTCCTCGCCGTACTCGGCGTCGAAGGCCGGCGGCGACCTGATCGTCTCGGCCTTCCACCACACCTACGGCATGGAGTCGCTCATCGTCCGGGCCTCCAACAACTACGGCCCTCGCCAGCACCCCGAGAAGCTGATCCCGCTCTGCATCCTGAACGCGCTGGCCGGCGACGAGCTACCGGTCTACGGCGACGGGATGCAGGTGCGCAACTGGCTCCACGTGACGGACTTCGCCACCGCGATCGACCTCACGCTCGAACAGGGCGAGCCCGGCCGGGTCTACAACGCCGGCGGGCCCGACGAGCTCCCGAACATCGACGTCGTCAAGCGGATCCTCGAGCTCAGCGGCCGCGACGAGTCCCTGATCTCATACGTCAAGGATCGCCTCGGCCACGACCGCCGCTACTCGCTGTCGGCCGAGCGCATCGGCGAGGAGCTGGGCTGGGAGGCGAAGGTCGGCTTCGCCGAGGGCATCGCGGACACGGTCGCCTGGTATCGCGACAACGAGGACTGGTGGGGCCCGATTCGCTCCGGCGAGTACCGCGAGTACTACGAGCGCCAGTACGGGCGCTCGATCTCCGGCTAGCCCGAACCACCCGGTAGAGTCGATGGGTTGGCAGCCGAGCGAAATCAGAGTGGTGAATCAGCCCTAACGCCCTTCTCTGACGCGGTCAGGGGATGGTTCGAGGACTCGTTCGAGGCGCCCACGCCTGCTCAGGCGGAGGGCTGGCCCGCGATCTCCTCGGGCGAGAACACGCTGATCTGCGCCCCGACGGGGTCGGGTAAGACGCTCGCCGCGTTCCTGTGGGGCATCGACGCGCTCTCGCGCGAGCCCGAGCGCCTGGGCGAGGGCGTGAAGCTCGTCTACGTGTCTCCGCTGAAGGCGCTCTCCTACGACGTCGAGCGCAACCTGCGGGCGCCGCTGAAGGGCATCGGCGCGCCCATCTCGGTCGGTCTGCGCACCGGCGACACACCCCAGCGCGAGCGCCAGGCGATGCTGCGAAAGCCGCCCGACATCCTCATCACCACGCCCGAGTCGCTCTACCTGATGATCACCTCACAGGCGCGGAACATCCTCACGGGTGTCGAGGCGGTGATCGTCGACGAGATCCACGCGGTCGCGCAGACCAAGCGCGGCGCGCACCTCGCCCTCACCCTGGAGCGCCTGTCCCATCACGTCGCCAAGGCGCGGGAGGAGGCCGGCGAGGAGCCGCGCCAGGTGCAGCGCATCGGCCTGTCGGCCACCCAGCGCCCGCTCGAACGAGTCGGGCGGTTCCTCGTGGGCCCGAAGCGGAAGGTGGAGATCGTCGACGCCGGCATCGCCAAGTCGCTCGACCTGGAGATCAGGGTGCCGGTGGAGGACATGACCGAGCCGGGAGCATCGAGCGCGGGGTCAGACATTCCCGAAGGCCGCCTCTGCAGTGCGGGTCTGACCCCTCGAGCGAATTCCCGGACGCGGTGGCGACCCGCTCGATCTGGCCCGCGATCTACCCGGAGCTGCTCGAGCTGGTGCGCGAGCACAACTCCACGATCATCTTCGTCAACAACCGCCGCGGCGCGGAGCGCCTGGCGAAGCGCCTGAACGAGCTCGCGAACGAGGAGCCGGAGGGCGAGCTGCCCGCCACCGAGGCAGCCGGAACCTCGGGGCCGCCGCCCGGCCGCAAGGACGACTACGAGGAGATCGCCCGCGCCCACCACGGGTCGCTTGCGCACGAGGAGCGCCTGGTGGTGGAGGAGATGCTCAAGTCCGGTCAGCTTCCGTGCCTGGTCGCGACCTCGTCGCTGGAGCTGGGGATCGACATGGGCGCCGTGGATCTGGTGATCCAGGTCGAGTCGCCGAAGTCGGTCACGCGCGGACTGCAGCGGGTTGGCCGCGCCGGACACGCGCTGGGCGCGATCTCGAAGGGCCGGATCTTCCCGAAGTTCCGTGCCGACCTCCTTGAGTGCGCCGTGGTCGCGAAGCGGATGCGGGCCGGCGAGATCGAGGAGACGGTGATCCCGCAGAACCCGCTGGACGTGCTGGCCCAGCACATCGTCTCGATGGTCGCCGACGTCGAGTGGGACGTCGACGAGATGGAGCAGGTGGTCACCGCCACCGAGCCCTTCCGCGAGCTGGGCCGAGAGCAGCTGGAGAACGTGCTCGACATGCTCGACGGGCGCTATCCCTCCGAGCGCTTCTCCGAGCTTCGGCCGCGCGTCGCCTGGGACCGGACAGCGGGCGTGGTCCGCGGCCGCAAGGGCGCCCGCCAGCTCGCCGTCACCAACGCGGGCACGATCCCCGACCGCGGCCTCTACGGGGTGCACCTGCCCGATGGCCGACGCGTGGGCGAGCTGGACGAGGAGATGGTCTACGAGGCCCGGCCCGGCCAGACCTTCCTCCTGGGCGCGACCACCTGGCGCATCGAGGACATCACCCGCGACCGCGTGATCGTGACCCCGGCCCCGGGCGTGCCCGGGGCGGTCCCGTTTTGGCGCGGCGACGGCGTGGGCCGCCCTGCCGAGCTGGGCCGGGCCATCGGCGAGTTCGCGCGCGAGGCGGTGTCGGCCACCCCCGAGCAGCTGGCCGGCGAGTACGACCTGGACCGGCGGGCGGCCGAGAACCTGGTTGCCTACCTGCGGGAGCAGCAGGCCGCGACGCGGGTCGTCCCCTCCGACCAGTCGATCGTGATCGAGCGCTTCCGTGACGAGATCGGCGACTGGCGCCTGTGCGTGCTCTCGCCGTTCGGCGGCAGGGTCCACGCCGCGTGGGGGCTGGCGCTGTCGGCGCGGATCCGCAACGAGCAGGACCTGGAGGCCGACGCGATCTGGTCCGACGACGGGATCGTCATCCACCTTCCCGACGCCGACGAGGCGCCGCCGGCCGACATCGTGCTGCTGGAGCCCGACGAGGTCGAGGACCTGGTGGTGTCCGAGCTGGGCGGCTCGGCCCTGTTCGGCGCTCGCTTCCGCGAGAACGCCGCCCGCTCGCTCCTCCTGCCGCGCGCGTACCCGGGCAAGCGGACGCCGCTGTGGCAGCAGCGCCTGAAGTCGCAGAGCCTGCTGGAGGTCGCGAAGGATTTCCCCCGGTTCCCGGTCACGCTCGAGACGTACCGCGAGTGCCTGCGCGACGTGCTCGACCTCCCCTCGCTGGTCGGCCTGCTCCGCGACCTGCACTCGCGGAAGGTCTCGCTGGTCGAGGTCGAGACGGCCACCGCCTCGCCCTTTGCCTCGTCGCTCCTCTTCGACTACGTCGCGACCTACATGTACGAGGGCGATACGCCGAACGCCGAGCGCCGGGCAGCGGCCCTGTCGCTCGACCGTGACCTCCTCCGCGAGCTGCTGGGGCAGGAGGAGCTTCGCGAGCTGATCGACCCGGAGGCTCTCGCGGACGTCGAGTCCTCGCTCCAGCACCTGAACGACCAGGCGCGCGCCACCGAGCGCGACGCCCTCCAGGTGATCCTGCGCAGGCTGGGCGACCTCACCCTCGACGAGTGCAAGGCGCGCGTCGCCGAGGGCTACTCCGCCGAGTCGATGCTGGGCAAGCTCGAGGCCGAGCGCCGAGCGGCGAAGGTGCGGATCGCCGGCGAGGAGCGGTGGATCCCGGCCGATGACGCGGGCATGTACCGCGACGCCCTGGGTGTGCCGCCGCCCGGGGGCCTGCCCGAGTCGTTCCTGGAGGACATTCCCGACGCAATGGACGCGCTGGTGCGCCGCTACGCGCGCACCCACGGCCCGTTCCCCACCGCGCAGCTTCACCGCCGCTACGGGGTCGACCCGACCCCCCCGCTGCGGGAGCTCGAGCGCTCGGGCACCCTCGTCCGCGGCGAGCTCCTCCCGGGCGGGACCGAGCGCGAGTGGTGCGACGCCGACGTCCTGCGACGGGTCCGCCGCGCCAGCCTGGCGCACCTGCGCAAGGAGGCCGAGGCCGTCTCCACCGGCGAGCTCGCCCGGTTCCTCCCCGACTGGCAGAACGTCGACGCGCACCGCCCCGCCGGCGCGGGCCCGGATCGCCTGCGCGAGGCGCTCGTCGCGCTGCAGGGAGTTGCGCTCACGCCGGAGGTCTGGGAGCGCGACGTCCTGCCCCGCAGGCTGGGCACATACAGCCAGAGCTGGCTGGACGAGCTCTCCACCGGCGGTGAGATCGTGTGGATCGGCGCGGGACCGCTGGGCCGCACCGGCCGCGTGGCCCTCTACTTCCGCGAGGACGTCCGGCTGGCCGGCCCGCCGCCCGCCAACGCGAAGCTCGATGCGCCGCAGGGCGAGGTGCATGAGGCGATCCGCGAGCGGCTGGCCGCCGGCGCCTGCTTCTGGCTCGACCTCGTCGCCGAGCTGGAGGGCTCCTCCGAGGAGCTTCACTCCGCGCTGTGGGACCTGGCCTGGGCCGGCGAGGTCACCAACGACGCCTTCGCGCCCCTGCGGGCACGCCGCCTGTCGGCCGTGCAGCGCTCCGAGCGGGGCACCAGGCGGTTCGCGAGCAGGCGCGCGGGCGCGAACCGGGCCGTCCAGGGCCGCTGGTCGCTCACGGCGCCGCTGTTCGGCGACGCCCCCGCCCAGGGACCCAAGCTCCGGGCCCAGGCCGAGCTGATGCTGGAGCGCTACGGGATCGTGACCCGGGAGAGCGTGCTGGCCGAGGGCGTCCCGGGCGGGTTCTCGGCGCTCTACGGGGAGCTCTCCAACCTCGAGATGCTGGGCACCGCCCGGCGCGGCTACTTCGTCGAGGGCCTGGGCGGCGCCCAGTTCGCGCTCGCCGGTGCGGTCGAGCGCCTTCGCGGCCTGCCGCTGGCCGAGGGCCGGTACCTGCTGATCGCGGCGACCGACCCCGCGAATCCCTACGGCGCGGCGCTGCCCTGGCCGAAGCGCGAGCGCGACGGCGACGGGCCCGGCGGTCGGCGGCCCTCACGGTCGCCCGGCGCCTACCTCCTCATGCGCGACGGCGAGCCCTTGCTCTACGTCGAGCGCGGAGGCAAGGGAATCCTGCGTCTGCGCCCGCTCGAGGGCGAGGAGCTCTCGGAAGCCATCGGCGAGATCGCATCGGCCGCGCACGAGGGGCTGATCCCGAAGCTGGGCATCGAGCGGGTCGACGGGGAGGCCGTGATCGGCTCCGGCCTGGAGGAGATCCTCATCGCCGCGGGGTTCAGCCGCCAGCCGCGCCGGCTGGTCGCTTCGGCCTGACGTGCCCGAGGGCGACACGATCCACCGGGCCGCGACGCGCATGAACGCCGCGCTTCGGGGCAGGACCATCGACCGGGCCGAGGCTCCCAGCCCGCGCTCGCCGCTTCACCACCGCGCCGCAGAGATCGAGGGCCGCACGCTCGAGCTGGCGGAGGCGCGCGGCAAGCACCTGATCGCGCACTTCTCCGACGGCCTCACGCTTCACAGCCACCTCGGGATGAACGGCCGCTGGTGGATCAGCGCCGATGGCGAGTTGCCGCGGCGGCGGTCCTGGCTGCTGATCGCCTCGGGGCCCGCGTACGCCGCCCAGGCGGGCGGTCAGATCCTGCGCCTGGTGAGCGAGTCCCGAGTCCGCAACGACCCGGGCCTGATGCAGCTCGGCCCCGACCCGCTCGCCGAGGACTTCGATCCCGAGGCGGCGGCCGCGCGCCTGCTCGAGATGGGCGCGGGCCGCGAGGTGGGCGATGCCGTGCTGGACCAGCGGATCATCGCCGGGATCGGCAACGCGATCCGGATCGAGGGGTTGTTCCGGGCCCGCGTCAGCCCGTGGCGCGCGGTGGACGACCTCACGCCCGAGGAGGCCGAGCACGTGATCCGCGAGAACGAGCGGGTGATGAAGGTCTCGCTGAAGCGGGGCCGCAGGCCGCGGAGCATCTATCGGGGTACCCGCGAGCCCTGTCCGCGCTGCGGCGGAAGGATCAGCTCGCGCGGCCAGGGCGACGCCAACCGGATGGCCTACTGGTGTCCTGTGTGCCAGGAGTAGCCTCCTGCCGCCGCGAGGAATAGCATCCCGCCCGAAGGGAGAGGACCTTGGCCCCCAACAACGTCAGCCTGCTCGAGCGCGTGCCGCTGTTCGCGGAGCTCTCGGAGGACGAGCTGGACCGCATCGCCGCCGTGGCCGTGCCTCGCAGCTTCCCGCGAGGGGTCCGCGTCTTCCACGAGGGCGACACCTCCGACGCGTGCTACATCGTCCGCAGCGGCGACCTGCGGGTCACCCGCGAGCACTCGGACGGCCGCGCGATCGCGCTGGCGACCCTCGCCTCCGGTGACATCTTCGGCGAGCTCGCGATGCTGGACGGCGGCTCCCGCTCGGCGAGCGTGGAGACGCTGGCCGACTCGGAGCTGCTGGCGCTGCCGGCGCAGGACGTGCGGCGCCTGCTCGCAAAACACCCCGACATCGCGGTGAAGCTGATCGTGGCGCTCGTCCGGCGCCTGCGCGAGACCAACGAGCGCGTCGCGCGCCAGTCGTTCCAGACGGTTCCCAGCAGGGTGGCGGGTGTCCTGGCCCAGCTGGTCGCGGAGGACGCGCTTCCCGAGGGGCGCGAGGGGATCACCGTGCGCATGACGCAGGCCGACCTCGCCCAGCTGGCCGGCACATCGCGGGAGAGCGTCTCCCGTTTCCTGGCGACGCTCGAGCGCGCCGGCGTCGTGACCGTTGGCCGGGGACGCGTGACCGTGGTGCAGCCACGGCGCCTGCGCTCCTACATCTTCTAGGCGCCGGTGGACTTCGACAAGCAGCGGGCGCGGATGGTCGAGCGCCAGCTGCGCCGGCGGGGCATCACCGACGAGCGGGTGCTCACCGCGATGGGGACGGTTCCCAGGGAGCGCTTCGTGCCGGAGGGGAGCCGCACGCATTCATACAGCGATGGCGCACTGGCCATCGGCCACGACCAGACCATCTCCCAGCCGTGGATCGTGGCGGCGATGTGCGAGGCGCTGGCGCTCACCGGCACCGAGTCCGTACTCGAGATCGGCACCGGCTCGGGCTACTCGGCGGCCGTGCTCTCGCTGCTCGCCCGCGAGGTGATGTCGGTCGAGCTGGTGCCCGAGCTGGCGGCGACGGCGAGCGAGGTCCTGGGGTCACTGGGGACCCGCAACGTCCACATCGTCGAGGCCGATGGCAGTGGGGGCCTGCCCGGTATGGGGGAGTTCGGCGGGATCGCGGTTCACGCCACGGCCCCGGCGCCCCCCGAGGGACTGCTGGCGCAGCTGGCGCCAGGCGCCCGGATGATCGTGCCGATCGCCCTCGACAACGTGGACATGCTCACCGTCTTCCAACGTCCTCGGGACGGGGGCGATGTGTTGCGGCAGGCGCTCGCTCCGGCCCGGTTCGTCCCGCTGCTGGGCAGCGAAGGGTTCTGATCGCGTAGGCTCGCTACCCCGTGACCGGAAGCCTCTACGCGCTCAACTTCTTCTCGCCCGCCTTCGTCGATCAGCTGCGCCGGGGCCGCAAGACCGCGACCATCCGCCTGGGCGACAAGTCGCGCAAGTACGAGCGCGGACACGTCGTCTGGATCACCGTCGGCCAGCAGCACGCGCCGCGCGAAAAGATCTTCTCCGCCGTCATCGACGACGTCGACGTGAAGCGGGTGAAGGAGCTCTCGCCGCGCGACATCGAGCACGACAACCCCGAGTTCCGCCGGGTGGAGGAGATGGTCAGCTTCCTCGAGCAGATCTACGGGCGCGCGGTCACCATGGAGGACACCGTTACCGTCGTGCGCTTCTCGCAGATCGTCGAGCCGGCGGGCCCCCGCTTCGGCAACGGCGAAACCCCCTCGCGCAACTAGCGCCCCATGGCGCGGGAGTACCGCTTCCTCACCACGTGGCTCCTCGAGTGCGAGCGCGAGCGGGCCTGGGAGGCCGTCTTCGACTCGGAGGCGTGGCCGTCGTGGTGGAGGGGCGTCGAGAACGTCGTCGAGATCGAGCCCGGCGACGCCGACGGGGTCGGCCAGCTCGGCCGGTACACCTGGCGCTCGAAGCTGCCGTACGAGCTGACCTTCGACACGCGGACGGTCCGGGTCGAGCGCCCGTTCCTGCTGGAGGGCGACGCCTCGGGCGAGCTTCAGGGCAAGGGGATCTGGCGCCTGTTCGAACAGGACGGCGTCACCGCCGTGGTCTACGAGTGGAACGTGTCCACGACCAAGTGGTGGATGAACATGCTTGCCCCGCTCGCGCGGCCCGCCTTCGAGTGGAACCACGACTGGGTCATGGGCAACGGGGCCGAGGGCATCGCCGAGCACCTCGGCTGTCGGCTGCTGGCCTCGGACTGATTCCCTCGACGGGTTGACCCGCGACCCGCCGGTGCGGGATGATGTGCTTGCTGGCGGGGGGTTTCCGCCTCTCCTATGTGCTCGCTTCGATTCCCATTCCGCTTCGTGCTCCTCGCGAGCGCCGGCCTCGCGATCGTTGTCCCTATGCAGTCGTCAGCCCACGAGGTCCGCTCGGGGCGCGGTCACCTGGCCCAGGACACCGTCGTTCACTCGCCCGCCAAGGAGAGGCGACTCGAGCGGCGGACGGTCGCCGCCACGGCCTCCGACGCGAAGGCCGCGGCTAGCAAGGCGCCCGGGGACCCGGCTCAAGTCGGGCAGTGGGGCCCCGTAGTCGACTGGCCAGTCGTCGGGGTTCACGTGGCGCTTCTCCCCAACGGAAAGGTCGTCGCCTACGACTCGGTGGGCGACCGGGCCACGGAGACCTATCCCAACCACGACTTCACGCGGGCCACCGTCTGGGATCCGGCCACAGGTCTTCACACGCCGGCGACCGTGACCACCGGCTTCAACATCTTCTGCAGCGGGCTGGCGCACCTTGTCGACGGGACGCTGTTCGCGGCGGGCGGGAACAAGAATGCGGCACTCGACGGGATCAGGCAGACGCATGTCTTCAACGCCGACTCCAACACCTGGGCACGGGAGGCGGACATGGCGCTGGAGCGGTGGTACCCGAGCGTCACCCCACTGCGCAACGGCGAGATGCTCATTACCGAGGGTGGCCCGGACGTGCCCGAGGTGCGCGGGCTCAACGGGAGCATCCGCAGGCTCAACACGGCCTCGCTGGATCTCCCGCTGTACCCGTGGATCGACGTCGCGCCCGATGGCAGAGCCTTCTACTCTGGGCCCAGCACGACGATGCGGAGCCTCGACCCCGCTGGAGGAGGCGCCTGGCAGACCCACGGGCAGCGAGACACCGTGAACCGGGACTACGGGAGCCGGGCGGTCTTCGACAACGGCAAGATCCTCGTGGCCGGTGGCGGGGCCTCCACGGCGAGCGCACGGGTGATCGACCTGAACGGCCCGACGCCACAGTCCACCGCCACGGCGTCGATGGCGACCGGTCGCCGGCAGCACAACCTGACCGTCCTCGCCGATGGGACCATCCTCTCCACGGGCGGGAACTCCTCCGGCGCGGCCCTCGTGGACCTCAACAACGGGGTCTACACGGCGGAACTGTGGAGTCCCGCCACCGGACAGTGGCGGACGCTCGCGTCGATGCAGGTGACGCGCCAATACCACTCCACCGCGCTCCTGCTGCCCGACGGGCGGGTGCTCTCGTCCGGCGGGGGTATCTGCGGCGATTGCGACTCGGCCGGCTATCTGGCGAAGAACGCCGAGGTGTTCTCCCCGCCTTACCTCTTCAAGAACGATGGATCCGGCCAGCTGGCTCCCCGGCCCCAGATCACCTCGGCGCCGGGCACCGTGTCGTATAACGCTCCGTTCTCCATCTCCACACCCAGCGCCGGCTCGATCAGCAAGGTGGGGCTTGTGCGGCTGGGGGCGGTGACCCACTCGGTGAACATGGAGCAGCGCTACGTGCCGCTCGGCTTCACCGCGAGCGGCGGCAACATCACCGCGACCGCTCCCCTGAACGCGAACATCGCGCCACCTGGCGTCTACATGCTGTTTGTCACCGGCTCGGACGGCGTTCCGTCCGTCGCGAAGATGGTGCGCGTCGAGCAGGACACAACCGCGCCGTCCGCCCCGACGCCCACCGATACCGACCCCGACTCCCCGGCCAACGACAACAACCCGGAGGTCAAGGGCTCGGCCGAGGCCGGTTCCACGGTCAGGATCTATTCGACCGCAACGTGCTCGGGCTCGCCGCTGGCGACAGGCCCCGCCGCCGCCTACAACGGGAGCGGGATCACGACCCCCGTGCCTGGCGATCAGACCACAAGCCTGCGGGCGACCGCCACGGACTCGGCTGGGAACACGTCCCCATGCTCCTCACCGCTCAGCTACACCGAGGATTCGATCGCCCCGTCGATGCCAACGATCACCGACACCGATCCCGACTCGCCGGCCAACGACAACAGCCCGGAGGTCAAGGGCACAGCGGCAACCGGCTCGACCGTGAAGGTCTACGCCACCGCCGATTGCTCGGGCTCGCCGCTGGCGAGCGGCACCGCCGCCACGTTCAGCGGAAGCGGGATCACCACGCCTGTCCCCGGTGACCAGACAACGAACCTGAGGGCGACCGCGACCGACACCGCCGGCAATGCATCCGGATGCTCGTCCTCGCTCCCCTACACCGAGGACTCGACCGCACCCTCGGCGCCAACCATCAGCGACACCGATCCCGACTCCCCGGCCAACGACAACAACCCCGAGGTCAAAGGCACCGCGGATTCGGGCTCGACCGTAAAGCTCTACGCCACAGCCGACTGCTCCGGAGCGCCGCTCGCGAGTGGCAGCCCGGCCCAATTCGCCTCGCCCGGGATCACCGTCACCGTCCCCGGCGACCAGACCACCAATCTGCGAGCAACCGCCACGGACGCGGTCGGCAATGCCTCGGCCTGCTCGGCGCCGCGCCCCTACACCGAGGACTCGACCGCCCCCTCGGCGCCAACCATCACCGACACCGATCCCGACTCCCCCGCCAACGACAACAACCCCGAGGTCAAGGGCTCGGCCGAAGCCGGGTCCACGGTCAGGATCTACTCGACCTCAGACTGCTCGGGGGCGCCGCTCGCGAGCGGGACCCCTGCCCAGTTCGCCTCTCCGGGGATCACCGTCAACCTCTCCGGCGACCAGATGACGAACCTGAGGGCAACAGCCACGGACGCGGTCGGCAATGCCTCGGCCTGCTCGGCACCGCGCCCCTACACCGAGGACTCGACCGCACCCTCGGCGCCAACCATCAGCGACACCGATCCCGACTCCCCCGCCAACGACAACAACCCCGAGGTCAAGGGCGCCGCCGAAGCCGGGTCCACGGTCAGGATCTATTCGACCGGCGACTGCTCGGGCTCGCCGCTTGCGACCGGTTCCGCCGCCGCCTTCAACGGAAGTGGGATTACGACCGCCGTTCCGGGTGATCAGACCACGAACCTGAGGGCGACCGCCACGGACGGGGCCGGCAACGGCTCGGGCTGTTCCTCGTTGCTCGCCTACACCGAGGACTCGACCGCCCCGTCCGCGCCAACCCTGAACGACACCGATCCCGACTCCCCCGCCAACGACAACAATCCCGAGGTCAAGGGCTCGGCCGAGTCCGGTTCGACGGTCCGGATCTACGGCGACGCGGGGTGCAGCGGCACAGTATTGGCCCAGGGCTCGGCAGCCGCCTTCAACGGAAGCGGGATTACAACCCCCGTCCCGGGTGACCAAACCACGAACCTGAGGGCGACGGCCACCGACCCGGCCGGCAACAGCTCGCCCTGCTCGCTCTCGCGCCCCTACACCGAGGACTCGACGGCCCCGTCCGCGCCGACCCTGAACGACACCGACCCCGACTCCCCGGCCAACGACAACAACCCCGAGGTCAAGGGCTCCGCCGAAGCCGGGTCCACGGTCAGGATCTACTCGACCTCAGACTGCTCGGGCTCGCCGCTGGCGAGCGGGACCCCGGCCCAGTTCGCCTCTCCGGGGATCACCGTCGCCGTCCCCGGCGACCAGACGACGAACCTGAGGGCGACGGCCACCGACGCCGCCGCAAACACGTCAGGTTGTTCTTCGCCCCTGGCCTACACGGAGGATTCGAGCGCGGCCTCAACGCCCACTCTCACCGACACCGACCCCGACTCCCCCGCCAACGACAACAACCCCGAGGTCAAGGGCGCGGCCGAAGCCGGGTCCACGGTCAGGATCTACTCGACCTCAGACTGCTCGGGGGCGCCGCTCGCTAGCGGGACCCCGGCCCAATTCGCCTCTCCGGGGATCACCGTCGCGGTCCCTGGCGATCAGAGCACCAATCTCCGGGCCACGGCCACGGACCCGGCTGGGAACACGTCCCCATGCTCCTCACCGCTCAGCTACACCGAGGATTCGACGCCGCCTGGGCGCCCCAGCTCACCGACACCGACCCCGACTCCCCCGCCAACGACAACAACCCCGAGGTCAAGGGCGCGGCCGAAGCCGGGTCCACGGTCAGGATCTACTCGACCTCAGACTGCTCGGGGGCGCCGCTCGCGAGCGGGACCCCGGCCCAATTCGCCTCTCCGGGGATCACCGTCAACCTCCCCGGCGACCAGACCACAAGCCTGCGGGCTACCGCCACGGACTTGGCTGGTAACACGTCCCCATGCGCTTCCCCTCTCTCGTACACCGAGGACTCGACCGCCCCGTCCGCGCCAACCCTGAACGACACCGATCCCGACTCCCCCGCCAACGACAACAACCCCGAGGTCAAGGGCTCGCGCCGAAGCCGGGTCCACGGTCCGGATCTACGGCGACGCGGGGTGCAGCGGCACAGTATTGGCCCAGGGCTCGGCAGCCGCCTTCAACGGAAGCGGGATCACGACAACTGTCCCGGGTGACCAGACCACGAACCTGCGGGCGACCGCTACCGACTCGGCGGGGAACGCCGGTGGCTGTTCCGCGGCATTCCCCTACACCGAGGACTCGACCGCCCCCTCGGCGCCGACCCTGAACGACACCGACCCCGACTCCCCCGCCAACGACAACAACCCCGAGGTCAAGGGCGCCGCCGAAGCTGGCTCCACGATCAGGATCTACTCGACCTCAGACTGCTCGCGCTCGCCGCTGGCGAGCGGCACCGCCGCCACGTTCGACGGAAGCGGGATCACCACGCCTGTCCCCGGAGACCAGACGACAAACCTGAAAGCGACCGCGAGCGACGCCGCCGGCAATGCATCCGGATGCTCGTCCTCGCTCCCCTACACCGAGGACTCGACCGCGCCCTCAACGCCGACCGTCAACGACACCGACCCCGACTCCCCGGCCAACGACAACAACCCCGAGGTCAAGGGCTCCGGCGCCGAGTCCGGGTCGACGGTCCGGATCTACGGCGACGCGGGCTGCAGCGGGCCCGTAATCGGTCAGGGCACCGCCGCCCTGGGGCACGGGGCGGTGGGCATTGCCCGTCACCTCGGCTGCCGCCTGCTGGCGTCGGACTGATCTAAGCGCTCACCACTTAGATCCTTGGTTCCTGCCGCGGTTGTCCTATACTCTTGGGCAGGTCTTGGCACTCTCCCCTGTGGAGTGCCAAAACAGCCTTGAAAACACACCCAACGGAGGTAGGTACAAGATGAACCTGAAGCCACTCGGCGACAGGCTGATCGTTCAGGCGATCGCAGAGGAGGAGACGACCGCCAGCGGCATCGTCCTCCCCGACACAGCCAAGGAGAAGCCCCAGAAGGGCAAGGTCATCGCCGTCGGTGACGGCAATTGGGACGAGGACGGCGAGAAGCGCATCCCCCTCGACGTCGCCGAGGGCGACGAGGTCCTGTACTCGAAGTACGGCGGCACCGAGGTAAAGGTCGACGGCGACGAGCTGCTCGTCCTGCGCGAGTCCGACGTCCTGGCCAAGGTCGTCTAGGCGACCCGCACCACGAAGGAGAAACTGAGAAATGGCTCATAAGGAACTGAAGTACGACGCCGAGGCGCGTGCGGCCCTACAGGCCGGCGTCGACGGCGTCGCCAACGCGGTCAAGGTCACCCTTGGCCCCAAGGGTCGCTACGTCGTGCTCGACAAGAAGTTCGGCGCGCCGACCATCACCAACGACGGCGTCACCATCGCTCGCGAGATCGAGCTCGAGGACGTCTTCGAGAACCAGGGCGCGCAGCTCGTCCGTGAGGTCGCGACCGCCACGAACGACGTGGCCGGCGACGGCACCACTACGGCGACACTGCTGGCTCAGACCATCGTCCGCCACGGCCTCAAGAACGTGGCCGCCGGCGCCAACCCCCTCGGCCTGCGCCGCGGGATCGAGAGCGCGGTCGACCAGGTCGTCGATCACCTGCGTGACAAGCAGTCGCAGGAGATCGAGGGCAAGGAGCAGATCGCTCGCGTCGCCGCCATCTCGGCAGCGGACGAGGAGATCGGCAACACGATCGCCGACGCCATCGACAAGGTGGGCAAGGACGGCGTGGTGAACGTCGAGGAGGGCCAGACCTTCGGGATGGAGCTCGAGTTCACCGAGGGGATGCAGTTCGACAAGGGCTACATCTCGCCGTACATGATCACCGACCAGGATCGGATGGAGGCGGTGCTGGAGGATCCGTACATCCTCATCGCCAACCAGAAGATCGGCTCGGTGCGCGACATCCTGCCGATCCTCGAGCAGGTCATGCAGGCGGGTAAGCCGCTCGCGATCATCGCCGAGGATGTCGAGGGCGAGACGCTCGCGACTCTGGTGGTCAACAAGCTCCGCGGCACCTTCACAGGCGTCGCGGTCAAGGCCCCCGGCTTCGGCGATCGCCGCAAGCGCATGATGGAGGACATCGCGATCCTCACCGGCGGCGAGGTCATCACCGAGGAGATGGGTCTCAAGCTGGAGAACACCACGGTGGACCAGCTGGGTCACGCCCGCCGCATCGTCGTCACCAAGGACACGACGACGGTCATCGACGGGGCCGGCGACAAGAGCGGCATCGAGGGACGGATCGCTCAGATCCGCCAGGAGATCGAGAACACCGACTCCGACTTCGACCGGGAGAAGCTCCAGGAGCGCCTGGCGAAGCTCGCGGGCGGTGTCGCTGTGGTCAAGGTCGGCGCTGCCACCGAGACCGAGATGAGGGAGAAGAAGCACCGCGTCGAGGACGCGCTGCAGGCCACCCGCGCAGCCCTCGAGGAGGGCATCGTGCCCGGTGGTGGAGTCGCGCTCCTGAACGCTCAGGAGGCGATCGATTCGTCCGCTCTGGACGCCGACGAGGCGACCGGGGCGGAGATCATCCGCAAGTCGCTGGAGGAGCCGATCCGCCAGATCTCCGAGAACTCCGGCATGGAGGGTTCGGTTGTGGTTGAGAAGATCCGCGGCCTCAAGCCCGGCGAGGGCCTGAACGCCGACACGGGCGAGTACGGCGACCTGATCAAGGCCGGCGTCATCGACCCGACGATGGTGACCCGGTCGGCGCTGCAGAACGCGGCCTCGATCGGTAAGAACATCCTGACCACCGAGGCGATCGTCGCGGAGCCGCCCGAGAAGGACGGCGGCGGCATGCCCGGTGGCGGCGGTATGCCGGACATGGGCGGCATGATGTAAGGACCTCTTGGCCACGGCCGCCCCGGCGGCCACACCAGGAGCACCTTCGAGGGGCCCGGCTTCGGCCGGGCCCCTCGTCGTAGGCCCGCGGCCGAGCTATGCGAAAACCCGGTACACATGGGCCGTGTCCACGCCTGACAGAGCAGCCTTCCTCGAGGCGATGATGGATGCCCTGCCCGACGGCGTGGTCGTGGCCGACGAGCGGCGGATCATCGACGTCAATCCCGCGATCTGCGAGCTGACGGGCTTCGACGAGGCGGACCTCGTGGGGGCCAAGCTCCCCTTCCCGTTCTTCCCCGGCGATGCGGTCGACCGGATCCTGGCCTTCATGCGCGACCTGCGCGAGCATGGCCGCGCCGACGCTGAGCTCCCGCTCGTTCGAAAGGACGGGAGCCGCTTCGACGCCCTCGTCTCCGGCGGCGAGATGGCCCTCGAGGGCGGCGATGCCACCGGCAGGGTGATCTCGGTCCGCGACGTCACGCACATGCGCCGCCGCGAGCTGCGGCTCGCCGAGCTGGCCGCCAAGGACGAGCTCACCGGCCTGCTCAACAAGCGGAGCTTCCTGGTCAGGCTCGCGGGTGAGGTCGCGCGCTGTCGCAGGCACGATCGCAGCCTCAGCCTCGCCATCCTCGACCTCGACGGGTTCAAGCAGGTCAACGACGCCGGCGGGCATCCAGCGGGCGACCGCGTGCTCGCGGAGGCCGCGGGCCGGCTGGGCGCACTGGTTCGGGCCGGCGAGCACCTCGCTCGGGTCGGCGGGGACGAGTTCGGCTGGATCCTCCCGGATGCCGACAGCGAGGGCGCGTCGAGCGCCGTCGCCCGCGCCCGGCACGCGATCAGCGGTGAGGGGTTCCGCACCGCAGGCTCGCTCACGCTCTCCGGCGGGGTGTGCGTGACCGACGGGACCATCGACGCCGGCGAGGTCTACCGCCGCGCCGATCGCGCCCTGTACAGGGCGAAGGCCGGGGGCGGCGACGGCATGGTCGTCGTCTGACTAGACGGCTAGGCCAGGACCTGGGCCATCGGGGCCGGGTCGACGCCCAGCGCGCGCACATCGGCGTCGCCCCGGGGCGTGATCATCGGGACCTCCATCAACTCCGCCTCCTCCCAGGTGGCGAACGCCGCATCGCCGACGATCCGCCGCAGCCACACCAGCCCCAGGCGAACGAGGCCGAGCGGGACGTGGACGATGCGCCGGCTGCGTCCGCCCGAGCGGGCGATCAGCCGCGCCATGGCGTCGTAGGTGAGCGTCTCCGGGCCCGCGAGCTCGATGCGCTTGCCCGCGGAGTCGCCCTCGAGCACCGCCATCACGCAGCGGGCCGCATCGGCGGCCCAGATGGGCTGGAAGGCGGCGCCCCCATCGCCTGAGACCGGCATCAGGGGCAGGAGGGAGAGCCTGCGCATCAGGGTCACCCAGAAGTCGTCGCGGTCGTAGATGATCGAGGGTGCGAAGACGGTGGTCGCGAGGGGGGAGGCCTCCACCGCCTCCTCCGCGAGCGCCTTGGCCCGGAAGAACCGCGTCCGCTGGATCCCGCTCGCCCCCATCGCGGAGAAGAAGAGGAACCGCTCGGCGCGCAGCCGCTCCGCCGCGCGCAGCAGGCGGGCTGTGGCGAGCCCGTTCAGCTCCACCACTGACGCCTGGGGCTGGTCGCGGATCGAGGCCGCCAGGTGGATCACGGTGTCGACGCCTCGCAGGGCCTGGCGCTGGAGGTGCGGGTCGGCCAGGTCGCTCAGATCGCCGAGCGCCAGCTGCACATCCACGCGCATGCGACCGAGGCGCCGCGGGTCACGTACGAGCACGCGGACGTCTTCACCGCTCTCGAGGAGCGAGGGCAAGAGAGCTTTGCCTACCGTCCCCGTGGCGCCGGTGAGCAGGATCACCGTCGAGACTCTACCCGGGGTCCGACACCACCTAGAATGTGCGCTCGCCCGACCGGGGGACCGGACGGGCGTCTCGTCCTAAGCACACCAAAACGAGAAACGGAGACCTGAAACCGTGGCCTACGTAATCGCCGAGCCTTGTATCGGGGAAAAGGACAACTCGTGCGTCGAGGTGTGTCCCGTCGACTGCATCCACCCGACGCCCGACGAGCCCGACTACGAGGCCTCACAACAGCTCTTCATCGATCCGGACGAGTGCATCGACTGCGACGCGTGCGTTGAGGCATGCCCCGTCGACGCCTGCTTCGCGGAGGACCAGCTCCCCGAGGAGTGGGCCAAGTACACGGCGATCAACGCCGAGTACTTCTCGAAGTAGCCCGCCAGCGTTCAGCCAGACTGGACGACCGGCAGCTCGGTGCCGCCGATCGGGGCCGCTGCCGCCATCGCGGGCGGCTCGGACTGGAGCACGGCCAGCTCCTGCGGGGTGGCGGCGACGATGCCGCGCGCGGTGGCCCGGATGGCCTGTGAGGCCGGGGCGTCGGGGTCTGAGAGCACCAGCGGCTCGCCCGCGTCGGCGTGGATGCGGAGCTCCTCGGAGAGTGGCACCTTGCCCAGCAGCGGGATCTCCAGCTCGTCGGCGAGGCTCTGGCCGCCCCCCTCGCCGAAGATCGTGAAGCGCTGACCGTCGGGCGTGGTGAAGCCGGCCATGTTCTCGACCACGCCCAGCAGCTCGAGGTCGACCTTGCCGGCCATCTCGGCGGCCCGGCGGGCCACCGACTGGGCGGCGGGCTGCGGCGTGGTGACGATCAGGATCTTTGCCTGGGGAAGGAGCTGGGCCAGCGTCATCGAGACGTCGCCGGTGCCGGGGGGGAGGTCGAGCAGCAGGTAGTCCAGCTCGCCCCAATCGACGTCCTCGAGGAACTGCTGGATGGCCTTGTGGAGCATCGGCCCGCGCCAGACCACGGCCGCGTTCTCCTCGACGAAGAAGCCGATCGACATGACCTTCACGCCGGCGGGGCTCTCCAGCGGCAGGATCTTGCGCTGGCCGTTCACATCGGGCTTGCGGTTGACGCCCAGCATGCGCGGGATCGAGTAGCCGTAAACGTCGGCGTCGAGCGCACCGGCAGCGTGGCCCTCGGCCTGAAGAGAGGCAGCGAGGTTGGCGGTGAGGGTGGACTTGCCGACGCCGCCCTTGCCGGAGGCGACGCAGATCACGTTCTTCACCTGGGCCAAAGCACCCTCGGGGAGCTTCCCTCGGCCGAGGGCCTGCTGGAGGTTGGTCTTCTCGTCGTCGGAGAGGACGTCGAAGGTCACACCCACGCCCGTGACGCCATCCAGCGCGCCGACGTTCTTGGCGACTGCGGTCTCGAAGTGGTTGCGGATCGGGCAGCCCGCCGTGGTCAGCGAAACCATCACGTCCACATGGCCCGATTCGGCGATACCGATCGAGCGGACCATGCCGAGGTCGACGATCGACCGGCGGAGCTCGGGGTCGATGACCGCGCGCAGGGCGTCGTTGACCTGGTCCTGGGAGGGGAGGGGCATACCCACATTCTACGAGGGAGGCCCCCCAACAAAAGACCGGCGGGCCACAAGGGCCCGCCGGTCGGGGAGGAGAGGTTGCTGTTCTGCCCGCGAGGTATGTGTGCGGACAGCTTCACCGGGACGGCCAACCTCTCAGGGCCGGCCCGGGCTAAGCGCGCTTAGACCAGTGTGGAGACGCGCTCCTCGACGTTGGTCCGAGCCTTCTTCAGCCCGTCCTCAGCCTTCCTGCGGTTCTCCTTGAGCGTGGTCTCCGCGTCCTTCCGGGTCTTCTTGACCTGGGTCTCGACGGAGCGGCGACGCTGCTTCAGGTCGCGCTCGACCCGGTTACGGGTCTGACGGGCGCGCTGCGTGGCCTTGCGGCGGGCGGTGCCGCCACGACGCTCGAACTTGTTGAGCTCGCGCTCGACGCGGGTCCGGATGCTCTTCAGCTCCTTCTCGCGGCCCTCGGTGGTGGTGAGGGGCTCGACGATCTCGTTCACGCGGTCGGCGGCGGTGAGGGCCGCTCCCACGGGGACGTTGACCGCGCGCTCGGTGCCCTGACGGACGTAGTCCGTGGCGCCATTACGCGCCTTCGTGAGGCCCTCACGGACCTGGGCGGTGTTGCTGCGCTTGGTCGTCGTCGACTTCGCGGTTGTGGTGCTCTTCTTGGGGGTGGTGCTCGTCTTCGTTGTGCTCGTAGCCACTGCTTCCTCAACTCCTGTGATTAGGTCGCTTCTCTCTAATGTCATTACTTCTAACTATGTTCGAGGTTATCAACTACCCCGAACACATGTTCTTACACATGCCCTTCGGGGTGGTTACGAATTCGTTGCCGCGCGAGCAGCCGTGGAGCTCGTGGCGATGCGCTCGAGCCAGGCGTCCGGGCGCTCCAGCTCGGCCATCTGAGGGAGGGCGTCGGGGCCGTCCCAGGCGCGATTCAGCGCCTCCAGGCCGGCCTTGCGCACGACCTCGTCGCAGAAGGCCTTGCCCAGCTTGTACTGGCGGAGCTTCAGGTCCATGCCCAGCAGGCGGCCGGCGATCATCTCGAACGGCCCGCGCCCTGACCGCCTCTCCTCGAGCCGGCGGCGCAGGTCCTCCACGCCGGGGACGAAGTCGGCGGCCGCGGCGTCCATGACGTGCTCCGCATGGCCCTCGATGACGGTCATGACCGCCTGAATCCGGTCAAGCGTCGGAGCCTGCTCGGGGCCGGCGATCGCCCTTGCCAGGTCGCCCTTGAGGAGCGTGGAGATCGTCTCCCTCGGGCTCGAGACCAGACGGCGCATCAGGTCGGAGATGCCCAGCCCGTCGGTGGCTGAGGCGAGCAGGGTCCGGATCAGGCCACCGATGTGGGCGCGTAGCCACGGAGCGCTCGCGAACTGGATCGCGTGCGTCGTCTCATGGAGGGCGACCCAGCGCAGGAAGGGGCCTAGCTCGACGCCAAGCTGCTCCGAGCTACCCGTGATGTTCGGCGCCACAAACAGGAGGCGTGGCGGGCGGTCGGGTCCCACGATGCTCGAGGTCGTACTGGCCGAGCACGCGGCGGCCCGCGTAGCCGGCGGCGACGCCGACCTCGGCGCCAGTCGCCGCGCCCACGACCGACCTTGCGATCCCGCCCAGCGGGCCGGGGAGGGTGATCTCGATCTCGTGCTCACGCTGGAGCTCGTCGGTGACACCGCTCAGCGTGCCCAGCGCCGCGGCCGTCCACTCCGCGCGCCCGACGGCCTCGGGAAGGGGGAGCCCGGGATCCGGATCCAGCAGGGAGTACGAGCGGATCAGGCCCTCCGCTTCTGCGCAGATCGCCGCGAGCGCGGCGGGCTCGAGCGCGGCGGGAACCGGCCGCGCGTCGGCTTCATCGGCCCCGCTCACCCTGCCCGCAACGCGGCGGGCGAGTCCCCAGTCGACCAGCGAGGAGCTCACGAGCGCTCCGGAGCCGGTTCGGCCAGCGCCTGCACCTCGCGCAGCGTGTCGAGGCCGTCGGCGTCGAGCGCCGCCGTCAGGTGGTATCGGGCGTTGAGGTCCAGCGGCGCCTCGGCGAGGTCGAAGCCGCCGAACTCCACCTGCGCCCCGGCCTCGCGGGCGATCAGCTGGGCTCCGGCGGCGTCGACCGAACGGCAGGCGCGCCCTGTGACCATCCCGTCCAAGCGGCCGGTGGCCACCCAGCAGAGCGTGATGGCGATCGAGCCGACGGCCCGGATCCGGTAGGCCTTGCCCTCGAGCTCGCGCAGCATCGGTGCGATCCGCTCGGGCTTAGCCCCCTCGAAGCCGACGACCTCGAGCCCGTAGCCGGGGCCCGTTGCGTCAAGCGGGACGCCGTTGCGAAGCGCGCCCCCGCCGCGGGTCGCGGTGAATTCCTCGCCCGGCCCGAAGTCGTAGACGTAGGCGAACTCGACGTCGGCCATCGCCGGCCCCGAGGCCACGGCGATGCTGAGGGAGTGGCCCGGAATCGTGCGGCGGGCGTTCAGCGAGCCGTCGATGGGGTCGATCACCACCGTGGTGGGGTCGGAGCCGTCGCCGAACACGACGGTGCCGCGCTCCTCCGAGATGGCGGTGAACGACGCGCCGGCCTCGTGCAGCTGCTCGAGCTCGGCGAAGACGATGTCCTCGGCGGCCCGGTCGATCACGAGCGTGTGGTCGCCGCCCTCGCCACGGCCGTCGTAGTGCGTGCGGCCGGCGATCGTCGGATCGGCGGCGAAGAGCTCGCGCTGAGCCTCCACCATGCGACGGCAGGCGTTGAGCCATTGGTCCGGCATCGACCCTCAGGTTAGAACGCTAGGTTCCTAGTAATGGAGGGAGCGACGGAGGCTCAGCGAGTGGTGGCTCAGCATCGCGAAGGCGCGATGCTCGTCCTCGGAGCCGCGGGCACGGGCCGCAGCGAGGCCCTCGCCCTGCGCCTCGCATCGCTCGTGGAGGAGGGAGTTGACGCCGACCGGGTGCTCGTGCTCACCCGCTCGCGCGCTGCCGCCTCACGCCTGTTGGAGCGCTGCGAGACCCTCGTCGACCGTCCATACACCGAGCTGTGGGTGGGCACCTACCGCGACGTCTCCGAGCGCCTCCTGCGCGAGTACGCGATGGAGGCGGGGCTCGACCCGTTCTTCGCGACCGTGCAGCTGCCCGACCGCCTCGCGATCCTGCTCGACCGCCTCGATGACCTCCCACTTCGGCTGCACGAGATCCGCGGCAACCCTGCCGGCCTGCTGGGCCGCCTGCTGCGGAGGATCGATCTCCTGAAGGCGGAGGGAGTCAACCCGCGCCGCCTGCGCCTCTGGGCGGAGGCGGAGGTCGAGGCCGCCGCGGGCGTACCTGCGCGCGAGCGCGCCCGTCGCGAGGCCGAGTTCGCCGAGTTCTACGCGCGCCACGACGCCATCCTGCGCGAGAGCGGGAGCCTGGACGAGGGGGACCTCCCGCTCGAGCTGGGACGCTTGCTGCGCGAACGCCCCGATGTGCTGGAGGCCACCTCCACGCGCTTCGCCGCGGTGATGGCCGACGAGCTCGAGGACGCCGCCCCTGCCCAGCGCGAGCTGCTCGCGGCGCTGGCCTCGGAGCGAGGTCCGGTGTGCGCATGCGACCCCCGCCAGGGCGTACGACGCTTCCGCTGCGCCGGCGAGGCGACCGTCGCATGGTTCGCGGAGACCTACCCGGATGCCGCCGAGGTCGAGCTGGAGCCCGCTCAACGGTTCGGCCAGGGCATCGCCGCGGCCGCGGCGATCGCAGGGGGCAGCCAGCCGGCCGAGCTCGAGGAGGCGCCCGGCGAGGTTCGCTTCTGGCGCTGCTCCACCGAGCGCGCGCAGGCGCAGGCCGCCGCCCGCGAGGTCGAGGACCTCCTCGGCTCCGGCGTGCCGCCGGATCGGATCTGCCTGATCGCCGCCGCCGGTTGGCGTGAGGGCCGCCTCCTGGGCGCGGCGCTCGAGGAGCGCAACGTGCCGTTCCGCTACGCGGGTGCGGCTGCCTTCTTCCAGCGCCGGGAGGTCCGTGACGCCCTCGCCTGGCTTCGCATGCTGGCCGATCCGAACGACTCGGCCGCGGTGGTCCGGGCGCTCACCCGGCCGCCCGTGGAGCTGCGCTCCGTCGATCTCGCCCGGGTCACGACCATCGCCCGCCGCCGCAAGCTGGACATGATCTCGGCGCTGCAGGCCGCGCTGGAGAGCCCGCAGCTGCCGCCGGAGGCGCGCGACCGGATCCACTCGTTCCTGCGCCTCTACCAGGCGGCCGCCGCCGCGCTCGAGGATCGCCGGGCCGACGTCTTCGTCCGTCGCCTGATCGAGCGCATCGGGCTGCGCCGCCATCGCCTCTTCGCGGCAAGCCCCGAGACCGCGGAGCGCCTGGTGAATCTGTCGCACCTGGCCGACATGGCCGCTGCCTGGTCGCGGCGCCAGCCACAGGCCTCCACGCGCGACTTCATCCGCCACGTCACCGCGGTCGCCGACGCCGGCGAGCTCGGCAGTGAGGAGGGCGACGCGGTCTCGGCCGGGGCGGTGCTGGTCGCCGAGCCCGAGCAGGTGAAGGGGCTCGAGTTCGATCACGTCTACCTCCTGGGACTCCACCTGGGGGCGATCGCCGGCCACGCCTCGGAGGACGAGTGGCTGCCGCCCGCACTCACCGGCGACGAGATGCCCGAGCCGGGCGATGCACTCGTGGCGACGCGTCGCTCCCGTCTCGCCTACATCTCGATGACGCGGGCGAGCGCCGGCCTGGTGCTCTCCTGGTCGGAGGCGATCGGCGACAAGCCGGTTCACCCCTCGCCGCTTCTGGAGGCGGTGCGCGAGGCACTCGGCGGGGAGGAGGCCGTGCACGAGGAGGAGCTGTTCGGGCCGGCGGAGGGCCTCCACTCCACCTACCGGATGATCCGCGACGAGGTGCTCGAGGCCTCCTGGCGGGCGGGCTCGGCGATCTCGGAGATGCGGCTGGACACGGCGGAGGACGTCAATCGCGCGGTGGCCCGGTTCCTCGAGCTGCTGAAGCTGGCCTCGCTCGTACAGCGGCCCGGGGAGGAGGTGGCAGCGGAAGCGCTCGCCGACGTCAACGAGCTGCTGGCGCGCGTGGCAACACCCGAGCAGCGGGCCATGCTCGAGGCCTCTGCGCTCGACGACTATGTGCTGGGCGAGGAACGTGGCCGCGAGGACCGCCGGGCCAAGGCGCGCAGCCGCCACGAGCCCTCGCTCGACCAGTTCATTCCCCGCAAGGACGACGGGCTCGCGCTCTCGGCCTCCGACATCGACCTCTACCGGATCTGCCCCCTGCGCTACAAGTTCGCGCGCGTCTTCGCGATCCCGCAGGAGCCGACGATCAACCAGCGCTTCGGGATCCTCATCCACAACGTGCTCGACCGCTTCCACTCCGAGGAGATGCGCTCGGCCGAGGCGGGGCTGGCGGGCGACGCGGCCCTGGCGGGAGAGCTCCAGCGCATGGGCGACCTCAACCGCCTGCTGTCCCTCTTCGAGGCGGGCTGGCGCCGGACCGGGTTCGGCTCCTCCGACGACGAGCTCCAGTACCGCGACCGGGCCGTCGCCGCGCTCACGCGGTATCACGAGCGTCACCTGCGCTCGGAGTCCAGCCCCGTCTGGCTGGAGCGAAGCTTCAACTTCCGGATCGGCCCGCATCAGCTGCGCGGCCGCGTGGACCGCGTGGACCGGACGCCGGAGGGCGGATACGAGCTGATCGACTACAAGACCGGCGAGAAGCGCTCCTCGGTCACCACCTCGGACGACGTCCAGATCCCGCTCTACCGCATGGGCGCCCGCGAGGCCTGGCAGATCGAGGCGGACTCGGGTAGCTACTGGTACGTCCTCGACGACGAGCGGGAGACCGTCGAGGGCCAGCCCGACGACGCCGAGCGCGTCGAGCGCACCGTCCTGGAGGTCGCCGGCGGGATCGAGGGTCAGGACTTCGAGCCTCGGCCCTCCCCGCAGGTCTGCTCGTGGTGCGACTACCGGCTGATCTGCCCCGCGAGCGAGGCCTAGCCGCTAAGCGCCCGGGGTGTCCTCGGGGTCGGTCCCGCGCTGGCGCAGGAAGCGCTGGAACTCCTGGGCGATCGAGTCGCCGGAAGGGACGTCCTCGCCGTCCCCGAACGTCACCTGCTGCTCGGCCTCGAGGCGCTGCACGAGCTCCTGGATCTCCGGGTTTGCCTGGACGGCCCGATCGACCTGGCGGTCGAAGCGGCCGATCGCGTCCTCCAGCTCGGAGGCCTCGACCGCGATCCCGGTCAGCCCCTCCAGCCTGCGCAGCAGCGCCAGCGCAGCCTTCGGGTTCGGCACCGCCGCGACGTAGTGCGGGACGGCCGCCCACAGGCTCGCCGACTCGATGCCACGCTGGCGGCATTCGTCGTGGAGCACACCGACGATCCCCGTCGGCCCCTCGTAGTTGGACCGGCTGAGGCCAAGGCGCTCGACCAGGTCGGGATCCGAAGCGAGCCCGGTGATGGGCACCGGCATGCTGTGCGCGACGTCGGCGATCAGCGCGCCGAGCGTCACCATCATCTCCACGCCCAGCTCCTGGCAGGCGTCGAGGATCGCCGCGGAGAACGTCTTCCAGCGCAGGTTGGGCTCGGTGCCGCTCAGCAGGATGAGGTCGCGCTCGGCCCCCGGTGCCTGGGCGGCGACCAGGGTGTTCTGCGGCCAGTCCACGTGGCGGGCCTGCCCGTCGGTGAGCCGGATGCTGGGCCGGTTCACCTGGAAGTCGAAGAACTCCTCGGGGTCGATGCTCGCGACCGGCTTGCCGTCGAGGTCCACTGCGGCGGCCTCGAGCGCCGTCGTCGCTGCGCTCGCAGCGTCGTTCCAGCCGGCGAACGCGGCCACGAGCACCGGCTTTCGCAGCGCCGGCCGCTCCCCATCCCAGATCAACGCGTCCACGTGGCGAGGGTATCGCGGCGCGCACGCCGCCCGCGCCGTCTACCTCAAATCCGTCGGCGGGGTCAGACCCCTGTCACGGGGGGTGTGTGCGTCCGGTGCGCCTTGCATGATCGTTCGAGTGGAAGCCGCGACTGTCACGGAGCTGCCCCGGGATGCCGGGTCGACGATCGCCGAGCTGCGCCCCGGGCGCGGTTTCAGCGGCCGCTACGCCTGCGTGCGCAAGGACCGGCTGACCGCGAAGAACGGCTCCGCGTACCTCGCGATCGAGCTGCGCGACCGCACGGGCACCCTCCCGGCACGGGCCTTCCGCGAGGCGGACCGCATGGGCCTGCGCTTCGAGCGCGGCGACGCGGTGGCCGTCCGCGGGCGGATCGAGCGCTTCCGCGGTGATCTCGCGGCCGAGGTCGAGGACATCCGCCGCCTCGAGCCGGCGGAGTGGCAGCCCGAGGAGTTCCTCCCGGTCGCGTACCGCTCCGAGGAGGACATGAACGGCTTCCTCGAGCACCTCGCGCGCGAGATCGCGGACCCCGCGCTGCGGCAGGTCGTCGACCGCTTGGTGTTCAGCGGCCCGCTCGCCGCCGACTTCCGGCGGGCCCCCTGCACCCGTGCCGGCCACCACGCCTACGTGGGCGGGCTGCTCGAGCACACCGTCTCGGTGGCAACGCTGGCCGGCGAGTTCTGCCAGCTTCACCCCCGGCTGGACTCCGACATGCTGATGGCGGCCGCGATCCTCCACGACGCCGGCAAGGCGCGGGAGTTCACATACGGCGCCGAGTTCGGGACGAGCGAGGAGGGCCGCCTGCTCGGCCACCTGGTGATCGGGGGCCAACTCGTCTCCGAGGCCGCGGGCGGCCTGACCGAGGAACGGCGCCTGGCGCTCCTGAACTGCGTCCTGTCACATCACGGCCCGGACGCCGGCCCTGCGCGAGCCCGGCCAACCGGCCGGGGCAGCGGCTTCGCCTCGGCGGAGGCAATGGCGCTCTACCGGCTGAACTCGCTCGACGCGTCCGTGAAGGGCGCGCTCGAGCATGGCCTGAACTAGTCGTCGGCCGACGGCCGACGGCGGTTCTGCTTTCGCGCCGAGCGGTGGCGCTTGTCCTGCAGCCGCTTCTCCCGGGCGGCTCGCTTCGGCTTGGTGGGCCGCCGTCGCCGCGGTCTGCGCAGCCCCTCGCGGAGCTTCGCCTGGAGGCGCTTCAGCGCCAGCTCGCGGTTGCGCGCCTGGCCGCGGGCGTCCTGAGCGACGGCGGTCACCCGCGAACCGGCGCGCCGGCGCAATCGGTCGCGGGAGCGCTCGTCCAGCGCCGCCGACGCCTCGACGTCGAACACCGCTTCGATCCGCGAAGCCGTCACGTTGGCGTGCTGGCCGCCCGGCCCCGACGAGCGGCTGGCGCGGAGCTCGATCTCGGCGAGCGGGATCGCCACCCCCTGCCCGATGGGCATGGGGTCATCCATGGCGGGGGCGGAGTGCTCGGTGGCCAAGCTGGGTCGCCATCAGGAGGAGCAGCGCGGCGAAGGAGAGCTCGAGGACACGCTCGGAGACGGCGTTGGCGACGATCGCACCGACTCCGACCCCGATGACGGAGAGCACGCCGATCACGATGCCGTCCTCCACTCGTACGTTCCCGTAGCCATGCTGGCGCCAGGACCCGAGTGCGGCTACGGCGACGATCGCGAGCAGCGAGGTGGAGAGCGCCTCCAGCTGGGTCTGCCCCGCGAAGATCGCGAGGGCGGGGACGAAGAGGATGCCTCCGCCCACGCCCAGCAGTCCGCCGACGAATCCGCCGGCGAGGCCCAGGAGGCCAGCCGCCACTGCGTCGGCAAGCTCCATCAGACGATCAGCTCCACGGCGATCACGACCATGAGCAGCGCGAACAGCCCGGAGATCAGCCGCTCGGGCAGCCGCTGCTGGAGGGCGGTCCCGGCGACCACGCCTCCGAGGGCAGGGACGCCCACGAGCGCGGCCTTCGCGGCATCCACGTTTCCGTAGAGCGCCTGCGCGCCGGCCGCCAGCGCGGCGATGATCGCGATCGCGGCGAGGCTGGTTCCGGTCGCCTCACGCTCCCCGTAGCCGAGCCAGAGGATGAGCAGCGGGACCATCACGGTCCCCCCGCCGACCCCGAACAGGCCGCTGAACGCTCCTGCCGCCGTGGCGATCACGGCCAGCCTGATGATCCGGTCGCGACTCACCGCCGCGATACTAGAGCCGTGTACGACGACCTCCTACAGCCGCTGCGGGCCGATCCGCCGGCCGCCGCGATCCTGTGTGACGTGGACGGGACGCTCGCTCCGATCGTCGGAGATCACGATGCCTCGGCCGTGCCCGAGGCCACGCGAGAGGTGCTCCGCGAGCTGACTCGGCGCTACGGGCTGGTCGGATGCCTCACCGGCCGCCGGGCGCTCGACGCTCGGCGCATCGTCGGGGTGGGGGAGATCGCGTACGCCGGCAACCACGGCTTCGAGACGCTGGGACCGGGCGAGGAGGAACCCACGGCCGACCCCGCCGTCGGCGGGCGCGAACATGCTCCGCGAGGCCTGGTGGACGACCTCGGCTCCGATGCCCTCGCCGAGGCCGGCCTCAGAGTGGAGGACAAGGGAGTGATCCAGGCGCTTCACTGGCGCCGCGCGCCCTCGGAGGAGGTCGCGGTCGCAAAGGCGCAGGAGGTGGCCGGCCTCGCCCTGGCTGCCGGGCTCGTGCCGCGCTGGGGCCGCAAGGTGTTGGAGATCCGGCCGGTTGCCGGGATCGACAAGGGCGCTGCGGCTCGCCGGATGCTGCGGGACGGCGGCGTCGCGACGGCCCTCTTCGGGGGCGATGACGAGACCGACCTCGACGCGTTCACCACCCTCCGGTGGATGGCCTCCTCGGACCGGCTGCGCGCTGCGGTCTGCGTGGGCGTTGCGTCCGACGAGCAGCCTGACGGCCTGACGGAGAAGGTGGACCTGATGGTCGACGGGACCGAGGGGTTCGCGCAGGTGCTGGAGGCCCTCGTCTAGTGCTCTTCTGCGACCTGCTGCGCTCGACGGTCCTGCTGGTCGCCGGAGTGGCGACGGCGCTCGGCACCGTCACCGTCGTCATCGCCAACCAGGACAACGACTACACGACCCTGATCGTCGCGGGGGCGTGGTGGGTGATCGCCGGCATCCTCGGCGCGGCGTTCGGCCGCTCGGCGCGGGCCGGGGAGGCGATGAGCACGGTGCTCGCCGCGGCGCGTACGGCGACGAGCCTGCCGGTCGAGAGCCCGGGCTGGATCGCGTTCCAGCGGCTGTGGCCCATCGGGCTGTTCGCGCTGGTCAGCGCCGGTCTCGCCTGGATCTGGCCTCAGGTCGCCGCCGTCGGAGCCGGCTACGCGATCCTCGTCGCGCTGGCCTGGCGCCGCCGCGACGAGGCCGTCAGCGCGATCGAGGAGCGCGACGGGGTCCGCTTCTACGTCGAGCCGTCGTCCGCGTTCAGCCCGGTCAAGCTGATCCGCACCCCCGGCCTCACCCGCGACCGCGCTCCGGCCGGGCATCCCCCGCCTCCTCCTGCGGAGTAGCGCGATGTGGGCGCCGAGGCCGGCCGCGAGGGCGGCGACGGCGGTGAGGACGAGCGCGGCCCGAGGGCTCGCCGCCTCGGAGAGCCAGCCGGAGATGGGCGCCCCGATCGGGGTCGAGCCAAGAAAGACCATCGAGTAGAGCGCCATCACGCGGCCGCGCATCGACGGCTCGGCGGAGAGCTGCAGGCGGGCGTTGGCGCCGGCGGCGAACATCACGCTCGCGGCACCGAGGGGGACCAGGCAGATCGCAGCGATCGCCAGCGTCGGCGCCAGCGCGGTGACTCCCGCCAGCGCGCCGAAGCCCATGGCTGAGAGCACCAGATACCGGCCGGTGACGTTGCGTAGCGAACCGGTGTAGAGCGATCCGGCCAGCGCCCCCACGGCCATCGCCATCGCGAGCACGGTGTAGGTGGAGGCGTCGCCGCCGAAGGTGAACCGCGCGAGGACCGGGAGGATCACCTGGAAGTTGAAGCCGAACGTGCCGACCACCGCCATCATCGCCAGCGGGATCGCCAGCGCGGGGGTGGAGGCGACGTGGCGCAGCGTCTCGCGCAGCGCGCCCTTGCGGCGGGGCAGGCGTGGCGCCGGGTGGAGCTGACGAGGATCCATGCCCCGCAGCGCGACGATCATGGCCGCGAAGGTGAGCGAGTTGAGCAGGAAGCAGGTGGCGATCCCGACGGTCGCGATCAGCACTCCTGCGATGGCCGGGCCGAAGATGCGCGCGGCGTGGATCAGCGCACTGTTCAGGCCAACCGCGTTCACCACGCGCTCGGACCCGACCATCTCGGTCACGAAGCTCTGGCGCGTGGGGTTGTCCACGGCGTTCACGGCGCCGCGGGCGAACACCAGGCCGAAGACCATCCAGGCCTCCACCAGGCCGCCGGCGGTGAGTCCCCAGAGGAGCAGCGCGGGGATGGCCATGAGCGCCTGGGTGACCAGGAGCAGCCGGCGCTTCGAGAGGCGGTCGGCGAGCAGCCCGCCCCAGACGGCGAAGAGCAGCATCGGCAGGAACTGGAGGGCGGCGGTGAGGCCCACGGCGGCGGCGCTGTCGGTGAGCGTGAGGATCAGCCACATCTCGGCGACGATCTGCATCCAGTTGCCGCTGAGCGAGACGAGCTGCCCGGCGAAGTACCGCCGGTAGTTCGGGATGTTGAGCGAATCGAAGGACCGCCGGAACGCGGCGCTCAAGTCCGGGGCTCCGATTCCAGAAGACGCTCGAGTACGTCTGCCGCGCGCTCCAGCGCAGCGACGTCCTCGTCGTCGAGCTCGCGAAGGCGCTTCGCGAGGTAGGCGTTCTTGCGCTTGCGAAGACGGCTCAGCAGCGTGCGGCCCTGCGGGGTGATCCCCACGAGGAACGAGCGCCGGTCCGTTGGGTCGGGGGTGCGCTGGACCAGGCCCTGCTCCTCGAGCCGCGCGACGATGCGCGTGGCGGTCGGCCGCTTGACGTTCTCGACCGAGGCCAGTTCGGAGGGGGTGATGGGCCCCTTGCACTCGACGGTCGCGAGGGCGGCGGTCAGCGCCGCGGTGAGCTCAGTGCCGGAGTTCTGGCGAAGCCGGCGCGCGGTCCGCGCGATCGCAAGCCGAAGCCTCGAGGCGATCTCGAGTTGAGCTTCGTCGCGATCCTGAGTGCTTACCATTGCTAATTAGCATAGCAAACTACTTTCCGCAGATCAAGCAGCCGGCTGGCCCGCTGGCCCTTGGCGCTGCCACTCCCGACCGATCCCCTTGATCATCGTCGGGTAGACGATCAGGTGCCGAAACGGCGAGATCGCGACCATGTACGCGGATCCGAACCGCCCGTTCGGCTTCACGTAGACGGCCAGCTGGCCGCGGTAGCCGCCGGCCCCGTCCTCGACCCAGCCCAGGTGGAGAACGCCGTGAACCGTCTTGTTGGCGATCTCGGCGGCGAACTCGTCGTCGGTGACGTACAGCGGCTCGAACGGAAGTGAGCCGGAGTCCAGGGTGTCGGCGCTGCCGAGGAGGTCCGCCGGGAGGCGGTCGCGGAGCGTCGGCACCCGGGAGCCGAGGCCGGTGTCCTCCTTATCCCAGCCGAACAGCTCCCCGAGCTTCCAGCGGATCGCGAACAGGGCGCGCACCGGGGCCGAGCCTCGGCCCGGGTCGAGCGTGAAGAATCCGTCCACCAGGCGTGGGAAGTCGTCGGGACCACCCGGAGTCGGCAGCGCCCACACGTCCTCGAGCTTGAAGTCGCTGACGATCTCGTGGATGCGCCACGGCTGAGACGTCTGGGCGGTGTCGGGGAGTCGCATCAGCGCTTGCGCAGCTTCTTGAACTGAGCCCAGGTCCGGGTGTTGGCCACCTCGGCGGCCGTCAGCCAGCCGCGGCGGGCGGTGGCGATGCCCCAGCGCATGTTGTCGAGGGTGTCGGTGCCGTGCGCGTCGGTGTTGATGCAGATCGTCACGCCGGCATCGGCCGCGAGCCGGGCGTGGTGCTCGCTCAGGTCGCGGCGGTTGGGGTTGCCGTTGATCTCGATCATCGTCCCCGCCGCGGCCGCCGCGGCGGCCACCTTCCCGACGTCGATGTCGTAGGGCTCGCGGCGACCGATCAGCCGGCCGGTGAGGTGGCCGATGCAGTCCACCAGCGGGTTCTGCGCGGCGGTGATCACGCGCTCGGTCATCTTCTTCTCGGAGATGCGAAACGAGGTGTGGACGCTGGCCATCACCCAGTCCAGCTGCTCCAACACCTCGTCGGCGTAGTCGAGCGAGCCGTCGGTGTTGATGTTCACCTCGGAGCCCGCCAGCACGCGGAAGCGCTTGCTGCCCAGCTTCTCGTTCAGCTCGGCGATCTCCTCGACGCGCTCCAGCAGCGCGTCGGCTTGGACGTCGTCGCCGAACCCGTGGCTGGCCGAGTGGTCGGTGACGGCCAGGTAGGCGTAGCCGCGGTTGCGCGCCGCCTCCGCCATCTCCTCCAGCGAGTTGCGCCCGTCCGAGAGCGTCGTATGGCAGTGGAGGTCGCCCTTGATGTCCCCGACCTCGACGAGGTCGGGGAGCGTGCCCTCACGCGCCGCGGCCAGCTCGCCTCGGCCCTCGCGCAGCTCCGGCTCGATGTAGGGAAGGCCCAGCCGCTTGTAGACACCGGCCTCGGTGGCGTAGCGCGTGACCTTGCCGCTCTCGGTGTCCTTGATCCCGTGTTCCGAGACCGAGAGGCCCGCTGGCGACGGCCTTCTCGCGCAGCTCGATGTTGTGCGCGGCCGAGCCGGTGAAGTGCTGGAGCAGGTTGCCGAGCTCCTTCGGCGGGACGATGCGCAGGTCCACGGACACCCCGTTGTGCGTCACGAAGTGGGCTCCGGCGGCGCCGGGGTTGCCGGACTGCGCGACCAGCGGGTGCTCGACGATGAACTTCGCGAGCGCCGCCGGGTCGGTCGCGGTGGCGATCAGGTCGATGTCCTTGCACGTCTCGGCGAGACGCCTGGCCGAGCCCGCGATCTCCACCACCTCCGATGCCGGATGCTCGCGGAGGGCGGCGGTGAGCTCCTCGGCGATCGGCAGCACCTGGGAGAGCAGCAGGCGCCCGGGGGCGCCGTCGGAGCCCATCTTCTCCAGCGACGCAAGGATGTTCTCCTCCGCCTTCGCACCGAGCCCCTTCAGCTCACGGATCCGCTCCTGCTCGGCCGCCTCGCGCAGGTCGTCGAGGCTGGCGACGCCGAGCTCGTCGTAGAGCCGCCGCACCGTCTTGGCGCCGAGGCCGGGGATCCGGGTCACCTCCAGGAGGGACGCCGGGAACTTCGCGCGCAGCTTGACCGCGGACGGGATGTCGCCGGTGTCGAGCAGCGCGATGATCTTGTCCTGGAGCGTCCCGCCGATGCCCGGCAGCTCGGTGGCCTTGCCCTCACGGGCCAGCTCGGCGATCGAGACGGGGCTCGAGCGGATGACCCGCGCGGCCTCGCGGTAGGCGAGCACGCGGAAGCGAACGGCGCCGTCGAGCTCGTACAGAGTCCCGAGCTCCTCCATCGCCGCAGCGATGTCCGCGTTTCTCATCGTCTCCGCCACTGGCCCCACAGGAAATAGCATCAACTGATGCCCGGCGACGGCGGGACCTGGCTGGTCCTTCCCACCTACAACGAGGCCGACAACCTCGAGACGCTCGTAACGGCTGCCCTGGAGGCAATGCCGGAGGGCTCCCGCGTGCTCGTTGTCGACGACGCCTCACCCGACGGCACGGGCGAGATCGCCGACCGTCTGGCGGCCGGGAACGACGCGGTGCGCGTCCTGCATCGCCCCGGCAAGGAGGGCCTCGGGCCCGCCTACGTGGCCGGGTATCGCCACGCCCTGGAAGCCGGTGCCTCCCTGGTCGCGCAGATGGACGCCGACTTCTCGCACGATCCCGCCGACCTCCCCCGTCTGTTCGAGGCAGCCGAGAAGGCCGACCTGGTCCTGGGCTCGCGCTACGTCGAGGGCGGCGGCGTCTCCGAGTGGGGCGCTTTGCGGCAGGCCGTCAGCCGCGGCGGCAGCTCGTACGCCCGGGCGGCGCTTGGCATCGACATCCAGGACCTGACGGGCGGCTTCAAGGTCTTCCATCCCGAGGTGCTGGAGGCCATCGACCTGGCGTCCCTTGCCTCGGTGGGATATGCGTTCCAGGTGGAGACCACCTACCGGGCGCTTCGGCGCGGCTTCCGCGTGGTGGAGGTCCCGATCACGTTCCGCGACCGCCGGGTCGGCCAATCCAAGATGAGCAAGAGAATCGTGTTGGAGGCGGCGTGGCGGGTACCGGCGATGCGCATCAAGGGACGGTGATGGCCCCTCCGGAGGTGGGCGTATGCTTCGCGGCTCGCCACCGGCCCAGGGTCAATACTTCAGTATGTATAGTAATGGGCAAGGCAAAGACCAAACCGAGGAGACGGACGTGACAGGCAAGCTTTCCGATGTGACCGACGGCACCTTCCAGGCCGACGTGCTCGACGCCGATACGCCGGTGCTCGTCGACTTCTGGGCCCCCTGGTGCGGTCCGTGCCGCGTCGTCCATCCGATCCTCGAGGAGATCGACGTGGAGCGCGAGGACCTGAAGATCGTCTCGCTGAACGTCGACGACAACCAGCAGACGGCCGCGCAGTACGAGGTCCTATCGATCCCGACGCTGATCCTCTTCAAGGACGGCGGCGAGGCCAAGCGCATCGTGGGCGCCATGCCCAAGCGCCGCCTCGAGGCCGAGCTCGAGCCCGCCCTCGCGTAGCCGGCCCATCGGTCAAACGGCCAATTCGCTCGATACCTCGCCGGGGGTCGCTGGTTTCACCCCTAGGGTGGCCTGAGAACACGATGCCCGCTGGCAGAATCGAGCGCATGAATCTACGACTGAAAACAGCCTCAATAACACTGGCACTACTGGCACTGGTGCCGGCGGCCGCGCAGGCGGCGCCGAGCTCCAAGATCAAGAACCTGGGCGAGACGCCCGGCTACATGGCGACCGACGCCCAGGGCAATGCCTGGGTCGCCATCGGCGGCATGCAGGACACGGTCGCCCGTGTCAAGCCGAACGGCGACGTCAAGAAGTACGAGATCCCCGAGCTGGATCAGGCCGGCGGCGTGGCCCTGGGCCCCGACAACCACATCTGGTTCACGGTGGCCAACGAGGGCGTCGTCGAGCTGAATCCCGGCAACCCCGAGAACGTGACCGAGCACGACATCGCCGAGGTCGGCGACGCGCGTGGCATCACGGCCGGGCCGCAGGGCAAGCTCTGGGTGTCCAGCGACGACCAGCTGATCGCGTTCAAGCCGAACAACCCCGCCGGATATGACTTCCGGACGATCAACGGCATGGGCGCGCGCGAGATCGCCTCGTCGGGCGGCAAGCTGTTCATCGCCGACTTCGCCGGCGGGCGCGTGATCAAGGTCACGCCCGACGGGAACGAGCTCGACGACGCGACGGTCAAGCGCTACGACGTCGAGGGCGGACCGCAGGGCATCGGCGGCGGCCCCAACGGGAGCGCGGCCTACACGAATCCGGGCACGGACCCGCAGACCGTGGGCCGTCTCTCGTCCGATGGGCATCCGAAGACGAGCAACGCCCCGATGACCGACCCGTTCAGCATCCAGTTCATGTCCGACGGGAAGTTCTGGTTCACGGAGTTCGCGCCGGATCGCATGGCGACGCTCTCCCAGAACGGCGACGTCCAGAACCGCAACGGCCTCGTGCCGAACAACTCCGGCCCGCGCTACAGCGCCAAGGGCAAGAACGGAATCCTGTTCGTCGGGCTCGAGGACATCGACAAGATCGCGATCATCGACGTCGGCTAGACGCTAGGCGCGTTCGACAGAGATCCGTAGCTCGCGGCCGTCGATCCTCACCGGATCGGCGGCCGCGGCTGTTTCGTAGGCCACGCTGGTCGCCAGCGTCTCGCCGGTCACGTACTCCTCGTGGGCCCTGGCGGCCTCGACGAGACCCTCGTCGCCGTCGAGCGCGAGCGAGATCCGGTCGGTGACGTCCAGCCCCGCGTCCTTGCGCGCGGCCTGCACGGCATGGACGACCTCGCGGGCCAGCCCCTCGCGCAGCAACTCGTCGTCGAGGTCCAGCGCGAGCGCGACCGCCCGCCCGGCCTCGGCCTCGACCTCGTATCCCTCCAGCGGCTGCATCACCAGCGTCATGTCCTCGGGCTCGAGCGTGTGCTCGTGCCCGTCGACGTTGATGCCGATCCGCCGCTCGCCCTTGATCGCCTCCGCGGCATGCCCGGGATCGAGCGAGCCGACCGCCGCGGCCACGTTCGGCATCTGCTTGCCGAAGCGCGGGCCGAGGCTGCGGAAGTTGGGCTTGACCTCGTATGAGACGAGCTCGGCCTCGTCGCTCACGAACTCCAGCTCCTTGACGTTCAGCTCGGTCCGGACCAGCTCGCCCATCGACTCGATCGACTCGCGCTCGTCGCCCTGGGCGACGATCACGGCCTTCGCGAGCGGCTGGCGCACCTTCACGCCGGCGGCCGAGCGCGCGGCACGCCCCAGCTCCACTGCGCGGCGCACCGCCTCCATCCGGGCCTCGAGCGCCTCGTCGCGCAGGCCGTCGCCCACCGCGGGGAAATCGGCCAGGTGCACCGAGTCGGGTGCACCGTCCCCCGCGAGGTTGCCGTGGATCTCGTCGGCCAGGAAGGGCACGAACGGGGCCAGCAGCTTCGACACCTCCAGGAGGCAGTGGCGCAGGGTCGCGAACGCGGCGCGGTCGCCGTCCCAGAAGCGGCGGCGCCCCAGGCGGACGTACCAGTTGGAGAGCTCGTCCACGTAGGCGGCGATCGCCCGGCCCGCGGTGGTGCAGTCGTAGTCGTCCATCCGCTCGGTGACCTCGGCGGTCAGCGTCTGCAGGCGCGAGATGGCCCACGCATCCATCGGGTCGCCCAGGTTCAGCTCGAGCTCGTCGGGACCGATGCCCTCGGCGTTCGCGTACAGCACCCAGAACGAGTACGTGTTCCACAGGGTCGTGAAGAACGGGCGGACCGTCTCGCCGAGGACCTCGGTGGAGAAGCGGTAGCCGGCCCATGGCTGCTGGGCGGTGAAGTAGTACCAGCGGAACGCGTCGGCGCCGTGCTCGTCCAGAACCTCCCACGGGTCGACGACGTTGCCCTTGCTCTTGGACATCTTCTGCCCCTCGGGGTCGAGGATCAGGCCCAGGCAGACGCAGTTGCGATAGCTCGCCTGATCGAAGACCAGCGTCGAGACCGCCAGCAGCGAGTAGAACCAGCCGCGCGTCTGGTCGATCGCCTCGCAGATGTAGTCCGCGGGGAAGCGCTCGTCGAAAGGCGTGTCCTCGGCGAACGGGTGATGGAACTGCGCGAACGGCATCGAGCCCGAGTCGAACCAGGCGTCGATCACCTCCGGGACGCGTCGCATGTCCGAGCCGCACGCGGTGCACTCCAGCACCACGTCGTCGATGAACGGGCGGTGCAGGTCGTCGGGCACGTCGCCCTTCGCCCGCTCGGCGAGGGCGGCGACCGAGCCGGCGCAGAAGGTCTCCTCGCAGTCGGCCGAGGTGCACTGCCAGATCGGCAGCGGCGTGCCCCAGTAACGCTCGCGTGAGAGCGCCCAGTCCTGGTTGCCCTCGAGCCACTTGCCGAAGCGCCCGTGCTTGATGTGCTCCGGGTGCCAGCCGATCGCCTCGTTCTCGGCCAGCATGCGGTCGCGGACCTCCGTCGTCTTCACGTACCACGAAGACTTCGCGTAGTACAGCAGCGGGGTGTCGCAGCGCCAGCAGTGAGGGTAGGCGTGCTCGTAGACCTCCGAGCGAAGCAGGCGCCCGCTCGCGCGCAGCGCCTCGACGATGTCGCCGTCCGCTTCCTTTACGGAGCGGCCGGCGAAGTCGGTGACCCGCTCGTCGAAGGTCCCGTCGGCGAGCACGGGGTTCTGCAGCGTGATCCCGTACTGCTCGCCCAGCCGGAAGTCGTCCTCGCCGAAGGCGATGGCGGTATGCACCAGGCCCGTGCCCTCGTCGGTCGTGACGAAGTCGGCCTCGAGCACCGTGTGGCCGACGAGGCCCGTAATCGGAGATGTAGGGGAAGGGCGCCTCGTACGCGGTGCCCGCAAGTGCCGCGCCCGGGAAGTGCGCCAGGATCTCGGCGTTCTCGCCGAGCGCGTGCTCGAGGCGGGCGCGGGCGACGATGAGCACCTCGTCCGAGCCGGCGGGGCGGGCCCGCACGTACTCGATCTCGGGGCCCACGGCGATCGCGGCGTTCGAGATCAGCGTCCACGGGGTCGTCGTCCAGGCGAGCAGCGAGTCGCCCGGCTCGAGCGGCGACTCAGGGATCTCGTCGCTGGGCTCGGGCGCGCGGATCGGCATCTTCACGAAGACCGACGGGTCCTCCACGTCGTGGTAGCCCTGGGCCACCTCGTGGGATGACAGCGCCGTCCCGCAGCGCGGGCAGTACGGCACGACCTTGTGGCCCTGGTAGAGGCGGTCCGCCTCCCAGATCTCGTGGAGCGCCCACCAGACCGACTCGATATAGGGGTTCTCGAGGGTCCGGTAGGCGTCGTCGAGGTCGATCCAGAAGCCGATTCGCTCGGTCAGCCGGTTCCAGTCCTCGACGTAGGAGAACACCGACTCCCGGCAGCGGGCGTTGAACTCCGCGATTCCGTACGCCTCGATCTCGGCCTTCGAGGAGATCCCGAGCTCCCGCTCGACCTCGAGCTCGACCGGCAATCCGTGGCAGTCCCAGCCGCCCTTGCGTGGCACTCGGTAGCCGCGCATCGTGCGGTAGCGCGGGTAGATGTCCTTGAAGACGCGGGAGAGCACGTGTGCGGCATGCGGCTTTCCGTTCGCCGTCGGCGGCCCCTCGTAGAAGCTCCAGGTCTCCGCCCCCTCGCGCTGAGCGAGCGAGCGCTCGAAGACGTCGCTCTCGCGCCAGCGCTCGAGCACGCGCTCCTCGAGCTCGGGGAAGGACTGGCGGGGGTCGACTGGCTGGAATCCGGCCACGGCGGATGATTCTGGCAAGCGCGGGCGGGTTCACCGGAGCGGGCCGCCGCAGACGCCTCCATAACATGGCCCGAGATGGGCCCCCGGACCGCATCCCTCAGCCTCGTCCTGTGCGCGCTCGCTGCCGGCTGCGGCAGCTCGGACGAGGCGCCCGCGACCCCGGCCGCGTGCCTCGATGGGCCGCAGGCCTACGTCGACGCCCTCCGGGCCGCTCCCGGCGAGGTAGCCCTCGACGGCACCCCCATCAGTGATTGCCTCAGCGAGGAGCAGGCCTCGGGTGCGTTGGCCGAGGTGGGCGGGGCGATGATCGGAGCGGCGCGGACGCTGAACGAGGAGGCACGCGAGGAGCCGCTGGGCGATCCCCCCGTTCAGCTCGGTTATCTCGTCGGCGCCGTCGAGGCGCGCGCGGAGGAGACCGGGGGCATCCATCAGGACCTGGCCCTGAACCTGGACTCCGAGGCGACGTTTGTGCCCAAGGGCGAGCTCTTGCCCGGCGGCTTCCAGCAGCGCTACGAGGAAGGCCTCGCCGCCGGTCGCGACAGTGGGTAGCGTTCCGGGCTGACTTTCGAAGAAAGGATCCGATGACGACCGATGTAGGCACCGAGCTCTGGGGCGCGGAGACCGCGAAGGCGGTTGAGAACTTCCCCGTCTCCGGTCACCCGATCCCGGCGCCGGTGGTCCACTGGCTCGGGCGCCTGAAGGCCGCCGCCGCCAGGGTCAACGGCGAGCTGGGGCTCGCTCGACGCCGACCTTGCCGAGCGGATCGCCGCCGCCGGCGACGAGGTCGGCGCGGGCGAGCACGACGAGCAGTTCCCCGTGGACGTCTTCCAGACCGGCTCCGGCACCTCGTCGAACATGAACGCCAACGAGGTGATGGCGAACATCGCCGGCGACCCCGCCCATCCCAACGACCACGTGAACATGGGCCAGTCGTCCAACGACGTGTTCCCCTCGGCGGTGCACCTCGCGGCGCTGGCGCAGGCCACCGAGGAGCTGCTCCCCGCCATGGACGGCCTCGCCGCCTCCCTCGAGGTGAAGGCCGAGGAGTTCACCGATGTCGTCAAGTCCGGCCGGACCCACCTCATGGACGCCGTCCCCGTGACCCTCGGGCAGGAGTTCGGCGGCTACGCGGCGCAGATCCGCCTGGGGTCCGAGCGCGTTCGGGCGACCCTCGGCCACGTTGGGCAGATCCCGCTCGGCGGGACGGCGACCGGCACGGGGCTCAACACCCATCCGGAGTTCGCTGCAGGCGTGCGCGCCAAGCTCACCGAGGCAAGCGGCCTGGACATCCTGCCGCCGGCCGACCCGTTCGAGGCCCAGGGCAACCGCGACGCCCTCGTCGAGCTCTCGGGCGCGTTGAAGGTGGTGGCCATCTCCCTGATCAAGATCGCCAACGACCTGGCGCTGATGGGCTCCGGCCCCCGCACCGGCCTCGCCGAGCTGCGGCTGCCCGAGCTCCAGAAGGGCTCGTCGATCATGCCGGGCAAGGTCAACCCGGTGATCCCGGAGGTCGTGATCCAGGTCGGCGACCAGGTCGTCGGCAACGACGCGGCGATCACCATGGCCGGCTCCCAGGGACAGTTCGAGCTGAACGTCCGGGTGCCCCTGATCGCGCGGAACCTGCTCGACTCGATCAAGCTGCTCGCGGCGGCCTCGCGCCTGCTCGACACGAAGTGCGTCAGCGGCATCGAGGCGAACACCGAGATGACCGACCGCCACGCCGAGGCGACGCTCGCCACGGCCACCGCGCTCAACCCGCACATCGGTTACGACCGCGCTGCCGAGATCGTCAAGGAGGCCGCTGCCTCCGGCCGGCCGCTGCGCGAGGTCGCCCGTGAGCTCGGCGTCGAGGAGTCCGTGCTCGACGAGGCCCTGGATCACCGCAAGCTCGCACGCCCCCACGAGTAGGGCCCGAGTTCCCTGAAATCGCGCACGGTCACAGTCCTGGCCCTCGCGGGCGCCGCCGTCGTGGTGGTGCTGGCCTGGTTGCTGTTCGGCGGCGGTTCGCCGGAGGACCGCGCGTCCGAGGTGGTCGAGGCGGGCGCGGCCGCATCGGAGGACTACGGCCCGTTCGCATGGGACGCCGACCGGCGCGAGGAGTTCGAGGAGCGTGCCTCCACCGGCACCTCGCACGTGCTCTACGCGATGAGCCCCGAGGGCGTCATCGCCACGGCCGAGCGCACCGATCAGTGGCGCCCGCAGATCGAGCGCGCCGCGGAGACCAGCGGGGTCGAGCCCCGACCTTCTGGAGGCGGTGATCTTCCTCGAGAGCGCGGGGCGCCCCGACGTGATCGCCGGCGAGACGCCGGAGGCCGCGGCCGGACTCGGCCAGATCCTCCCCGAGACGGCCACCGACCTCCTCGGGATGGAGGTCGACCTCGAGCGCTCGATCACGCTCACCAAGCAGATCGCGAAGGCGGAGCGCAAGGGGGAGGCCGCGCAGGCCGCGAAGTTCGCGAGGGAGCGGGCCCGGATCGACGAGCGCTTCGACCCGGAGGCAGCGATCGAGGGCGCTGCCCGCTACCTGTCGATCGCCAACGAGCGCTTCGGAGTGGAGGACCTGGCGACGGTCTCCTACCACATGGGAATCGGCAACCTGGAGTCGGCGATGGCCGGATACGACGGTGACGTCGAGTCCTACGCGCAGCTCTTCTTCGACTCCGCGCCGGACCGCAACGCCGAGGCCCACGACATCCTCGCCGGCTTCGCCGACGATTCGTCCCTCTACTACTGGCGCGTGCTGGCCGCCGAGGGGATCATGCGGCAGTGGCGCGGCGAGTCCGCCGAGCTCGAACGGACCGCCGCCCTCGCCACCGCTAAGGCAACTCTCGAGGAGGTCTACCACCCCGAGGACGAGACCAAGGTCTACGACGGCCCCGAGGAGATCGCGGAGGCCACCGAGTCCGAGGAGCTGCTGCCGCTGCCGCCGAAGGGCGGACCGGGATGGGAGGTCGACGATCAGATGGGCGAGCTGGCGCCCGAGCTCGACCGCAAGCCCGGCCTCTACCGCGCACTGCGTCCCGAGGCCCTTGCGACGCTCGCCTTCATGGGCGCGACGGTGGAGCGGCTGAGCGAGGCGAAGCAGCCGCTCAAGGTCACCAGCACCATCCGCGACCGGGAATACCAGGAGCTGCTGGTGGCCTCGAACCCCGAGGCGACACAGGCCTACTCGCTGCACACGACCGGCTGGTCGTTCGACATCCTGCGCGAGTACGAGAACGACCTGCAGGCGGAGGCGTTCCAGTTCGTCCTCGACCGTCTCCGGGCGCTCGAGGTGATCGACTACGCGCTGGAGCCGAAGGCGATCCACGTGACGGTCTCGCCCCGCGGCGCGGAGCTCGTGGCGGACTGAGCGGAGGCGTAACATCCAGGGTGGTCGCAAGACCAACCTGCATGAGCGATATGAACACCGAGAAGACTGAGAAGGCAACCTTCGGAGCTGGCTGTTTCTGGCAGGTCGAGGACGCCTACCGCAACACCCCCGGCGTGACCGACACAGCCGTCGGCTACGAGGGCGGCCACACCGAGAACCCCACCTACGAGCAGGTGTGCTCGGGGACCACCGGCCACGCCGAAGTCACCCAGGTCACCTTCGACCCCGACAAGGTCTCCTACGAGGAGCTGGTCGAGAAGTTCTGGGCGGTCCACGACCCCACCCAGATGAACCGCCAGGGCCCCGACGTGGGCGACCAGTACCGCACGGCGATCTTCACCCACTCCGACGAGCAGGCCGAGATCGCCCGCAGGTCACTCGAGGGCGCCCAGGCGAAGTTCAAGCAGCCGATCGTCACCACGGTCGAGCCGGCCACGGGCTTCTGGAAGGCGGAGGACTACCACCAGTGCTACCTCCAGAAGCGCACCGAGCGGGGCGGTCTGCTCAGCACCCTGATGGGCCGCTAGGCCACCTGAGCGCGACCGGCAGCCCGAGATTCAGTGAGGGAGCGAGGGGCCACACCGCCCCTCGCCCCATCACAGACAGTCGCGGTACGTAAGGCAGCTATGCGCAGCCCTCTGCAGGGGTGAATGTCCCATAGACCCCCTATTCGAGGGTCTCCGGGACGTTCGGCGAACTGGGCGCGTCGGACGAGCGGCGCCTAGCGCGGTGAACGTCCCGCAACCCCCGGTATAGGACGGACTCCGGGACGTTCGGTGTGCCCTGCGGCTGCGCCGAGGCAACCTGGATGGAGTGCGACACTCCCGGCATGCATGTCTTGATCACCGGCATGTCGGGCACGGGCAAGTCCGCCCTGGTCCTCGAGCTGCGGAAGCGGGGAAACATCGCGTACGACGCCGACGACGATGGATTCTCCGAACCGCGGCGGGACGGTCGCTGGGGCTGGCGAGCCGAGCAGGTCGTCGCGGACGCTCTGCTGCAACGGATCGCAGCCCTCGGTCCACCCGCTAGACCCTCGGAATAGTCGCTTTGCATGGAAAGCCGGCGGCCGAGAGCGGCTATGTGCTTTTCGACCAACGCGCCTACTCTCGCATCCCGAGGGCCTCAAGAGCGTCCAGCTTCGTCTGGTACATGCTCGCGCGGACAACCACCCCATCTCGGAACGTGAATACCCACGCTGCCCGCGCCTGCGCCTCGACCCCGTCACGGCCCTGCACATGCATCACGCTCCATACGACGACCTCATCCCCCGCCTCGATGAACTCCTCAACGTCCTGGCGGACGGAGTCGAAGGCACCGACCCAATCGCTCCAGAACTCCCGAACCTCGGCAAGCCGGTAGATGCCTCGCTGCGGCCCAATGGAGCGGGACATGTCAAATTCGAACTCGGGCGCAGCGGCGCTCAGGGTCGCCTCCCAATCGCCCCGGTTGAAGGCATCAATCGCGGTCCTGGCGATTTCCACGTTCTCCTGCGACATCGCCCCCGCAGTATCGCGTGGATATGCACTTTCCTAGACGTTGATCGCCACGTACTTCGTCTCGAGGAACTCGTGGATGCCCTCGTTGCCGCCCTCGCGGCCGATGCCCGACTGCTTGACGCCGCCGAACGGGGCGCCGGCGTTGGAGACCATGCCCTGGTTCAGACCGATCATCCCGGTCTCGAGCCTCTCGCAGACGCGGATCGCCCGCCGCAGGTCGTTGGTGTAGACGTAGGCGACGAGGCCGTACTCGGTGTCGTTCGCGGCTGCGATCGCCTCGTCCTCGGAGTCGAAGCCGGCGACCGGCGCGACGGGCCCGAAGATCTCCTCCTTGAGGAGCCGGGCCTCGGCCGGGACGTCTGCGAGCACCGTCGGCTCGAAGAAGTACCCGGCGCCATCCACCTGCGAGCCGCCGACGAGGACCTTCGCGCCCTTGCCCGACGCGTCCTCGACCAGCTCCGCGACCTTCGACTGCTGGTCCGAGTCGATGAGCGGCCCGATGTCGACGTCGTCGTCGGTGCCGCGACCGAGCTTCAGCGCGCCCATCTTCGCCGCGAGCTTCTCGGCGAACTCGCCCGCCACCGATTCGGCGACGTGGAAGCGGTTGGCGGAGGTGCACGCCTCGCCGATGTTCCGCATCTTGGCGATCATCGCGCCCTCCACCGCGGCGTCGAGGTCGGCGTCGTCGAAGATGAGGAACGGCGCGTTCCCGCCGAGCTCCATCGAGACCTTGAGGACGTTCTCGGCCGCCTGCGCGATCAGCTTGCGGCCAACCTCGGTCGAGCCGGTGAACGACAGCTTCCGCAGGCGCGGGTCGCCGATGATGGGCTTGGAGATGTCGCTCGACGACGAGCCGGTCACGACGTTGAGCACGCCGGCCGGGAGCCCGCACTCCTCCAGGAGCTTCGCCAGGGCCAGCATCGACAGCGGCGTCTGCTGCGCCGGCTTCACGACCATCGTGCAGCCCGCGGCGATCGCCGGGCCGATCTTGCGGGTTCCCATCGCGTTGGGGAAGTTCCAGGGGGTGATGAAGTAGCAGGGGCCGATCGGCTGGCGCATCACGATCACGCGCGAGGCGGCGTTGCCCGCGTTCTTGTTGTAGCCGTCGATGCGGAGCGCCTCGCCCGAGAACCAGCGGAAGAACTCGGCGGAGTAGGCCAGCTCGGACTTCGACTCGGCGACCGACTTGCCCATCTCGAGCGTCATCAGTGTCGCCAGCTCGTCGCTGCGCTCGTTGAGCCCCTCGAACGCGCGGTACAGGATCTCGCTGCGCTCGATCGGCGGGCTCGCGGCCCACTCGGCCTGCGCGTCGCAGGCGGCGTCGATCGCGGCCTGTGCGTCGTCCGGGGTCGCGTCGGCGATCTCGCAGAGGGACTCCCCGGTGGAGGGGTCCTCGACCGAGAGCGTCCCACCACCCGTGGCGTCGCGCCACTCGCCACCGATCAGAAGCTGGTGCGGCGCGTTGTCGATGGCGGCTTGCTCGGTGCTCATTGGACCTCCCTCGGGGTTGCTCCGCCAGCGTACTCAGGCGGCGGCGTTGCCTATCCGTCCGGGTAAGGCTGGAGCGGGATGCCGTGGTCGGTCTGGCGCATCCCGATCTCGTACGCGGCGGCGCCGGCGACCTCCAGGCGCTCGGGCTCGGCGCCCTTGCGGGTCACCTCGAGCTCGAGGTCGGAGATCGAGCAGTTCAGCGTGTTGTGCTCGGGCCCCTTGGGATCGGCGTAGACCCAGGCCACGAAGTTGCGGGGCTCCGAGGAGACCCGCCCGCGGACCTTGATCCCGTCGCCCGCGATCTCGAACTCGCAGCTGGTGGGCTCGTCGTCGACCTTCAGGCTCAGCACCTTGCCGAACCCGCCCAGGCGGTGCTCCTCACCGTCAAGGCGAAGGACGCCGTTGCCCACCCAGGGGGTCGTCCAGGGACCGACCTTGATCCGCCCGACAGCCATGTCGAAGCAACTCTGGGGCTGTCCGGCCAGGTTCCCGCCCTGGATCCAGACCCAGCGTTCCGCGTGTTCAGCGCCCCAGTTGTGGCCGATCATCCCGGGCCAGCTCTCGAGATCGATCGTGTCGCCGTCGATCGTGAGCGTCCCGTCGAACGTCGCGCTCGGGTACGGGCTGAGGAACTTCGTCTTCGGCAGCGACGTCCGGTACATCCGTTCGTACGGAAGGTGGTGAAACGCCTCGCCGTCGTCGGTGAAAGTGAGGTCCCAGCTCGCCTCCAGGGCGGGTGCGGCCAGGGCCCCCTTCGCGCGTCCAGGCTCCAGGGTGGTGTCGCCGATCTTGATGTAGGTCTCGCTGGGAGCCGACAGCTCCGAGATCGGGTAGGTCGCCTTGACGGCCTTCGGTCCCGGGGCGTCGGCGTCGAAAACCGTCAGCCACAGCGAGGCGTTCGGCTCGGACCCGGGGCGCTGGTGGACGGTGTGGCGCAGCCAGACGGCCCGGCCGCCGCTGGGGTGCGTGGCCTTGATGTAGAAGCTCTCGTAGTGCCCGGCGCCTGCATCGACGCCGGGAAAGCGCGCCTGGGTCCTCACGCGGCCGACCCTATATGGCCGGCCGCTGCTGCGGCGCGCCTAGGAGTACTTGTCCCAGGCCTTCAGCTTGCTCGTCACCTTCGGCGACGGGCTGCCGTTGGGCCTGTATTCGAAGTGGAGATGGCAGCCACTGGCGTTGCCGGTGTCGCCGACCTTGCCGATGCGCTCGCCGGTGCCGACGTGCTCCCCCTGGCGGACGGTCGCCTGCGACTTGAGGTGGCCGTAGAGCAGCTGGCGATCGCTGCCCTTGACGTCGATCACGACGTAGTAGCCGTAGCCGCCGCCGTTGAAGGCCTTGGTCGAGATCTTGCCCGGCTCGGCGGCCTCGAGCGGCGTGCCGCAGCGGGCGCCCAGGTCCTGGCCGGCGTGGTTCCGTCCGGCGCCGAAGCCGTCCCAGTAGTCGTGCCGGCCGTCGATCGGGAAGATCGCCGGGAAGAGCTTGAAGCTGCGGTTGCCGTCCGCGTCGTTGCGCTTCAGCCGGCGGCCGCCGACCTCCGAGACGCGGAAGTAGAAGTTCCCCTTCTTGACGGAGTCGCCGTTCGCGCGCTTGCCGTCCCACTTCAGCTCGTGCTTCTTGTTGCCGTCGCGGTTGGGCTCGCGGTAGCGCCTGACCATCTGGTCGGCCCCGGACTTCGCCTTGACGACCTCGATCACGAGGTCGTAGGTGCCGTTGCCGGCGACCTCGTACTCGAACACCGCCTTGCGGACGCCGGACCAGAAGACCTTGTTCGGGCTTGCCTCCTCACAGCTTCAGGTCGAGCTGCGCGGCGCGGCGCGCCTGCTTGTCCTCCTCGGCGGCGGGCTCGCCGTCATCTGCGGCGGCGGCCTCGTCGGCGGCCTGCGGCGCCGGCTCAACGGGCTCGGTCCCGTCGGCGGCGGGCGCCGGGGTGGCGAGCTCGTCCGGCGCGCCGGCGGGCTCGGGGGACGGCTCGGGGCTCTGGGCCCAGGCGCCTCCGGCGCCCATGGATGCGAGCGCTACGGCAAGGCCGATCAGTAGCGGGGTGCGCCGGGGGCGACGGGGCTCCCGTGCGCTATCGGTGGCATTCAAGATTCTGGAACTCCTCTTTCTCGCGCCTGCGGGGTTAGCTGTCGGGCTCGCGCTGAAAGAGCTGCGCTACGGGCCGGCCGGCCCGATTCGCCCCTTGGGGTTGTGTCTGGTCCCCGTTGGTTCCCCCGCTCCCCGGCGCCTCGGCCAGGGACTCGGCTGGTGTTAAGGCTGTGTAAGTAAAACACAAGGACGGGACGAAGGTTTCACTCGTTATGTGCCTGACCCGGCGGAGTTAAGCCGGAAATCGGCAGTTAGTGCCTGATATGCAGGACTTCTCCGTCACGCACCACGTAGTCGCGTCCCTCGGTCCGGATCAGCCCCCTGTCGCGGGCGGCCGCGTAGGTACCCGCCTCCACGAGTTCCTCCCAGCCGATCACCTCGGCCCTGACGAAGCCCTGCTGGATGTCCGTGTGGATCTTCCCGGCGGCCTCGTGCGCCGACGACCCCGCGGGGACGGCCCGCGCCATCGCCTCCTTGTCGGTGTCGGCGGTGAAGAACGAGATCAGGTCGAGCAGCTCCCAGGCGCCGTGGATCACCCGCGTCAGCCCGCTCTCCCCGACTCCCAGCTCCGCCCGCATGCTCGCCGCCTCGGCCTCGTCCCCCAGCTCACCGAGCTCGGACTCGATCCGGGCGCTCACCGCGACGGCGACCGCGCCGTTGGCAGCCGCGAGTGCGGCGACCGCCGGGGGGACCTCGTCGGTGCCCTCGTCGACATTGACCACGTACAGCACGGGCTTCGAGGTCAGGGCATGGAGCTTCCCGGGCGCGGCGGCCGCCGCCTCGGAGACCGAGACCTCCCGGACGCCCCGGCCGCTGCCCAGCGCGTCGACCACCTGCGCCAGCCAGTCCCGCTCGGCCACGGCCTCGGTATCACCGGACTTCGCCTGCTTCGAGACCCGCTCCAGCCGGCGCTCGGCCCCCTCCAGGTCCGACGCCAGCAGCTCGGTCTCGATGAGCTCGATGTCCGCCACAGGATCCACCCGTCCCTCGGGATGCGGGACCCCGTCCCCGGCGTGCGCCCGGACGACATGGCAGATCGCGTCCGTCTCACGGATCGCGCCGAGGAACCGGTTGCCGAGACCCTCGCCCTGGGAGGCGCCGGGCACCAGCCCGGCGATGTCGTGGAACTCGATCTGCTCCTGGATCACCGCGGAGGCGCGAAGCGTCGCGGCCAGGCGGTCGAGACGGTCGTCGGGCACGCCGACGACGGCCACGTTCGGGTCGATGGTGGTGAAGGGGTAGTCGCCGGTGGGCGCGCCCGCAGCCGTAAGGGCGTTGAACAGAGTCGACTTGCCCGCGTTGGGCAGGCCGACGATGCCGATCTTCACGAGGTGGAGCCGGGGCTGGCGGCAGCCGGCGTGTCGGCGTCTGGCTCCGACCCGTTGGGCGCCACCGCCGTCTGGTGCGTTTGGTTGACGAGATCGATCAGGCGCTCCTCCGTCGCCGGCGCGCCGATGCCCGGGACGAGAGCGCCGATGGCGGCGCCGAGCGCCGCACCCGCGAGCACGTCGGAGGGGTAGTGCATTCCCAGGTAGGGCCGGCTGAGGCAGATCGCGGCCGCCAGGCCCAGAGCGGCAGGCGCGCACGAGGCTCGACGCGGCCCAGCGCGATGGCAGCGGCGAGCGACGAGGTCGCGTGCGCGGAGGGGAAGGAGAGCTTGCTGGGCGCCTTGGCGAGGGCCGGATGCCCCTCGATCAGCGGCCGCTGGCGGCCGACGGCGAGCTTGACCGCGTAGTTCACGTTGACGGCCGCCGGGCCGACGAGTGCGGCGGCGCCCCAGCGCCGGCGCCGCTCCGGGTCGGCGAGCGCCCCGGCGGCGCCGATGGCCGCCCAGACGGCGGCGTACTCGCCGATGGTCCCGAACAGCTTCATGGTCGTCTCCACGGGGGGCTGGTGGCCCCGGCGTGCGCAGGAACCGCAGGACCGCCTGGTCGGCGTCGCCGAGTACGCGGATCAGCGGGTTGCGCGCACGCTTTCGCTGGCTGCGGGCGCGCAGCCAGGCGGGTGCGGGGCGGAGCCGACGGGGCTCCTCGCGGGAGAACAGCACGACGGGCAGGATAGGCGAGCCGCCCGCCCGCCCCGCCGCTCAGCCCGTGATCAGCTCGAGCGCGCCGGGCTCGACCGAGAACTCGATTCGGCCGCCGGCCTCGACGACCTCGCCGTCGACGTTGAACGGGGCTTGTGGGGGGACGTCCAGCGAGATCCGCGAGCACCGCCAGGAACGCACCGAGCGCTGGGTCTCCACGTTCCCGCGGCGAAGGCCCCAGCCCCGCAGCACCAGGCCCAGCCTCGAGCCTGCCTCGATAACGACCAGATCCAGCCGCCCGTCGCCCGGATCGGCGTCGATCTCGGCGCCGCCTCCGAAGGCGCCGCCGCAGGCGACCGTGGCCTGCCACACCTCGCCGTCGAACACCATATTGCCGTCGCACTCGGCCCGGCAGTGGACGGGCTGGGCCGTGACCGCGGCGCGGAGGGCTCCGACGGCGTAGGCCGCCGTGCCGAGCACGCGCTTGAGGCCGTGGGCCTTGCGTGGCCGCGGCGGATGGAAGGCCCAGGCTGGCGACGTTCAGGAAGGGCCGGCGCCCGATCCGGGCGAGGTCGAGCCGGCGAGTGACCACCCCCGTTGCGGCGAGCCGCGCCGCCTCCTCCGCGGTATCGGGGAGCCCCGCGGAGCGCGCGAAGTCATTCGCCGTTCCCGCCGGCACCACCGCCAGCGGGACCCCGGCAGCGATCGCCGCCTCGGCGGCGCCGCCCAGTGACCCGTCTCCTCCGGAGACCGCGATGCGGTCGGGTCGCGACGCAGCGACCGCGTGGTCCCCGAGCGCGAACGTGTCAACGTCGGCGCCGTGGGCCCGAAGCAGGCCCTCGGCCGAGCTGCCGTTGCCCGAGCCCGACTCCGGGTTGGTCATCAGTGCGATGCGCATGCTTCCCCGACGTCGGCTAGGGGCCCGGGGCCTTCGCGCGTCCCTCGCGGCCCTTCTCGGCGCTCTTGTTCGTCGCCTTGCGCGAGCTCTTAAACGGCTTCTGCAGCAGCTCGCCGGACTTGCCAGGAGCCTTCCCGGCAACGTTCTGGCCGGCCCCCAGGGTCTTGTCGACGCCCTGCTGCGCCGGCCGCGACCAGCGTGGAAGCAGGAATGCGAGTACCGCCAGGATGATGCACACGGCCACGATCACCAGGATTGTCATTTCGGGCTCCTCTCTCCGTCCTTGGCGAATGGCGGCTACCCGCGGCCGAGGTCCGTCGAAAACGGCCACTGAAAAAGGTTTAGGCCGCGCCTGGGCTGGGGTATCGCCCATGCGGAGTCTTACTGGGGGACTCAGAGGAGGAAAGTCTTGAAGTTCAAGGTTTTGGCGGCCGCGCTGCTCGTGAGCATTCTTGCCGTGGCGGGCTCGTTCGTCGCTGGTCCAGCAACTGCCGGGCCGCAAAACGCAAACGACTCGGTGAAGCTGCGCAAGGCGGTGGAGCTCGACGGGGTGATGAAGCACCTCGAGCGCTTCCAGGTGATCGCCGACGCGAACGGCGGCAACCGGGCGTCCGGGTTCCCCGGCCACGACCGCTCGGCCGACTACGTCGCAAAGCAGCTCGAGCAGGCCGGGTGGGACGTGACCCGTCAGCCGTTCGACTTCGACGTGTTCTTCCAGGATTCGCCCGCCGTGTTCGAGCAGACGGATCCGGAAGCGGTCACCTACGTGGAGGACGAGGACTACTCGGTCCAGGAGTACTCGGGCGAGGGCGACGTCACGGCCGAGCTCGTCGCGGTGGACCTCGTGCTCCCGCCCGGTGCGGAGCCGAGCACGTCGAACAGCGGCTGCGAGGCCGACGACTTCACCGGGCTCGAGATCACGGGCAAAATCGCGCTGATGCAGCGCGGTACCTGTGACTTCCGCGTGAAGGTCGACAACGCGGCCGCCGCCGGCGCGGTCGGTTCGGTGATCTTCAACGAGGGCCAGGAGGGCCGCACCGACATCGTCTTCGGCACGCTGGGCGCTCCGCTCGCGGCGATCCCCGCCGTGGATACGAGCTTCGCCCAGGGCGAGGAGTTCGCAAACGGCGTCAGCGACGGCCCGACCGGCGTCACCGTCCACATCAAGACGGACACCAGCTCGGAGAACCGCGAGACCGAGAACGTGATCGCGGACTCGCCGTTTGGCGACCCCGACAACGTCGTCATGGCCGGCGCGCACCTCGACAGCGTCGATGCCGGTCCCGGCATCAACGACAACGGATCCGGCTCGGCCGCGCTCGTCGAGACCGCCCGCCAGATCTCGAAGCGCAACATCGAGACGGATCAGCAATTGCGTCTCGCGTGGTGGGGCGCCGAGGAGGCGAACCTGATCGGCTCGACGTTCTACGTCAACGAACTGACCGAGGAGGAGGGCCTGGCTCTGGCGCTCTACCTCAACTTCGACATGATCGGATCGCCGAACTTCGCGCGGTTCATCTACGACGGCAACGGGTCGAAGTTCGAGGGCGCCGGGCCGGACGGCTCGGACACGATCGAGCGCGTCTTCGAGCGCTACTTCGAGCGCCAGGATCTGGCCTCCGGCCAGACGGCGTTCGACGGCCGCTCGGACTACGGGCCATTCATCGACGTCGGAATCCCGGCCGGCGGCCTCTTCACCGGGGCCGAGGGCCACAAGACCGAGCATGAGCAGCAGGTCTACGGCGGCACCGACGGCGAGGCGTACGACCCGTGTTACCACGCGGCTTGCGACGACATCGACAACCTGAGCTTCAAGGCTCTGGACCAGATGTCGGACGCCGTTGCGCACTCGGTCGCCCACTTCGGGAGCAACCTGAAGTTCATCCCGAGGCCCGAGGAGCCCGCGCCGAAGTCCGGCAAGGGCCCCGCCAAGACGATTGACGGCTCGGCCATTCGCTGATCCGGCGGCGCGAGCCGCGCCGTGACGTAGGGTGCCGCCCATGGAAGGGGCGGCGCCCGAGGAGAGGATCGGGGAACTCGAGCGTGGCTTTCGCCACGCCGGGCTTCCGCTGTTCATCGAGGACTACTCGGCGACCACCGATGTCTACAACCGGGTGGTCCCACTGCTGGGCCTGGTGTTCCTGGGCGAGATGCTCGGGGCGCTGAACCTCGAGTGGTCGGCGCTCGCCAACGTCGCCGCGGCCCTCGGCGGGCTCGCTTTCCTCCTCGTCGCCGTCGCCCTGATCAACCGCCGAAACGGCAATCCCTCACTCGCGATGCCGCAGCGCGTCGGCAAGACCGAGCTCGCCGGCTTCGTGCTGATCCCGGCACTCCTGCCTCTGATCTTCGGCGGGCAGTGGAAGAGCGCGATCTTCACCGCGGTGGGGAACCTCGTCCTGCTCGGATTGATTTACGCGGTCGTCGGTTACGGGATGCTGTGGATCCTGCGCTGGGTCCTCGGCCGGCTGGCGGGCCAGCTCCGCTCCTCGCTGGGCCTGATCGCCAAGGCCCTGCCGCTGCTCCTGATCTTCGCCCTGCTGTCCTTCACCACACAGGAGTCCTGGCAGATCTTCCCGGAGGTCACGCTGCCGATCTTCTTCGTGATCATCGGGCTCTTCGTCGTCCTCGGCTCGCTGTTTTTGGGGGTGCGGATCCCGGCCGAGGCACGACAGCTGGAGCGCGAGGCGTCGGATGAGGCGACCCCCCCGCTGGACCGGCGTCAGCGGCTGAACGTCGGCCTGGTGATGTTCATCAGCCAGGCGGTCCAGGTGCTCATCGTGAGCGCGGCGCTCGGCGCGTTCTTCGTGGCGTTCGGGCTGCTCGCCATCAACGACGCGCTCCGGACGGACTGGCTCGGCGACCCCGGCGACGTGCTGGTCCAGTTCGAGCTCTTCGGCGAGCAGCTCGAGCTCACGGCGGAGCTGCTGCGCGTGGCGGGCGGGCTGGCCGCCTTCTCCGGCTTCTACTTCGCGATCGCGATCTTCACCGACTCGACCTACCGCGGAGAGTTCCTGGACGAGATGACGAGCGAGATGCGCGACACCTTCCGCGAGCGCGCCGAATACTGCCGCCTGCGGGGCGTCTGCTGATGGCGACGATGGTCCCGGGCTATACCCACGTGCCCGGGAATCACTGTGGCTCCACGGCGCTCCGCAACCTGTTCGCCCACCACGGCGTCGAGCTGACGGAGGAGATGGCGTTCGGCCTCGGGGCGGGCGCGTGCTTCTACTACATCGCCCTCGACGGGCAGACGCCCTCGCGGTTCACCAACGGCCGGACCTCGAAGCTGGAGGAGGAGTTCGTCGACCTCACGGGGCTGGGCCTGGACATCGCGAGCTTCGACGACGCCGACGCATCCTGGGACGCCGCGCGCGAGAGCGTCGACGCCGGGCACCCCGCCCTGCTGCTCACCGATCTCTATTACCTCGACCACTACGGGAAGTCGGCGCACTTCCCGGGTCACGCGGTGGTGCTGGCCGGCTACGACGACGATGTCGCCTACCTGTCGGACACTGCGTTCGACGAGCTCCAGACGACAAGCCTCGGGAGCCTTCGGGAGGCGAGGCATGGCGACCACCCGATCTTCCCGCTGGCCGGGCACATGCTCACGCTTCCGGCCGGGCTCGACGTGGGTGCGCTCCGCGATGCTGCGCCGCAGGCGATCGAGCGGGCCGCCGCGCGCATGATCGATCCGCCTCTCGGCGAGTTCGAGGGGCTGCCTGCCCTGCGGAAGTTCGCGGCCGAGGTAGGGGACTGGCCGGGAGGCATCCCGGACTGGCAGTGGTGCGCGCGATTCAACTACCAGGTGATCGAGCGGCGGGGGACCGGGGGCGGCAATTTCCGCCTCATGTACTCACGCTTCCTGGCCGAGGTCCGGAGCGCGCAGGCCGAGCTCGCCGGCGAGGCGGCCGCGCTGTGGACGTCGCTTGCCGAGGCGCTCCACGCGGCCAGCGAGTCCGAGGAGCCCGACGCCTCGCTATGGGCAGAGATCTCCGACGCCGCGGGCGCGGTCCTCGACGCCGAGGAGCGTCTCTGGCCGGCGCTGGCGGCCTGAGCTCCTAGGAGCCCGAGAAGCCGATCGAGTGGTCCGAGTCGTCGACTCGGATGAACACGACCGTCGCCAGGTTGAGGGCGATCGTTGCGTCCTGGGTCTTCAGGTCGTACCAGCCGCCGTCACCGGCCACCGCCTTGCGCAGGTCGGTGAGCTCGTCCTCGGAGAGCTTCGCGGACAGGGCCTGGCCGATACCGAACCCGATCTCGACCCTCTTGGTGTCAGCCATTCATTCCTCCTGGTTGAAAGGTCAGTGCCCTGGCGCCGGCTCGACGATCTCCGTCAGCACGCCGCCGGTTGCCTTGGGATGAAGAAAGGCGACCCGGCTGGACCGGATCCCCGTTCGCGCCTTCTGGTCGATGAGCTTGACGCCCTGCTCGCGCAGAGCGTCGAGCGTGGCGTCGATATCGGCGACCCGATAGGCGACGTGATGCAGCCCGTCTCCGCGCGCGCTCAGGAACTTGCCCACGGGTGTGTCCGGCCCGGTGGGGCTGAGCAGCTCCACGTGCGAGTCGCCCACGTCGAGCAGCACCGCCTCCACTCCCTGCTCGGAGACCACCTCGCGGTGGGTGAGCTCCATGCCAAAGCTCCCCTCGTAGAGGGAGATCGCCGCCTCGAGGTCCGAGACGGCCACGCCGACATGATCGATGGCGCCGAACACAGCGGCGCGGAGTTTATTCGGGCGTCTCGGGCGGCTCGCTCGCGAGCGCCTCCGCGGGCTGGCCAGTGAGCTGCCGGCCTTCCTTGTCGCGATCGATCGTCCCGATGCCGGAACGCTGCGGCGTCTTGCCGGCGCGGTGGCGGTCCATGATCTCCTTGATCTCGTCGCGCTCGATGACCTCGTTGGCCAGGAGGCGCTCTGCGATCTCATCGAGCAGGTCACGGTGGTCGGTCAGCAGGCGGTGCGCGCCGCGGTAGGACTCCTCCGCGATCTCCTGGACCTCCTCGTCGCGCGTCTGGCGCAGCGACTCGGACACGGTGTAGTCGTTGGATGGGACCTGGTGCGAGCGGATCACGGTTCCCATCCCGTACTCGAACACCATTGAGCGGGCGATGGCGGTCACGCGCTTCAGGTCGTCGGAGGCGCCGGTCGTGACCTTCCCGAAGGTGATCTGCTCGGAGACGCGCCCCGCAAGCAGGACCTTCATGTAGTCGATCAGCTCCTGGCGGGACTTCAGGTAGCGGTCCTCCTGGGGCAGGTTGAGCGTGTAGCCCAGCGCCTTGCCGCGCGGGACGATCGAGACCTTCTGGACCTTGTCGACCGTTGGCAGCAGCTCGGAGACAAGCGCGTGCCCGGCCTCGTGCCAGGCCACGACCCGCTTCTCGTGGGCCGTGATCACCTTGCGGGTCTGGAGGCCCGCGATCACGCGCTCGAAGGCGTTCTCGAAGTCGGCCTGGGCGATGAAGTCGCGTTGCTTGCGCCCGGCGAGGATCGCCGCCTCATTGACGAGGTTGGCGAGGTCCGCGCCGGTGAGGCCCGCGGCGTGGCGCGCGACCTGCTCGAGGTCGATGTCCTGGGCCAGCGGCTTGCCCTTCGCGTGAACCTTCAGGATCTGCTCGCGGCCCTTCATATCGGGCGGCGGCACGAACACCTGGCGGTCAAAGCGGCCGGGGCGCAGGAGCGCCTTGTCGAGCTTCTCCAGCATGTTCGAGGCGGCCATGACGATGACGTTGTCGCGGCCGTCGAAGCCGTCCATCTCCACCAGGAGCTGGTTCAGCGTCTGGTCGCGCTCGCCTGAGACGTCGGAGCCGCGAGCGGCGCCGACGGCGTCGAGCTCGTCGATGAAGACGATCGCCGGCGCGTTCTCGCGGGCCTCCTTGAAGAGGCGGCGGATGCGAGCGGCGCCCAGGCCCGCGAACATCTCGATGAACGAGGAGGCGGACTGGCTGAGGAAGGTGGCGCCGGACTCATGGGCCACCGCCTTGGCGAGCAGGGTCTTGCCGGTGCCGGGCGGGCCGTGGAGAAGGATCCCCTTCGGGACCTTGGCGCCGAGGCGCTTGAACCGCTTCGGGTCGGAGAGGAACTCGACGACCTCGCGGAGCTCGTCCTTGGTCTCGTCGACGCCGGCGACGTCGGCCCACGTGACGGCGGACTTGGACTTGGAGCTGATCTCCTGCGGCTTGGTCCTGGGCATCATCCTCAGCGTTCGCCACATGAAGTAGGCGATCAACCCGAGGAAGAGCATCGGTACGACGATGCCGAGGTCGTACTTGATCGAGTCCCACTCGATACCCAGAAGTGCTGTCAGTTCGATCACTCGGCGCAGGGCCTCCATGCGCGGCACATACCTCGCCTAGACCGTATCGGCAGATTCACCCTCATCCTGCAATCCCTCCTCCCGCAGGACCGCGGCCATCGCGGCGACTCCCACCTCGATCTGCTCAGGCGTGGGCTCGCGGGTGGAGAGCACCCTCTGGATCTCGTGGCCCAGCGAGTGCACGGCGCGCCCGACCGCCGACTCCGGGTTGCGCTCGGCGTAGGCGAAGACCTCGACCGCGGCCGAGACGGCGCCCGTGCCGGCGGCGGCGCGGGCGACCGGACCCGGGCGCTCGATGAACCGCTCGGTGGCCACCTGGCCGGCGACCGAGAACGCCAGCATCGGGCCGATCAGATTCGAGCCGCAGCGCTGGTGCTCCTTCGGAGCGTCGTTGGGGTCGAGCGAGCCCTTCTCGTAGGCGCCGATCGCCTTGTGCTCGACTCCGTGATACGCCGCGAGGTCGTGGTCGCGAAGGGCGGCCATCGCGGGGACGATGCCCAGCAGCGAGATCACCGCCTCGCGGGCGGTGGCGCCGGTCGCGCTGTCGTCGCCCGCGCGATAGCGGCGCACCATGTTGCTGGCGGCCGCCGTCGCGAGGGCGGCGAAGATCACGCGCTTGTCCTCCAGCGGCAGGCGGGCGGAGCGCACGCGCGATCGGGCGATCGGGACCACGGCCATCGCCTCCGCCAGACGCAGGGGCCCGCGTAGCAGCGGTGTCCGGCCCAGGCGGCCCTGGCCGAAGGTGGGCTTCGGGCCGGCCGCGACGTCGATGGAGCCGTCCTTGGCCCGGGCGGCGGCCGCCCATGAGGTCGGGCCGTGGATCAGCAGGCCGTTTCGCAGCGCCATTCCGCCGAGGCGAAGCGGCGCCGGGGGCTCCGGCTCGGGGGACCCGCCGTTCTCGCTCAACCCAGGACCTCGCGGGTGATGTCCTCGAAGAAGCGGGCGGCGAACTCCACGTCGGTCGCCTTGATGCGCTCGTCGGCGCTGTGCACGAGCGGCGCGGCCTCGAACAGCGTCATCTCGCGCTGCGGGGCGAAGCCGTAGACGGTCGTCTCCGCGCCGAACGCCTTGCGCCACCAGTGGCTGTCGGAGAAGCCCGGCATCACGATCGGGACGACGCCGGCGCCGGGATCGTTGCCCTCGACCCACTCCGAGATCGAGGTCGCAAGAGACGACGCCGCAGGCGAGGCATTTCCCGTCACGTTCTCGATGAACTCCAGGTCCACGCCGTCGATGACATCCCCGAAGAACGCCTCCAGGCGATCGCGGACGTCGGACTCGCCGAGGCCCGGCGGGACGCGGCAGTCCACCAGGAGCTCCGCGGCGCCCGGGATCACGTTGTCCTTCACCGAGCCCGACGCCATCGTGGGCACGACCGTGATGCCCAGCATGGGCTCGGCGAGGTACGCGGCCAAGAGCGGCGCGCGGTCGCGGACCTCGGCGAGCGCGGCCGCCAGATCGTCCGGGCTGGCCCCGGTCAGGTCGCGCTCGAGGACCCCGGAGAGGAACGCGCAGCCGGCCTCGGTGGGCTCGGGTGCGGGTTGCTCGCGCAGCTTGGCGAGGAGGGGCTCGAGCTTCAGGAGAGCGTTGTCGCCCAGCGACGGCACCGAGCCGTGGCCGGCCTTGCCGTGGGTCCGCAGCCGGAAGCGCCACACACCCTTCTCGCCGACGCACAGCGTGTAGAGACGTCGTCCCTCGAACTCGAAGACGGGCCCTCCGCCCTCGTTGATGACGAAGTCGGCCCGGACCTTGTCCGGGTGCGTCTCGCATAGCCACTTGGCGCCGTAGGTCGCGCCCGCCTCCTCATCGGCCGTGCAGACGAAGAGCAAATCGCCATTGGGGCGCCAGCCCTCGCGGGCGAGCGAGATGCAGGCGGCGGCCTCGGCGGCCACCTGGTCCTTCATGTCCTGGGCGCCTCGCCCACGGACCTCGCCGTCGACGACATCACCCGCCCACGGGGAGAAGCTCCAGTCCGCGGCGTCCTGGGCCGGGACGGTGTCGGCGTGCCCGAGCAGGCAGAGCGTGGGGCCGTCGCCGTCCCCACGAAGGCGGGCGAGGAGGTTCGGCCGCTCGGGATCCTCGGCGTGCAGCATCTCGCACTCGAATCCCACCTCGCTCAGGCGCTCGGCGAGCAGCTCCTGAACCGGGAGCTCCTTGTTGGGCGGGTTCGAGGTATCGAGCTGGATCAGCTCGCACAGCAGGTCAACTGCCTCCTGCCCGAGCCGCGTATCGACGGTCGTCGCCTCCATGCGAGACATACTGACAGCGGTGGAGCGGCTGTTCGATAGCGGTGAGGGCGAAGGGGACCGTGGCCCCGGGACCGTGCCCGCCGCCGACGCGCCGCTCGCGGTCAGGATGCGCCCACGCTCGCTGGACGAGGTGGTCGGCCAGGACGAGCTGATGCGCGTCGACTCGCCGCTACGGATCGCGGTCGAGTCCGGGAGGCCGCACTCGGCGATTCTCTACGGGCCACCGGGCACCGGGAAGACCACGCTCGCGCGGATCGTCGCCGAATCGGCCCGCGGTGCGTTCGAGGAGGAGTCGGCCGTCAATGCGGGCAGGGCGGAGGTGCGGGCGGTGATCGCGCGGGCCGAGGAGCGACGGCGCACCGCGGACCGGCCCACGATCTTCTTCCTGGACGAGATCCATCGCTTCAACAAGGCCCAGCAGGACGCGCTGCTGCCGGCGGTCGAGGAGGGCTCTGCTGACGCTGATCGGGGCCACGACCGAGAACCCGTACTTCGAGGTGAACTCGGCTCTCCTCAGCAGGGCGCAGATCTACGAGCTGAAGGCACTCGGCCCGCCGGAGATCGAGGCGCTCGTCAGGCGGGCCCTCGCCGACTCCGGGCGGGGGATCGCCGATCCCCCGCAGGTGACGGACGAGGCCGTCGAGCTTCTGGCACAGCGCTCGGGCGGCGACGCGCGGATCGCGCTCGGGGCGCTCGAGCGGGCGGTCGAGACGGCGCGCGCGGCGGAGACCGAGGTCGACCTCGCCACGGCCGAGGATGCCCTGCAGCGCAAGGCGGTGCGCTTCGACAAGGGCGGCGATCAGCACTACGACTACATCTCGGCCTGGATCAAGGCGACGCGCGGATCCGACCCGGACGCGTCGCTCTACTACCTGGCGGCGATGCTGGAGGGCGGGGAGGACCCGCGGTTCATCGCTCGGCGGATGGTGATCCTCGCCTCCGAGGACGTCGGCAACGCCGACCCGATGGCGCTCGTCGTCGCCAACGCCGCGGGTCAGGCCGTCGACCGCGTTGGCCTGCCCGAGTGCGAGCTGAACCTGGCTCAGGCCGCCGTGTACCTGGCCCTCGCCCCGAAGTCGAACGCCTCAACGCTGGGCATCGGGGCGGCCAAGCGCCATCTCCGTGAGCACGGGGCGAAGCTGCCGCCGGACTACCTGCGCGACGGCCACTATCCGGGCGCGAAGCAGCTCGGCCGGGGCAAGGGCTACGTCTACTCGCACGACGAGCCCGACGGTGTCGCCGGGCAGCCGCTGCTGCCGGAGGAGGTCCAGGGCGAGCGCTTCTTCGAGCCGACCGACCGTGGCTGGGAGGCCGAGCTGGCGCGGCGGCTCCAGGAGATCAGGAGACGGCTGGTCTGAGCGGAGGCGCGCGGGACCGGCGCCTCAGCGCTAGGGCGCGTCGACCACCAACAGCGGCGAGTACATGCTCTGCTTGGAGGGCTTGGCGGCCACGCCGGTACGCGCCTTGAACGTGTAGGTCTTGCCAGGCTTGACGTCAACGGGCTGATCGAGGCGGCCGAAACGCTGGGCGGACTTCGCCGTGTCGTTCTTCCAGGTCTTGAACTGACCGTCGCCGACCTTGTAGCGCACGTCGAAACGATCGCCGGTGTCGTCGTCGCCATTCGACCAGACGATGCGAAGCTCGTCGGGGTTGGCGAGCGGGACGTAGGCGGGCGTGATCTTGAGCTCGCCCTCCATGTCGTTGCTCTCCAGGTGAGGCTCGCAGTAGTAGTGGTAGGTGCCCGCCGACGCGGAGATTTGGAACGTGCCGGTGTCCTGGAGCGGGGAGCGGAACATCCTCGAGTCCTCGCGGACGTTGTGGTCATCCTGGGTGTTGCCGCCGCCCCCGTTCCAGTTCCAGCTGATCCCGGGCCCGGTGACGGACTGCTCGCCGGCCTCGGGCGAGAAGAACCAGTCGTAGACGTCGATCCCCAGGGGGGTGCCGGCCGTCGCCGGCGCCGCGCAGGCGACTCCAAGCGTCGCCGCCAGCCCCGCGATGAAAGATGCGCGTCTCAACATGCCCCCACCCCTCAGGATAGCGCCCATCCGGCACCTGTCCGCTACTGGCCACCAACCGCGTTCGTCACGATCGCCTGCATCTCCTCGAACGCCCGCGGGTCGATCGTGTGGCCGCCCGGGTGCTCGGTGTAGGTGAGATCGACGTTGCCCTGCAGCAGCTCGGCCGTCGCCCGGCCGAACTCGATGCCGATGATGGGGTCGTTCACCCCATGTGCGTGGTAGACGGGGAGGTCGGCCCGGCCGGTGAAGTCGGGCTCCCGTCCCTCGACGCGGGGGACGAAGCAGGAGAGGGCGATGATCGCCCCAGGGCGTGGCCGGCCGGCCCCCAGCCCCATCGCGTAGGCCATGACGCCACCCTGCGAGAACCCGCCGAGGACCGTGCGCTCGGGCGGGACCCCGGTTTCCTCGGCCACCGAATCGAGCCACGAACCGAGCCGGTCGGAGGTGGAGCCGAAGGTGTCCGGGTCAGGGGAGCCAATCCGCTCGACCACATACCAGTGGTTGCCTGTGTGCCCCGGGGGCTGCAGCGGCGCTCGCGGGGTGAAGGCGGCGAGGCGCTGGTCCGGGTCCAGCAGGTCGAGCAGGGGGAACAGGTCGTTCTCATCCACTCCGCGGCCGTGCAGCAGCACCAGAGCCCCCTCGGGCTCGCCGGCCGCCGGGCGGTAGCGGTGGACCAGGTCGTCGATCACGTAGCCGACAGTACCCGCAGCTCCGTGCACGAGGCCAGCCGGTCGAAGTCGGCGTCGGCGTGGAGGATCTGAGCGCCCTCGCGGACGCAGACCGCCGCGATGAGGTAGTCGAGCCCGTTCCGCAGGGTCACGCCGGCTCCTCGAGCGGCACGGTTCATGCGGGCCGCACGGGCGAAGTCGTCGAGGGTCTCGAGCTGCAGGATCGGGAACTCGGTGAAGCGCTCCCTGAGGCTCCGTTCCTGGCGATCGTCTCGCGCACCTTGCAGCAGCTCCATGAAGACGACGTCGGTAAGGACCACCTCGGAGTAAGCCGCGAGGAGCGCGCGCAGGCGCTCCACCTGCTGAGTCCGGTTGCCCCGCAGCAGGTCGACCCAGACGGTGGTGTCTACA
>CAVZLE010000003.1:0-821663 GCA_963776045.1 uncultured Solirubrobacterales bacterium | reverse complement strand
GGACGCTCTTCGCTCCGTCGCTCATAGGTCTCCTTCGTCGCTCCGGACCCAGGCTATCCCTAGAGTGCGCGCCCGATGCGAGCCGTCACCTTTCAGGCGCCGGGCGAAGTCCGGGTCGACGAACGGCCCGATCCCGAGCTCGCCGCGCCCGACGACGCGGTTGTTCAAGTCGAGGCCACGGGCGTCTGTGGCTCCGACCTCCACATCTACCACGGGCGGGTGCAGATCGAGCCCGGCTTCGTGATCGGTCACGAGTTCGTCGGAACCGTCGTCGCGGCCGGCGACGCCGTGACGCGGGCGCCGTCGGTGACCGCGTGATCGGCACCTACTGCACTGCGTGCGGGCAGTGCTTCTTCTGCGCGCGCGGCGACTTCCACAAGTGCGACAACGGCCGCGTCTTCGGGCATGGCGCGACCCTGGGCTCGCTCCAGGGCGCGCAGGCCGAGCTGGTCCTGGTGCCCACGGCGAACCTCACGCTGCGGAAGGTGCCCGAGGGCGTTTCCGACGAGGTCGCCCTGTTCGCGGGAGACGTGATGGGCACCGGCTACCACGCGGTGGTCGAGACGGGCGTGGGAGAGGGCGACAGCGTGGCCGTCCTGGGCCTCGGCCCGGTGGGGCTGTGCGCCGTCCAGGCGGCGAAGGCCGCCGGCGCCGGCACCGTGCTGGCGATCGACAGCGTTCCCGACCGGCTCGAGATGGCCCGCAGCTTCGGCGCCACCCCGCTCCATCTGACGGAGCAGGACGTCCGCAAGGAGGTCAAGGCGGCGACCGAGGGACGTGGGGTGGACGCCACGATCGACGCCGTCGGCCACCCTGACGTGCTCGACATGGCGTGCCGGCTCACCCGCAAGGCCGGGACGGTCTCCGCGACCGGCGTCTACACCGAGCCGCTCGAGCTGCACATGGGAGTGGTCTGGATCAAGGCGCTGACCCTCAAGACGGGGCACGCCAACGTGATCAAGCACGTCGACCCGGTGCTGGAGGCGATCTCCGCCGGGACGCTCGACCCGGCCCCGCTGGTGACGCACCGGATGAGCCTGGACGAGGCCCCGGAGGCCTACGAGATCTACGACCGCCGCGAGGCGCTCAAGATCCTGCTGACCCCGTGAGGGCTCTAGCTCTCGAGCCCGGTCGCGTCGGAGGCCGGGTACGCGAGCGTCACGTGATTCCGTGAGACGGCCAGGAAGTCGTGCCGCTCGGTGCGCCCGCCGTTCCCGTTCAGCGGTGCGATCTCGGCGTTGGAGAGCGCCACGAACTGGTCGTCGCCGCGATTCAGGTAGTCGGAGAGCCGGCTGCGGTAGCCCTCGCGCGGCATATGCAGATCGCCGACGACGCGGTGCTGCGTGGTTTCGAGCACGACTCGTTCAATACGCATTTCCATGCCCCCGTTATATCGGCCAGGCACAGGGCTACTTGGCCGCGGGCGTGCGTTCCTGGCGCCCTGCGCGAACCGGCGCGCCGCGGCGCGTCCGACGTAGGATCGGGCGCATGTTGAAGGGGATGGGACGGGGGCCGGCCGTCGCGGCCGTGCTGCGCCCGGCCTCCGCGCCTCGCCGCAGGTTCAGTACCCGGGAATCCCCTGGAGCGGCCTGCTGCCGCCGTTGGCGACCCCGGACGCGGAGCGCCGCCCGGCGTCGCCAACTGCCGGAATCCCGGCGCTGAACTGCGTCAACAACGCGCTCCAGCGGCTGCGCCTCGCGCGCGACCGCTTCGGCTGCGACCACCGCGGGGTGTTCGCGACGACATACATGACGCTCACCCGCACCTTCCGCCGGATGATCATCGAAGACCCCGACATGGTCCGGTTCAGCAATTACCTGTTCGTCGAGGACGCCCTCTTCGCGAACTTCTACTTCCGCGTGCAGCGGGCCTGGACCGCGGCGAGCCCGTCCCCGAGGCGTGGCGGATCGCGAACGACGCGCCGCGTCCGGCGACGTCTTCGGCGCCCAGGACATGCTGCTCGGCATCAACGCCCACGTCCAGAACGACATGCCGTTCGTGCTCGCGGCGCTCGGGACCCGCACGCGCGACGGCGCGTCGCGCAAGCCCGACCACGACGCGGTCAACGCGGTCCTCACGGAGGCCTACCAGCCGGTCGTCGACGCCATCGCGAGCGCTACGACCCCTCGCTCGACCTCACCAACCCCTCAGGTGCCGGTTGACGACATCGCCGGCCTGGAGGCCGTGCGGGGTTGGCGCGAGGTGGTCTGGCGCAACGCCGAGCGGCTCGTCAACGCCAAGACCGACGCCGAGCGCGCGCAGGTGGCCCAATCGATCGAGGACTACGCCGCCGCCTGGGCGCAGCTCATCGCCGCGGTGCCGGCGCCGACCTACCGCGCGCAGCGCGACGCGTACTGCGAGTCCCGAGCTCGGCTAGCCGTCCCTCGGGGCGGGCAAAGGTGCGATGGCACTACCATTCCGCCGTCATGCGTAGCACCGCGCACAAGATCGAGCTCCTGGTTCTTGTCGCCGTCGGGATCGTCGCGCTGAGCTACGTCGGGGACGGAAGCAAGCGCACGTCGGTGCCCTCGCTGCTGGGCTCTCCGAGGCGAAGGCGGAGAAGCGCCTGGAGGACCGGGCGCTGTGGCTGAGGTCGTGCGACGCGCCGCGGGGGACGCACAACCTCCCCCGCCGGGTCCGCGAGGTGAGGCAGATCGTCTTTCAGGAGTACCGCGACGGGATCGTGCTGCCGACCGACACCAGCATTCGCGTGATCGTCTACGAGCCCCGGCGCAGGCAGCGCTAGGCCTCGAGCAGGCCGAACACCCGCTCCGCACCCTCGGCGAACACGTCGACGTCGGCGCCCGGGGTGGTGCCGCCATCGGTGCGGTAGTAGACGCAGGCGGCGCGGCCGGAGGTCGAGATGCCCCACCCGGGCGGGCGAACGGCATCCATCACCGCCACCGGCAGCTCGTCGCCGAATCCCGGCACCTGCGTGTCGGCCTCGTCGACCCAGGCGGTCGGCAGCTCACGCGCGACCTCGCCGACGACGGCGATGTAGTCCTTCTGCATGTCGACGTCGCTCGAGTACTCCATCCACGCGATCGAGCCCTGGCGCCCGCTCGCGAGCGTCCCGGTGGCGACGCCGGTGGCGGTGCCGGGGAAGGGGAGCGTGATGTTGCGCGAGTGGAACTGGGCGACCGGTTCGTGCTCGAGGCCGCGATCCGCCGCGAACTTGTCGATCCCGTCGCCCTCGAGCTCGCCGGCGAGCTTCATGATCGCGCCGATGATCCGCCCGTGCTTCGGCTTCTCCTGGTAGGCGGCGTGCGCCGCCGCGCTCGGCGCGTTCTTGCCCAGCCCGGCCTCCTCGAGGACCTCGTCCCGGATACGCGCCGCCGAGCGGCCGCCGGCGTTCGCGATCAGGTCGAGATACTCGGGGTCCGCCTCCCCGTCGGCGCGGGCCTGGCCCCGCCACTGGGGACACTCGCAGTAGAAGACGCCGTTGTCGAGGCGGAAGCCGAAGTCCTGCGGCGTCTCGTGCGCCAGCCAGTCGATCATCGTCGGCGCGAAGAGCTGATAGAGCCAGTTCTGGTCCTGCTCCTCGGCGATCTCGACCACGTAGCGGCGATCGAGCTCGATCGACTCGAACTTGTGCTCCTGGCGCGGGCGCTGATCGCCGCCCCACCAGAAGAGGCCCGACCCCATCTCATCCGGGCGGACCCCCAGGAGCGGGATGTAGCCGACGCTCTCGGGCAGCCTGCAGACCATCACCGTGTGCTGGCCGGCGACCTTCATCCCCATCGTCTTGCCGAAGATCGCCTGGTGTCGCAGCCTGCCCGGCGCGCCGCCGGGCAGCCGGCCCGCGAGCGACCAGACCGCGTGGCGGACCGGCCCGCGCTGCTCCGAGGGCGGCGGCTGCCCGGGCCACACGGGGTCGACGTAGAGCGTGAGCCCGTTGGCGTCGGCGTATTCGCGCAGGACCTTCTCGGTTCGCTCGAGCCCCTCGATCGCGGCCTGCTCGTCCAAGCCCTACTCCTCGCCCGCCGGGCGCGTGGTCTCCCGGCCCGCGACGCGCCCCTCGACATCCATCTTGCGAACCACCTCCTGCAGCTTCGGGTCGCGCCTCATCTGCCAGTCGATGACGGGGTTGAGGATGCCACGCAGGGCCGAGTAGTACCGGAGGAAGGCCGGCGCGAAGACGCGGGCCGAGCGCCGCTCGATCCCGTCCACGAGTGCGGCGGCGGCCTGCTCCGGCGTGAGCCGCTTCCTGACGAAGTCGGGAGGTCGGTCCTCGAACTCGTTGCCGAGGGGATCCTCCTCGAGCCCCTGGCGGACCATCTCGGTCGCGATGAAGCCGTAGTAGACGACGCCCGCGCTCGCCCCGTGCGGCGCGAGCTCCACTCGTAGCGCCCGGCCGAGGGCCTCCACCGCCGCCTTGCTCATCGCGTAGGGCGCGACCGCGGCCCCGTTGGCGAACGAGTAGATCGGAGCCCACGAGGTGGATGTGGCCTCCGCGCGCCGCGACCTCCGGGAGCGCGGCGTCCACCGTGTGGTCACGCCGTTCAGGTTGACGTCGAGCACGCGGTCGAACGCCTCCCCTGGCATCGCGCGCATCGTCGCGCCTCCCGGCGCTATCCCGGCGTTCGCGACGGCGACGTCGAGCCCGCCGAAGCGCTCGACCGTCTCCGCCACCGCGGAGCGCATCGCCGCCAGGTCCGTGACGTCGCCGCCGATTCCGATCGTCCGCTCGCCAACGCGTTCCGCCGCCTCCCGCGCCGCGTCGGCGCTCAGGTCGAGGACCACGACCGAGGCGCCACGGTCGTGAAGCGCCCGCGCGGTCGCGTGGCCGATGCCCCGGGCGCTGCCCGTGACCAGCGCGACCTTGCCGTCCAGGCGCAGCCGCCTCATGAAGGAGCGTGGCCGCTCGCGAGCTCGCGGCGGACCTTCTCGCGGAACTCGGAGAAGCGGATCACCTCGTAGACGATCAGGACGATCAACAGACCCGCGATTATCGCGCTCGTGGCCAGGCGCGGAGATCTCCGTCGCCACACGGGATCAGGGCCGAGCATCACGGCCGCGCAGAGCAAGCCGGCGCCGGTTCAGGGTGTGGACGTTGCGCCAGCGGAACGCGACGTGGGAGATCAGGTAGAGCGCGATCCCGCCCAGCGTCGCCGTCGCGACCTCGACCTTGAGCGCCGCGTCCACGTCGCCGATCGTCTTCTTCAGGCCCAGCGCGGCGAGGATGATCCCGGCGACCATCCCGAAGTGGATCAGCGAGTAGGAGTCGCGCGCCATCTCGTTCTGGACCCTCCCGACGGGAGCCTCGGAGAGCCGGCGCTCGGCCACCAGGGCGACGACGTCGAAGTAGAGCCACCACAGCGCGGCGGCGATCGACGATCCCGATGATGGCGGCCACCACCACCCCGGCGTCCACCGCCACCGACGCGCCCGGCGCCGATCGCGACGATCGACTCGCCCAGCGCGATGATGATGATCAGGCCGTGGCGCTCGGCGAAGTGGCCGGGCTGGAGCTTCCAGCCCTCGGACCCGAAGAAGTACGGCTCGGCGACGTCCAGGGCGAGCGCCAGGGCCCAGACCGCGAACTGGGCTCCGGCTCCAGGAACGACCCGGCGATCAGGAGCGCCGCCCCCACCGCTGTGCCGCCCGCGAGCCCCCAGACCGAGTGCCGTAGCTCCGGGTCGTCGCGGCTGGCGATCAGGAAGAGCCCGATCTGCCCGAAGCGCACGACCGCGTAGGCGCACGCGAACAGCGTCGCCTCGTCGCCGAACGACCCCGGCACGCAAAGCGACACGACCAGGAGGCCCGCCATCGCGCGAACATGACCAGGCGTACGCCGCCCTCCTCGGGCTCGACCACGCTCGTCGAGCCAGGCGTAGCCCGTCCATGCCCACCACATCAGCCCGAGCACCAGCACGCCGCGCGCGATTCCCTCCCAGGTCGGGTCCTCGGCCATCAGGGCCGTGCACTGGGTGATCGCGAGCACGAAGACGAGATCGAAGAACAGCTCGAGCGGGGTGACCCGCTCCTCCTCGCGCATGACCGCCCGCAGGCGGGGTGCTCGCGTCGGCGTCTGCGGAGCTCACCGGCGCGATTCTGCCAGGGAGGGCCCGGCTCAGCCCTCGAGCGTCGCCTCCACGGTGATCTCCACGTTCCCCTTCAGCGCGCCCGAGATCGGACAGCCCTCGCCGGCGGCCTGTGCGGCCTCGTTGAAGCCCGCCTGATCGACGCCCTCCACCGAGCCGGTCACCGTGATGCGGGAGGACTTCACGCCCTCGCCCGGCACGAACGAGACCACCGCGGTTGCCTCCAGGCGCGACGGCTCGAGCCCCGCGCCCCCGAGCTCGTGGGAGAGGCCCATGCAGTAGCACGTGGCGTGCGCCGCGGCCAGCAATTCCTCGGGACTGGTAGTCCCCTCGATGCGTTCGACCCGCGCGGGCCAGGTGACCTCGACGCTCTGGAGCGTCCCGCTCGCGGTGGACGTCTCGCCACGGCCCTTCTCCAGGCTCCCCTTCCAAACGGTCGTCGCGCTGCTCTCGCTTGCCATGTCGTCTCCTTCGTCGCTGGTGCCCCCGGGCCGCACTCTACGGCGAGGGCGCGTGAGGGATACTGCCCGCGCATTCGAGGAACGGAGGAATGGATGACGACCAAGGTGGACTTCACGGAGGAGGAGTGGGAGCAGATCCTGGAGGGACCGCCCGCTGCCGGCTTCCTCGTCTCGATCGCGGAGCGCGGTGGGACGTTCCGCGAGGCGATCTCGATCGCGAAGGCCTACGCCGAGGCCTCCAAGCAGCACGGCGGGTCCGAGCTGATGGACGAGATCGTCAACACGAAGCCGAAGGTTGACCGGAGCAAGCGCGGGTCGCCCGAGGAGCTGAAGGAGCACTTGCTCACCCACCTGCGCCAGGTGATCGGGCTGCTGAAAGAGAAGGCCCTGCCGGAGGAGGTCGACGGCTACCGCGACTTCGTCGTAGCCGTTGCCGAGCGCGTCGCGCACGCGAAGGAGGAGCATGGGACCGAGGTGAGCGCCGCCGAGGAGGCGGCGATCGGCGACGTCAAGGTGGCGCTGGGCTGACGCCCTAGGCCGGGGCCTTCGCCCTGGACCACTCGGCCTTGTGCTCGCGCTTGGCGGCCTGGTAGGCGTTCGAGCGCCTCGGCTGAGTCGACGTCGCCGAGCGTGGGGTGCCAGGGCACGAGCTCGGTGGCCGCCTCGACGCCGAAGCGCTTCGCGAGCACGGAGCCCAGCGCCTTCACCTTCATCTCGCCGAACCCGGGCAGCGCCGCGATGTTCGCCCGCAGCTCATCGGCGTCGGCGGCGTCGGTCCAGACCCGCGAGGCGTCGCCGTCGTAGACGTCGCGGATGTGGACCGCCAGCTCGTGGACCCGCTTCGCCATGTTCCCGGGGTAGCGGTGGATCGCCGGCTTCTCGCGGAACACGGCCTCGAGGTCGGCGCTCGCGAGTGTCTCGGCGTCGATCGCGCCGATCCGCTCGCGGATGTCGAGCGGCCCGCTGAACGCCTTCTGCACCGTGACCTGCTGGTCGAGGGCGAAGCCGACCAAGAGCGCCATCGGGTCGGTCGCGATCAGCTCGTTGGCCTCGTCGGACTCGGTGAAGTGAAGGCGGTCGGGCACGGGGCGATCCTAGTCGCAGCGGCCCGGCGACGACTCCTGGGCCTGCCCCGAGCTAGAGCCCGGCCGCAGCGGCCGCGGCCGCGCGCTCGCGATAGGCCTCAATGCGCACCGCCCGCCCGTCGCGGAACGTCCAGACGTGCGCGTATGAGAGTTCCGTGGGCGCGCCGCTCGAGCTGCCGACGCCGCGCTGGACGATGTTCACGACCACGCGGTCGCCGGCGTCGATGATCTCCTCGGCCTCGATGGTTATCCGCGTCCACGGCTCGAGGAAGCCGCGGGTGTACTCGGCGATCGCGTCGACGCCGGCGTAGGTCCCTGTATCGGGAAGCTCGGGCGGCATCACGAGTTCCGCCTCGGGGTCGAATACATCGGCGGTCAGGAAGTCGCCCTCGGCCCAGCGCTCATAGACCGCGCGGACGATCTCGGTGTTTTCGCGCGACATCAGGAGCGCCTCTCAGCGGACGCGTTTGAAGCGGGAGATCGCTGAGTCCTGCTCCGCGGCCCCGTAGACGTTGCGCCCGTCGTGGCTGACGGCGAGCGTCTCCAGCTTCTCGAGGCCGGAGTTCGCTCCGCCGAGCGCCCCGGAGTCACCAGCGATCCGGCAGGCGCCCGACTCTGTCGGGCCGGCGGCCGCGTCGCCTGTCAGGCAACGCATGAACTTCACCGAACCCGTATCCGGGTTACGACGGAACGTCACCAGGGACGAGTCGAACTGCGCGGTCGCGTAGAGCGAGTTGCCCTTGAGCTCGATGTCGCGCAGTCCCTCCATCCCGCTCGCGTTGCCGCCGGGAGCGGCGTCGGGAGTGAGCTTGCAGGTGTCGGCGACGGCCGGTCCGGTCTCCTCCTCGCCTGAGAGGCAGCCCTCGTATCGAAGGCGGCCACTCGGGTTCATCGAGAAACGCGCGAGCGCGGCGTCACTGCCGGCGATGGCGTAGAGGGAGTCGCCCTTGGCCACGAGCCCCAGCGGCCGGTCGAGGCCCGTCAGCTCGCCGGTGGTCCCGGTGAGCGGAAGGCCGCGGCAGGCGCCGGTCCCCGACGGCCCGGTCCCGGAGTCGCCCGTGATGCAGTCGCGGTAGGTGAGCTCGCCGGTGTTCTTGTTCCGGTCGAAGCGGGCGATCGCGTCGTCCTGGTCGGCGGCCACGTAGAGGGTGCGGCCACCGCGCGCAAGCTCCGCCCATCGTGGCGCGTTCATGCCGGAGTCCAAGCCGCCGAACTCAGGGGTCGGAATCTCCTGGCATGCGTCCGTCCCCACGACCCCCGGCCGGACTCCTCCTCGCCCGTGATGCACTCCTCGAAGGTGAGGACCGAGGTGTTGGGATTGCGCGAGAAATGGACCACGGCATCGTCTAGGTCCGAGACCGCGTACACGTGCTCGCCGTCCTTCGAGATCGCGAGCTCCTTCTGCTTCGGGTCATCCAGCCCTGAGTTATCGGCGCCAGACGTCGCCTGCGGGAGCTGCATGCAGGCGCCGGTGCCGCTGGGCCCCGTCGCGGATTCGCCCGAGATGCAGCCGACGTAGGTGAGGAAGCCGTCGGGCTCGCGGCTGAAGGCCACGATCGCGGCGTCGCTTCGCGACGTCACGTACACGCTCTTGCCGTCGGGGGCGACCACGACTGCCTCTGGGTCGTCAAGGCCCGAGCCGGTGCCGCCCGGGCCTGACTCCGGAAGCTCCTCGCACGGCGACGTCGTCCCGGACTCGCCTGTGAAGCAGTAGGCGTAGGAGATCTGGCCCGTGTTGGGATTGCGGTTGAAGCGCATGAGGGTGTCGTCGGCGCCCGCCGCTGCGTAGAGCGACTTGCCGTTGGGGCTGACCGCGATCGACTCGACGTTGTCGAGCCCGGTGTTGGCCCCCCCGACCTGCAGCGTCTCGAACCCGCCACACGCGCCGCTGCCCCCAGGCGTGGGCCCTGCCTCGATCTCGCTGGTGAGGCAGCTCTGGAAGGTCAGCTTCCCGACGGGGGCGGCCGAGGCAGTCGCCGGCACGGCGAGCGCGGCAGCCACGACGAGAGCCCAGGGCAAATGCACGCTCCGCGCCACGATTGCTTTCCCCTGCCGTCCGATGCGAAAAGCCTAGACCCTCACTCGGTTCCACTGGAATACTCGGCGCTGAATGGACCTCGGCCTACATCTGCCCCTGATGGAGTTCGGAGACGAGGGGCAGTCCGTGGGCCGGCTGCACGCGGCCGTTGACGCGGCGCGCGAGAACGGCTTCGCGGCGATCTCGTCCAACGACCACTTTCTCTTCTCAACGCCCTGGCTCGACGGGCCGACCGCTCTCGCCGCAGCGATCGAGCGCTCCGGGGACATGGACCTCGTGACGACGATCTCCCTCGTCGCCCTGCGGGGGCCGGTGCCGCTCGCGAAGACCCTCGCGGCGCTCGACATCCTGTCCGGGGGCCGGGTGATCGCCGGTGTGGGCCCCGGGTCCTCCCAGCGCGACTACGACGCGGTGGGGATCCCCTTCGACGACAGATGGAAGCGCTTCGATGAGGCGGTGGCGATTCTCCGCTCGTTGCTCGGCCGAGCGCCGAGGCCGGACGAACCGCGCTTCTACGCCCTGCCCGATGCCGAGCTTGAACCGCCGCCCATCCAGGAAGGCGGCGTCCCGGTGTGGATCGGAAGCTGGGGGTCGGAGGCGGGGCTTCGCCGGGTCGCACGCCTCGCGGACGGCTGGCTTGCCTCCGCCTACAACACGACGCCCGACGGATTCGTCGCCGGGCGCGAGCTCCTGGCGCAGGAGCTTCGCCGGCGTGATCGGCCCGCGGACGGGTTCCCGAACGCGCTCGTGACCATGTGGACCTGGGTGACCGAGGACCGAACGGAGCGCGACCGCGTGCTGCGTGACGTGCTCGCGCCCCTCCTGCGGCGCGATCCGGAGGAGCTCGCCGGACAGGTGTGCGTCGGCTCCTCGCAGGATTGCGCGGAGCTGCTCTCGCGCTACGCCGCGGCGGGATGCGAGCGGGTCTATGTCTGGCCCATGGGAGACGAGCCACGCCAGCTGGAGCTCGTCGCGACGGAGGTCGCTCCGGACATCGCCGCCTGATAGACAAAGGCGCGATGAGCAGCGCCACGAAAAAAGGCGGCCGGGCGCCCAAGGCGCCCACAGCCGACAGCCACGACCTGATTCGCGTGCACGGCGCGCGGGTGAACAACCTCAAGCACATAAGCGTCGAGCTCCCGAAGCGCCGGCTCACCGTGTTCACCGGCGTATCCGGCTCGGGCAAGAGCTCGCTGGTGTTCGGCACGATCGCCGCGGAGTCGCAGCGGCTGATCAACGAGACCTACAGCGCCTTCCTGCAGGGCTTCATGCCCACGGTGGCGCGGCCCGAGGTGGACGTGCTCGACGGCATCACGACCGCGATCAGCGTTGACCAGGAGCGGATGGGGGCCGATCCCCGCTCCACCGTCGGCACCGCAACCGACGCCAACGCGATGCTGCGCATCCTCTTCAGCCGGCTCGGGAAGCCGCACATCGGCTCGCCTCAGGCGTTCTCGTTCAACGTCGCGTCGGTGACCGCGAGCGGTGGGATCACCGTGAAGAAGGGCGCCAAGACCGAGACGAAGAAGGCGACGTTCTCCCGCACGGGCGGGATGTGCGAGCGCTGCGAGGGGCGCGGGTCGGTAACCGACTTCGACCTGACCGCGCTGTACGACGAGGACAAGTCGCTCAACGAGGGCGCGCTCACGATCCCCGGCTACAGCATGGAGGGCTGGTACGGGCGCATCTTCAGGGGCTGTGGCTTCTTCGACCCGGACAAGCCGATCAAGAAGTTCAACAAGAGAGAGCTCCACGACCTCCTCTACAAGGAGCCGACCAAGATCAAGGTCGACGGGATCAACCTGACGTACTCGGGCCTCATCCCGCAGATCCAGAAGTCCTTCCTATCCAAGGACCGGGACGCGATGCAGCCGCACATCGGGGCGTTCGTGGACCGAGCGATCACCTTCACCACCTGTCCCGAGTGCGACGGCACACGGCTGAGCGAGGCGGCGCGCTCGTCGAAGATCAAGAAGGTCAACATCGCGGACGCGTGCGCGATGCAGATCAGCGACCTCGCCGAGTGGGTGAGCGACCTGAAGGAGCCGTCCGTCGCACCGCTGCTCGAGGCGCTCCGGCACACCCTCGACTCGTTCGTCGAGATCGGGCTCGGCTATCTGAGCCTCGACCGGCCTTCGGGGACGCTCTCGGGCGGCGAGGCGCAGCGCACCAAGATGATCCGCCACCTCGGGTCGTCCCTCACGGACGTGACGTACGTCTTCGACGAGCCGACGGTGGGGCTCCACCCCCACGACATCCAGCGCATGAACGACCTGCTGCTGCAGCTCCGGGACAAGGGCAACACGGTCCTCGTCGTGGAACACGAGCCGGAGGCGATTGCGATCGCCGACCACGTCGTCGACCTCGGTCCCGGTGCGGGCACGGACGGCGGGGAAGTTGTGTTCGAGGGCACCCTCGCCGGATTGCGGCGAAGCAAGACCCTCACCGGGAGGCACCTGGACGACCGCGCCTCGCTGAAGCCCGAGGTACGGGCTTCATCAGAGGCGCTCGAGGTGCGAGGCGCGGTCACGCACAACCTGCAGGACGTCGACGTCGACATCCCGCTCGGGGTGCTGGTTGTGATCACCGGGGTCGCCGGTTCCGGCAAGAGCTCACTGATCGGCGGCTCGGTCGCCGACCGCGACGGGGTCGTTTCCGTCGACCAGACCGCGATTCGCGGCTCGCGGCGGAGCAATCCCGCGACGTACACCAAGCTGCTCGACCCGATCCGCAAGGCGTTCGCCAAGGCCAACGGCGTGAAGCCGGGCCTGTTCAGCGCCAACTCCGACGGCGCCTGCCCCAACTGCAACGGCGCCGGCGTGATCTACACCGACCTGGGGATGATGGCCGGCGTCGCCACTCCCTGCGAGGAGTGCGAGGGCAAGCGCTTCCAGGCCGACGTGCTGAAGCACAAGTTCGGCGGCAAGGACATCAGCGAGGTCCTCGCGATGCCGGTGGCGGAGGCCGCGGAGTTCTTCGGCGGCGGGAAGGCGGAGACGCCGGCCGCGCACAACATCCTCGAACGGCTGGCCGACGTCGGGCTCGGCTACCTCAGCCTCGGCCAGCCGCTCACGACGCTGTCCGGCGGCGAGCGCCAGCGGCTCAAGCTGGCCACGCACATGGGGGAGAAGGGCGGCGTCTACGTCCTCGACGAGCCGACCACGGGCCTCCACCTCGCCGACGTCGAGCAGCTGCTCGGATTGCTCGACCGGCTCGTCGAGTCCGGAAAGTCGGTGATCGTCATCGAGCACGACCAGGCGGTGATGGCGCACGCGGACTGGATCATCGACCTCGGCCCCGGCGCCGGACAGGACGGTGGGAAGATCGTCTTCGAGGGCACACCGGCCGACCTTGTAGCCGACCGTTCCACCCTGACCGGCGAGCACCTCGCGGACTACGTCGGCAAGCGCTGACTAGTCCTCCGCGGGTAGTTATCGCGGCCCGTAGGCGCTCAGCTCGACACGAACGTGTGCGCGGGGTATATCTCGGGCTGCTCTGTCACTCCGACCTCCGCCAGGACCGGTCCGAGCTGCTCGCCGAAGGCTTGGGCTGCCTCCTCGGATTCCCAGACGTCAACGACTCGGAACCCGTCGGCTGCTTGGCCCGCGGCGTGCATCAGGATGCCCTCGACCGGCCAGTCGCTAAGCGAGTCGAGTTGGGACTTCCCGCCGGTGATCTTCTCGACCGACTGCTCATACCTCTCCTGGGTGAGCGTTGGGCCCTCATGAACAAGGACGACTGCCATCTGACTACCTCCCGTTGCGGATCGCCTGTCGGTCGGGCCACCCTATACCGAGGAAAGTGGCGCCTCGGGTAAGACCTACAGCAGCTGGTCGATGCAGTCGAGGGTGCGCTCAATGTCCGCCTCGCGGGTGTAGAGATGCGGGGAGAACCGGATCACGTCGCTTCGCGACGAGACCACGACCCGAGCCTCCCTGAGGCGCGCGGCGAGCTCGGCGGAGTCCCCTGGAAAGCGCGCGGTGACGATCGCCGAGCGCTCGGCATCGGCAAGGGGAGAGGTGATCTCCAGATCCCTGGCACGCAGCCCCTCGATCAACAGATCGGCCAGCTTCCGGTTGTAATCGAAGATCCGCTCGACCCCGACGTCGAGCAGGAGCTCGATCGAGCGCGAGAGGCCGATCGCACAGCCGTAGGCCATCGTGCTGAACTCGAATCGCCGCGCCGTCGGCGGGTAGTCAAGCCGATCGGCTCGAAGGTCCCACATGTCGTCGTGGCTTCGGAACCCGACCAAGCCCGGGGCCAGCCCGGTCTGCAGGTGGGGGGCGACGTACATGACGCTCGCGCCAAACGGCCCGCAGAGCCACTTGTAGCCGGCGGACACCACGGCATCGAGCGCATCCGCGCGAGCGTCGATTGGGATCGCGCCCGCGGATTGAGTGGCGTCGACGACGAGGAGGGCGTCGTGCTCATGCGCAGCCTCCGCCAGGCTCGCGAGGTCAAACCGCTGGCCCGCCCCATACTCGACGTGTGAGATGCAGACGACGGCCGTGTCCTTGTCGATGAGCCCGAGGAGGTCGTCAAGGCTCACATGCCCGGCATCTCCCTCGGCAAGCCTGATCTGACAGCCGGTACTCGCTGCGACCCGTTGCCAGGGATAGATCGTGCTCGGAAACGCCATGGCGGTGCCGACGACGTTCGTGCCGGCTTCGGGTGCGACAGCCCAGGCCAGCGAGCCGAGTAGCTCCGTTGCGCTCGAGCCCACAGCGATGTCATCGGGCTCCGCGTTGAAGAGCCCGGCGGCAGCCCGGTGCAGATCGTCGAACACGTCGGCCTCGGCGGCCTCGTTCAATGCGAGGCTGCCGTTATCGGCCACGTCGCGTTGCCATTCAACGATCGCCCGTTGTGCGCCCCCGTACATCAGCGCGATGTTCGCGGCGTCCAGGTAAGCGCTGTCCTTCGACCCTGGGAAGTCGTCGGGGTCGACCAAGTCCTGCGACATCGCCCGCGCAGTATGTCGCGGCGCGGCCAGTTTCGAACCCCAGCGCTTGCTCTGGCGGCCCGGGGCGCTCATACTGGGTCGCATGGCACGGACCGCCACGGCTCTCGTCGTGGGACTGGCGCTCGCACTACCGCTGCCGGCGGCGCTCGCAGCGCCCGTTGAGCGGGACGGCGGGCACTGGTACGAGCTCGTCGACGCCGCACAGACCTGGAGCGATGCGCAGGCCTACGCGGTGACTAGGCATGCGCATCTGGCGACAATCGAAGGCGCCGATGAGAACGGGTTCGTGCAGGGTTTGGCCGGCGGCCAGATCGCATGGATCGGCGCAACCGACAACGCTGACGAGGGGACGTTCACGTGGGCGACAGCGGAGCCGTTCACATACGCGAACTGGGCGCCGGGGGAACCGGACGACGACGCGGCGACCGGCGCTAACGGCGACGCGGTCGCGATGCTGGGCGACGGCACCTGGGCCGACACCAACCCGACCTTCACGGGGTTCGTTCAGGTCTTCGTCATGGAGTGGAGTACCGACACGCCCGACCTCGACAGCGATGGCCTCTACGGCAACGAGGACCCCGATGACGACAACGACGGCGTGCTCGATGGTGACGACGGCTGCCCCGAGACGGATCAAACCCCGCCGAGCGGCTGCCCCGTTGTCAGCCGCTCGCTGACGCTCTCCTACTCGAAGTCGAAGGAGGACTTCAAGGGAGCGCTTGCCCCCTCCGAGCCATCCTGCATCGGCGACGACCTGGTGACCGTCTGGAAGCAGGTCGGTGGGGATGACAAGCAGATCGGCGTGGATGAAGTGAACGCTCAGGGCAAGTACGTCGTGTCCAAGCGCGGGCGGCCCGGCAAGTACTACTCCACGGTCAACGAGCGAGTCGTCCCTGATGTCGCCGCCTGTGCTCGGCCACGTCGCCAAAGCTGCGACTGCGCTAGCCGGGTTCTCGTAGAGCTACCGCCCTGCCACGGCAGCGACGGCGGCGACGAGGCGGTCGATCTCCTCGGCGGTCGTGTAGAGCACGATGGCCGCGCGGATCGCGCCCCCCGTCTCGGCGAGGCCGTAGCGGCTCATCAACTCGTAGGCGTAGTTGTCGCCGTCCCACACGGCGATGCCCTCATCGGCCAGATGGGCGGCGACGTCCTTGGGTGTGTGTCCGTCGACGACGAAGGACACGGTCGACGTGCGCAGGCGCGGCGCTCCCAGCAGGCGCACGCCGTCAATGGCGGAGAGGCCGGCGAGCAGCTGGTCGAGCAGGCCCTTGAGTCGCGTCTCGATCGCGGCGAATGTGGCGAGCAGCCGGGTCCGCCGATCGCCCGGCGCATCGGTGAGGCCGGCGAGCCAGTCCACGGCGGCGCGGACGCCGGCGAGCAGCTCGAAGGGCGGGGTGCCCTGCTCGAAGCGACCCGGCACCTCGTCCGTTGCCGGGACGAGCTTCGCCGGTCGCAGGTCCTCCAGCAGAGCTGGGTCGGCGATGACCGCACCCGTGTGCGGCCCGCAGAACTTGTAGGACGAGCACGCGTAGAAGTCGGCCCCCAGCTCGGCCACGTCGGTCGGCACATGCGGGGTCGAGTGCACGCCATCCACGTACGTGAGCCCGCCGGCGTCGTGGGTCGCATCGCAGATCGCGCGCACGTCGGGCCGGGTGCCGATCGCGTTCGAGGCGGCGGTCACCGCGACCAGCCGGGTGCGGTCGCTGAGCACGCTCTCGACCGACTCGACTGGCAGTTCGCCGGTCTCGACGTCGAACTCGGCGACGCGCACGGTCGCGCCGGCGCGCTCTGCGGCCAGCCGCCAGGGCCGGATGTTGGCGTCGTGATCGAGCGAGGTCACGACCACCTCGTCGCCCGGCCCCCAGGCGCGCGAGAGCGTGTCGGCGATGCGGAACGTCAGCGTCGTCATGCTCGGTCCCAGGACGACGCCTTCCGGCACGCCGCCGACGAGATCGGCGATCGCGGACCGTGCGTCGGCCACGACCTGACCGCTCACGTGGCTTGCGGCGAACGCGCCACCCACGTTCGCCATCGCCGTCACGAGGCCCTCCGCGACGGCGTCGATGACCGCCTGCGGCACCTGCGTCCCGCCGGCACCGTCGAGGGCCGCGACCTCAGGCGACAGCCCAGGGAACTGAGCACGGAGAGGGTCGGTAGAAAGGAGCTGCGGCATCGTCCGCGCAGTATCTCGTGGCGGCCCGCCAGGGGGACCTGGTACCGGTCCAAGCCTCGGGATATCGTCGCGTCGAGTTGACCTCGGTCAAGCGCTCATGAAGCCGCCGAGATGGATGCCGGGCGCTCGCTCGCTCGCCTCCTATCGCAAGTCGTGGCTGCGCCACGATCTGGTCGCCGGTCTCGTCCTGAGCACGCTCTTGGTGCCTCAGGGAATGGCGTACGCGGAGCTGGCGGGCCTGCCCGCGATCACCGGCCTGTACACGACGGTCATCTGCCTGATCGGCTACGCGGCGTTCGGCCCCTCTCGCGTCCTCGTTCTGGGCCCGGACTCCTCACTCGGGCCGATGATCGCGGCGACGCTCCTGCCGATCATCGGATCCGGCGGGGATCCCGACCGTGCGATCGCGCTGGCGTCGATGCTCGCCCTCCTCGTGGCTGCCATCGAGATCGGCGCGGGCCTGGCGAAGCTCGGGTTCATTGCGGACCTGCTGTCCAAGCCCACCCAGATCGGCTACATGAATGGGCTCGCGCTGACGATCCTGGTCGGGCAGCTGCCGAAGCTCTTCGGCTTCTCGACCGAGGCGGACGGACTCATCGACGAGGCGCGGGAGTTCGTCAGCGGGCTTGCGTCGGGAGACGCTGTGGCCGCCGCCGCTGCCGTGGGGGTAGTCAGCCTCGCGCTGATCCTGATCCTCCAGCGCTGGCGGTCCCGCATCCCCGGCGTGCTGGTCGCGGTCGTCGCCGCGATCGTCGCGACCTCGGCGCTCCATCTCTCCGACCACGGGGTCTCGCTCGTCGGGACCCTGCCCGAGGGGCTGCCCTCCCTCACCTGGCCGAACCCGGTGTCCGACCTCCCGCTCCTGCTTGCGGGAGCCCTCGGCATCGCACTGGTATCCCTGACCGACACGATCTCCACCGCTTCGGCGTTCGCGGCCCGAACGGGCCAGGAAATCGACGGCAACAAGGAGATGATCGGCATCGGCGCGGCGAACGTCGGCGCGGGCTTGTTCCAGGGCTTCCCGGTCAGCACGAGCGGGTCGCGCACGGCAGTGGCCGAGCAGGCAGGCGCGAAGACACAGCTCACCGGGCTGGTCGGAGCAGCGGTGATCGTCCTGATGCTGGTGCTTGTGCCGGGGCTGCTGCGAAACCTCCCGCAGGCCACTCTCGCGGCCGTCGTGATCGCAGCATCCCTGTCGCTGGCCGACATCGCGGGGGCCAGGCGGCTGTGGCACCAGCGGCGCGTCGAGTTCCTGCTCTCGATGGCCGCCTTCCTCGGCGTGGCGCTGCTTGGCGTTCTCGCCGGCATCGCCGTCGCCGTGGCGCTGTCGATCCTCAACGTGTTCCGCCGCGCGTGGTGGCCCTACCAGACCACCCTCGGGCGGGTTCCTGGACTGGAGGGCCAGCACGACCGCAGTCTGTACCCCGATGCCGAGGAGCTCCCCGGCCTCGTGATCTTCCGCTTCGACGCGCCGCTGTTCTTCGCGAACGCGCGGACGTTCCGCGACCAGATCCGCCGCCTCGCGGCCGGCGAGCCGAAGCCACGCTGGATCGTGATCGCAGCGGAGCCGATCACAGACGTCGACACCACGGCGGCTGACATGCTCCTGGAGCTCGATAAGGAGGTCAACGCCCGCGGCACCTCCCTCGTCTTCGCCGAGCTCAAGGACCCCGTACGGGCAAAGCTCGAGCGCTACGAGCTCATCGGCACGCTCGACCCGGACCACTTCTTCCGAACGCTCGACGGCGCCCTCGAGGCCTTCCGCCGCCAGACGGGCGCAGAGTGGACCGCACCCACGAAGGGCAGCGATCGGGATGCGCAATGATGCCGAGCACCTCCAGGCATGGGGCGCGGCTGGACGGGTACAGAGCTTGGTCGACGGTCTCTGGAGTCAGGCCGGTGCTACTCGGCCTCGCCGGACTCCGCCCAGAGGTTGACGCCGCCCTCGCCCGCGTGGCGGTCGATTTCTGCCAGCTCGTCGCTCGAGATCTCGAGCGAATCGAGGGCCGCCACGTTCTGCTCGAGCTGGCGGACGCTCGAGGCGCCGACCAACGTCGAGGTCACGCGCGGGTCGCGAAGCGTCCACGCCAGCGCCAGCTGGGCCAGGCTTTGGCCGCGATTCGATGCGATCTCGTTCAGCGCGCGGATCCGCTCGAGGTTCTCCTCGGTCAGCCAGTCCGGGTCGAGCGAATCGTCGCGGGCGGCGCGCGAGTCCTCGGGAATGCCGTCCAGGTAGCGGTCCGTGAGCATTCCCTGGGCGAGCGGGGTGAAGACGATGCAGCCGATGCCGCGGTCTCCGAGCACGTCGAGGAGCTCGCCCTCGATCCAGCGGTTGAGCATCGAGTAGGAGGGCTGGTGGATGGTCAGCGGAGTGCCCAGCCCGCGGAGGATCTCCGCGGCACGCTCGGTTCGCTCCGGTGAATAGGAGGAGACCCCGGCGTAGAGCGCCTTGCCCTGCCGGACGGCGGTGTCGAGCGCGCCCATCGTCTCCTCGAGCGGAGTGTCGGGATCGGCGCGGTGCGAGTAGAAGATGTCCACGTAGTCGAGGCCCATGCGCTGCAGGCTCTGGTCGAGGCTCGCCAACAGGTACTTGCGCGAGCCCCGGTCTCCGTAGGGCCCGGGCCACATGTCCCACCCCGCCTTGGTCGAGATGATCAGCTCGTCGCGATAGGGCCGCAGGTCCTCCTTCAGCACTCGGCCGAACGTTGATCTCGGCCGACCCGTAGGGCGGGCCGTAGTTGTTGGCGAGGTCGAAATGCGTGATGCCGAGGTCGAACGCCCGGCGCAGGATCGCCCGCGAGGTCTCGATCGGGCGGTCGTCGCCGAAGTTGTGCCAGAGCCCGAGCGAGATGGCGGGCAGGTCGAGACCGCTGCGCCCACAGCGGCGGTAGAGCATCGAGTCGTAGCGTTCGTCTGCAGCCGTGTAGGTCATGCCCGTACAGCATGCGCGACGCAGTCGCGAATGCATCTTGCCTCCAGGCATGGGCGCGGCTGGTTTCGAACCAGCGACCTCTCGCGTGTGAAGCGGTGGTGCCTCAGGCACGGATGGGCGTCGTTCGACCCTCCGGATGTGCGTGGATGCACGTGGATGTCCGCGGATGTACGCGCTAGCAGGCACCAAACGGTGCTGGTGCCCAATCGCTCAGATGGCCCGGCGCTACTCGCTCAGCCCGGCGGCTTCGAGGGTGGAGCCTCAGCGTCACCTGATCGGAGGCGGAACACCCTCTGCAGTCGCCGCCAGGACCGGGTCCCAGTCGCACACCGCGCAGGCGTGGCGGAAAGCCGAGCGGGCGAATTCCAGGGCGAGGGCGTGCGGATCGGGGCTCTCGCGGATGTCCTCCCACTCGAGCACGTACTCGCCGAGCTGCCCGTCCCAACGCGCCGCGGCGGGGCTGATGTCCGCGTCCGCGAAACCATCCGGCGCGGGGTACGCGTTGGCGAAAAAGGCTGCCCCCTCGTGGTTCGGATCCCCCGGCCACCACCCGATCTCGACCTGCTGGGCATCGCCTCCGTTGCGCATGATGAAGTCATCAGACGGTGGATCGACCGGCCGCCCCGAGAAGAGGTTGACCGCGAGGTCGAAGGTCCCCCACCAGGCGTTGACCGGCGTCGAGCGTCCGCGAAAAGACGCCCGAAATTCCGCCAGGACGAGCGCCGCGCGGGTGGCGGCGTCGAAGTAGGTCGCCACCTGGTCGGTGTCATAGGTCGCATGCTCGCGGTCCTCGTCCAGCGGCACCTGCCACGGCGTCTCCTGGGGGGTGGGATTGATCTCGACGGCGCCCGCCAGGCGCCCCACGGCCTCGAGCACCTCCCGCGTCACCTCCGCCACGGGCCGGTTGGGCGTCAGCGCGATCCGGGTCTCGTGGCCGCCGCTGTGCTCGACCACCGCCTCGTGCGTGTGCAGGTCAAGGGCTGCGACGATTCCGCCGGAGCCGTCGGGCGCGGGCAGCGGGAGCGTCTCCCAGCCGCGCGCGCTCAGCCGCAGGGCGGCGTGCTGTAGCTGCGGCTCGGGCGGGGCGAGCTCCACCGCGAGCTTTCCGAGCACCTGCGTGTGCGCGTGGAGCGTGTCGCAGGTCGCGCTCCACGCGCCGTAGGCGAGCGGTGGCCACTGAGTCATGGTCGGACGCCTCCGCTGGTTCGCTCGCTCCGGACACCGTCAGCCGCCCATCGGCGAGGGCGGGATCCGCGTCTCTCCGACGATCTGCGGGATCACCATGCCGACCTCGTCCACGAAGCAGAACGACCACTCCTCCCCCGGCTCGAGGAGCGGATCAGCGGATGTCCCGCCTGCTCGGCGTGCCTCGACGCGTGCCGGTTCGGCGAACTGTCACAGCAGCCGACCTTGCCGCACTCGAGGCAGATCCGCAGGTGAAGCCACGGATCGCCCGTCTTCAGGCACTCCTCACAACCGTCTACCGACTCGGGCAGCTCGGTCACCTCAACCTGGTCGAGGTGCGTGCAGGTCGCCATCAGACGTCCTCTCTTTCTGCTGAACGGTCGCGTTCCGCGATTCGGTCCGCGTCTGGTGCCCAGCATCGCAAAGTCGCCAAAGCCCATCAATACCCCGGAACCGCGAGGCCCTCGAGGCGGCGTATCGTCGGGCCCGCGTGGAGCTCCTCGTAGTCGAGGTGTTCGAGCAGGTGGACGTGGAGGTCGCGCAGCCCGTCAATCACGCGCTGCCGCGCATCGCCGTGGTCGGTTTCGGTGAGCGCGCGGGCCGCCGCCTCGACGGCGTCGAGGAGGTCGGAGACACGGGCGTGGTCGGCTTCCAGGCGGTCCACGACCGGGCCGATCGATGAGTCGGCCGCGCGTAGCGCGGGAAACAGAAGCCCGTCCTCGGCTCCGTGATGGGCGTGGACGAAGCGGCAGTAGCGCAGGCAGTTGACCTTCAGCTGCCACAGCGGGCCGCTGGTCTTGAGCTCCGCCAAAGCGTCCTCGACCGCCTCGCCCGGGAGTCCTTCGCTCACGTCGGCGGCGAGCTGTTCAACGATCTCCAGGTCGCGACGGATGACCGAATGGACCCAGAGCAGCTCCTCGAACATCGCCCGCCCACGGGCCGTCTCCGGCTTCGCTTCGACGCTCGTCATCTTTGGCCGGGTGGCGCCGGAGGTGACCTTGGCCCGCGCCGCGCGACGCGCTCGCGGACCTGCGGGGCGACGTCCTCGATGAAGGTCCGCAGCATGTCGGGATCGGGCGGCGCGATGAGGAGGAAGGTGCCGAAGCCGAGGTCAAGCGCGAAATGCGTCAGGACCTCTGCCCAGTGTTCGGGCGGGCCGACGATCGTCTCGTCGCGTGTCGCTGGCCGGCGCGGGCGCTGCCGCGGTGAACGCGCCGGACATGTTGTAGATGCGCCGGATCTCGCTTGGGTCGCGGCCGGCCTCGCGGGCGGCGCGGTCGATGACGACCTGGGCCTCGGCGGCGGCAGCGGGAGGCTGTAGTTCATCAGTGGGGCGGCCCAGCCGTCGGCCACGCGCCCGGTGAGGGCGAGCGCGCGCGGCTTCGCGGCGCCGAGCCAGATGCCGATCTGGTGCGCCGGCGCTGGGCCCGGGCCGTGCGCCCGCGAGGCGGTAGTGGCGCCCGTCGAAGCGCAGCGAGCGGGCGCCGCTCCAGACTGGCGCGCAGGATCGCGACGGCTTCCTCGAGCGCCTCGAGGCTCTCCCCAGGGGTAAGCGCCGGGGCGCCCATCGCCTCGCGCGGCGTCGAGGAATCCGCCGCCTCCCGAGGCCGGCCTCGAAGCGCCCGCCGCTGAGCAGGTCGAGCGTCGCCGCGGCCTTCGCGAACACGGCCGGCGGGCGCAGCGGCAGGTTGCCGACGTCCTGAAAGACGCGGATCCGCTCGGTCTGGGCGAGGATCACGCCGAGCAGCGCCAGCGAGTCGAGGTGCGCCCGCTGGTAGGGGTGGTCCTGGACGGCGAGCAGGTCGTAGCCGAGCCGGTCGGCGAGGCGCGCCGTCTCGAGAACGCCCTCCGGGTCGCCGGCGTCCGGGACCAGGAAGTACCCGAACTCGATCTCGTGGCCGTAGTCGGGCATCGGCTCAGGCGGCCAGTCTCGGGGCGGCATCGAAGAGCGACGCGTAGGTGTCGATGAGCATGTGGCGACCCTTGAGCTCGGCGATCGTCGCGCTGTCGGCGACGCCGTCGCCGACGAAGCCGGCTCCGCCCTCAGGTCCGAGCGGGATCGCGATCATGGGCGGGTAGGTCGCCCAACTCGTGAGCTCGCCCGTGCCCGCGATCAGCGCGCGGACGTTGGCGGCGACGACCTCGGCCTGTGCGGTGGCGATGCCCGCCATGTCGCGGTCGGCGTCAGCGAGGTCGCCGAGGGCGAAGACCCGGTCCTCGCCGACGACGCGCAGATGCTCGTCGACGCGGACGTAGCCCCCCTCGTCACGGCGGTCGTCGAGCGATCCGCCCTCGAGGTAATCGCTGTGTGGGCGCTACACCGAAGGCGCGGAACCAGATGTCGGCGACCAGCTCGTCGCCGTCCTCGGTGGCGATGGCGATCGGGGCGAGGGTCGCGGGCGGAGCGCTGGGCAGCTCGCTCAGCGCGGCGCCGAGGCGCAGCTCGATGCCGAGATCACCGAGCTGGCGGCGCAGCTCGTCACGCAGCTCCTGGTCGTAGGGACCCGTGAGGATGTCCGGCGAGACGTCGGCGATCGTCACCTGCTTGTCGGGGAAGAAGGCCTTGATCTCCCCGGCGAGCTCCAACCCGGCCGGACCGGCGCCGACGATCAATGCGCGGTCGGCGGCGAGCAGCGCGTCGTGAGCCGCGCGGAGGCGGGATCGGGCGGAGGCGATGTCGGGCTCCTCGGTCTTGGCCGGGAACGGATAGGACGGAGCCGGTGGCGAGCACGAGGTAGTCGGGCTCGAGCACGTCACCCGAGGCGAGCGTGACGCGGCGTCCGTCGACCTCGACGGCGCGATCGCGGACGAAGCGCCCATTCGCCAGCAGGTGTGTGTAGGGGAGGAAGATCCGGTCCAGCCACTCGGGCTCGACGAGCGTGCGCCAGGCGGCGACGTTGTGGACGAACGCCTCGGTGGGGTCCACGAGCGTGACGTCGGCGACGTCGTCGAGAGCCTTGGCGGCGTTGATGCCGCCGTAGCCGCCGCCGACGACGACGACGGAGGGGCGTCTGGTCGAAGGAGAAAGATCTGTCATTGGAAGTGCTCCTTGAGAGCCTGCTTTGAATCGAGTATCGGCCATACTAAAGTAGTCACTATGAAAATACTAGTAACCTCTGCGATGCTAGCATAGTGGCCATGGCAACGACTCGCACACCGAGCCGAGACTCTGCTGCCGGCGCCGACGCCTGCGCGCGCGGCGATGCCGCCCTTGCGCGCGCGTTCGAGTTCCTCGGCAAGCGCTGGAACGGGGTGGTCCTCGGCAATCTCAGCGAGGGGCCAGCCGGTTTCCGCGAGCTCTCGCGTGCGGTAGATGGGATCTCCGACTCGGTCCTGTCGGACCGGCTTTCCGACCTCGCCGAGGCGGGGCTCATCGCCCGGACCGTCGACGAGGGCCCGCCGCTGGCCGTTTCCTACGCCCTCACCGATCGCGGCAAGGCGCTGATTCCGGCGCTTGGGCAGATCTCCCTCTGGGCGCAGGAGCACCTTGTGAAGGACGAGACCTAGCCGCTGGTACTTGACCCTCAACGAGAGAACCCGATAGCGGGGGTTTTCGCATGGGCGCGGCTGGTTTCGAACCAGCGACCTCTCGCGTGTGAAGCGGTGGTGCCTCAGGCACGGATGGGCGTCGATTTGGTGCCGTCGGATGTGTGCGGATGCGCGGCAGCGGATATGGACACCAGAGCGAGGCTGGTGCCCAATTGCGATGGTTTCCGCGGCGGTGCTGCCGCTTTCACGCGAAAGCAGAAGTGCAGCTGGGGTGACCGCTCGGCCATGCACCGAGTGCGGCCGACCACTAGGGGGTGGTATCCGTGCTGGCGAAGGTTTCGTTGCCGACGACGGCGAGTAGGGCGAGGCGGTCGGCGTCTTCGGTGCCGGGGGTGGCGGTGAAGACGACGAGGAACTCGGTCTGGTTCTCGGCGCTGAGGATTTGGCAGTCGAGGTCGAGGGGGCCGACGGCCGGGTGCAGGATGCGCTTGCTGGTTTCGGACGCCAGTCCGACTTCGTGCTTTTCCCAGAGTTGCGCGAACTCTGGGCTGTCGCTGCGGAGCGCGTCGATGAGCTCGCGAGCTTCGTGGTCATCGGTGTCCCTGCCGTAGACGGTCCGCAGGTTGGCGACGTACCTGTGTGAGTGCAGCTCGTGCTCTTCTGCGGGAAAGCGGAGCCGCTCGTCGGGGTCTGTGAACCAGCGGTAGTACATGCTGCGTTCGAGGCCCGAGTAGTTGGTTTGGATGCCGAGCAGAGCTTCGGCGAGGGGGTTCTGCCGCAGCGTGACGCCGAGGTCTGACACGACCTGGGCCGGCGTGTCGAGCCGGTCGACCACGCGCATCAGCGCCGGGCTGACGTGGTCGCTGCGATGCCCTCTCGCTGGTGGCGTGTGCCCAGCGAGCCGAAGCAGATGATCGCGCTCGTCGAGGGTTAGCCTGAGCGCGCGTGCGAGTGCCCCGATCATCTGCTCGGACGGGCGTGAGCCGCGGCGCTGTTCGAGGCGCGTGTAGAAGTCGGTCGACATGTGCGCGAGGGCGGCGACCTCCTCGCGCCGCAGGCCGGGTGTGCGACGGCGCCGGCCGGCGCCGAGGCCGACGTCGTCGGGCTGGAGCGCCGCCCGGCGGCTGCGAAGGAAATCTGCAAGGCCTTCCCGGTCCATGAGTCGATGATCCCGCAATCCGCTGCGTGAGCCAGGGACAGCTTGTCCCTGGTTGAACTGGTCTCTAGTAATCGCCGCCGGCCGGGTGCACCATGGCCGGCATGACCAATTCACCTCACATAGCACTCATCACTGGCGCCAACCGCGGCATCGGTCGCGCGACCGCGCTCGAGCTCGCCGGCGACGGCGTCGACCTCATCGTCACCTACCGGTCGCACCCGGAGGAGGCCGAGCAGGTTGTCGCGGAAGCCCAGGAGCTCGGCCGTAAGGCAGTCGCTCTCCAGCTCGATGTCGGAGCGATCGACACATTCGACGCCTTCGCGGGCACCGTCGCCGACGCTCTGAAGGACACCTGGGGTCGCGAGACCTTCGACTACCTCGTCAACAACGGCGGCATGCAGATCGCGAAGTCGTTCGAGGACACCAGCGAAAACGACTTCGACCGGCTCGTCGACGTTCAATTCAAGGGCGTCTTCTTCCTGACCCAGAGGCTCGCCGGGCTGCTGGCGGACGGCGGCTCGATCATCAACGTCTCGAGCGGCGTCACGCGCATGTACGTGCCAGAGCACGTGGCTTACGCGGCGGCGAAGGGGGCTGTCGAGGTCCTCACCCGTTACCTAGCCCAGGAGCTGGGTCCTCGCGGGATCAGGGTCAACACGGTTGCACCTGGTCCTGTGGCGACCGACTTCAGCGGCGGTCTGCTCCGCGACAACGAGCCCGTGCAAGAGATGGTCAACTCGCGCACCGCTCTCGGGGGCTACGCGGTTGCGGAGGACATCGGCGGTGCTATCGCCTCGGTGCTGAGCGACCGCAATCGCTGGGTCAACGCCCAGCGGATCGAAGTCTCCGGCGGCCTCTACCTCTAGAAGCCATGCCGAGACTTGACAACAAGGTCGCGATCGTCACGGGCTCTGTCCGCGGGATCGGCCGCGCGATCGCGATCCGATACGCAGAACTGGAGCAAGCGTCGTCGTGAACTACTCGCGTGACGAGACAGCGGCACGCGCGACCGTGGCCGAGATCAAGGCCACGGGGTCCGAGGCGATCGCCGTTCAGGCGAATGTCGGCGATCTGGCCGACCTCGACCGGCTGTTCGCAGCGACGCTCGAGCGCTTCGGCCGCATCGACATCGTCGTCGCTAACGCCGGCGTGGAGCTAGTCGACAAGCCGGTGCTCGACGTGAGCGAAGAGGAGTTCGACCGTCTCTTCTCGATAAACGCAAAGGGCGCCTTCTTCACGTTCCAGCAAGCCGCCCGGCACGTCGCGGGCGGGGGACGCATTATCTACGTCGGCTCGAGCAGCACGGGTTTCCCGCAGCCCGGCATGGGCGTCTACGGCTCCAGCAAGGTGCCCGGGCAGTTCCTCGTCGAAGTGCTGGCAAAGGAGGTAGGTGCGCGTGGCGTCACCGTCAACTCGATCCTCCCGACGGCAACCGAAGGCGCGGGGGTGTTCACCGACGGAGTCGCCGAGGAAGTGGCGGACCTCGTCCTGTCCGTCAGGCCTCTGCGACGGATGGGAACCATCGACGACGTTGCCGACGCCGCCGAATACCTCGCCAGCGACCTCGCCGGATTCGTCAGCGGCCAGCATCTCCTGGTAAGCGGAGGCGCGCCGGCATAAGCGTCCTTCGCGGATGTCTGAGATTTCGTGGTACCCCGATTTGGTACCGACTGCCGCGTCCCCATGCGCGGCTGCCTCGCGCGAGACGCAGAAGAGCAGCGGACGCACGGGGTACACGTCGGATCGGGCACCGGCAGGCACTACAAAGCCGCGTGCGAATCTGAGGGGAGCACTACGAAAACCGCTCAGACGCACGCATTTCTCGCATGGGCGCGGCTGGTTTCGAACCAGCGACCTCTCGCGTGTGAAGCGAGCGCTCTCCCACTGAGCTACGCGCCCGGAGCGCGGCATTCTAGGAGCGCCGAGCCTAGCGCCCGATTGCCCCCATTAGCAGCGGGTACTTGGTCTGGGAGAGAGACGACGATCATGGAGGATCGGGATGGCTCAGCACGCACAGAGCCCGGCAGCTCAGTCGAACGGAACGGCGCGGATGCTGAAGGCCTCGGCGATAGCCGGCGGCGCGGCGGCGGCCGGGGTGGTCGGCGGCATGGCGCTGGCGCGCAAGGGCCCCAGCAAGGTTCTCGGCGTGAGGATGCCGACGACCAGTAGCTCGCAGGCGGTGTCCCAGAGCCTGGCCGAGGCGGCCAAGCAGGTTGGGAGCTTCGGAGAGAAGGTCGGCGAGCTGGCGACGGAGATCCGCTCTGGTGCGCGAAGGCGTCTCCAACACCCACACACGTTCCCCGATCGAGGTTGTTCTCCAGGGTCTGACCTCGCGCAGCAAGCAGTAGCGAAACCGACGAAGGAGAGACATGGCGCAAGCCACGAAGCCAAAGACTCAGACGAAGAAGAAGCAGACGAAGACTGGGCAAGCCGCCCGCAATGGCGCAAAGGCATCGACGCCCGCCAAGCGCACAGCGTCGAAGCAGGCCAGCCCAAAGAAGCGAACGGCCGCGTCCAAGGGCCGAGGCAAGAGCCCGGGCACCAAGCCCAAGTCGACGCGGAAGCCGACGTCGCGATCGAACGCGGGGTCCAGCAACGGCTCGAGCTCGATTCCCGAGATGGCTGTGGACCGGACGAAGGCCGCTGGGAACGCGGTGGCCAGCGCCGCATCAAAGGCGAAGGTTCCGCTGATCGCGGGCGGAACCGCGATCGCAGGCGCAGCCGCCGGCGTGGTCCTCAAGGATCGGCTCGGCCGCTCCCAAGGCCCGTTGAAGCGGCTTAGCAACGTGTCGATCCCGAAGTCGGCTAAGCGCCTGGATCTCGACACGGTGAAGTCGGCTGCCGAGCGAGTGAGTGCCTACGGTCAGCAGGCCTCGGACGTGGCTGCGGCGCTCGAGAAGACCCGGAAGAAGAACAACTAAGCCCCACGGCTGCCCGCATGGCGCCGCGCTGTCGGCCGAGGTCCGTCTACTCGACGGACTGGAGGTCGATCACGAACGCGAGCGTCGCGTCGGGACCGATCGCGGGCGGCGAGCCCTGCGGGCCGTAGGCGAGATCGGGCGGGATGGTGAGCTGGCGGCGGCCGCCCTCCTTCATCCCGGCGACGCCCTCGTCCCAGCCGGGGATGACCTCACCCGCGCCGAGCTCGAAGACGAAGGGCTCGCCGTCCCACGAGGCGTCGAACTCCTCGCCGGTGGCGAAGTCGACGCCCACGTACTGGACGGTGATCTGGTCGCCCTCCTTGGCCTCGGCGCCGTCGCCCTCGACGATGTCGTCGACCACCAGCTCGGCGGGGGCCTCACCATCGGTGGCGGGCACGGGCTTCACGGCGAGGTCGGTCGAGACCTCACCCGAGCCGGAGTCCTCCGAGTCGTCCCCGCCGCGCGCGATGAGCACGACGCCGATGACGATGGCCAGGACGGCTGCGAAGCCGATGATTCCGATCAGGCGGCGATCCATGAGCGCGGCATCGTAGCCACGAGGCGCTCGAACCGGATACGACGTGCGTCCATGCCCCGTTTATCTCGTTTCGTTGCGGGCACCCGCTCCCCATGGCTATCGGCTCATCACTATTCATGATCGCCCTCGGCGCCATCCTCTGGTTGGCCGTCAAGGATTCGATCGAAGGGGTTGACCTTGAGACGGTCGGCCTGATCCTGTTCGTCATCGGGATCGTCGGGTTGCTGGTCGGTCTGTGGCAGACGCGACGCGCAACGACCGACCCCGTCGTTCGGCACGACCGCTACTAAACGGGCGTTTCCCGGCCGGTTTGGGCCGCACGGGCCGGGTAGCCGCACTACTCACCACGAATGAGGAGTGACTGACTACCCATGGCTGACATGAACGCCCGCGACACCAAGCTCGTTCAGTACCTGAACGAAGCCCACGCAAAGGAAAAAGAGCTCGAGACCTCTTTGAACGCGCACATCGGGATGACCGACCGCCCGCCGTACAAGAAGCGTCTCAAGCAGCACCTGACCGAGACCAAGGATCACGCGCGCCAGCTCGAGCGCCGGATCAAGAAGCTCGGCGGCTCGACAGCGACGGTTCCGCAGCTCGCCGGCAAGGGCGTGGCCCTCGCCAAGGGCCCGCTGCACATGATTCGAGGGACCTCAGCCGAGGAGAAGCTCCTGAAGAACGCCAAGACGGAGTACTCCGAGGAGCACGAGGAGATCGCCACCTACACGGCGATCGAGACGTTGGCCGAGGAGGTCGGCGACAAGGAGACCGCCAAGGTCGCCCGTGCGATCCGCCGCGACGAGGAGCGGATGGCGAAGTACCTCGAGGGTCTGATCCCGACGCTGACCAAGGCCGTCGCGAAGACGGAGATCCCGGCTGCCGAGCGTTCGACCAACGGCGGCCGACGCCGGCGCTCGAAGTCCTCGGGCAAGTCCGCCTCGGGTAAGCGCGCCACGGCGTCGAAGACGGCGTCGAAAAGCACATCGCGCAAGCGGAGTTCCGGTTCGAGCTCCTCGCGCTCGCGCGCGCGCCGCTAATCCGCTCCCCGCTCACGTCCCGTCGTAGCTAGGATCCATAGTGGATCGTGCTAGGCGGGGCGTTAGCGGTGCCCTGTAACCCGCAGTCCGCTCTAGCGGGGCTGAAAGCTCGTCCGAGGGTCGAAGCCCTCGGGGCCAGTACGCCGCAGGCGGCGTTGACGGTCAGGTCCCGCGCAATGCGCGCCCGTGAATCAGGTCAGGTCCGGAAGGAAGCAGCCTTAAGCGGTAGCGGGCAAGTGCCGCGGAACGCCTGACCCGAGCAAGCCACGGCGGGCACGCCCGGGAACTTCTCCCAAGGGCGGGCCGCACGGTCCTGCCCTGAAACGGCTAGTGGCCGTAGCCGTTGTGCTCGTGCGTCTCGGGGACGGCCGGCGCGATGTTCGCCTTCTCGGCCGGGGTGAGCTTGCCGGACTTGCGGGGCTCGACGCCTCCACCGCCGCCTCCTCCGCCACCACCGGTGCCGCCTCCTCCGCCCCCGCCGCCGTCACCGGGGCAGATGCGCGTGTAGACGACCTTTGCCGGCTTGCGGGGCGTGGTGTTGTTGGAGTGGCTCCAGGAGAGGTGCAGGTGATTGCCGCGGCCGTGGTTCGCGTCGCCGTTGTAGCCGACCCAGCGCATGGGCGGCCTGACCTGGTTCTGGCGCGGCTCGAAGCGCTCGGCGAGCTGGTCGATCTTGTTCCAGCCACCGCCGTTCGGGGATGATGTCGGCGGCCAGCCCGATGGGGTGCTCGCCGTTGGCCGCGTGGCCGGTGGGCGCGTAGCCGTCGGTGATGAAGATGTCGTACTTGCGCTTCATCCACTTGATGTCGGGACGCAGGCGCTTGTCGATCTTCTCGCCGGGGAAGCCGGGGATGTTCACGAACTTGCCGCCACCGGTCGTCTTGCACAGGTGGCCGTTGATCTCCTGCACTCGCATCTCCGCGGATGCGGGCATGGCAGTACGCCCCGGCGACAAAGGTGACAAGGCCGGCGACGAGGGCTGATCTCGTGAATCGAGTCCTCATGGACGCGGGGGAGCCGTGGAGTCCCCCCGAACTCCTCCATCGGCAGCTTGGCGCCTACCCTGAGCCAAGTCAAACCTAACCCGCTCTCTGCAAGGTAGCGCCCTCGCAGCATCTTTGCGGAGGTACCGGGCGTCGCGCCGCCGGCGCCGCAGACGCCTTCCGGGCCGCCACTAGACTCAGCCACGGTGAGCGCCGAGACCTCGCTCTACCGCCGACATCGCCCTCAGGCCTTCGACGAGGTCGTGGGCCAGGAGCATGTCGTGCGCACGCTCCGAAACGCCGTCGAGCGCGACCGGGTGAACCACGCCTACCTCTTCGTGGGCTCGCGCGGGACGGGCAAGACCTCCCTCGCGAAGATCCTCGCGCGCTCGCTCAACTGCGTCAACGGGCCGACGGTCACGCCCTGCGGCGAGTGCGAGTCGTGCCTGCACGATCGCCGCCGGCACCTCGCTGGACGTGATCGAGATGGACGCCGCGTCCAACCGCTCGGTCGAGGACATCCGCGACCTGCGCGAGCGCGTCGGCTACGCGCCCGCGGCCGGCCGCTGGAAGGTCTACATCCTCGACGAGGCGCACATGCTCACCCGCGAGGCCTGGAACGCCTTCCTGAAGACGCTCGAGGAGCCGCCGCCCAACACCGTCTTCGTGCTCGCCACGACCGAGCCGCACAAGGTGATGGCGACGATCGTGGACCGCTGCCAGCGCTTCGACTTCCAGCGCCCGCCGCTCGAGCAGATCGCCGAGGTGGTGCGCCGCGTGGCTGCCGCCGAGGGCATCGAGATCGACGACGGCGCGGTCTCGGCGATCGCCCGCTCGGCCACCGGCAGCTTTCGCGACGCGCTCGGCACCCTCGACCAGCTCGTCGCCTACGGCGGCGACGAGATCAAGACGGACGACGTGTTCGCAGTGCTCGGCGTCGCCGAGGCCGACCTGATCCTCGGCGCCGCCGACGCCATCGCCGCAACCGACGGCAAGGCGGCGCTCGAGGTCAGCGAGCGCCTCGCCGCCTCGGGCGGCGACGTCAGCCAGTTCGCCCGCGACCTGCTCGCGCACCTGCGCCAGCTGCTCGTGATCCGCACCTCGGGCGACGCGGCCGGGGCGTTCGCCGTCACCGCCGCCGACCCCGAGCGCCTGCGCGGCCAGGCGGAGGCCTTCACCGACCTGGGGCTCGCCCGGTCGATCGACTCGATCGCCGCCGCGCTCTCGGCGATCCGCGAGGGCGACGAGCCCCGCATGACGGTCGAGCTCGCCGTCCTGCGGGCCGCGCGCCCGAGCCTGGATCCCTCCAGGAGGCGCTGATGCAGCGGCTCGAGCGGATCGAGTCGATGCTCGAGGGCGATCCGGGCGGCGTTGCCGCACGCCCGGCCCCGGCGCCGCTCCGCAGGTGCGTCGACCCTGAGCACGGCTCCCGCCGAGGAAGCACCGGCCGAGGCGGAGGACCCTGGTCCCGGCGGCGGCGGTCGATCGATCTCGAGCGGGTGAAGGAGCTGTGGCCCGCGGTCGTCGACCAGCTCCGCGACTCCGGCCAGGAGCTCCTGTCCTCGCTGCTCGAGGTGGCCCGGCCGGTCGCCGTCGACGCCGACGAGCACGTCGTCAAGGTCGGCTTCCCGCCGGCCAACGCCTTCAACAAGCGCAAGGCGGAGGCGGCCGACGCGCGCGACCGCTTCACCGAGGCCGTGCTCTCGATCGTCGGCGAGCGGCTGCGGCCCGTGTTCGTCCTGCTCGACGGCGACGAGGCCGAGGCGGCCACCGCTCCAGGGATGAGCGAGGATGAGGTCTTCGAGCGCTTCAAGGCCGAGTTCGACGCCGAGGAGGTCGTCGAGACCGAGCCAAAGTCTGAAACCGAGACCCAGCCCGAGCCCAAGGAGGCCACCGGATGACACGACTGCCACAGGGAGCCGGCGGCTTCGACATGAACTCGATGATGAAGCAGCTCCAGCAGGTCCAGACCGACATGGCGGAGGCGCAGGAGAAGCTGAAGGACGAGGTCGTCGAGGCCAGCGCCGGCGGCGGCATGGTGAAGGTCAAGATGAGCGGCGACCTCCGCCTGCTCGAGGTCGAGATCGACCCCGACGCGGTCGACCCCGAGGAGGCCGAGATGCTCTCGGAGATGATCATGGCGGCCGTCAACGAGGCACTTCGCACGGCCCAGGCAGCTGGCGTCCGACAAGCTCGGCGGCGTCGCTGGCGGCCTCGGCGGGCCGGGCGGCCTGGGCCTGCCCGGGCCTCTAGACGGCGGGCCCGCGTGTACGCAGGCCCGATCCAGCGGCTGATCGCGGAGCTCTCGAAGCTTCCGGGCATCGGCCAGCGCACCGCGCAGCGGCTCGCCTTCCACATCCTGCGCGCCTCCGACGAGGACGCGTTCGCCCTCGCCGACGCCATCCGCGAGGTCAAGGAGAAGGTCGGCCTCTGCGAGGTCTGCTTCAACCTCGCCGAGGGGCCACGCTGCCGCATCTGCGAGGACACTCGGCGCGACCAGGCGCTGATCTGCGTCGTCGAGGAGCCGGGTGACGTGATCCCGATCGAGCGCACGCATGAGTACCGCGGGCTCTACCACGTGCTCGGTGGCGCCCTGTCGCCGATCGACGGCGTCGACCCCGACGACCTGAAGATCGCCGAGCTCGCGCGCCGGGTGGAGGAGGGGGACGTGCGGGAGGTCGTGATCGCGACGAACCCGACGACGACAGGCGAGGCCACGGCGCACCACATCGCCGAGCTTCTGGCCGGCGGCGTGGAGATCACCCGGCTCGCCAGCGGCCTTCCCGTCGGCGCCGACCTGGAGCACGCCGACGAGGTCACGCTGGGCCGCGCGCTCTCGGGCCGGCGTGCGGTGGGCGGCTAGCCCTCCGACAGGCCGATCCGCTGGTGCAGGCGCCGCAGCGGCGCGGGCGCCCACCAGTTCCACTTGCCGAGCAGCTCCATCAGCGACGGCACGAGCAGGGCCCGGACGATCGTCGCGTCGATCAGCACGGCGAGTGCGGTGCCGAGGCCGACCTGCTTGATGAAGATGATCTGCGAGGTGACGAACGCGCCGATGGCGATCGAGAACAGGAGCGCCGCCGCGGTGATGATGCGGCCGGTGCGCTCGAGGCCGATCGCAACCGCCTCGGAGTCGGACGCGCCGCCGTCGCGAGCCTCCTTGATCCGCGAGAGCAGGAAGACGCCGTAGTCCGTGGACAGGCCGAACGCGACCGCGAACAGGAGCAGGGGCTGGGTGGCCTCGAGGCCGCCCTGGCTGTTGTAGTCGAGCAGGCCCTCGAAGCGGCCGTCCTGGAAGATCAGCACCATCAGGCCGAAGACCGCGCTGAGGCCCAGGAAGTTCATGAGGATCTGCTTCAGCGGCAGGATCACCGAGCCGGTGAAGAGGAACAGCACGACGAAGGTCACCACCGCGACGATCGCCAGCACGAGCGGCAGGTGTTCCATCAGGCTCTCCTGCAGATCCACGTAGTCGGCCGTGAAGCCGGTGACTAGCGCGTCGCCGGGGATCTGGCGCAACTCGTCGACGAGGTCCTGGCTCTGAGACGTCAGCGGCGCGCTCGCCGAGACGACCTCGACGACACTCACATCGCCCTCGAGCGGCCGCGGCTCGGCCACATCGGCCGCACTGGGCAGCCCCGACGCGGCTGCGGCCACTTGCCGCGCCTCATCCGCCCCGCCCGCCACGGCCAGCTGGACCGGGCTGTCGCGGAAGGGCGGGAAGTCCGCGCGCAGGACGTCGTCCACCTGATGCGCGCTGGCCTCCTCCGGAAGCACCTGGGCATCGACCGAGGTGAACTCGATCTGGAAGAACGGGATACCCAGCGCGATCAGGAACGCGGCGCTGGCGACGGCGACCCTCCCGGGGGCGCGCATCACGAACCGCGACAGCCGGAACCAGAAGCCGTGGTCCAGGGCGGACGTCTCCGCGCTCTGACGGCGCTGCAGGAACTTGGGGGCAAGCGAGTTCACGCGGTTGCCCAGGAGGGCGAGGATCGCCGGCAGCACGATCAGCGCGATCGCGGCCGCGATCAGGGCGACCAGCGAGCCGCCCAGGCCCATCGAATAGAGGAACCGCTGCGGGAAGACGCAGAGAGCGGCCAGGGCGCCGGCAACTGTCAGCGAGGAGAACAGGACCGTGCGTCCCGCCGTCGCCATCGTGCGGCGCATGGCCTCGAGGCCCGGGCCGGTGCGCGCGATCTCCTCGCGGTAGCGCGAGACGATGAACAGGCTGTAGTCGATCGCCAGTCCCAGGCCGAGCCCGGTCACGAGGTTGAGGGCGAAGATCGAGATCGAGCCGACCTCGCTCGCGACGCGGAGCATCAGGAAGGTCCCCACGATCGCGAGGGCGCCCACCAGCAGCGGCAGGGCCGCCGCGACGAGGCTGCGGAAGAAGAGCAGCGACAGCAGGAAGAGCAGGGGGAAGGCGTAGAGCTCGGCGGTGCGTAGGTCCTTCTCGACCTGCTCGTTTACCTGCGCCTGGGCGACGGCGTTGCCGCCCACGCTCACGCCCTCCTCGTCCGCGAGGAGCTCCTCGATCCGCTCGCCGGCGTCCTGGATCTCGGCATCGTCCGTGGGGGAGAGCGCTACGGCGAGGTATGTGGCATCGCCGTCGGTGGAGAGGAACGCGTCCGAGCTGGTGTTGAGGAAGCCGGTGACCGATTCGACGTCGGGGTCGCCGGCGACCTTCGCCTCCAGCTCCTCCACTCGCTGGCGCCCGGCGGCGCTCGCGACGTCGACGTCCTCGACCAGCACGACGACGCCGGTCGAGCGGTACCCGGCGTCCTGGAGGCGCTCGGTTGCCAGCGAGGTCTCGGTGGCGGGGTCGTCGGCGCCGTATGGGTCCAGCCGGTCGGCGACCGAGCCGCCCAGCGCGCCCGCGAGCATGAAGAACACGACCGCGCCGATCGCGACGAGGCGGCGGCGCTCCTGAACGAAGTGGGCAAGGCGGTCGAACATCAGTCGTCCTTTCCGTTCGTGTCGTCGGGGAGGGCCTCGATCGCGCGATCGCACCAATCGACCATCCACTCGTTCATCTCGATCCCGTGGTCGAGGACCATCAGCCCGTATCCCGAGGGGCCGCCGGTCGCCTTCATCGCACGGAGCTGCTCCAGCGCGTCGGCGTGCATGCGCCGCTTCTTGGCAAGGGTCGCCGCGGCTGTGGCCGGGGCGGCGGAGGCGAAGAAGAGCTTCAACAGACCGTCGTCGCGGAGCTCCCAGGTGTCCGGCTCGACGGCGAGCCACTCCTGCAGCACTCGCAGCCCCTCGCTGGTGAGCGTGTACGCGGTGCGACGGCGGCCGTCGGTCGCCTCGCCCTCCGGCTCGATCATGCCGGCCTCGGCCAGGCGCTTCAGCTCGGGATAGATCTGTCCGTAGCTGGCGGCCCAGAAGAAGCGGGTCGACTCCTCGACGCGCGCCTTGATGTCGTAGCCGGACATCGGGCGCCAGGAGAGGAACCCGAGGATCACGTATGCGGTGGGGCTGAGGTCCATATCTATCGGGGAGATATATCATCCCGATACATCCGCCTCTGTGACCCTGGTCACACTCCCGCGCGGGTGCCTGACCCCCGCCCGCGTATTCTCAGGAGCCGATGGCACCCGAGACCGTGGTCATGAAGTTCGGCGGAACGTCCGTCGCCGGCGCCGACGACATCAAGCGCGCCGCCGGCCGGATCGTCGCCGCGCGCGAGGAGGGCAAGCGCGTCGTCGCCGTGCTCTCCGCCCGTGGCCAGACCACCGATGAGCTCGTCGCGATGGCCCAGGAGGTCTCGGGCCGCCCCGAGCCCCGCGAGATGGACATGCTGCTTTCGGTGGGTGAGCGGATCTCGTGCGCGCTGTGCGCGATGGCGATCCACGACCTGGGCCACCACGCGATCTCGCTGACCGGCTCGCAGGCGGGCATCGTCACCGACGCCTCCCACACCAAGGCCCGGATCATCGACGTGCGCGCCGACCGTATCCGCGAAGGGCTGACCGACGACCGGATCGTCCTCGTGGCAGGCTTCCAGGGCGTCTCGGGCTCCAGCCACGACGTGACCACGCTGGGCCGCGGCGGATCCGACACCACGGCCGTCGCGATCGCCGCCGCGCTCGAGGCCTCGGTCTGCGAGATCTACACGGACGTTGCGGGCGTCTTCACCGCCGACCCGCGCATCGTCCCCGACGCGCGCAAGCTGGCCGTCGTCTCGTTCGAGGAGATGCTGGAGATGGCGGCGTCCGGGGCGAAGGTCCTGCAGCTGCGATCCGTCGAGTACGCGCGCAACCACGATGTCCGCATGCACTGCCGAAGCTCATTCGAGGACGGCGCAGGTACCCTCGTCGTGGCAGAGGACGAGACGATGGAACGACCCCTGGTAACAGCAGTCGCGCATTCCACCGAGGAGTCGCGCGTGACGATCAGCGGCCTGCTCGACGAGCCGGGCGTGGCGGGCCGTGTCTTCGGTGCGCTCGCCGAGGCGAACGTGAACGTCGACATGATCATCCAGAACGAGCCCGTCGCCTCAGAGCGCGGTGCCGACCTCTCCTTCACGGTCATCCGCGACGACCTGCAGACGGCGCTCGACACGATCGGCGCGCTGGAGGTGGGCGACTCCATCTCCACCGATGAAGCGATCGGCAAGGTCTCGATCGTCGGCGCCGGCATGCGCAGCAACCCTGGGGTCGCGGCAAAGGTCTTTCAGGTGCTGGGGGCGAACGAGATCAACATCGAGATGATCTCCACCTCCCCGATCAAGATCTCGTGCGTGATCTCCGCCGATCGAGTGCCCGACGCCGTGAAGGCGCTCCACCAGGCCTTCGAGCTCGGCGAGGACGCCGTGCGCAAGGAGGACCCGAGCGGGCTGGAGCACAGGCCGAAGGTGTCCTCGTGAGCTACCGGGTCGGAATCCTGGGCGCGACCGGCGCCGTGGGCTCGACGCTCATCGAGGTGCTGGGCGAGCGCAGCCTCGAGGTGTCGGAGCTCGTTCCGCTCGCGTCAGCCCGATCCGCCGGCACCCGCGTGCAGTTCGCCGGCGAGGAGGTGGAGGTCAAGGAGCTGACCGACGAGTCCATCCAGGGCCTCGACCTGGTCCTGAGCTCGGCCGGTGGCGCGATCTCCTCCGAGTGGGCCCCGAAGATCGTCGAGGCCGGCGCGGTCGTGGTCGACAACACCTCCTTCTTCCGCATGCACGAGGACGTCCCGCTGGTGATCCCCGAGGTCAACCCCGATGCGGCCGAGGCCCACCAGGGCATCGTCGCCAACCCCAACTGCACGACCATGGCGCTGGTGGTCGCACTCGCGCCGATCTACCGCGAGGTGGGGATCGAGCGGCTCGTGGTCTCCACCTACCAGTCCGTGTCCGGGACCGGGCGCAACGCGATCGCCGAGCTCGAGGCTCAGTCGCGCGCCGTCCTCGACGGCAAGCCGGTCACGGCCGAGGTCTTCCCGCATCAGGTGGCCTTCAACGTGCTGCCCCAGGTCGAGACCTTCAAGGACGGCGACGACTACACCACTGAGGAGCGCAAGGTGATGGCCGAGACGCGCAAGATCCTGGGCGCCTCCGAGGAGGAGCTGCCGATCTCGGCGACCTGCGCCCGGGTCCCGGTGCTCACCGGCCATTCGGAGTCCGTGAACATCCAGACCCGTGACTCCCTCTCGCCGGAGGAGTGCCGTGAGCTGCTCTCCGACGCCCCCGGCGTCGTCCTGATGGACTCGCCTGGCGAGGCGATCTACCCGATGGCGATCGACGCCGCCGGGCGTGACGACGTGCTTGTGGGCCGCATCCGCCGCGACCCCTCGCACGAGCGCTGCCTGAACCTCTGGGTCGTCGGCGACAACCTGCGCAAGGGTGCCGCCACGAACGCCGTGCAGGTCGCCGAGCTCCTGCATGAGCGCGGCCTCGTCCGCGTCCCTGAGCGCGTCTAGTCGTCCCAGCGGCACCCGCGGGCCGCTGATCTACGATCCGCGCGCTTGATCGGCGCGTACGGAACCCTGCTCGCTGATCGTCGCGGCGTCGGTCGTCGTCGGCCTCGCCGTGCTGTCGCTGACGGGGCGGCGCGAGCCGTCGTGGCTGGCGGCTCCGCTGGGCCTCGCGGCGCTGCTCGCCGTTTCCGGGATCGCCGCCAACGCCGCCCCGGGGGTGGCTCCGGTCGCGATCTCGCTGGCAGTGGTGACGGTGGCGGCCCTGGCCGTCGTGATCGTGCGCCGGCCCGAGGGGCTCGGCAGGTTCCTGCTCGCCGGGCTGCCGGCGGCGCTGCTCGCTGTCGTGATCGCGTCGCTGCCCTTCATCGCGGCCGGGCGCGTGGGGATCCTGGGCGTCGGCCTCGTCAACGACGACATGGCCTCGCACCTCCTGATGGCGTCCTGGCTGGTCGAGGGCTATGAGCCCGAGCCCGTCCTGATCGACCAGGGGTATCCGCTCGGCCCGCACGCGCTTGTCGCGGGGATCGGCGATGCGCTTGGCGTGCGGCTGATCGATGCGTTCGCGGGCCTCACCCTCGCGATCCCGGCGCTGCTCGCCCTGCTCGCCTACGGCGCGCTCGAGCGGCTCGGCTTCGTCTGGCGCACGATCGCCGCCGCGGCGACGGCGCTTCCCTATCTGGTCGCGGCCTACCTCGCGCAGGAGGCGTTCAAGGAGCCGATCATGGCCCTCTTCCTGCTGGCTTTCGCCTTGGCGCTGCCGCGCGTGGAGCGGGCGCGCGACGGAGCCGTCCTCGGGCTCCTGGCCGCGGGCACGGTCTACGTCTACAGCTTCCCGGGGCTGGTCTGGCTGATCGGGACGGCGGTGATCTGGGGCGCGATCGAGCTGGCGCGCAGCTCCGAGGCCCGCGCGTCCCTGGCCGCAACGGCCCGCGCCGTGGCCGGGCCGCTGGCCGTCGCCGCCGCGGTCGCCCTGGTCCTCGTCGCCACCGACATCGACCGGCTGCGCGACTTCGTGGACTTCCGCGCGCTCGATCCCGACAGGGCGAACGAGGGCGGGCTCGGCAACCTCCGCGGCCACATCTCGCCGCTCGAGGCCTTCGGCATCTGGCCCACCAGCGAGTTCCGCCTGAGCGCCGGCGCGGGGAGCCTCCCGGCGGTCGCGTTCTACGCCGGCGGCCTGCTCGGCCTCCTCGCCTTGGCCCTCGGCACGCCCCGATGGATCCGCGACCACGGGTGGGCCGTGCCCGCCGCGCTCGCAGCCGCCGTGCTGGTCTACGTCGGCGCCCGCGGGTACGGCACCGTCTACACATCGGCGAAGGCGCTGGCCGTTGCCTCCCCTCTCATCATGCTGATGGCGCTGGGCGGGCTGCTGGCCGACGGCCGCGGGCGCCGGATCCTGGCGGGCCTGGTGCTGGCCGGCGCGCTGTTCTCGAGCTTCCTGGTGCTCCGCCAGGCGCCCGTCGGCCCCGAGGATCACATGGAGGAGCTGGCCGAGTTCCGACCGATCGTCGAGGGCGAGCCGGTGCTCTTCCTCGGCCGCGACAACTTCGTCCTGTATTCGCTGCGCGGCTCGCGGCCGTTCACGCACGTGCGGAACTTCTACAACCCGTACTTCGTGGAGCCGAACTTCGAGCTGAAGGACGTGGCGTCGAAGTTCGACTTCGACTCGGTCGAGGCGAGAAAGCTGGACCGGTTCCCCTACGTGATCACCACGCGAGCGGCGTACGCGAGCGGCCCGCCGCAGTCCTACCGCTTCGTGGCGGAGACGGACTCCTACGTCCTCTGGCGGGCTGGACCGGTTGGTCCGCGGACGCCGGCCGAGACCGGGGCGGAGCCCACCGGCCCGCTCGACTGTCGCCCGGGACAGCGGATCGCGGGCGGCGTGGCCGCGCCGCGGAGCACCGTTCGAGCCGAGTCATCGGAGTGGGCGCCATCGGCCACGATCGAGGGCGGCTCCCCGGCGAGCATCCAGCTGCGCCTGCCGGCGGGCCGGCACCACCTCTCGCTGCAGTACGACGCGACCAGGCCGGTCACCCTCAGCGCCCCTGGCTTCAACGCGACGCTGCCGGGAAATCTGGACTACCGCGGCACGGCGCCGTTCTGGCCGGCCGGAACGGTTCGCATGGCTGAGGCGGGCACCCTCGAGATCGAGGCGAGCGTGCAGGATCCGCCCGCCGTCGGCCGCCTGCTGCGGGCGGACTCGGTCGCGCACCTCGGCGCGCTCGCCGCGACATCGACCGCCGGAGACGATGTTCGCTCCGCGGTCCCGTACCCGGGTGCCGGCCAGGACCCTGGGATCGTGCGTTGCGGTGACGGGGCGGACTGGGTCGCCGCCCGGTAGCTGGCGTATAAGCACCTGGATGGACCTCGGGTTCGGAGAGGCGGATCGTCGCGCCGCGCTGCTGGTCGTTCGCGGCGCTGCGGGAGTGATGGAGGCGGACGGTGCTGCTCCTGCGTCGGTCCTCTCGGTGCTGCTCGGGATCATCCTCGGCCGAGCGCCGGGTCGTTGACGTGAACGTCTGGACGACGCGGCGTGCTCGAGCTGATCGAGCTCGCGCTGATCCTCACCCTCATCTCTGACGGACCTCGTCGTCGAGCGCGAGCTGCTGGGCCGCCACGGGGCCCGACGGCGCGGGCGCTGATCATCGCGATGCCGGTGACCCTGTGCCTGCTCGCGCTGGGAGCGCACGGTCCTGATCTCCGGCGCTCCGCTGGGCCGAGGCGTTCCTGATTGCGCGCCGTGCTCGACGGCACGCCGACCCGGTCGCTGATCTTCTTCGCCGTGGTCGCCGCACAAAAGGTCCCGGCGAAGATGCCGGCGCATGGTGAATCCTCGAATCCGGCCTGAACGACGGGCTGGCCCTGCCGATCGGGTCCTGCTGCTTCTCGTGTTGGCCGCCGGTGGGGATCGGCGTCAAGCTGTCCCTGATCACCATCGCCGTGGTGGATGACGTCGCGCGCGATCTGCGTGATCGCAGCTCGCCTACACGAGCGACCTGTCGCTCGCCTGGCTGGCCATTGCTGTCCTCGCCCTGGGCGGTATCGCCCATCGCTACGACGGGGATCTGCGCGACCTCGGCTTCGGCCCCTCGCCCTGGTCGCCTGGCCTCGCCGACGTGACTCGGCGTGCATGCGACCTCGTCGCCGCGTCGTCGCGCGATCGCCTCCTGCGCCGCCGGCACGAGATCACGGACGGCTCGCCGACGTCTCCGAGAACGTCTGGACGATCTTCCAGGTGATCACGTTCTTCGTGTCCTTCGGCGCGATCGTCGTCGCGACCGGCGGCGACCAGTCGGGCTGGGCGACGCTCGCGTTCATCCCGCCGGGCGCGCGCTCGGACTCGCCGCCCGATCGGCGGTCCTGGGGGCAGTTCACGGGACGCGGGATGCCACGCCCGCACAAGCTGTTCAGGCTCGGCTGGCATTCGGCCCGAAGGGCGTGGTCGTCAGATGCTGCTCGCGGCTGCTGGTCCTCGGGGGGATCGAGTTCACGGTCACGACCTTCATCGACGTCGCTGGCGTTCGTGATCCGGCCGTCCATCCTCGCCCGCGAGCTCACGGACCCGTCGCCGGATCGGTGGATGAGCGCGGATGCGGGCAGCGCAGGATCCTGCGCCCGAGGGGCGACGTCCGACCCGCGAGCCCGTGGACGGGTAGCGTAGCTACTCGGCGAGCTCGGCGACGACCGCGCGGGCCGTCTCCTCGTCGACGTCGGTGAACTTCATGTACAGGTTCACCGCGTCCTTGGTGTTGCCCAGCATCGCCGCCTGCTCCACCTCGGGCGGAACGGGCGGGACCTTGGTCATGTCGAACTCGTCAGTCATGGCCGGGCAGCCTACGCGGGGACGGTGCCGGCGAGCCGCTCGCCGACCCAGTCGGTCGAGGCGATGTGCTTGGGCATCCCCAGCTCCTTGGGCTCGAAGCCCATCGCGAGCCCGACGAGCTGCGGCAGGTGCAGCACGGCCAGGCCCAGATCGCGGCCGACGACCTTCTCGGCCTCCGGCTGTTGCATGTCCAGGTTGAGGTGGCAGAGGGGGCAGGGCGTGACCAGGCAGTCGGCGCCGGCGTCGAGGGCGTCGCCCAGGTGGGTGCCGGCCTGGCGCAGCGAGGTCTCGCGGTTCATCGTGATGACCGGGAAGCCGCAGCACTTGCGGGCGCCGTCGTACTCCACGACCTGGCCGCCAAGCGCCTCGATCACCCGCTCCAGGTAGAGATCGCGGTCGGGGTGCTCGTCGTAGCCCAGGCGGTGCTTCGGCCGGATGATGTAGCAGCCGTAGAAGGGGCCCACGCGGAGTCCCGTGAGCGGCCGCTTCACCTGCTCCTTGAGCGTCTCGAGGCCGATGTCCTCGACCAGGACCCAGAGGAAGTTCTTGTTGGTGAACCCGTCCTTGTCCTTCTTGTACTCGAGCCCCTCGGCGGAGAGCACCTCGTTGATGTGCGCGCGGTAGGCCGAGTCGGCGTCGAGGCGCTGCTTGCACTCCGACTGCGCGCCCTGACAGGTCGAGCAGATGTTCATCATCGCGAGCCCGGTCGACTGTGCGAGCGCGAAGGTGCGGGCGTTCAGCGAGTCGGCCAGCTCCTGGTTGTGCTCGGCGATCACGCCGGCGCCGCAGCAGTTTGCGCGGTCGAGGGTCACGAGCTCGATCCCCAGCCGCTCGGCGACCAGGGCCATCGAGCCGTGCAGCTCGGGGGTGAACCCGCGCGAGACGCAGCCGGGCCAGTAGGCAAGCTTCACGGTGATGCTCCTTCTCCGGCGCTCGAGGCGGCGGCGGTCGGCTCGCTGGGAAGGTCGGGGGACTCCTCGTCGCCCTCCTCGCCGGCGACGTAGAGGTTGAGCTCCACCGAGTGCTCCTCGGTGTGCGCGTAGATGCGCTTGACGTGATCCTGCGCGTCGCCCGGGAGCTTCGGGTGGATGCCCGGGATGAGCTTCGAGAGCGAGCGCATCTTCCCGGTGCGGATCCCGCGGATCGCGGTGGGGATGCGAGGTCAGCAGGCCCTTGACCGCGCGGGGCTTCAGCTTGCCCATGAAGCCGGGCGCCAAGGACTCCTGCAGCAGCAGCGACTCGTCGAGCGTGCCCTTCTTCTCGATGATCTTCACGAAGGCGTGCTCGTGGCTCTGGCCGTTGTTGTGGTCGCGGATGTCGTGCTCGTCGGCCGCCTTTCGGCGCAGGCGCATGATCTGGTCCATGGGCGCCACGCCCTTCGGGCACGCGTCGATGCAGGCGAAGCAGTGGGTGCAGTCGTAGATCCCGTGCTCGTCCTGGGAGAGGTCCCACAGGCGCTCGAAGCCCTGGCCGTCGCGCGGGTCGCCGACGAAGCGGTAGGCCTTGGCGAGGGCGGCCGGGCCGATGAACTCGGGGTCGGCCTCCATCGCGAGGCATGAGGACACGCAGGCGCCGCACTGGATGCAGGCCATGCTCTGGGTGATGTCGAGCATCGACTCGGGCGGGACGACGTGCTCGCGCTCGAGCTCGGCCTCCTCCTGCTCGTCGGGCAGCAGCCAGGGCGTGACCCGGCGGATCTTCGTCCAGTGCGTGGACTCCATGTCCGTGACCAGGTCCTTGATCACCGGCATGTTCCCCATCGGCTCGACGACGATCGGCTGGTCCGCGCCGCCGGTGCGGGTCGCCTCGTCCTGGGCCTCCTGAAGCTGGGTCTTGCAGGCCAGCGCCGACTGGCCGTTGATCTTCACGCCGCACGAGCCGCAGATCGCGGCGCGGCACGAGCAGCGGACCGCGAGCGAGCCGTCCTCGTCCGAGCGGGCGTGCAGCAGCCCGTCGAGCACGGAGAGTGTCTCCTCGAGGTCGACCTCGAAGTCCTCCCAGTAGGTGCCCTTCGGCTCGCCGTCGGAGTTGACCGCTTCGGGCTGGTACCTGCGGACTCTGAGGTTGTAGATCGCCATCGCGTTCCTGACCCTAGTAGGTGCGTTCCATCGGCTGCCACTGCGTGATCGACACGTCCGAGTAGGAGATGTCGGGCTCGTCGCCGTTCGCGCTGAGGTTGATGTGCTTGAGCCACTCCTCGTCGTTTCGGTCCGGGAAGTCGGTGCGGGTGTGGGCCCCGCGGCTCTCCGTGCGGTGCAGGGCGGCGACGCAGGTGCACTCCGCGTTGTCGAGCATGAACTCGCAGCTCGAGCGCCCCGAGGAGGTCCTGGTTGAAGATCGCCGAGTGGTCGTCGATGTAGACGTCCTTGACCTCTTCCTGAAGCCGCTTGACGACCTCGAGGGCGGCCTGGATCCCCTCGGCGTCGCGGAAGACTCCGAGGTTGCGGTCCATCTCGACGCTCATCTCGTGGCGGACGTCCGCGACCCGGCGGCCGCCGTCATCGGCGCTGCGGCCGAGCAGGGTGTCGATGCGGGCGACCTCGTCGGCCAGCGCCGCCTTGCGGTGCCATGGGGCGGCCGATGGTCTTGGCCCGCGCTGCGGCGTGCTCGCCCGAGCGGCGGCCGAAGATGAGCGTGTCCAACAGGGAGTTGGCGCCCAGGCGATTGCCGCCGTGGACGGAGACGCAGGCGACCTCGCCGGCCGCGTATAGGCCCGGGACGGAGGTCGCCCCGTGGATGTCGGTCCGGACGCCGCCCATCATGTAGTGGTTTCCCGGCTTGATGTGGATCGGCTCGCGGGTGATGTCGACGCCGGCGAAGTCGCGGCCGACGAGCACGATCTCGCGCAGCGCCTCGTGGATGCGCTTGCGCGGCACGACCGTGACGTCCAGCGCGACGGTCCCGTCGGGGAAGCCGCGGCCCTCGTCGATCTCGGTCTGCTCGGCGCGTGAGACGACGTCGCGGGAGGCGAGCTCCATCTTGTTGGGCGCGTAGCGCTCCATGAAGCGCTCGCCCTTCGCGTTCAGCAGGTGCGCGCCCTCGCCGCGGGCGCCCTCCGTGATCAGGAAGCCCTTGCGCGCGAGCGTGGTGGGGTGGTACTGGACCATCTCCATGTCCATCAGCTCGGCCCCGGCGCGGTAGGCCATGGCGATCCCGTCGCCCGTGCAGATGAGCGCGTTGGTGGTCGGCCGCCAGATCTGCCCGTTGCCGCCGGTGGCGAGGATCACGTTCTTGGCCTCGAAGATCTCCATCGAGCCGTCGCGGATGTTCCGCAGGACGGCGCCGATGCAGTTGCCCTGTCCGTCCATGGCGAGCCCAGTCGTGAACCACTCCTCGTAGCGGTCGACGGCGTCGGAGAACCGCATCAGCTGCTCGTAGAGCACGTGCATGATCGCCTGGCCGGTGATGTCGGCGACGTAGAAGGTGCGCGCCTGCGAGGCGCCGCCGAAGGCCCGGGTGCCGAGCTTGCCCTCCTCGTTGCGGTGGAAGGGAACGCCGAGGTGCTCGAGGTGGACGACCTCCTCGGGCGCCTCCTGGCACATGATCTCGATCGCGTCCTGGTCGCCCAGGTAGTCGGAGCCCTTCACGGTGTCGAAGGCGTGGCTCTCCCACGAGTCGCCCGGGTCGAGCGCGGCGTTGATCCCGCCCTGCGCGGCGTTGGAGTGCGAGCGCACGGGGTGGACCTTGGAGACGATGCCGACGGACACGCCGGCCTCGGCCGCTGCGAGAGCTGCGCGCTGGCCGGCGAGGCCGGCGCCGATCACTAGTACGTCATGGCGAGGCACTGGGCCGCAGTCTATGAAACGGCGGCCGGCCGCCGCCTCCGGCGGCGCCCTAAACGGCCTCCTGGGGCCCCTCGCGCTCGCGGAGCTTGTGGATCATCGCCTTGCGGTACTCGCGGTTCAGCTCGCCGATGACCTTGATCGAGATGTGCTGCGGGCAGACCTCCTGGCACTCGCCCGTGTTGGTGCAGCCGCCGAAGCCCTCGTCGTCGTGCTGGCGGACCATGCTGCGGGAGCGATGGGCGCTCTCGACCTCGCCCTGGGGGAGGAGGTTGAGGTGGGTGACCTTGGCGCCGGTGAAGAGCATCCCCGACCCGTTCGGGCAGGCGGCTACGCATGCCCCGCATCCGATGCAGATCGCCGCGTCCATCGCGGCCTCCTGCGTCTCGGGGTGGATCGGGTTCGCGTTCGGCTCGGGCTTGGGCCCGGCGTTGACCGAGATGTAGCCGCCGGCCTCGATCACGCGGTCCAGCGCCGAGCGGTCGATGATGAGGTCGCGCAGCACGGGGAAGACGCTCGAGCGGAACGGCTCGACGCTGATCTCGGCCCCGTCCTCGAAGTCGCGCAGGTACACCTGGCAGCTCGTCACCTGCTTCGGGCCGTGGGGGATGCCGTCGATGGTGAGCCCGCAGGTGCCGCAGATCCCCTCGCGGCAATCCGTGTCGAAGGCGATGGGGCGCTTGCCCTCGGTGACGAGCCGGTCGTTCAGCACGTCCAGCATCTCGGGGAACGAGGCGTCCGGATCGATCTCCTCGACCTCGTAGCGCTCGAAGCGGCCCTTCGCCTCGGCGTTCTCCTGGCGCCAGACGTTGAGCGTCAGCCTCATTTGTAGCTCCTCGTGGCGAGCTCGATCGACTCGAATGAGAGTGGTTCGGTGGAGATCTCGTGCTCGGAGTCCTCGCCCTTCCACTCCCAGACGTGGGTCTGCGCGAAGTTCTCGTCGTCGCGGATGGCCTCCCCCTCCTCGGTCTGGTGCTCCTCGCGCAGGTGGCAGCCGCACGACTCGTTCCGGGCCAGCGCGTCGCGGCACATCAGCTCCGCGAGCTCGAGGAAGTCGGCGATCCTCCCGGCGTACTCCAGCGTCTGGTTGATGCCCTGATCGCCGGGCTCGATCTTCAGGTCCGACCAGAACGCCTCCCGCATGTCGCGGACCTTGCCGAGTGCCTCACGAAGCCCGTCCGCCTCCCGCGTGATGCCGCAGCGGTCGAGCATCAGGTGGCCGAGCTCACGGTGGAACACCGTCTGCGGGGTCGTGCCTCCGACGCTGAGCATGCGCTCGATCCGCTCCCGGACATCGCGCTCGGACGCGTCGAAGGCGGGGTGGTCCGTGGGGACGTGGTCGTGGACGCCGCTGATCCAGTTCGTGACCGTGTGCGGGGCGATGAAGTAGCCGTCGGCCAGGCACTGCATCATCGCGCTGGCCCCGAGCCGGTTGGCGCCGTGGTCGGAGAAGTTCGCCTCGCCGATCGCGAACAGGCCGGGGATCGTTGTCTGTAGCTCGTAGTCGACCCAGAGCCCGCCCATCGAGTAGTGGGGGGCGGGGTAGATCATCATCGGCTCCTTCCACGGCGACGAGCCGGTGATGCGCTCGTACATCTCGAAGAGGTTGCCGTAGCGCTCCTGGATGTCGTGGGCGCCGCGCTCGGTGATCGCGTCGCGGAAGTCGAGGTACACGGCGCGTCCCGTCGAGCCGACGCCGAGGTCCTCGTCGCACACGATCTTCGCCGCGCGCGAGGCCACGTCGCGCGGCACCAGGTTGCCGAACCTCGGGTAGCGCTCCTCGAGGTAGTAGTAGCGGTCGCCCTCGGGCATGTCGGCCGGCGCGCGCTTCTCCTCCGCGTCGCGGGGCACCCAGACGCGCCCGTCGTTGCGCAGCGACTCGCTCATCAGGGTCAGCTTCGACTGGTACTCGCCGGTCGCCGGGATCGAGGTCGGGTGGATCTGCGTGAAGCACGGGTTCGCCATTGCGGCCCCACGCCGGTGGGCGCGCCAGGCGGCGGTGACGTTGCAGCCCATGGCGTTGGTGGAGAGGTAGTAGACGTTGCAGTAGCCGCCCGAGGCGAGGACGACGGCGTCGGCGGCGTAGCGCTCGATCTCGCCCGTGACGAGGTTGCGGGCGATGATCCCCCGCGCCTGTCCGTCGACCACGACGACGTCCAGCATCTCGTGCTTGGTGTGGACGTGTGCCCGCCCCTCGGCGACCTGGCGCTGGAGCGCGGAATAGGCGCCCAGCAGGAGCTGCTGCCCGGTCTGCCCTCGGCAGTAGAAGGTGCGCTCCACGAGCACCCCGCCGAACGAGCGCGTGGCGAGCATGCCGCCGTACTCGCGGTTGAACGGGACGCCCTGGGCCACCGCCTGGTCGATGATGTTCGTGGAGGTCTCGGCCAGGCGCCAGACGTTCGCCTCGCGGGCGCGGAAGTCGCCGCCCTTCATCGTGTCGACGAACAGCCGCCGGATCGAGTCGCCCTCGTTGGCGTAGTCCTTGGTGGCGTTGATGCCGCCCTGCGCCGCGATCGAGTGCGCGCGCCGCGCCGAGTCCTGGAAGCAGAACGACTCGACCCTGTAGCCCGCGCCGGCCAGCGTCGCCGAGGCGCTCGCCCCCGCGAGCCCGGTGCCGACGACGATCACCGTGTGGTCGCCGCGCTGGCGCGGCCCGACAAGCCGGTGGTCGTCGAGCCAGTTGTGCCACTTGTCCTCGATCGGGCCCTCCGGGATGCGGGCGTCAAGCGCGGGGCTCATGCGGGCGGCCCCAGGATTCCGGTCCAGAACGCGATCGGGACGGAGGCGAAGCCGACCGCGATCGCGATCGCGAGGAAGTTCGAGGTCCGCCGGATCGTCGGGTTGCGGTTGGGCTTGTCCCAGCCCGCGGTCTGGGTCGTGCTCCAGATCGCGTGCCGCAGGTGGAGGCCGAGGACGATCGGCACGAAGACGTAGATGGCGACGAAGACCGGGTTCTGGAACGCCTCGTAGAGGTTGTCGGTAGACGGCGCCCTCCACGTACTCGTCGGAATTGATGGTCCCGGTCGTGAACTGAAGGATGTGGAAGACGATGAACGCCAAAAGGATCAGGCCGCCGATCAGCATCGTCCGTGAGGACAGGGATCGCTGGATGCGCTTCGCCGGGTAGCCGTCGGGGCGGGCGGCGCGGTTGCGCTTGGCGAGCTGGATGACGCCGCTGACGTGCAGCACGAGCGCGGTGATCAGGACCACGCGGACAGCCCACAGCAGCCCCTCGTAGGGGATCACCGGGTCGCCGACCGTGCGCAGGAACGAGGCGTAGGCGTCGATCGCGGCGCCGGCGTCACCCGTGCCCTGGAAGGCCTTCAGGTTGCCGAGCACGTGGAGGAGGACGTAGGCCGCCAGGATCCCCCCGCTGATCGCGACGATCACCTTCTTGCCGATGGACGAGTGCCACACCTCGCGGAGCCAGGCGCCGCGCGTCGGCGCGCTGACCGGGATCGGCGGGCATCGTCGCCGGGGCGCTCACGCCACCAATCCTATGTCTCCGCCGACGGCGGGTTGCGTGTCTCAGCCGTCGGCGAGCGCGTTCCGCAGGGCGCGCCCCACCTGGTCGGCCGTGATCACGCCGCACAGCCGGCCGTCGGCGTCCACGGCGACGAGGCCGCCAAGCCGTTCGCAGGTTCTCGTTGGCGAGCAGGCTCTCGATCGGCGCGTCAAGGCGCACGCCCAGCGTGCCGTCGCCGTCCTCGGTCAGGAACTCGGTCACGATGGCGGTGCCGCGCCGGCCCTCGGGAACCGCGTCGGCGGCGCCTCGCTGGAGCAGGCCCAGGAAGCGCTGCGCTCGTGTCGACCACCGGGAACCACGGCCAGCGGTAGCGCAGGAAGAACTCGTCGAGCGCGCGCTCGACGCTCGTGTCGGCCGGGATCGCGACGGGCTCGGCGTCCATCACGTCCTCCACCGTGAGCCCCTCGATCCGGCTGGTCAGCTCGGTCTGCGCCACCGCTCCCCGCGCGGCCGAGCCGAGGATGAAGCCGACGAGCGCCAGCCAGATGCCGCTGATGACGTCGCCCTCGGCGACGACGAGGTAGATGCCCACGCCGATGAAGACGTAGGAGAAGCCCTGGCCGAGGCGCGCCGGCGAATCGCGTCGCCCGCGAGCGGTCCCCGGTGAGGCGCCAGGCGATCGCGCGGGCGATCCGCCCGCCGTCGAGCGGGAACGCGGGGATCAGGTTGAAGGCCAGAAGCAGCACGTTGAGGCTCGCGATCCAGGCGAGGACCGCAAGCGCGCCCGGAGACCCCGGCCTCCTGGTCGAAGCGCAGGGCGTCCCAGAAGCTGTCGCCGCCGATGGCGAACCCGGCGGCCAGGCAGCCCGCGGCGATCAGGAGCGTCACGACGGGCCCGGCGACCGCGATCCGGAACTCGGCGCCCGGGGAATCCGTGTCGCGGCTCATCCGCGCGACCCCGCCGAACAGCCACAGCGTGATGTCGGTGATCCCGATCCCCTCGCGCAACGCCACGACGGCGTGCCCCATCTCGTGCAGGAGGATCGAGCCGAAGAACGCGAGCGCGCTGACGACCGCCAGCGCGTACGGGCCGATGGAATCCTCCTCGGCGCCCGAGGATCCCCTCGTAGAAGCCCGGAGAGCGACAGGATGACCAGGAACAGGACGAGGAACCACGAGTAGTCGACTCCGACCCTGATCCCGCGGAAGGTGAACAGCTTGATGGCGCTGCGCGCCGGCACGCGCTCGATCGTACGGGGGCGGGGCGCGGCTAGTGGATGGCGACCGTGTCGGTCGCCCGCGGCCGCTCTACGTGCGCGATCGCGACGCGGTCGCCGCCCGCGCGCTTGGCCGCGTAGAGAGCCTCGTCGGCCGCGGCCCACAGGCGACAGGAGAGTCACCGGCTCGGCCCCGGCCACGGCGACCCCGAGGCTGACGGTCAACCCGATCTCGTCGGCCTCGCCCGAGGTCCGCGCCGCCGTCGCAGCAGGCGCTCGGCGACCATGCGGGCCTGCTTCCTCGCCCGTGGACGGAAGCAGCACGAGGAACTCGTCGCCGCCCACCCGCGCCACCGCGTCGATTCGACGTGTCTCGGCATTCAGGATCCGGCTCACACGCTTCAGCACGCGGTCGCCGGCGGGGTGTCCCTCGCTGTCGTTCAGCTCCTTGAACTTGTCGAGGTCGACCGCGATCAGTGAGAGCTCGCTGGGGTGCCTGCGATGCCGCGCGAGCTCGAGGGAAGCGCGCTCCTCGAACTCCTGGCGGTTGAGCAGCCCGGTCAGGCTGTCGTGGCGGGCGCGCTGGTCGAGGTCGGACACGACGCCGCGCAGTGCGGACCCAAGCCGGACGACCAGCAGGCCCGCGATCAGCAGGGTGGCCATCGTGATCAGCCACTGGTTCATGGCGACCTCGAGCGACGCGCCTTGCTGGTTCAGGAGCCACGCATACGCGAGGCCAACGAATGCCAGCTGGCCGAGGGCGTGGCGAAGCGAGAGGAAGTAGAAGGAGTAGAGGCAGACCCAGATGTAGAGCACCTCGTTTGCTCCCGTGCCTGTGCCCAGCCCGCCGGCCCAGCTGGCCACGGTGATCAGCACCGTTCCAAGCGCGGCCGTCAGGCCGAGGACGGCGTCGTTTGGGGTGCGGCGGGCGCGGAAGAGCAGCACGCCGAGCACGATCGCCACGACCCCGAGGACGACCACGGCGGTCTCCGAGTGCGTGGCCGTGGGCGGGAGGGCGACCGACACGCCCGCGAGGACGCCGCCCGCGAGCATCACTGCTCCGAGCGCGCTCGCGCGTGCGAGGGGTTCAGCACCTCCGGCCCTCATCTCAATTGGTTTCGGTCATTTCGCGCCGGCGCTTGAGGATCGCCTACCCTCGGCTGACCATGGCCTCGACCGACACCACGGCCGACTCCTCCCACCTCGACCAGGAGTGGCTGCGCGAGCTCGTGGGCGACCTCGCCGCGATCGAGCGCGAGAGCGGATCGCCGGGCGAGCGTGAGGCAGCGGAATGGATGCTCGCGAGGCTCGCCGAGGAGGGCGTGTCCGCGGGAGAGGTCGAGACCGAGCTGCTCCACAGCACCTACTGGTGGCCGCTCGGCCTGGCGGGGGCCGCCGGCGTGCTCGGGCGCCCGCGCCGCGATTGCGCGGGCAGCGCCTGCGAGGCGCGGCCTGCTGGGGGCGGCGGGCGCCGTTCGCGGCGGCGACCGACATGCCGCCCGGCGCGCCGTTACCTGCGTGAGGTCTGCTGCCCAAGCAGCGAGGCCACCAACGTCGTGACCTCGCATCGGGCCGGACGACGCCGAGCGCACGGTGGTCCTGGTCGCTCACCACGACGCGGCGCATCCCGGGCTGGTCTTCCACCCGGCGATTCCCGAGCTCGCGGATCGCGCCGGCCTGATCGAGAACGCCAACACCAGCCCGCCGCTGATGTGGCCGATCATCGGCGGCCCCGCCGCGGTGGCCGCCGGCTCGCTGCTCGGGCAGCCGCCTGCTGACCAAGGCGGGCGCGGTTCGTCTCGGCGCGGCTTCGCGGCGGCGATGATGGACATCGGGCTGCGCCAGGTCGTGCCGGGCGCCAACGACAACGCGACGGGCGTGGCGGTCCTCGTGGCGATCGCGCGCGCCCTGGCGGCGCGGCCGGCCGAGCGCACCCGCGTGATGTTGGTCTCGACCTCCGAGGAGGCCCTGTGCATCGGGATGGAGGCGTTCGGCGCAGCGCCACTTCCCCGAGCTGCCGGTCGAGTGCCACCTTCATCCTCAGCGTCGACACCGTCGGCTCCCCCCACCTCTGCGTGCTGCGCGGGGAGGGGATGAGCGGCGATGCGCGACTACCCGGAGCGCTCACTCGCCCTCGTCGATGGGCTGGCCTCAGAGCTGGACATCCACCTCTTCCCGAACCTCCGCCTCCGCAATGCGACCGACGGGTCGATCGCGCTCGCCGGCGGCTACGAGTGCGCGTCGCTGGCGTCCGTGCACCGACCTCAAGCAGCCGGCGAACTACCACTGGCCCAGCGACGTTCCGGAGAACGTCGACTACGGCTCAGCGTTGCGGACGCGGTGCGGCTGATCGAGGCGGTCGTTCGCCGCCTCGACGAGCGCTGGCTCGACTGAGCGGCCAGGCGACGGAAAACGCGTCCTCTTCCAGCCACGAATCGCGTTTAGGTCCGACACGGGCGGTGTACTACGGCTGCCAATGTATGAACGTCTGCTCATACTTGAGCCCGATGCAGGCTCAGGCCAATCGTCTCGGGCGCGACCTGGGTGACGGTCGCGAACGCGGTCGGGCTCGTGCTCGGCGGCGGCGTCGCGATCGCGCTGATCGCGGCGCTGACGGCTAGCTACCGAAGCCTCGACCGCGTTCAGGCGACCGGCGAGTGCCGGTCGATGATGCGCTCGAAGTCGACGCCCTTGGGCAGCGTGCCGAAGGCGCGGCCCCCGTCGCCGTCCAGGCGCGACGCGCAGAAGGCGTCGGCGACCGCGGGGTCGCCGTAGCGGACCAGGAGCGAGCCCTGGAGCGCGAGCGCCATCCACTCGACGACCCGGCGGCGCTCGTGACTCGATCGCGTCCAGGTCGGTGAGTTCCTCGCGTAGTTCGGCGGCGAAGCGGTCCAGTCGCGGCTCGGTGCCCTGCGGCCTCGTCGACCTCCGCGAAGAAGGCCTCGAGCGCCCGCGGCGTTCGCGCCATCGCGCGCAGGACGTCCAGCGACTGCACGTTGCCCGAGCCCTCCCAGATCGAGGCCAGCGGGCTCTCGCGGTACATGCGCGGCATGCCGGACTCCTCGACGTAGCCGTTGCCGCCGAAGCACTCGAGCGCCTCGACCGCGTGGGACGGGCCCGCGCTTGCAGATCCAGTACTTGAGGACGGCGTTCGAGATCCGCTTGAACTCCGTTGCCTCCTCGTCGCCGGCGATCGACTCGTCGTAGGCGCGGGCGAGGCGCAGCGAGGAGATCGTCGCCGCCTCGGACTCGACCGCGAGGTCGGCGAGCACGTTCTGCATCAGCGGCTGGTCGACGAGCGTCTTGCCGAAGGTCGAGCGGTGGCTGGCGTGGTTGATCGCCGCGGCCGTGCCGAACGCGCATCCCGGCCGAGGAGCCGACCGCGCAGTCGAGGCGCGTGTGGTTGACCATCTCGATGATCGTGCGCACGCCGGCGCCCTCCTCGCCGACGAGGCGGGCCCAAGCGCCGCGGAACTCGACCTCGGACGAGGCGTTCGAGCGGTTGCCCGAGCTTGTCCTTCAGCCGCTGGAGGTGGATGCGGTTGCGCTCGCCGTCGGGGAGGAAGCGCGGCATCAGGAAGCAGGAGATCCCGCCCTCGGCCTGCGCGAGGACCAGGAACGCGTCGCACATCGGGGCCGACATGAACCACTTGTGGCCGGTCAGCTCGTACTCCGCCCCCGGGCCGCCGCCGTTCAGCGGCCGCGCGGTGGTGGTGTTCGCGCGGACGTCGGAACCGCCCTGCTTCTCGGTCATCCCCATCCCGCACAGCGCGCCCTTCTTGTCGATCGCGGGGACCAGGCGCTCGTCGTAGTCCAGCGAGCCGAAGCGCGGCTCCCACTCGGCCGCCAGCTCGGGCTGGTGGCGCAGCGCCGGGATCACCGAGTAGGTCATCGAGATCGGGCACATCACCCCGGCCTCGACCTGCGTCAGGAGCATCGCGCCGCCGGCGCGGGCGACGTGGGCGCCGGGGCCGGGCTCCAGCCACGGGTAGGCGTGGATGGCGTGCGAGACGCCGATCTTCATCAGCTCGTGCCACGCAGGGTGGAACTCGACCTCGTCGATCCGGTTGCCGAACCGGTCGTGGGTGCGCAGCCGCGGCTTGTTCTCGTTCGCCAGGCGCCCCAGCTCGATCACGTCCGGCCGCCCGCACTCGGCGCCGAACCTGCGCAACCGCTCGTTCGCCCACTCGGCGCCCTCCCGGGCGATCGCCTCGCGGAGGACGGTGTCGGCCTCGAAGACGTTGTAGCCCGCGAGCGGGGGAGACTGGTTGAAGACCTCGTGGGTGGCGGCGCCGGAGCGCGGCTCGGCGGTTGCCATCGCGGCGAATTCTAGGTCTCTCGCCCCCGGTCGATGCCCGCCGGTAGCTCGCGCACCCTTGGCTGAGCAATCCACAACATCACGTTCGCGGATGACGCATCGGAGACCGTCGCCGGATCGCGCCCGCCGTCCTCGCCCGTACCTCCGGGTACGGGCTTCGTCCCCGTCCACGACCGGCTCGGCCCCGTGCGCCCCCGCGCACGCGTAGTCGCGGATCGATCGCCCCCATGGCGAAGATCGAAGTCAAGAACCCCATCGTCGAACTCGACGGCGACGAGATGACCCGGATCATCTGGGCGTTCATCAAGGAGCAGCTGATCCTGCCCTACCTCGACGTCGAGCTCGAGTACTACGACCTCGGGATCGAGAGCCGCGACGCGACGGACGACCAGATCACGGTCGATGCCGCGAACGCGATCAAGGAGCACGGGGTGGGCGTGAAGTGCGCCACGATCACGCCCGACGAGGCGCGGGTCGAGGAGTTCGGCCTGAAGGAGATGTACCGCTCGCCGAACGGGACGATCCGCAACATCCTCGGCGGCGTCATCTTCCGCGAGCCGATCGTGATCTCGAACATCCCGCGCCTCGTGCCGGGCTGGACGAAGCCGATCATCATCGGCCGTCACGCCTTCGGCGACCAGTACCGGGCGAGGACACCCTGATCCCCGGCGAGGGCAAGCTGACCCTCACCTTCACTCCCAAGGACGAGCTCGGATCCGATCGAGATCGACGTCTTCGACTTCCCGGATCGAGCGGTGTCGCGATGGCGATGTACAACCTCGACGACTCGATCCGCGACTTCGCGCGCGCCTCGTTGCGCTACGGCCTCGACCGCGAGGTCCCGGTCTACCTGTCGACCAAGAACACGATCATGAAGACCTACGACGGGCGCTTCAAGGACCTCTTCCAGGAGATCTTCGACGCCGAGTTCAAGGCCGACTTCGACGACAAGGGGATCACCTACGAGCACCGGCTGATCGACGACATGGTCGCGGCGGCGCTGAAGTGGGAGGGCGGCTACGTCTGGGCCTGCAAGAACTACGACGGCGACGTCCAGTCCGACACCGTCGCCCAGGGCTTCGGCTCGCTGGGCCTGATGACGAGCGTGCTGATGACGCCCGACGGCAAGACCGTGGAGGCCGAGGCCGCCCACGGCACCGTCACGCGCCACTTCCGCGAGCACGAGAAGGGCAATCCCACCTCGACCAACCCCATCGCATCGATCTTCGCCTGGACCCGCGGCCTCGCAGCCCGCGGGCCGGATGGACGAGACCCCGGAGGTCTCGGAGTTCGCCGACACGCTCGAGCGCGTGTGCATCGAGACGGTGGAGAGCGGCAAGATGACCAAGGACCTGGCGCTGCTCGTCGGCGACGATCAGGACTTCCAGACGACGCAGGAGTTCCTCGCGTCGATCGACGAAAACCTTCAGAAGGAGATGAACTGACTTGAGCACCCCCGTGAACGTCACCGTCACCGGAGCGGCCGGCCAGATCGGCTACGCGCTGCTGTTCCGGATCGCCGCCGGCGAGATGCTGGGCACCGACACCCCCGTCCGCCTGCGCCTGCTGGAGATCCCCGACGCGGTGAAGGCGGCCGAGGGCACGGCGATGGAGCTCGACGACTGCGCGTTCCCGCTGCTCGACGGGATCGACATCCACGACGACCCCAAGGCCGCGTTCGACGGCGCCAACGTGGGCCTGCTGGTGGGCGCCCGCCCGCGCGGGCCGGGCATGGAGCGCTCCGACCTGCTGGAGGCCAACGGGGGCATCTTCAAGCCACAGGGCGAGGCGATCAACGCCGGCGCCGCCGACGACATCAAGGTGCTGGTGGTCGGCAACCCGGCGAACACGAACGCCCTGATCGCGATGTCGAACGCGCCCGACGTGCCCAACGAGCGCTTCACCGCGATGGTCCGCCTCGATCACAACCGGGCGATGGCTCAGCTGGCAGCCAAGACCGCCACGACCGTCTCGGACATCACGAACATGACGATCTGGGGCAACCACTCGACCACGCAGGTGCCCGACCTCGGGAACTGTCAGGTGAAGGGCGAGTCCGCCTGGATGGCCGTCGAACGACGAGACCTGGATCTTCGACGAGTTCATCCCGACCGTCGCCAAGCGCGGCGCCGCGATCATCGACGCCCGCGGCGCCTCGAGCGCGGCCTCGGCGGCGAACGCCGCGATCGACCACGTCCACGACTGGGTGCTCGGCACGCCCGGACGGCGACTGGGTCTCGATGGGCGTGCCCGCCGACGGCTCCTACGACATCCCGCAGGGGATCATCTCCGGGTACCCGTGCACCTGCGCGGACGGCGAGTACGAGATCGTCCAGGACCTGCGGATCGGCGACGCCATCCGCGAGCGCATCGACGCGACAGTCGCCGAGCTGAACGAGGAGCGCGATGCCGTCGACGGCCTCGGTCTGCTCTAGCGATCCTCGTCGAGCTCACGGTCGATCGGCATTGTCGCGCTGAGGAGCGGCGACGCAGTGTCCGGATCGTCCTGGTCGCAGACGAACAGGAAGTCGATAACGCCGGAGTCGATGGTGGCGTGGACGCCCTCGACCTTCCACTGCGGGTCGATCGTGCGCAGGCGCCGAACGGACCCGTCCTCGCCGATCGTCCCGACGACCGAGCCGCGGACGTCCCCGTCTTCCTCGCCCTCCGCCGAGGCGCTGAAGCAGACGAGTTGGTCGGTGAGCGCCGTCGCGTCGGAGAAGCAAAGCGGCACGCCGTCGAGCTCGCCCAGCTCATAGCCCCGGAGTCCGGCGAGCTCGCCCGGATCGACGACCCGGTCCTCCGCCAGGGTCCGCGACAGGTCGCCCAGCTCGAATTCGGCGACGGTATTCGGCGCGTCGGTCCTGTTGCCCCGGTGAAAGAGCCAGAGGCGCTCTTCGACCACGGCGGCTCCCTCGATGTTGATCTCCCCTCCTAGCTCGCCCCGGATCTCGTCGTACACGGGCGCGAAGTCGATCGTGCGCGGCTCGCCGTCGAGCGTCCCGTCCGGAGCGAAGGACCAATAGAAGCCACGGTCGCGGCCGCGCTCTGAGCCCGAGCCCAGGCCCAGCAGCCCGCCGTTCGGCTCTCCTTCCACAGGCGGGAGGGTCGTGAGGCCCTCGAGGTCAGGCTTATCGCGCTTTCGTGCCTCGGGCGAGCCGGCGAGCGTCCCCTCGAAGATCCTGCGCAGCTCGCCCGGCTCGCCGCTCGCCAGCGGAAAGACGCCGAGCTGGAGCAGGTCGTCTCCGACGACGTAGACGAAGGTGCCACGTTTCGCGATCCCCGAGGCGGAGGCCAGGTGTGGGGGCTGGCCATCGCCGGGCGGCTCGCGCAGGTCGAGCTCGCGGATCGCCCGCAGCTCAAGCGGGGGCAGATCCTCGTGAGGTGCTTCGACCTTGGTCACGTAACCCGACTACCCGCCACAGGGGAGGTACGCACCCTCGGCTCAGCTCGCGTCGTCGAACTCGGCGGGCTGCTTCGTCATCGCGGCCGTAACCGCCGCGATCTGATTCGGCGAGCCGAGCAGCTCGCGCTGGAGCTTCTCCTCCAGCGCCAGCGACTCCTCGGAGCGGGATCGGGTTGCGTCGTTCAGCAGCCGCTTGCCGCGGCGGACGGCGTCGGGCGAGCGGGAGGCGATCTCGGCGGCGAGCTCGTGAGCGGCCGCGCGCGGGTCGTCTGCGATCCGCGTGACCAGGCCGAGGCGTAGCGCCTCGTCGGCCTCCACGAACCGCCCGGTGAAGACCAGCTCCTTGGCGACGTCGAGCCCGACGAGCGTGGGGAGGGTCTGCGTGATCCCCATGTCCGGGATCAGTCCGTACTTGACCTCCATCACCGAGATGCGGGTGTCGGGGGCCGCGATGCGGATGTCAGGGCCGAGAGCGAGCTGGGACCCGCCGCCGATGCAGTTTCCGTGGAGCGCAGCGATGACCGGCATCGGCAGCCGCTGCCAGTCGTACGTGATGCGCTGGACGAGGTTCGCCGCGTCCCCGTCGCGGTGGCCGAACATCTCCTCCATCCGCGACGGCTCCGCGGCGAAGCTGGGGAAGTCGAGGCCCGAGCAGAAGCTGGGGCCGTCGCCTGAGATGACGACGGCACGGACGTCGGTTCGCTCGCGCAGCTCGGACGCCGCCTCGTCGAGGGAGGTGAACATCGCCAAGTCCAGCGCGTTGTGCTTGTCCGCCCGGGTCAGGCGGACGTCGGCCACGCTCGGCCTCGTATGTGATGCGAACTCGGTCCGGGTCCATCGGGCGCCGAACAATGACGCCTACCCTCAGGACGCGCGGTCACATATCCGCGTCGGGACCCTCCTCGCAGTTCGACGCGCTGTCCGCGTGGCGGCCGCCGTCACAGAAGTCCGTGCCGCTCTGGCCGTCGATCAGATCGTTGCCGTCGTTGCCGAAGATGTCGTCATCGTTGCCGTTGCCCTCGAGGCGGTCCGCTCCCTCGCCGCCCTTCAGTACATCCTCGCCATCGCTGGGCTGATCGTCCAGCCCGGTGTCACCGTCGAGGCTGTCAGCGGTTCCCCCACCGCTGATCTGGTCGTTGCCCGGGCCACCCGACGCGCCGTCGGCGCCGGCGCCCGTGCAGATGCGGTCGTTGCCTTCGCCGCCGTCCACCGAGTCGCCGCCGCCCTTGGTCACGATCACGTCGTTCCCGTCGGTCCCGTTGACCGTGTTGGCGCCATCGCCCCTCACGATCGTCGCCGACTTGCCGAGGCATTTGGGGGCGTTCCCCGCGCCGGTGGCCATGAGCGATCCCGTCAGGACGATCCCACCGGCGATCACGGCGACGGCGGTCGCGCTCCAATAGATCCTTCTCCGAAGCATTCTTCCTCCCCGCTGGGTTGCGAGGAGAACCTACCTCGCCGCGGGGGCTGTGTCCAGCGTCCCGCCTAGGTGGCCGAGTAGGAGCGACCGTCCTTCTTCACGCGTCCCTCCTTCTGGAGGTCGCCGAGCACGCGGTACATGTAGTTCGGCTTGATCTTCAGCTGCTTGGCGATCTCGGAGGCCGAGATGCCGGGGTTCTCCGCGATCAGCTTCACCGCCTGGTCGGAGCGGGTGTTGCGCCGTCCGGAGCGCTTACGCCCGTTGCCGCTTGAGCCGCGGGGGCGGCCGGGGCCGCGCCGCCCCTCACGTCCGCCCGTGAGGCTGGAGAGTGCGCGCTTCAGGTCCGAGGCCTCGGCTCTCGAGCTCCCGGATCCGCTCCCGGATCAGGTCCGCTGCCTGGTCGACTGTCTTCGAAGGCATCTGCTTTGTCCCTTCCTTGGGTTCCCCCACTTTGTGGTGCGTCACACTGTAAGTGTTGAAATGAGAGTAACAGTGTGAGTGTGTTAGTTCGGTCCGCGGTGGTCGGTGATGCACCCGCGATCGCACGCGTGCATGTCGACGCCTGGCGGGCGGCCTACATGGGCCTGCTCCCGCGGCGGATACTCGACGGGCTCTCGGTTACGGGCCGCGAGTCGCAGTGGAGGACCCGGCTGAGCCCCGCCAGCCGTGGGCCTAGGACCCTGGTCGGCGAGGACGCCGGCGGGGTGGCCGGCTTCGTCACCTACGCCGTGCCCGCCCGCGATCCCGAGGAGCCGGCCGACGTGGGCGAGATCCCGGCGCTGTATGTCGAGCCGGCGCGCTGGGGATCGGGCCTGGGCTCGGCCCTGATCGACGCGGCGGGCGAGCGGATGGCCGAGGCGGCGTGCCGTGAGGGCATCCTGTGGATGCTCGAGGGCAACGACAGGGCGGCGAACTTCTACGCGAGCCGGGACTGGCACGACGACGGCGGGCGCCGGCCCAGCCAGTACTTCCCCTCCGAGGCGGGCCTCGCGGAGGTGCGCTTCCGGCGGGTGCTGGAGGGTCCCTAGCTGGGGACCTTGTGGGACTTGTCCGCCTCGCCGGGGCGTCGCCGCGGCAGCGTGCCGAAGACCGCGTCCCAGAGCGGCGTCGAGACCCCGAAGCCGTAGCGGTGATCCTGGAAGTGATGGCGCATGTGCTGCTCGCGCAGGCGCTTGCCGAACTCGCTCTTCGGGACGAAGTGGTGCACGTAGTAGTGCGTGTAGTCGTAGACCAGGTAGCCGGCGATGAAGCCGCCGAAGACCGGGAACACGGTCGGCGTGCCGAAGATCAGCCAGAAGATGCCGAAGAAGAGCGCCGCCAGCGGGATGCTCGCCCCCGGTGGCATCACCAGGCGGAGCTTGTCGTTCGGGTGGTCGTGATGGACGCCGTGGATGATGAAGTGCATCTTGCGGCCGAAGGCGTTGTCGGGCTCCCAATGGAAGAACTTGCGGTGGAGCCAGTACTCGGTGATGGTCCAGATCGCGATGCCGGCGACGAACAGCCCCACGATCTCCCAGGCGCCCTGGCCCCGGTCGGCGCCGAGCCAGACCATGGCGACGATGACCGGGATGAAGATGATCGCCGGAACCGATGGATGGATCCTCGAGAAGAAGTCGAGGAACCGGTTCTGAAACAGCGGAGGCGAGGCGCTCAGCCGGGATGTGCGCTCGGTGGCCATCGGCCGCGATTCTAGCGCGATCGCCGGTCCAAGCCGACCTCGGCGGTCGGGATTACCCGGCCTGGCCTTGGCCGCGATTCCCAAAGCCGCAAAGCGGGCGAAGTCGCGTGAACGAGGTGTGAAGAAACCCGGGCGATTTGCGAGAAAGGGCCTCCCGGCCTTCCCGTGGACGTGGTTTATTCGGAGGCGTGCTCAAAGTCGAACAGCCCCCAGCCGAAGTCGCCGCGGCCATCGGATACAGCCGGCCGGAGGCCAAGCGGCGCCGCAAGAAGAACGGTCGCAGCTGCGAGGACTGTTTCTTTCACCGGCGCATGCTGTGCGCCCTCGCGCTCGACGAGCCCTGTTCCACGTTCCGGGCCGACACGCCCGAGGGGCTGGTGCCGCCGCGGCAACCTGCGTTGCTCCTTCGCGCATCTGACCCGGCCTGAGCCCGCCCCGGTCTAGAGTCCTCCGCGGATGCGGATCACGGTTCTCGGCAAGTCGCCGTCCTGGCAGGATGCCGGCGGCGCATGTAGCGGCTACCTGATCGAGGCGGGCAAGACCGCCCTGCTGCTCGACTGCGGCAACGGTGTCTTCGGCAAGCTGCGCCAGCGCCGCGACTACACCGAGATCGACGCGGTGGTCATCTCCCACCTGCACGCGGATCACTTCCTGGACCTCGTCCCCTACTCCTACGCGCTCACCTACGCGCCCCGCCAGCAGCCGGTCCCGGTACCCCCGTGGCCCGGCACGGACGACCCGGCGCGGCCCAGGCTGATCGCTCCCCCAGGGGCCGGGGAGACCTTTCGCCGGGTGGTCGGGGCCTGGGGGAACGACGATTTGATCGACAACGCCTTCCTGCTCGAGGAGTACGACGGGGACTCTCACGTGGAGGTCGGCCCGCTGCGCATCCGCTTCGGCGAGGTGCCTCATTTCACCGAGACGTTCGCGGTCGAGATCGTCGAGTCGGGTGGCGGGCGTTTCACCTTCGGCGCCGACTGCCGCCCGGGCCCCGAGATCGTCGACTTCGCGCGCGACACCGACCTCCTGATCGTCGAGGCGACCCTGCCGCGGCCGGAGCGCACCGGCATCCGGGGCCACCTCACCCCTCAGGAGGCGGGGGAGCACGCGCGCACGGCCGGCGCCAAGCAGGTCGTGATCACCCACATCTCCGACGAGCTCGACCAGGTGTGGGCCCGAAAGCAGGCTTCCGAGGCCTACGGCGGCCCGGTCGAGGTGGCCCGCGAGGGCGCCGTCTACGAGCTGTAGCGACCCGGCGATATGGCGCCCCCGCAGCGGGTATATGCTCAGCGTCCGCTTAGAACCGAGCTTTGATTCGCAGGAGGAGAGTGCAGATGCCTAAGGGAACACGCGCCGAGAAGGCCTGGGAGGCCGGGCGCTCGGCAGCCGACAACGACTACGTCCGACGCCTGGTCGAGGACGAGGACCTGCGGGAGAACCTGCAGGACGCATTCCAGTCCGCGAAGAAGGCCTATGGCCGCGTCAACAACGGCCAGCCGGCGAAGAAGCTGATGGACGACAAGAAGGTCCACAAGGAGCTGAAGAACGCCGCCGAGTCGCTGCGTGAGGCGTCCGACCAGCTGCGAGGCAAGCGCGAGGGCCACACCTTCCGCAACCTGTTCCTGCTGACGGTCGTCGGCGCGATCCTGGCGATCGCCCTCTCCGAGGACCTGCGCAAGGCGGTCCTGGACCGGCTGTTCGGGGCGGAGGAGGAGTTCGAGTACACCTCCACCACGACCGCGTCGGCACCGTCGTCCAGCGCCTGAGCCGCTGAGCCCGGCCGCTGGGCGACCCTTGGAGTGGCGGCGATGAGGCGGATGATCGGTGGACTGGTGGCGCTGGGAGTGCTCGTCCTTCCCAGCGCGGCGCTCGCCGCGCAGTACTCGGGCGACATCAACCAAACGCCGGGTACGGTCGATTTCAAGATCGCCAAGGTGGACGGGAAGCGCACCGTCACCCGGTTCGACGCGATGTCGATTCCGATGACCTGCGAAGGCGGAGACTCCGTGTACGGCTTCGGGGCGAACGCGAGCGCCGTCTTGAAGCCAGACCGCTCGTTCGTGGCGAATATCGACCTCGGCGGGGGCCCGATTCGCGTGACGGGCGAGATGGGCGCGGGCTTCGACGACGGCAAGGGGACGCTCCGCGCGCAGGCCGAGACGATGACGCTCGGTCACTGCCACAGCGCCAAGCTGCGCTGGAAGGCGGAGCGGGACCGATGAGCATGCCGCGATCGCTGATCGCGGGCCTGGGACTTCTGCTGCTGCCCGTGCCGGCCTCAGCCGCCGTCTACGAGGGGCACTTCAAGGGCGTCCCCGGCTCCACGGTCGAGTTCAGGGTGGAGAAGTCGCAGGGAGGAAAGCGAGACGTGACCGAGGGCGAGTGGACTCTGGTGCCCTACGCGTGCGACGACATAGAGACAACGCTCAGCGGCAGCTCGGGCTTTGCGACAGGCACGCGCGTGAAGGATGGGAAGTTCGACGTCCGGTTCGGCGGCGGGTTCTCCCAGAACCGTTTGAAGGGGCGGTTGAAGCCGGGTGGCAAGGCCTCCGGCATCTTCCGAAGCTCGACCTCATTCATGATCTCCTGCGATACCGGCGTGCAGGAGTGGGTGGCCGAACGGGACTGAGCTCAGCGCCGGGGGAACGCCTTCGTGAAGGCCCTCAGCCCGCGCGGGCCGCCCCGCAGCTTCAACCGGCGGGTGATCAGGGCGCGACGGGGCGGGATCGCCCCCTTCGAGATGTTGATCCAGTCAGCCCAGGAGGCCTGGAGCGTCACGTCGGCGTCGGCGGCCATCCCGTGCTCGGCGCGGGTCGAGCCGTTGGCGACGATCACGTGCCAGGGCTCGGCGTCGTGGAAGTCCCACTGGACCGTCAGCGGCTTGCCGTTCACGGCGGTCGGTGTCGGCGGAGTTGGCGATCACGTCGAAGTAGAGCTCCTGGATCTCGGGTGAGGAGTCCGGGCTGTCGTTCGGCTCGCCCATCACGCGGGCCTCGAGCAGCCGGATCTGCCGGGTGGCGATCTCCTCGTGCCGAGATATCGGGGTCGACCGGCAGCACGCCGGGCATGTCCTCCATCGGGTAGCCGATCGCCCTCCACTTCGTCCGCACGGACTTCAGCCCGAACGCGAAGATGTCCTCCATCTCGAAGCCGTAGGCGCGGGTGTACTCGCGGTTGAGCCCGTCCGGCGGGATGAACACCGCCAGGGAGTAGGGCATGACCTCCAGCAGCAGCTCGCGCACCGCGGCCTTGCACTCATCCGACTCGGCCAGCAGCTCCGAGAGCACCTTCACCCCGAAGCCGATGTGCCGCTGCTCGTCGCGGGAGACGTTCGTCATGCCCGCCGAGAAGCCCGGCATCGTGCCGGCCTTCGCGAAGTAGTCCTCGATGTAGTGCTGGCCGGGCTGGGCAAGGGTTGCCTCGACGACCAGGTGGTAGAGCGTGATCGCCTGCGCGAACTTCGGGAGCGACCGGTCCCGCCGCAGCTCGTCGGCCATCGCGTCGAGCCGGGAGAAGACGTTGCGGTAGCCCCACCCGAGCTGGGACTCGGTGAAGGCCAGGGTTGCGCCGATGTCGTCTCCGGCGCCGATGACCTCCTTGAAGAAGCGGTGAAAGAAGACGGCGTGGCGGGCCTCGTCGACCTGCTGCGTGGCGAGGAAGTACTTCTGCTCCTCCTTCGGCGCGGCGTCGATGAAGGGGGAGAGGTTGTCGGTGACCGAGTCCTCGCCGAAGAAGAACATCGAGTAGATCCAGAGGGCGCTCTCGCGCTGAAGGTCGGTGAGCGACTCCCACCCGTTTCGGTCCTCGGAGAAGTCGATGTCATACGCCGACCAGTTGCCCTTCTCCCAGCGCTTGTACAGGTCCTCGTAGGAGATCTGATTGGCGAACGACCGCTCGATTCCGTCCTTCTGCGCAACGCTCAACGAAGCACCCCTTCTCTCGCCGCTACTCGTTGGTGCGGAATATAACTGACCGTCTGGTCAGTTTGGGCGGGAGGAGCTTTCCCTTCAGGCGCAGCGCGGGCGCCTCGACCAGATGCCAGCTGAGCACGGCGAGCGGCAGCGTGGTGATAACCGTGAGGACGAGGACGACCCACGCGTGCCCGGGGCCGAGCGCAGAGACCCAGATCTGGGTGACGAAGAACGCGTAGAGGTAGGTGCCGTAGGAGAAGTCGCCCCGGGCGGCGAGGTCCGGCAGCCGCACCCGGTCGGTGAAGCCGAGGAGCAGCACGGCGTAGGTGAAGGCCAGCGCGAAGAGGAGGGGGTAGGCCGCGGTCCAGCTGAGCGCGGCGGTGAGGACGACCAGCGCGAGCAGGCCGGCAGGCCCGCAGCGGGAGGATGTCGCGGTTCACGTAGAGGGCGGCACCGGCGACGAAGAAGCTGGCGATCTCCGCGTGGTTGTGATCGCCGAGCAGCGGCAGCGAGCCGGGCCAGATCACCCCGACACCGATGGCGGCCAGAACCAGGACGTTGAAGGTACGCCGCTTGCCCAGCAGGCCGAGGACGCCGGCGATGGCCGTGAAGACGTACATCCTCATCTCCACCGGCAGGGTCCACAGCGAGCCGTTCACCGAGTCGCTCGGGTTGCTGTCGAAGACGCCGGGCAGCAGGTAGTTCATGTCGAACAGGCTGGCCCCGCCCGCCACGTAGACGAGGGTCTTGTGGCTCTTGAAGTACTCCGCCGGCGAATAGGGCGAGAGGATGAACCCGACGATCACCATGAACGCGATCGCGACCCAGAGGGCCGGGTAGATCCGCAGTAGGCGCGCCTCGACGTAGGCGAGGACGCTGCCCCGGCGCTGATAGCTGGCGCTCACCAGGTAGCCCGAGATCGCGAAGAACATCGCGAGGCCGATTCCCGGAAGGCCGAGGCCGAACGCCGAGAAGCCGGCGAGCCAGCTGGAGACGTCGTCGACGGTACGCCCGTTGGCGCTCGAGAGCACGAAGCTGTGTCCGAGCAGCACGACCAGCGCCCCGACCATGCGGAGGGTCCCGATGTTGTTGCGGCGCGACGGAGCGGCCGCGAGGTTGGAGGCCTCGGTCGGCATCGAAGCGGGTGATTGTGACGGATACGCTGGCCGTGATGAGCAGTACCGGTGGAACCGACGGGGCGACGAAGCGGCGGCTTTCGGCAGCCGACAGGCGCACGGCGATCCTGGGCGCCGCGCTCGAGGTGTTCTCCGAGCAGGGTTTTCACGGGGCGTCGCTGGAGGACGTTGCGGCGCGCGGTGGCGTGTCCAAGGCGCTGATCTACGAGCACTTCGACTCCAAGCGCGAGCTGGAGCGCGCCCTGCTGGAGACGCACGTGCACGAATTGCTGGGCCGCGTGAGCGCCGCCATCACCACCGCCCGGTCCGAGGAGGAGCGGCTGCGAGACGGCGTGGATGCCTTTCTCGCGTTCGTGGAGGAGCGGCCGGTCGCCTGGCGCCTGCTGTTCCGCAACGTCGGCGACCCCGACATCGCCGAGGCGTTCGACGTCCTGCGCGAGGAGGTCAGCCGGACGATCGCAGCCCTGATGGTCGCCAACGCCCCGAAGGTCTTCCGCGAGGCCGAGCCCGATTTCGAGCAGGCCACCGAGATGATGGCCCAGCAGCTCACCGGCGCCGTCCAGTCCCTCGCGAACTGGTGGGACGACCACCGCGAGGTCCCGCGCGAGCGCGTCCTGGAGATGGCGATGGACTTCGCCTGGGTCGGCCTTGACCGCTTGGGCCGGGGCGAGCGCTGGCAGCCGGCGGGCTAGACACGGGGGGTAGGCTGCTTCCCATGACGGGGATGCGCAGGGCGCTTCTGATCCTCACCACCCTCGCCGCGCTGCTCGGCATCTCCCAGTTCGCCTCGGCCCGCGGCGTCACCTCGCTCTGCCAGTTCGACCAGCGGTTCATGTCGGTCAACGACAACAGCACGAGCCGGTCCTTCTCCGTCGGATACGACGCCGGCAAGAACAAGCTGCGCGCCGACACCATCGCGGGCAACGACGCGGGTCCCAAGTCGTGCGAGGACCCCGACCCCTGGGACTACTTCGAGATCAATCTCAGCAACGGCAACGACGGCGCCCGCCTGGACGCCTTCAAGATGACCAACGCCTACAAGCCGCTGGGGAAGGGGATCGAGGGCTATCTCAACGGCGAGGACGGCGCTGACGTGCTCATCGGTCATCGAGGCTATGACGGGCTCTCGGGCGGCGATGGCCGCGACCGCATCATCGGCGACGACGCGTTCGATGAGATCGACGGCGGCGCCGGGCGCGACTTCGTATCCGCGGGAAGCGGCCCCGACGACCTCTACATGGAAGACGGGACCCGGGACGAGATCCACTGCGGCCCGGGCCAGGACGGTGTGCTCGCCGACCCCCGCGACGAGGTCGCGAACGACTGCGAGAACGTGCTCTAGCCATCGCGCTGATTCGGCGGTACCCTCGGGTCACTGGCAACCCAAGGAGGGGAGTCGAATGGGAATTCTCGGAGCAGGACGATCGCGCCGGACGCTGATCGGCTTGTCCGCCGCGGCCATCGCGACCTTGTGCGTGGCGGCCGCCCCGGGCTTCGGCGCGGTGAAGAGCGGCACCTACCAGGGCACGAGCACGCAGGTGGATTCGGTCGGCGACCCGAAGCCGCTGATGCTCTCGGTCAACAACAAGAAGACGAAGGTCACGATCGTCTTCTTCGAGTTCACGGGCCCCACCTGCCCGCCGACGATCCAGTACGCCGGCGAGACGACGAGGCTCAAGCCGAGTGGCAAGTTCCAGTGGATCGACGAGAACGGTTGGGGCTTCGTGAAGGGCAAGTTCGACGGCAACAAGGCCTCCGGCACGATCCTGTTCGCTGGCCCGCCGCCGACCAGCTGCAACACCGGCCCGGACGTGACCTGGGAGGCGAGGCGCACGGGTAACTAGCCGGCGCCGTCAGCGAAGCAAGCTCAGGAGGGTCCTCGCCACGGCGGGACCCTCCTGCTTCACCTGGCGCCAGGTGAAGCGCACGACCCGGTAGCCCCGGGCGGTCAGCCAAGCGTCGCGGGCCCGGTCGTCCTCGAACGCGGTCCGGGTGCCGTGCGTCTCCCATCCGTCGACCTCGACGATCAGGCGACGGTCCGGCCAGATGAAGTCGACGGTGTAGGGGCCGACGATCTGCTCCGGCAGCGGGACGGGCAGCCCATGGCGGCGGGTGAGGGCGATGAAACGGCGCGCGAGCTCGCTGCGATCGACGTGCGCCACCTCGGCGTCGATCGGACCGACGTCGAGGTGCCGGATCTGGGCCCGGCGGACGAGTGATTTGACGCGGGCCGGCGGGAGGAGGGCGCGGACGTCGGCGAGGGTTCGGCCAGGGCTCGTGACCGGGATGCCGTACTCGGTCGTGGTTTGGCTGGGTAGGAGAGTGCGTGAGCGGTGGATGGTGATCCCGGCGCGCTTCTTGCGCCCCGAGGTGGTCGGGACCGTGACGTGGGTCGGGCCCGATGGGACCGCGCAGAGGTCCCAGAGTGCCGCGGCGTCCGTGTGGCTGAGGACGGCACCCTGCCCACAGGCCAGCACCGCGGCAAGCCACCTGCCCTTGACCGGCAGCAATGAGGGAGGGACCACCGAGTAGACGCCTCTGGTGCACCCGATGCAGGCGCCCCGTCCTGACCTGCCGCTTGATCCACGATGGATTCGCCCCGACTTTCCGCAGCTGGTCGAGCGAGATGATCCCGAACGTCCGCTCTGCGAGCGCCGCCACGGTCGCGAACAGCCCATGCGTGTCGCCTTTTTGGCGCATACCGCCAATAAGGCGCCACGCGGCCGAGTTTCGCCCCCCTACCCAGCCGAACGCGGCGGCAGAGGTGCGCGGAAGGTGCCCGGCCCTAACCGAGCTTCGGGCTCGCCAGTCCTCGGCCAGGCGGGACGTCAGCAAATCGCCCAGCTCGTCCGCCGCGACCCGGGTCTGCTCGAGGGAGTCGCGGTCGCGGAGGGTCACGGTGCCGTCCTCGAGCGTCTGCCCGTCGACCGTGACGCCCCACGGCGTGCCGATCTCGTCGTGGCGGCGGTAGCGCTTGCCGATCGAGCCGCCCGAGTCGAACTCGGCCGGCATGCGCCGCTTGAGGGCGTCGAAGATCTCGCGGGCGCGCTCGGGCATCCCCTCCTTGTTGACCAGGGGGAGGACCGCGACCTTGATGGGCGCCAGCCTGGGGTGGAGGCGCAGGACGGTGCGCTGGCGGCCCTCGACCTCCTCGGTGTCGTAGGAATCCACCATGAACGCGAGCGTCGCGCGGTCGGCGCCCGCGGCCGGCTCGATCACGTGGGGCACGTATCGCTCGCCCGTCGACTGGTCGAAGTACTCGAGCTTCTCGCCCGAGAACTCGGCGTGCTGCTTCAGGTCGAAGTCGCCTCGGTTGGCGATGCCCTCCAGCTCCGACCAGCCGATCGGGAAGAGGTACTCCACGTCGGAGGTGCCCGAGGAGTAGTGCGAGAGCTCGTCCGAGTCGTGCGGGCGCAGCCGGAGCAGGTCGGGGCGGATGCCGAGGTCGGTGTACCAGTCGAAGCGCGCCTGCGACCAGTGCTCGAACCACCTCTGGGCGTCGTCGGGCGGGACGAAGTACTCCATCTCCATCTGCTCGAACTCGCGGGTGCGGAAGATGAAGTTGCCGGGGGTGATCTCGTTGCGGAAGGACTTGCCCACCTGCGCGATCCCGAACGGCGGCTTCTTGCGCGCGAACTGGAGCACGTTCTTGAAGTTGATGAAGATGCCCTGCGCCGTCTCGGGGCGGAGGTAGGCGACCGAGGCCGTGTCGCGCACGGGCCCGACGTGCGTCTCGAACATCAGGTTGAACTCGCGCACGTCGGTGAAGTCGTGGCGGCGGTCCTCGCTCTTGGGCAGGCTCGCCTTCGCCGGGCACAGCTCCTCGCGGTCGACGTGGTCGGCCCGGAAGCGCTTCTTGCAGGCGCGGCAGTCGACCAGCGGGTCGGTGAACCCGGCCAGGTGCCCGCTCGCCTCCCACACCCGCGGGTGCTGGAGGATCGCCGAGTCCAGGGCGACGATGTCGTCGCGGTCGGTGAGCATCGCCCGCCACCACTCGGCCTTCACGTTGTTCTTCAGCAGGACGCCGTAGTGGCCGTAGTCGTACGTCGAGCCCAGCCCGCCGTAGATCTCCGACGAGGGGAAGATGAAGCCGCGGCGCTTGCACAGCGCCACGATCTCCTCGAGCGTCACGTCGGGGGTGGGGGTGTCCTCGGCCTCGGGCACGGCAAGGAAGCTAGAGAAGCGCGCGGAGCGCGGTTCAGCCGGTCAGCTTCGTGACGTCGCCGTCGACGTCAGTGATCTTGATCTTGAACGTGTTGGACCCGCCCTTGCCGGTGGGCGCGAGGGCGCCCTTCGAGGACATGATCTTCAGCAGGTCGGTGCCGGCGCTGGGCGTCTCGACCGTCACCGAGCGCGCCGTGCGCTGCAGCACGTCGTCGTCGAGCTCGCCCGAGTCGTCGCGTGCCGAGGTTCCGCTCTCGAACACGGCTCCGTTGGTGAAGCGCAGGCTCTTCGGGACCTTGAAGCGGACCTTCTTGACCTGGTCGGAGCCCGCGTTCACCCGCAGCTTCGCCTTGGGCTTCGCGCCGCCGAGGTTCTTGGCCTTCACGTTCGCGGTCGGCGGTGTGGGCGGGGCGCAGTCGAGCACCTGCGAGTTCACCGTGCCGTCGGTCGTCTCACCGTTGTGGCCGGTGAAGTCGTACTCGAGGAACGGGATCGGGGGCTGGCAGAGGTCGCGCGAGGCGGTGATCAGACCGCCGTCGCCGCCGTCGATGGTCAGAAGGAACTCGGAGATCGGGATGTCGGGGAGCCCGGCGAAAAGGTTGCCGGTCCGGAAGTCCGGCGCGAAGATGAAGTTGCCGACCAGGCGGAACGCGAGCTCGCCCTGCAGGTCGAGGCCCACGCCGAGGTCGCCGGAGATGTCGAGGAGGTAGGCGTCGCCGCTGAGCTCCGAGGTGAGGAGGGGAGACGAGGCAACCGCGTTGCCGATGACCGTGTTCGGCGTGCAGTTCCCCGCCTGGAAGGTGGCGAGCGGGCAGAGGTTCCCGAGCGCGTCGTTGTTGGGCTGCAGCTCGGCCGGCAGATAGACCTGCGCGACCTTGAGGCCGGCCTCGGACGCCTCCTGTTCGATGAGCGTCGTGAATGTCGGATGCTCGTTCATGCCCACGCCCTCGACGGTCGAGCTGAGTGCCGGGGAGAAGTCGAGCGCGGCGCAGTTGGTGGGGGTGAACGAAGCGCTGCCCGTGGCGGGCGTGCTCGTTGTGCTGCCCGTGTACGAAGTGGCCTCGAAGCCGGTGGTCGCCTCGCCGCAGGAGGTCGGGTTGCGCATGAACGACTTCTCCGGCGGCCCGGGATCGACGATCCCGAACAGGGTCAGGTCGAGCGCGGTGATCGTGATCGGCAAGTCGAGGACGTCGGGAATGATCTCGGCTGTATTCGGGATGTCGTTGATGACCGTGTCGAGCCCGAAGTCGGACTGGCGCAGCGAGGCGCCGGCCTGGAGTACGACTTTGCTCCCGAGGTCGGGCCTGAGCACGATCCCGAACCGTGCAGGCTCACCGGGCTGCGGCACCAGGTTGTAGACCGTCCCTTCGATCTCTATCGGGGCGGCGTCCGCGATGCTCGCGGTGGTCGTGGTCACACCCACCTGCGTGTCCGCACTGCAGGTGTCGGAGTTCAGTTCGGCGACGGTGCACTTGGGAGTTGCGGTGGGGTCCCCGACCTGTCCCGGGGGGAGGTGGACGACGAGGTTCTTCACGTCGTCGGTGGCGGTCGTGAACTCGATGTGCTGGGTGAAGTCCTCATGGGCGCCGGCGGTTACGTCGGCAGGCGCCGACGAGAGATTGGTGAAGCCGATCGCGCCGGCCGACGAGGCCAAGCCCAGCGAGGCGGCAGCAGCGGCGAGTGCCGAGGCGGTGGCGATCCTGGATCGGCTGAAGGTCATGGCGTGACCCCGCTGCCGGGGTTGGACGCGGCGTCCGGAGCTACGAACAGCTCGCTGACCTTTGCCTGGCCATCCTCGAAGACGACGACGGAGACGACGCCTTCCGTCGGGCCCTCCAGCGCGACCTTCGCCGAACCGTCTTCCTCGAACTCCACCGCGCCGACCTCGTAGTCGCCGAGCATCTCGACGAAGTCGTCGAACGGCTTGCCGGGCACGCCGGCAAACTCGCTCTGGCGCTTGAACAGTTCCTCGTAGCCCTCAGGGCAGGTGTCTTGCTTGGTGACGTTTTCGATCGCGTTGTTCGCGCGAGCGTCGCTCGCCGCACACAGGGCCTCGAAGTCCCGCTCCTCGTACGCGGCGATCGCGTCGGTGACCACCTGCTGGGCCTCCTCGGCCTGGGCGTCGTTCGAGTCCTCGCCACCGTCATCTTCGCCGCCACAACCGGCCAGCAGAATCGCTGCAACAGCCAGCCCCAGGAGTCCCTTCCGTCGCATGGCGGCGAAGGTAGCAGGGGACGGATGGGGTGGGCCCCGGTTCCGGTCCCTGCGATAATCGCGCGCCGCTCATGCCCACTTACGAGTACCGCTGCGCGAACGGCCACGTCTTCGAGGTGGTCCGCTCGATGGCCGACGACCCGGTCACGGAGTGCGTGGAGTGCGGCGCGGCGGTCGAGCGCGTCTTCCACGCACCGGCCGTCCACTACAAGGGCTCGGGCTTCTACACCACCGACTACGCGAAGAAGACCGCAGGCAAGGCGGGCGCCTCGTCCGAGACGAAGGAGTCCTCATCTTCCGGCGACGGCGGCTCGGACTCTAAGAAGTCGGACACGAAGACCGAGAGCAAGAGCTCAGGCTCGTCGTCGGACTCGTCCTCAGGCTCGTCCTCGGACTCCGGTTCGTCCAGCTCGGCGACTAGCCCTGCGGGCAGTTGGGCTGGCGCGGCGGCGGGCCGCCCATCAGCTGCTTCGCGGCCTTCTCGCAGTCCTCCGGTGAGACCACGAGGTTCCCCGCCTCGGTTGTCGCGGAGGGCTTGAGGAACGTGCTGGAGTCGTTGCCCCCGATCCCGGCGGCGACGACGAGCTGAGGCAGGGTCAGAGCCCCCATGCTCGAGACCATCGCCTTGGGAGCGTTCCAGGCGATGATCGGCCCCTTGAGGAAGTTGTACGGAAGGCGAAACGGGCTCGTCAGGCGGCCCTTGATGCCCTCGAGGACGGCCTGCTGGAAGGCGACCCGATCCGTGTCGTCGAGGTTCGCATCCGGGGCTCCGTCGCCGTTGCAGTCGCCACTCGATCGGGTGCGGGAAAGCGAGAGCGCCTCGTCGCCGTTCAGGCTGTTCGAGCCCTTCTCGAGGTCGAGTGTGAAGCCGCCGTTCTGTTCACCGCCCGAGATGACGGAGCAGACCGGTTGGTCGAGCTCGACCTCCACCCCTCCGATGGCGTCGATGAAGTCGCGGAAGCCGACGAAGTCGACGATGGCAACCTCGTTCACGTCGATACCCAGCAATCCCTCGACGGTCTGCACAGTGAGCTTGGCGCCGCCGGTGGCGTAGGAGGAGTTGATCTTCTGCGGGCCCTGGCCGGGTACCTCCGCGAGCGTGTCGCGGGGGATCGAGAGCTTCCGGAAGGTGCCGCCGCCCGCCCGGACCACCATCAGCGTGTCGGCGCGGTAGGGGAGACACTCGCTCGGCGGCGGCTCGCCCTTGCTGGCCGCCTCGAGGCATTTCGGCGGCGTCTCCTCGCCCTCCGCGGACAGGCCGGGGGGGCGGGTGTCGGTGCCGATTACCAGGATGTTCTGCGGGGACGCGGCCAGGAACGGGTTGGCGCCGTTGAGCACATCACCCATATCGGCGAGCTTCGATTTCTGGATCTGGGCCGAGATCGCGAACGCGAGGAGGCTGATGAGGAGCCAGACGCCCGCGGCGATCGCCACCCACTTGAACACCTTGCGGGCCGTCGAGCGCTCGGGCTCGGGGCCGGCGGGCTTGGGCTTGCCGGGCTTGCCCTCGCCCTTCGGCTGACTTCTTTTGCGTTCCCTTCGAGCGCAGCGAAGCGAGGTCGGGCTTCTTGAATCCCCGCCTCGAGCGATAGACCTTGTAGTCCGGGCGCTCGGGCCGGTCCCCCTCGTCTCCTGGCGGCATCGAGTTCAATACTGCCGGATGAGCAACGCAGTGGGAGTCGACCTCGGGGGCACGAAGATGCTGGTCGGGGTCGTGGCCCCCGGTCCGCGGGTGCTCTACCGCGCCAATGAGACCGGCTTCGGGGAGACCTCTGAGGAGATCATCTCCCGCCTCGAGCTCGAGGTCCGGCAGGCGCTCGCGGCGGATCCCGGCGTCGCGTCGGTCGGCCTCGGGATCCCGTGCACGATCGACCGCGAGACGCGGCGTCGCGATCTCCGCCGTGAACCTCCCGATCGCCGACGTCCCGGTGCGCGAGGTGATGCGCGAGCGGCTCGGCATGCCCGTGTTCGTCGACAACGACGCCAACGCGGCTGCCCTCGCGGAGCACCGCCACGGCGCGGCCCGCGGCGCCACCAACGCCGTCGTGCTCACGATCGGGACGGGGGTCGGCGGCGGGCTGATCGTCAACGGCGAGGTGTACCGCGGCTCAACCGGTGCCGGGGCCGAGCTCGGGCACGTCGTGGTGGACGCCGACGGCCCTCCGTGCCAGGGCAACTGCCCCAACCACGGCTGCGTCGAGACCATGGCCTCCGGAACGGCGCTCGCGAGGGAGGGGCGTGCCGCTGCCGAGGCCGATCCCGATTCCGCTCTGGGCAAGCTGCTCTCCGCCGGGCAGGCGATCGACGGCCGCGCCGTCACCGACGCGGCCCAGGCGGGCGACCGGGCGGCACGCGTGGTCATCGAGCGGGCGGGGCACTACCTCGGGGTGGCCATGGCCAGCTTCGCGAACGTCTTCGACCCGGACGTGATCGTGGTGGGCGGCGGCGTCACGGCCGGCGCCGGCGAGCTCCTGCTCGCGCCCGCGCGCGCCGAGCTCGCGGCCCGGGCGCTGACCCCGCAGAACCAGACCCCGGTGCTCGTCGCCGAGCTGGGCTCCGATGCGGGCATGATCGGGGCCGCCACGATGGCCGCCGAGGAACTGGAGAAGCAGCTGATGGCCGGACGCCTGACCGTCTGCCCGACGCCGATCGGAAATCTCGGCGACCTCACCGACCGCGCCCGGCAGGCCCTGACCGACGCCGACCTGGTCGCCTGCGAGGACACCCGCCGCACCGGGCTGCTCTACGAGCGGCTGGAGCTGAGCCAGGCCGCGCCTGGTCTCCAACCACGAGGGCAACGAGGCCGAGCGCGCGCCGCAGATCGTCCAGCAGATCGAGCGTGGGGAGCGGGTGGTCCTCATCACCGACGCCGGGACGCCCGTCGTCTCGGATCCCGGGTACCGCCTGATCCGTGCCTGCATCGAGCGTGGGCTGGACGTCGAGGTGCTGCCCGGTCCCTCGGCCGTGATCACCGCCCTTGTCGCCTCGGGGCTGCCTCCCGCACCGGTGGCGTTTCGAGGGCTTCCTGCCGCGCCGCGCCGGCGAGCTGGAGCGCGTGCTCTCCGGGCGGCGAGACCGTCGTCGCCTTCGAGTCGCCGCGCCGGCTGCCCGATTCCCTCGCCGCGCTGGCGACGCTGGCGCCCGAGCGCCCGGCCGCCGTCTGCCGGGAGCTCACGAAGCTCCACGAGGAGGTCGCGCGGGGCACGCTCTCCGAGCTCGCGAGGCGGTTTCGCGAGGACGTGAAGGGCGAGATCGTGGTCGTGATCGCTCCACCGGAGGGCTCCAGCTCGAGCCCCGACACCGCCTTCGCGGTCGACGCCCTGCGCCGGCTGGTCCAGGCCGGCGCCCGGCCGCGCGCGGCGGCGAGCGTCGTCGCGGCGCTCACCGGCACCCGCGCGAACGACCTCTACACCGGTTTGACCGGTCGCGAGCCGCGCCAGTAGGCGTAGGGGAGCGCCGGGACCCCTTAACTTGCTCCTAATCGGCCAAGCAGCCAATACGCATGACTCAGCGTTAGGATCGGACGCGAGAGATTGTGTTATTTGCCGGGGAAAACCTCGGCCGGGACGGGGAAAGGACTCCCTCGTGACCATGGGCATGGAGCCCGCCGAGGAAACGATTAGGAGCGCTTTGGCGCTGGCCTGGACGCCGCCGACGGAGATGCCGCTGAGAACGGGACCCCGATGAGGGTCGCGCGAGTGGTTGCTCTGCTGGCGCTTGCCGCGGGCGTTTTCCTCGTGTTTTCCGCCCTGTTCGGGGGCGACAGCGGCCACCGCTACGAGCTCAACTTCCAGACCGGCGGCCAGCTCGTGAAGGGCAACGAGGTGCTGGTCGGCGGCCAGCCGGTGGGCATCGTCGAGGACCTGAGCCTCGCGCCCGATGGGCAGGCTCGCGTGGAGATCAAGGTCGACGAGCCCCTCCACGAGGGCACGACCGCGGTCGTTCGGTCGACCTCGCTCTCCGGGCGTCGCGAACCGCTACGTCTCGCTGGCGCCCGGCCCGAACAGTGAGCCCGAGCTGGAGGACGGGGCCACGCTCACGGCGGAGAACACGACGTCTCCGGTTGACCTCGATCAGCTCTTCAACGCCCTCGACGAGGAGACGCGTACAAGCCTCCAGAAGGTCGTCCAGGGCTCGGCGACGCTCTACGCCGGGAACACCGAGGAGGCCCGCGAGGCGTACAAGTACTTCGCACCCGCGCTCCAGTCCACCACGCGCCTGCTGGACGAGCTCACTCGCGACGAGCGCGTCCTCTCGGAGTTCCTCGTCTCGGGCGCCAACACCTTCGGCGCGATCGCCGAGCGCCGCGACGACCTCTCCGCGCTGACCCAGAACGCGAACGTCGCACTGGGGGCGATCGCCGCCGAGAACGATGCCCTCGACCGCTCGCTCGCAGCGCTGCCGCCGTTCCTGCGCCAGGCGGACACCACCTTCGTCAACCTGCGGGCGGCCCTCGACGATCTCGACCCGCTGGTCGCCACCTCGAAGCGCGCCACCAAGGATCTGCCCGAGTTCCTCGCCGACCTGCGCCCGCTGGCGGAGAAGGCCGTCCCTGTCGTCTCGGACCTCCAGGTAGCGGTCGCGAAGCCCGGGCCCGACAACGACCTGACCGACGTCCTCAGGCTGCTCCCGCAGTTGCAGCGAGCCGGCGCGGATGCCTCGCGCGAGCAGATCGAGGCGATGGATGCGACCCAGGACGACGTCGAGTTCGCGACCCCCTACATGCCTGAGCTTCTGGCCTTCGTGACGAAGCTGGGCCAGGCCGCCGGCTACTACAACTTCGACGGCCACTACCTGCGCGTGCTGCCGGGCGCCATGGGGACGTTCTCCTACCGCACGGCGACGGAAGAGCTCGAGCCGATGTTCGCCCAGGCCGAGGACATGTTCGACTTCTTCCGCAACTCGGACCCGGCCTTCGAGACCTACGCCGGCCCCGGGAGCGCATGGGACGCCAACGGCTTCCTCAAGTGCCCGGGCGGCGCCTCGCAGGACGCGGCGGACGGCTCGGCGCCGTTCGTGCCGCCCGCCGTCGGAGGCGACTGCGATCCGACCGACATGGTGATCCCGGTGGCGACTCCATGAGGCGCATCGCCGCGATCTTTGCGCTGGGCGTCACCGTCGTCGCGCTGGCGCTCTTCGGCTCCGCCGCCGGCGGCGAGGAGGGCACCTACGAGGTCCGCGCGATCTTCGACAACGGGGGCTTCCTCGTGGTCGACGAGGAGGTTCGCATCGCCGGCGCGAAGGTCGGCCGGATCAGCGAGGTCGAGGTCACGGGCGCCGACGAGGCCGTGAACGCGGATGGCAGCCCCGAGCCCGGCAAGGCGGTCGTCGTGCTCCAGATCGACGACCCGGCCTTCCAGGACTTCCGCGAGGACGCCTCGTGCTTCATCCGCCCCCAGTCGCTCCTGGGTGAGAAGTTCGTCGAGTGCCGCCTGACCGAGCCGCGCGCGGCCGGCACCGAGCCGCCGCCGGAGCTCGAGGAGATCCCCGAGGGCGAGCCCGGGGCGGGGCAGCACCTGCTGCCGCTCGACAACAACGGCAAGGCCGTTGACGTCGACCTCATCAACAACATCATGCGCGAGCCGTACCCGGACCGCTTCCGCCTGATCCTGAACGACCTGGGCGCCTCGCTCGCCGCTCGCGGCGACGACCTGGACGCCGTGATCAGGCGTGCCAACCCGGCGCTGAAGCGCACCGACCAGGTGCTCGCCATCCTGCGCAAGCAGAACAAGGGCCTCGAGCGCCTGGCCCGCGACGGCGATGAGGTCCTGCAGCCCCTCGCCGCGAAGCGCGAGCACATCGGCAACTTCATCAACGAGGCCGCGGTCACGGCGTCGGCCACGGCCGAGCGCCGCGCCGACCTCGAGGCGCAGTTCCAGAAGCTCCCAGGCTTCCTGCGGGAGCTACGGGCGACGATGATCGAGCTGAACGACTTCAACCTCGCCTCGACGCCCGTCCTGTCGGATCTCTCCGACGCCGCGCCCGACCTGACCAGGATCAACACCGCGCTCGGTCCGTTCGCCGACGCGGGCACCGTGTCGTTCAAGTCGCTGGGCAAGGCGGCCGAGGAGGCCGGGCCAGACCTCGTCGCACTCACAGCCGGTGTTGAAGGACGTCGAGCAGCTCGCCAACAACCTCGGCCCGGTTGCGAAGAACCTCGCGAAGCTCCTCGGCAGCCTCCGTGAGCGCGGCGGTTACCGGAACCTCACCCGCCTGATCTACAACCTCGGCGGAGCGATCAACGGCTTCGACTCCTACGGGCACTTCCTGCGGGCGGTCCTGCCGGTCAACAACTGCGTCGAACTACGAGAACATCTCGCACGAGGCGGGGTGCACGTCGACCTTCGAGGCCCAGCCCAACAAGGCCAAGAACCCGGCCACCGACACGCTCGCGCAGCTGCTTGCGAAGTTGGCGGCCGAAGGCGCCGAGCCCAAGAGCGACCGGAAGGCCGATCCGGTCCGCGACGTGATCCAGGAGGAGCTCGAGGTTCCGTTCCTCGACATCGGCGGCGAGCCGGAGCCTGAGCCGGATCCGGAGCCCGACCCGAGCCGGAGACCGAGACGGAGCCGGATGCCCCGGATAGCCAGCCCTCGACTGCCAGCAAGCGCAGCACGCGCATGCTGCTCGACTTCCTGGTCGGTCCGCAAGGCGCCTCACCGAAGGGCGGCGGCCGATGAGGTCCGGCGTGGGAGCGCGGCTCGCCGGCGAGCCCGGTCATGGTCGGAGCCGTCACGGTGCTGATCGCGATCCTGGCCGTGTTCCTGGCCTACAACGCGAACAGCGGACTGCCCTTCGTCCCCACGTACAAGATCTCCGCCCAGGTGCCGGACGCGAACACGCTGCTGCCCGGCAACGAGGTGCGAATCGGCGGCGTCCGCGTCGGCGTGGTCGAGGACGTCACGCCGATCCAGGACGAGGACGGCAGCGTCAGCGCGAAGCTCGACCTGTCGCTGGATGCCGAGACCGAGGAGCTTCCGGTCGATTCCAAGATCGTCGTTCGCGCTCGGTCTGCCCTCGGCCTCAAGTACCTGGAGATCCAGCGCGGCACCTCCAGCGACGGCTTCGCTCCCGGCGCGATCATGCCGGTCTCGGCAGCGGAGCTCGTGCCGGTGGACATCGATCAGGTCTTCAATACCTTCGACGATCCCACGCGGACCGCCATCCAGGCGAACCTCGTCGAGTTCGGCAACGCGCTCGCCGGGCGCGGGCCGGCCATCAACTCGGCGATCGGCCGGCTGCGGCCGCTGCTGCCCAAGCTCACGCGCGTGATGACGAATCTCGGCAGCCCGGAGACCAGGCTGGGGCGGTTCTTCTCCTCGCTCACCGACACGGTGGCGGAGATCGCCCCGGTCGCCAGTCAGCAGGCGGACATGTTCGTCGCGCTGGACACGACGTTCACGTCGCTCGCCTCGGTCGCGCGCCCGTTCATCCAGGAGACGATCTCGGAGGCTCCGCCCACGCTCGACGTCGGGACCGAGACGCTGCCGCGGATCCGTCCGTTCCTGGCGCACAGCGCGTCGCTCTTCACCGAGCTCCAGCCCGGGATCGAGTCGTTGCGCGCGAACGCCGACACGATCGCGTCGGCGCTCGAGGTGGGAGCGCCGGTGCTGAGGGCCTCCCCGCAGCTAAACAACCAGCTCGCGCCCACGGCGGCGGCCCTGCGACGGCTGAACGACGACGCGTCCGCGCGCGCCGGGATCGACCGCCTGGGCCAGACGGTGGACGTCCTGCGCCCGACGCTCGCCTTCCTGACGCCGTCGCAGACGGTCTGCAACTACCCGGCCCTCTTCCTGCGCAACGGGCAGGAGATCCTGGCGCAGGGCAACGGCATTGGGACCTGGCAGCGGTTCATCGTCTTCCAGGCCCCGTCGGGGCCGAACAACGAGGGCTCCCCGGCGTCGGCGCCGGCGGCCGGCGGCGAGGTTCCCACCACGGAGTTCCCGGTGGACCGCAACTACCTGCACTACAACCCGTACCCGAACACCGCCTCGCCGGGCCAGACCCCGATCGAGTGCGAGGCCGGCAACGAGGGCTTCCTGACCGCGCAGCAGGTGATCGGTGACCAGCTCACCAACCCCCTCGGCGAGACCGGCAACGTCCCCGGCAACCAGGGGACAGTCACGGCAGGCCAGGGATGAGCCGGCGGCCTCGCACTGCAGCTCCGAGGGTCAGTTCCTGGATCTGGGGCCTGATCCTGGTCGTCGTCCTCGCGCTGGGCAGCTACGTCGCCTACACCAAGGAGTTCCCCTGGTCGGGCAGCGGCTACACGTTGCACGCGAACTTCGACAACGTCGCGACGCTTCGTGCCAGCTCGCCGGTGCGGATCGCCGGCGTGAACGTCGGCGAGGTCACCGATGTGCAGTCCAGCGGAGACGGGGTCGAGGTCACCTTCACGGTCGACGAGGAGGGCCAGCCGATCCACGAGGACGCCAAGCTCGAGATCCGCCCGCGCCTCTTCCTCGAGGGGAACTTCTTCCTCGATCTGCGGCCCGGAAGCCCCAGCGCCCCGGAGCTGCCCGACGGCGGCGCGATCTCCGCCGCCCAGACGACCACGGCGGTGCAGCTCGACGAGGTGCTGACGGCGCTCCAGACCGACTCGCGCGAGGACCTGCAGCAGCTCCTCGACGGCTACGGCACCGCGCTCACCTACGAGCCGACGGCGGAGGACGACAAGGGCCAGGATCCGATCGTCCACGGCGAGAGTGCGGCGGAGTCGCTGAACGACACGTTCAAGTACGGCGGGCCGGCGGGTCGCGACACAGCGATCGTTCAGGAGGCCCTTTTGGGCACCGAGCCCCACGACCTCTCCAAGCTCATCAAGGGGCAGCGGGACACCTTCAAGAAGCTCGAGGGGCATGAGTCGCAGCTCCAGGGCCTCATCTCCAACTTCAACGTGACGATGGGCGCGCTCGCCGCGGAGCAGGACAACGTCTCGGCGACCGTCGCGGAGCTGGCGCCGACCCTCGAGCAGGGTGAGCCGACGCTGGCGCATCTGAGCGACTCGCTGCCGCCGCTTCGCGACCTCGCCCGCGTGCTGGAGCCGAGTGTGCGCGAGCTGCCGGGGACGATCCGGGCGGCGGGCCCCTGGATCGACCAGACCAACCTGCTGCTGCGCGACGAGGAGCTCGGCGGCCTCGCCCGCCTGCTGGGCGAATCGGCCGCGCCGCTGGCCAAGACCTCACGGACCTCGCTCGAGCTCTTCCCGGAGCTCACCAAGCTCGGCCGCTGCACCTCGGAAGTGCTCGAGCCCACCGGCAACATCGTCGTCAACGACGGCTTCTCCACCGGGCAGTCCAACTTCCACGAGCTCTTCTACGGGCTCTCAAGCCTCGCGGGCGAGATGTCCGGGTTTGACGGCAACGGCCCGTTCCTGCGCCTGCAGACCGGCGGCGGCCCGTCCGACCAGCTGGTGCAGAGCCCGAACCCGGCCGGGGCAGGCGTCCCGGGCAACACCAAGGTCTACGGCCGCCCGATCGAGACCCCGGACGGGGTCCAGCCGGCGCTGCCGGCGTCGGGGCAGCCCCCGTTCAAGATGAACGTGGACTGCCATACGAACGCCGTCCCCGCGGTCAACGGCCCGCTGGCCAGGCCGCCCCCTCCGACCTCACCCCGACGCCATGAAGAAGGCGATCAAGGACAGGTTCGGCGACGTCGTGGCGATCACACTGCTGATCGTCTTCGGGCTGGCGGTGACGGTGTTCATCCTCTCCCGCCAGCAGCAGCCGTACCCGTCGTGGATTCCCATCCTCGGCGACGAGACCTTCGAGGTGAAGGGCGAGTTCGAGTCGGCCCAGGCGATCACCCCGGGCCAGGGACAGACGGTGAACATCGCCGGAATCCAGGTCGGTGACATCACCGAGGTCGAGCCTCGAGGGCGGTCGCGCCGTCGTCACGATGAAGATCGAGGACCAGTACGCGGACCTCCTGAAGACGCGACGCCTCCATGTTGCTGCGCCCGCGCACCGGGCTGCAGGACATGACGGTGGAGCTGAGTCCCGGCACCGATGACGAGCCGCTCGAAGACGGAGCGACCGTGTCGCTTGCAGAACACGGAGGGCAACGTGCAGCCCGAGCAGCTCCTCGAGTCGCTCGACCGCGACACGCGCACCTTCCTGGTGCTGCTGCTCGAGGGTGGCGCCACCGGGATCGGGCCCAACGGCGAGGAGCTCTCGGCCGTGTTCCGCCGGTTCGAGCCGACGGCGCGGGACCTCGCGAAGATCAATGGGGGCCTCGCCAAGCGCCGCGCGAACATCGCGCGCTCGATCAACAACTTCCGCAAGGTCAGCCAGGAGCTCGGCGCGACGGACACTCAGCTCGCCGAGTTCGTCGACAGCTCCAACGCCGCTCTGGAGGGCTTCGCGAACTCCGAGGCGTCGATTCGCGAGTCGTTCCAGGAGCTGCCCTCGACGCTTCAGGCAACGCAGGATGCGCTCTCCAGCGGGGATCAGTTCGCGCTCGAGCTTGGCCCTGCCTCGGAGCGGCTGATCCCGTCGTCGCGCGAGCTCGGGCCCGGCGCTCCGCGAGGTGCGCCCGTTCTTCCGTCAGACGGTCGGCCCGATCCGCGACCAGATCCGCCCGTTCACCAGGCAGGTGAGGGCGCCGATCCGGACGACGGTGAACACCTCGAAGGCGCTCAGCAAGAACACGCCGCCGCTGACGGCCGGCCTGACCGACGTGAACCGCCTGTTCAACTCCCTGGCCTTCAACCCGCCCGGCCAGGAGGAGGGCTACCTGTTCTGGGCGGCCTGGCTGAACCACAACCAGAACAACCACTTCCAGTTCCAGGACGCCGGCTCGCCGCTGCGCCGCGGCCTGGTCCTTCAGTCCTGCAACACGGCGAGTCTCGCCGAGGGCTTCACATCGTCGCCCGGGTACGAGTTCCTGCGCACGCTCCAGCAGCTCACGCGCGTGCCTCCCTCCGGCCTCGTGTTCACCGACCCCGACCCGAGCAAGCAGCTCTGCACGCTCGATCCGCCCTTCTGATGCAGAAGCAAGGCCCGACAGTCACCCGGATTCTGATCGCGATCGGCTTCACGATCTCGTGCTTCGCCCTGGCGCTTTTCCTGTGGATCGCCTTCGGTGGCGCGGTGCCGCTGAAGGCCGAGGGCTACCGGATCACGGTCCCGTTCGAGGAGGCAACGACACTCGCGACGGAATCTGACGTGCGAATCTCGGGGATATCTGTTGGAAAGGTGAAGTCGATCGAGCTGGGCGACCAGGGACTGGCAGAGGCCGAGCTCGAGATACAGGCGGAGTACGCCCCACTTCCGATGGATACCCAGGCGATCTTGAGACAGAAGACCCTTCTCGGCGAGACATACGTCGAGCTGACCCCCGGCGGCTCGGGCGAGTCCGTAACCGCCCAATCCGAAGGAGAGCCGGCGGAGGGCACGATCCCGGAGGGCGGGGCCATGCCAGAGGCACAGGTCTCCGATGCCGTCCAGCTCGACGAGATCTTCCGGGCCTTCGACGACAAGACCCGGGACTCATTCCAGGCCTGGATGCAGGGCCAGGCGGCGGCCCTGCGCGGCCGCGGCGACGACCTGTCGCTGGCGCTCGCGAGCCTCGACCCGTTTGCCGAGGAGGCCGACGATGCTCTCCGCCTGCTCGATACGCAGAAGCTGGCCGTCCAGCGCCTGATCCGGGACGGCGGCGAGGTCTTCACGGCCCTGTCCGAGCGCCGCGGCCAGCTGCGCGGGCTGATCGAGAACTCGAACGAGGTCTTCACGACGACAGCCAATCGCAACGCCGAGCTGGCCGAGACGTTCCAGATCTTCCCGACGTTCCTGCGTGAGTCGCGGGCCACGCTCACGCGCCTCGACGAGTTCGCCACCGACACCGATCCGCTTGTCCAGCAGCTCCGGCCGGCTGCCCGGGAGCTCAGCCCCACGCTCATCGCCCTCGGCGAGCTCTCGCCGGAGCTGGAGGCGTTCTTCGTGGGCCTGCGTTCGACGATCGCGGCGTCCAAGCCCGGGCTGCCGGCGCTCCGCCGCCTGCTCGACGACGACCTGCGCCCGCTCCTGACCCGCCTCGATCCCTACCTCGCGTCGTTCAACGCGATCTTCGAGGGCCTGCGGCAGTACCGCAAGGAGATCACGGCGACGTTCGCGAACGTCACGGCGGCGACGCTGTCCGGTGTGCCCGAGGGCGCGGCGTCGGAGTTCTTCCGCTTCGTCCGCACCTCGGCTCCCCTCAGCCCGGAGGGCGTGTCGGCCTACCCCAGCCGGCTCCAGACGTCGCGGACCAACCCCTACTTCGCCCCCGGTGGGCTCGAGGGGCTCCTGGGCGGCCTCGACTCGTACGAGACGCGCCACTGCGACGGCGCGGCTCCCGACGGGATCAGTGCCCAGCTCAACCCCGCGACCAACACCCAGCTGATCCCGTCGAACGCCGCCGATTCGATCGATCTCTTCAACCGGATCCGCGACTTCGCCTTCAACGGCGAGCTGGATTCCGACAACATCTACAACCCGGCCGGCTTCGGGCAGCTTCCCTGCACGCAGCAGCCGGACTTCGACTCGATCGGCGAGCCCGCCGAGCAGACCCAGTACCAGCACACGCGGGCATTGGGGGCGCCGTGATCCGTAGTTTTCCGCAACTTCCGAGGGGTAATCCCGAAGCGAAGAGAGGGGTTCGACCCGTTGTGGGCCGAACGCCCGTTCAGGAGAATGGACATTCGTCCACCTCTTGGGTGGACCTCCCTCTAGAAGAGAACACACACCCGCGCGCGCCAGGATGGCACGCGCTCGACACATCGGAGGAGATGTGACTCGCATTCCGCGTAAGAGCCTCGCTGTCTCGCTCGCAGCCGTGCTGACACTTGGTGCCAGTGCAACTGCGTTCGGCGACGGTGCCGGCGACAACACCTCGCAGGTCTCGGCCGGCGTCAACCCGACGCTGCTGCCCGATACCGGCGACGATGCCAAGAAGGCGGGCCTGTACACGCAGGTCGTAACGCTGGACAACGACAACACCCCGGCGATCCCGGATCAGTCGGCTGAGAAGGTCCTCATCGACTTCCCGGCAGAGATGAACTACACCGCGAACAGCAAGCTCGATCAGTGCGCGCTGGCCGACGTTGCGACGTCGACCACCGACGGTGCTGCGGGCCAGTGTGCCGATGCCTACGTTGGCTCCGGTCACGCGTTCGCCCGGATCCCAGGGTTCCCGACCACGAACAACGAGGCCGAACTGACGGTCCTCGCGTTCAACGGCGAGACCTCCACCGCTGGTGGCGGCTTCGCGGGCGGGCTCCCGACGATCATCCTGCACGCCGACAACGCGGCGCTGCCGACGACTCCGGTCCTCGGCGAGGTGGGTAACTCCGCCAACGGCGCCGACTTCGGTCGCACGCTGAACGTTCCGGACGCTCCGGACGTCGCAGGTGATACCGGCGCCCTCGTTCAGTTCGGCGCCCAGGTCGCCCGTGGTTACGACAACGGGAAGACCGGCAACAAGAAGAAGAAGTACAACCTCATCTCGTCGAACTGCGACGGTGGGGGCGATGGTGATCTGGACTTCCGGACCACCTGGACGTACGACGACGCCAGCGTCGACACCGACAACTACTCGCAGGACTGCACCGTCGGTTAGTTCTGGTACCAGCACCCAGTTCGGGAAAGGGCGGCCTTCGGGCCGCCCTTTTCTTTGCTCGTTTGCCCCCGACCGGCTCTGCCAGTAGGTTTCGGGCGATGAAGCGCGCGGGACTGGTCGCAGGGATGGCGGCAGCACTCGTCCTCGCTAGCTGTGGGGAGGAGGAGAAGTTCTCCGAGAAGAAGGTGTTCGCCGCCACGAAGGTCGAGGGCGGGCAGGTCGGGGGCGATCCGTTCTGCGCGGTCGACTCGGTGCTGCCGAGCGCCGACGCGATCACCAAGGAGCGCGACGCGAAGAGCGCCGCGGCGATCATCACCTCGAAGTCGGGCAACGTCGGCGTGGTGGTCAAGCCGCCGTTCCCGGACGACTGCGAGGAGACGGTGCTCAAGGGCTTGAACGAGCTGGACCCGGTGGAGGAGAAGGAAAAGAACTAGGGGCGCGCCCGGCGTCTCGTAGTCTCCGCGCCCCGTGCCGTTCTACATCACGACCCCGATCTACTACGTGAACGCCCAGCCGCACCTGGGGCACGCGTACACGACGATCGCGGCCGACATCACAGCGAGGCACATGCGCCAGCGGGGGGAGGAAGTGTTCTTCCTCACCGGTACCGACGAGCACGGGGAGCCCGTGGTGCAGGCGGCGGAGAAGGAGGGCCTCACTCCGCGCGAGCTCGGCGACCGCAACGCGCCGCGCTTCCAGGAGATGGGCGAGCTCGTGGGCGCGACCAACGATTTCTTCATTCGCACCACGGACCCGCGCCACATGAAGCGCGTCCAGGAGGTCATCCAGCGGGTCTACGACAACGGCCACGTCTACGAGGGCACCTACGAGGGCTGGTACTGCCCGCGCTGCGCCGACTTCAAGACCGACTCGGAGTTGGGCCCCGACAACACCTGCCCGATCCACAGGATCCCGCTGGAGCGCGAGCAGCAGGAGAACTGGTTCTTCCGGCTCTCGACGTTCCAGGAGCCGCTCGAGAAGCTCTACGCCGAGCGCCCGGGGTGGGTGATCCCCGACTTCCGGTCGAACGAGGCGCTTTCGTTCATCAAGGGAGGCCTGCGCGACGTCTCGCTCTCGCGGCCGAAGCTGAAGTGGGGGGTGCCGCTTCCGTGGGATGAGAGCCAGGTGATGTACGTCTGGTTCGACGCGCTCCTCAACTACTACACCGCGCTCTCGTTCGCGCGCGAGGGCGAGGACCTCACGGAGAAGTTCTGGCCGGTGAACTGGCACTTCATCGGCAAGGACATCCTCAAGTTCCACGCCGTGTACTGGCCGGCGCTCCTGATGGCGGCCGACATCGAGCTGCCCCAGCGCGAGCTGATCCACGGGTACCTCCTGATGGAGGGGCACAAGATGTCCAAGTCCCTGGGCAACGTGCTGGATCCGGTTGAGGTGATCGAGCGCTTCGGCGCCGACGCGCTGCGCTTCTACTGCTTACGCGAGGTGTCCTTCGGCCAGGACGGCGCGGTGTCAACCGAGGGGTTCGAGAAGCGCTACGAGACCGAGCTGGCGAACGACTGGGGCAACCTGGCCAGCCGCACGCTGGCGATGATCGAGCGCTACCGCGACGGGGTGGTGCCCGAGGCCGAGCTCGACCCGGTCCTGGCGGAGGGCGCCGACGCGCTGCCGGGCCTTGACGGCGAGGTCCGGGAGCTGCTCGACGAGGTCGAGCTGACAACGGCCCTGGAGGCGATCTGGTTCCGGGTGCGGCGGCTCAACCGCTACGTGGAGGAGAGCCGGCCGTGGGACCTCGCGAAGGACGAGGCGCAGTCCGACCGGCTCGATGTCGTCCTGTACTCGCTGGCGGAGGGCCTGCGCTTCCTCGCATTGCTCTTGCTTCCGTACCTCCCGGACACGTCCGGGCGGCTGCTCGAGGCGCTCGCCGAGGGCGGGCGGGAGCTGGACGCGTTCGGCGCGCGCGGCGGCGGCCAGACGATCGACCGGATCGACGCCCTGTTCCCCAAGATCGACGCCTGAGACGGGGCCGTGGTCGATACGCACGCCCACCTCGGCCTGTGCGAGCCCGACGACGCCGAGCTGGTGGCCTCGGCGCGCGCTGCGGGGGTCTCGCGGATCCTCACGGTCGGGCTCGACGAGCGGACCAACCGGGAGGCGATCGCAGCCGCGGAGGCGTCCGAGGAGGTGTTCGCCTCGGTGGGCCGGCACCCGAACTCGGCGGCCGGCTTCGACGAGGCGGCGGCCGCGGACCTCGCGGAACTGGCGCGACACCCCAGGGTTGCCGCCGTGGGTGAGACCGGGCTGGACCGCTACCGGGAGCACTCCTCGCCGGAGGATCAGCTGCGCGCGTTCGAGGCTCAGATCGAGATCGCGCGCGAGGTCTCGAAGCCGCTGGTGATCCACCTCCGCGACGGCTCGGGCGCCGGGGGCAACGTGACGGACCGGGCGTATGAGCTGCTGGCCTCCAGTGGCGGACGGCGTCAGCTGTGATCATGCATTGCTTCTCGGCCCCACCGGCGAAGGTCGCCGATGCGGCGGAGCACGGCTGGTACTGCTCGTTCGCGGGCAACGTCACCTATCGGAGCGCGGGGGAGCTGCGGGAGGCGGCGCAGCTGGTGCCCGCCGAGCTGCTGCTGGTGGAGACCGATGCGCCGTACCTGTCGCCGCAGCCGGTGCGCGGCAAGCCGAACGAGCCGGCGAACGTCGTGGCGACGGCGGAGGTGGTGGCCGAGGAGCGGGGGGTGACCTACGGCGAGCTCGAGGCGCTGGTCGACGCCAATGCCGCGCGCGTGTTCGGATGGTGAGGCTTGGCCAGAACTTCCTGGCCGACCCCAATCTGCTCGCGGCCATCGTGCGCTCCGCGGAGCTCGGGCCCGATGATGTGGTGCTCGAGGTCGGCGGCGGCGAGGGCGTGCTGACGGAGCGGGTGTCCGAGCTCGTCGAGCGTGTGTGGGTGATCGAGCTGGACCGCGGGCTGGAGGAGCGGTTGGGCACGGTGGCGGCGGATGCCGGGAACGTGGAGGTCGTGTGGGGTGACGCGATGAAGGTCGATCTGTCCGGGCTGGAGCCCGCGCCGAACCGGATGGTGGCCAATCTGCCGTACTCGATCGCGACTCCCCTGATCCTGAGGACGATCGCCGAGCTGCCGTCGCTGGCCTCGTGGACGGTGATGGTCCAGCGCGAGATCGCCGATCGGCTGCGGGCGCCCCCCGGCTCGCGCACGTACGGCGGGCCGTCCGTGCTCGTGCAGCTGGCCTGCTCCGTGTCGCTGCTCCGCGGCGTCGATCCGGCGGTGTTCACGCCGCGCCCGCGGGTGGAATCGGCGCTGCTCCGGCTCGAGCGGACTGGCCCGGGCGCGACCCCAGAGGTGGCGGCGCTGGTGCGGGGCGCCTTCGCGCACAGGCGCAAGACGATGGCCGGGTCGGCCGAGCTCGCCGGCGTGGCCTCACGTGACGCCGTGCGCGGGGCGCTGGAGGCGGAGGGGCTCGATCCCGCCGCTCGGGCCGAGGCGCTGGCGCCCGGGGAGTTCATCCGCCTCGCCGAGCGGTTGGATTCACAGTAAGCAGATGCTCCGCGCGCCCGCCAAGCTCAACCTCTGCCTGCGAGTGGGTGGGCTGCGGCCCGATGGGCTGCACGAGCTGCGCTCGCTGTTCTGCTCACTCATGCTTGCGGACCGGATCGTGATCAGCGATGCCGCCGGCGAGGCGGACGAGGTCGAGTGCCCCGGCGTCGAAGGACCGAACCTGGTGACCGCCGCGCTGGAGGCGCTGCGCCGGCGTGGCTGGGAGTCGCCGCCGCTGCACGTGGAGATCGACAAGCGCATCCCGGTCGCGGCCGGTCTGGGCGGTGGCAGCGCTGACGCGGGCGCCGTGCTTCGCCATCTGGCCTCCGAGCGGGACGACTTGGCCGAGATCGCGGCCGAGCTGGGAGCCGACGTCCCGTCGCAGCTGCGGCCCGGGTTCTCGCTCGTGGGGGGAGCGGGCGAGGTGGTCGAGCCGCTGCCGGCGGTGGGCGAGTTCGGGGTGGTGCTGATCCCGGTCGAGCCGGGGCTGAGCGTGGGTGAGGTCTATGCCGAGGCGGATCGGCTGGGCGCACTTGCCGATGCCGCGGACCTGGCGGCTTTCGAGCGCGAACTGCGTGATGTCGCGGGATCCGGAGCGTCGCCGCTGGCGTATCCGGAGCTGCTCGTGAACGACCTGCAGGGCGCTGCGCTCTCGCTGCGGCCGGAGATCAACGAGGCGCTGGTCGCGCTGGAGGAGGCGGGCGCGGTCCGGGCGCTCGTGAGCGGTTCGGGCCCGACCGCGGTGGGGCTGTTCGCCGATGTGGTGGCGGCCGACAACGCGGCTGCGGGCCTGCCGCCCCGGTTCGCCGGCGCCATCGTCAGCTCACCGCAGCGGGTCCTGTAGGAGGGTTGGGCGGTGCAGCTGCCGGAGAAGAAGGGTGACTGGGTCCGGTTCGGCGTGATCGCGGCCGTGCTCGCGGGTGGCTTCTGGTTCATCTCGCACCAGTTCGAGTCGCTGGATCTGGAGAAGCTGCTGCGCGACATCTCCGACTTCTTCGGGGCGTGGACGTATCTGCTCGCCGGGTTGCTGGCGTTCCTGGAGACGGGCGCGTTCGTTGGCCTGGTGGTGCCCGGCGAGACGTTCGTGATCCTCGCCGGCGCCGTTGCGGGCCAGGGCGCGACCGACATCTACATCACGATCGGGATCGTCTGGTTCTCCGCGTGGGCAGGCGATACGACCAGCTTCTTCATCGGGCGCAGGCTGGGCCGGGAGTTCATCCTGCGCCACGGGCCGAAGCTGCGGATCACGGAGGAGCGCTTCGAGCAGGTGGAGCGATACTTCAAGAGCCACGGGGGCAAGACGATCCTGGTCGGGCGCTTCATCGGCCTGGTGCGGGCGCTGGCGCCGTTCGTCGCCGGCAGCTCCGGCATGGAGTACCGGGCGTTCGTCCCCTACAGCGTGCTGGGCACGGGGCTGTGGGCGGCCACCTTCTCGATCCTGGGCTACGTCGGGTCGCGCAGCATCAACGAGATCGCCGAGTCGGCGGGCACGGGGATCACGCTGTTCGGGATCACCGTCGCGGTGATCGTCGCCATCGTCGCGTCGGTGCGGTTCCTGCGCGAGGCGGAGAACCGGCGGCGGGCGGTTGCGTGGATGGACCGGAGGGCCTGGCTGCGTCCGCTGGTCGGGCTCGGCCGGCGGGTGAAGCCGCAGGCGCGGTTCCTGTGGAACCGGATCACGCCCGGCGAGCTGGGCCTGGAGCTGACGGCGATGGTGGCGGTGCTCTCGGTCTCGCTGTTCGTGCTCATCGGATACGCCGGGATCATCTCGGCCGACCCGGGGCCGACCGCGGGGGACCAGGCGGTGCAGGATGTGGCGACTGACCTGGCGGCGGGATGGCTCACCGACATCGCGAAGGTGGTCACCGCTCTCGGCTCGGCCGGCTTCACGGTCGTCGTCGGGGTGCTGGCCGCGGCCGTGTGCTGGCCCTGCGGCGGAAGTACGCCGCGGCGGCGCTGCTGGTGGTGTCGATGTTGATCCTCTACATCTCGGTGCCGGTGTTGAAGGAGGCCTACGACCGGCCGCGCCCGGACGGTGGGCTGGTGGGCGTGAGCGGCGACTCGTATCCGAGCGGGCACGCCGCCTACTCCACGCTCTACGCGTGGCTGGGCCTGGCGGTCGCCGTTCCTGTGGCGGCCGCGCCGGACGGTGTTCATCGCGGTGGTGACGGCGGGGCTGGTGACTGCGGCGGCGGTCGGGCTCTCGCGGGTGTATCTGCAGGTCCACTAGTTCTCCGACGTGGCCGGCGGATGGGGCCTTGGGCTGTCCGCATTCACCTTCTGCTCGATCGTCGCGCTGATCGCCGCTCACCTGCGCGACGACGATCCCGATCCCGACGACGACCCCGATCCCTAACCTAATCCGCCGTGAATCTGAGCGAGATCCCCACCGAGTACCTGCTCTTCGGCGGCGCCGGCGTGGTCAGCCTGATCGCGTTCGCCGCGCCTCATCCTCGTGCCCGCGATCGGCTCCTACGGGCGCACGTGGGAGAAGGCGACGGCCGCGGTGCTCTCGATCTTCGTCCTCGCGGCGCTCCTTCTCGTCGGCGTCGGGTATTGGCGCGCTGGTCGTCTACTTCTGGGACGACATCTACGGCCTGTTCGGCTGAGCGCGAGCGGCGGCGCCTGGCGGTGGGCCCGCGGTGCGGCTCCGTAGAATCCCCGGGTGCCCCCGAAGTCTCAGAGCGCTAAAAGCCCTGCAAAGAAGGCAGATGGCAGCCTGCTGGAGCAGCTGTCCGAGGCGATCGAATCGGGCGCCGGGCTCCCGGCCGTGTGCCGTGCCGCGGGCAAGGCGCTGGGCTCCTCGGTCGCGCTGATCGACCGCTCGAGCGCCGTTCTGGCCGTCGCGGCCACGTCCGCGGCGGAGGAGAGCAAGCTGCTGGCCGGCTCGGGGATGTGCAGTCGGCCGACCTGCGTGTGGCCGATGCGGTCGTGGGCGAGCTGCGCTACCGGCCGCGCGAGGGAGACGCCGGACCCGATGCTGCTGCGGATGGTCATGACGCTGGTCGCGCTCGAGCTGGAGCGCTCGCGCGCACCCGACTGGGCATCGGACGAGGCGGCGGGTGAGTTCGTCCGGGCGGTCACCTCGCGCAAGGTGACGGACCGTGGCGACATCCTGGCCCGCGCCGCCGAGCTCGGGGCCGAGCTCGAGCCGGGCGCCGGCGCGGTGATGGCCAGGGCGACCCCGCACACGGCGCAGACGGGCGAGTGGCGCGAGCGGGTGATGACGGTGGCGCTGCGGGCGCTGCGCGCGGTCAGCTCGGGATCGCTGTCCGCGCTCACCGACGCCGAGGGCGAGCACGCCGAGATCCTGGCGATCGTGCCCTGCGCCGGAGGAGGGCCAGCTGGCGCGCGCGGCGGGCGCGGTCGAGGCCGAGCTGGCGGACTCGCTCTCCGGCTTCACGATCACGGTGGCGTCAAGCCGCTGGACGCAGGACCCGGTCGACCTCTACCGGGCCGGCAAGGAGGCGCTCCTGGCCGCCAACGTGGCCGAGGCCGAGGGCGCTTCCACGCTCGCCTTCGAGGCGACCGGCGCGTACCGGCTGCTGCTCCCGGCGATGAGCGAGGACCCGGGCGAGCTCGAGCGCTTCTACGAGGAGACGGTCGCCCCGCTGGCCGCCTACGACGAGCAGTACGAGACCGACCTCGTGACGACGATCGAGGCCTACCTCGACAACGACGGCAACGTGACGCCGACCGCCGAGCAGCTCTTCACCCACCGCCACACGATCCGCTACCGGATCGAGCGCGTGAAGGAGCTGTGCGGCCACGACATCACGTCCACCGAGGGCCGCGAGAAGCTCGGCCTGGGCCTGAAGTCGATGCGCGTGCTCGGGATCGCGCCCCCGCGCGGCCCCGCGATGGAGCCCGGCGCCTCCGCCGGCCGGGTGCGCAAGCCGAAGAAGGAGCTGAGCATGGCCGTGTCGGCGATCGAGGCGAGCACTTCGATCCCCGTGGCGCCGGACGTGCTCTACGCGCGCCTCGCGAAGCTCGAGAACCACTGGGCCCTCGCCGACCGCTGGGTCGAGGTCGTGAGCGTGAACGGCGACGGCGACGGGGGAGTGGTGAAGCTGAACGGCCCGCTGGGCTCAGCCGGACCGCGCGGACGACGGTGGACCGGGTCGAGCCGCCCCAGTCTGATCGAGGGCACGGCCGCGATCGGCGACAGACACCCGCGGCGCGAGTGCACTGGACGCTTCGAGCCGAGGGCAGCAGGACACGCTGGTGACGCTGCGAGCCGAGCTGGTCGAGGCCGGGCCGCTCGACCGCGCGGTCTGGGACCTGGGCGGCCGCCACTGGCTGGAGAGCCGGCTGCGGGTGACGCTGGAGCGGCTGCGCGCCGAGTACGGCCTGAGGCCGCGATCTCCGTGGGGATGGTCGAATGGCACGAACCCGATCTGGGCGCCGTCCGATGGTTCAAAACCGGACTGCTCCAGCTCACACCAACCCCTGGATCGAGTCCGGGCCATCGCCTAGAGCTCGCGAGCCGCGAGTTGAGCCGCTGCAGCCTGCTCGCAGCGGTCCGCGCGGGCGCGGGATGCGCCCGCCCGGTCTACGATTCGCCTGTGGCCGGCCCCACCGTCCTGATCATGGCGGCGGGCGAGGGTACGCGGATGCGCTCCTCGCTGCCCAAGATGATGCACCCCGTTTGCGGGAGGCCCATGGTCGCCTGGCCGGTTGCGGCGGCGCGCGAGGCGGGCGCCGACCGCGTTGCCGTGATCGTCTCGCCGAACCGCGACCTCTCCGAGGTCCTGCCCGAGGGCACCGAGACCGTCGTCCAGCCCGAGCCCGACGGCACGGGCGGCGCCATCCGCGCCGCCGGCGAGCTGATCGCCGGCGCCGAGACCGTCGTGGTCGTGCCCGGCGATCACCCGCTCATCTCCGGCGACCTGCTGGAGCGAGCTCCTCAAGGCGCACGCCGAGGCCGGCGCCGCCGCCACCGTCATGTCCGTCGAGCTCGACGACCCCGGCGCCTACGGCCGCCTCGTCCGCACCGACGACGGCCAGGTCGACCGCATCGTCGAGACCAAGCACCCCGAGTCGGTCCCCGACGAGATCCTCGCCATCCGCGAGATCTCCACCAGCACCTTCGCCTTCGACGCCAAGGCCCTCGCGTCCGCGCTCGAGCGCCTCACCAACGACAACGACGCCGGCGAGTACTACCTCGGCGACGTCCTGCCGCTGCTGCGCTCCGACGGCCTCTCGCTCGCCGCCTACGTCTGCCCGGACCCGGCGGCGAACCTCGGCGTCAACCACCGCGCCGACCTCGCGCTCGCGGCCGCCGAGGAGGCTCGCCGGCGCATCGCCCATCGCCACATGCTGGCCGGCGTCACGATCGTCGACCCGGCCGCGACCTGGATCGACGCCGAGGTCGAGATCGGCGCCGACGCCACGATCGAGCCCGGCTGCGTCCTGCGCGGCTCGACGCGGATCGGGTCCGGCGCCCAGGTCAACGCCCACAGCTACGCCATCGACGCCGAGGTCGGCGAGAACTGCTCGGTCGGCCCGTTCGCCTACCTGCGGCCCGGCACCAGGCTCGCCGCCGGCGCCAAGGCCGGCACCTTCGTCGAGATCAAGAACTCCGAGATCGGCGAGGGCACCAAGGTGCCTCACCTCTCCTACGTCGGTGACGCCGACGTCGGCGCCGGCTCGAATCTGGGCGCCGGCACCATCACCGCCAACTACGACGGCTTCACCAAGAGCCGCACGAAGATCGGGGAACGTGCGCGAATCGGAGTCGACACCGCCTTCGTCGCGCCGGTGGAGGTCGGTGACGACGCATACACTGGCGCCGGAGCAGTGATCCGCGAGGACGTCCCGCCGGGCGCACTCGGGGTTTCACAGGGCGAGCAGCGCAACATCGAAGGATTCGCAGAGCGCAAGAGGGCAGAGCAGGAAGCGGAAGAGGAAGGCGACACGGGGGAGGAACAATGAGCGTCGTCGAGGAGAATCCCCAGATGGTCAGCTCGATCCCGCAGGACTACACCAAGCGCCTCATGGTGTTCGGCGGCCGCGCCTCGATGGAGCTGGCGGCGAAGATCGCCGGCCACCTCGACGTCGACCTCGGCACCACCGACCTTCGCACCTTCGCCGACGGCGAGGTCTACGCGCGCTACAAGGAGTCGATCCGCGGCGCCGACGTCTTCCTCGTCCAGTCCACCGCCGCCAACGCCGCGCAGGGGATGACGCCCAACGACTCCCTCATGGAGCTGCTCGCGATGATCGACGCCGCGCAGGGCGCCTCCGCGCACCGCATCATCGCCGTGATGCCCTGGTACGGCTACGCCCGCCAGGACAAGAAGTCGCAGCCGCGCGAGCCCATCACCGCTCGCGTCGTCGCCAAGTGCCTCGAGGCCGTCGGCGTCGACCGCGTCCTCACCATGGACCTCCACTCCGGCCAGGTGCAGGGCTTCTTCGAGGTGCCGGTCGACCACATGACCGCGATGCCCAACCTCACCCAGTACTTCATGGACCAGGTGTTCGAGGACGAGCTCGTGATCGTCTCGCCCGACGCCGGCCGCGTGAAGGTCGCCCGTAACTTCGCCCGCAAGCTCGGCACGCACTGGGCCGTGATGGAGAAGGAGCGCCCCGCGCAGCAGGTCGCCGAGATCGGCTACGTGGTCGGCGACGTGCAGGGCAAGACCGCCGTGCTCGTCGACGACATGATCGACACCGCCGGAACGCTCTGCGCAGCCGCCGAGACCGTCATGGACGAGGGGGCCGCCCGCGTGATCGCCTGCGCGACCCACGGCGTCTTCTCCGGCCCCGCCTACGAACGGCTGGCGTACGAGAACTCCGGCATCGAGCGCATCGTCGTCACCGACACCATCCCGCTGCGCCCCGGCGCCCCGGACAACATCACCGTCCTCTCCACCTCGCAGACGCTCGCCGACTCGATCCGCCGCATCTTCGGCGACGAGTCCGTCAGCGAGATCTTCGCGGGCGAGAACCAGCTCTTCTAGCGGCCACGCTTGACCGGCGGCGCGGGGCGGGCTAGGCTCGCTCCGATGCGAGGCAGGGCGCTGATCGCCGGGGTAGTCGCGTGCGGTGTTTTCGCCGCCTCGGCGGTCGCGGGCGGGGACCCGGGCGACATCGTCTTCCGCGACTGCATCTCGGCCAGCACGGTCACCGCGCCGGACGCCTGCGCCCAGACCCCCGACGCGGCCCCGTCCGGGCTCAACTCCGGGTTCAACAGCCTTGCGGCGCTCGACATGTCGGCCGATGGGAAGTCCGTCTACGCCGTCGCCAACTTCGACGATGCGATCGCGCGGTTCAATCGCAACGGTCGCACCGGCGCCCTCAGCTACAGGGGCTGCATCTCCGGAAACAGCGCAACCGGCCCGTCGGGGACGGACGCCTGCGCGCAGCTACCCGCAGCCGACGCGAACGGTGCCGCCACCGGCATGGACGGTGCAACCGACGTCTCCGTCAGCAAGGACGGCAAGTCCGTCTACGTGACCGCCGAGAACGACGACGCCGTCTCCGTGTTCGACCGGGCGCGCTCCGGCCGGCTCCAGTTCGCGGGTTGCATCACGGGCCGTGCCCTGCCGGATTCACCCTGTACGGAGATCCCGGACGCCGCCGGAACCGGGGCGAACCTGGGCATGGATTCGCCGCAGAGCGTCGTGGTCAGCCGCGACGGCAAGTCGCTCTACGTCTCGGCGCAGCTGGACGACGGCGTCGTCCGCTTCAAGCGTGCCACGGGCGACGGCGGGCTCACCTACAAGAGCTGTCACAGCGCCGACGTCGACACGGGTCCAACCGGTACCGACGCCTGCGAGCTCGTCGACTCCGCCACGGCAGGAGGCGCGAACTCCGGGTTCAACGCCCTGACCGACCTCGCGATCTCCTCCGACGGGAAGTCCCTCTACGCCATCTCGCCCCCCGACAGCTCGGTCGTGCGCTTCGATCGGGCCGACTCAGGGGCCGCTCACGTACAGAGACTGCCTGAGCGCTGCGACGGAGAGCGGCCCGGACGGCTCGGAGGCTTGCAGCCTCACCACGGTGAGCGCGAGCGCGGGCGAGAACACGGGCATGGACGAGCTGAACGCCGTCGCCGTCGCCCCGGACGGGGATGGGGTCTACGTCGCGTCCCAGTTCGACGCGGCCGTCACCGGCTTCGTGCGTAGGGGGTCGGGCAGGCTCGACTACCTCGGCTGCCTGTCCGGGGAGGAGCCCAGCGACGATGCCTGCGGCTTGATTCCCTCCGCCGTCGTAACGCTGGGCGGCAACAACTCCGGCCTTGCCGCGCCAAGCGGCCTGGCCTTTGCGGGTAACGCGCACCTGTACGTGTCGTTGCAGAGCGATCACGGTGTCGCCCACCTCGAGCGCGATCCGCCATCGAACGACTTCGCCTTCCGCGGGTGCATCACGGGTGAGCAGGAGTCGGGGCCGACCGGCAGCGAGGCCTGCGATGCGATCGATTCCGCGGCGACGGCGGGCGCCGGCTCCGGCCTCGACAGCCCGCTCGACCTCGTTGCCTCGCGGGACCGCAAGTCGCTCTACTCGCTGAACACCGACGACGACTCCGTCGCGCGCTTCAAGCTGACGCGCTAGCCGAAGCCCGGGTCCGAGATCAGCCAGTCGCCCTCCGGCGACTGCTCCAGCAGCACGGTGCGCTGCGACCGTCCGGGCTCGCCCTTCAGCTTCAGCTCGATCTCCACCCGGGCACGGTTGCCCTCGACGTTCGAGAAGGTGACCAGGAGCGTCGCTGTCGGCGAACTGCTTGCCGACGAAGGCGCCGAGGATCTCGTCGCACCCGTTCAGGTCCTCCGCCGCCGCGAGCTCGCCGGCCCTGACCTCGATCGACTGGCTCGCCTGCTTCGTGAGCAGGTCGCAGAACGTCTTGAAGTCGCTCTGCCTCCGCCGCGGCGAAGAACTCGACCACCGTCTCCTCGGCCAGTTCCTCCTCCGTCGGAGGGTCGGAGAACGGTCCGGTGTCGGTGATCGCGAGCGCGGCGATCAGCGCTCCGATCACCAGCAGAACGGCGGCAACGCGGCGGCGGGTGTACACGTCGAGATAGCCCAAGCGGGCTGACCGTACCGCGCCGGTGCAGGGCCGCATAGATTCCCTCGCGTGGAGGCGGCGAACGGACTGCTCCGGATCGGCCACAAAGGGGCGGACGGCATCGTGCCCGGGAACACCATCCCCAGCTTCGAGGCGGCGGTCGATGCCGGTGTGGACATCATCGAGTTCGACGTCCTGCGCCCGCGCGGCGACTTCGCCGCGCGGCGACGACTGGAAGACGCGCCGACGGCGGCCCGGCGGACGGGAGCGGCCCGCTACGTGGTCGCGCACGACTGGGCGGCCGCGGCCGAAGGGCGATCCGCCGACGCTCCACGAGGCGCTCGACGCCTTCACTCGGCCGCCGCTCGACCGCGTGCGGTTCGACCTCGACCTGAAGGTCGCCGGGCGCGAGGACGAGATCGTTGCCGCCGCTGCGCGAGCGGGGCCTACTGGAGCGGGCGATGGTCTCGGGCATGGAGGTCCCCGGCCTCCGCTGGCTCGCCGCGAACGAGCCGGAGGTGAAGCTCGGCTGGACGATCCCCAGGCTCACCAAGGACTGGCGCAAGCAGCCCGGCGTCTCGCTCGCGCGTGCCGGCCTGGAAGGTCGTACATGCACCGGCGCCTGCCGCGGATCGCCGAGCAGGGGGCGCCGAAGCTGGGCGCCTGGGCCGTCTGGGTCTACCACCCGCTCATCACCAGGCGCCTGATCGACGGCCGGCCGGCGGTCGGCGATCGCCGTCATCGCCTGGACAGTGGACGACCCCGACGCGGATGGCGCGAGCTGGCCGACCTCGGCGTGAGCGGCATCGTCAGCAACGATCCGCGCCTTTTCTCCGGCGTGCCCCAGCACTAGAGTCCCGCCGGTGCCGGAGAAGGGACTCCCGAGCGGAACCCGTATGGCGCTGTTCGCGATGGGCCTCGGGGTCCTCGTCATCGCGAACGACTTCACCGCGCTCAACGTCGCGCTCCCCGCGATCGAGCAGGACTTCGACGTCGACGTCGGCACGATCCAATGGACGATCAACGCCTACGCGCTGACCTTCGGCATGGTCCTGGTCACGGGCGGGCGCCTGGCCGACATGTTCGGACGGCGCCGCATCTTCTTCATCGGCGCCGCGATCTTCGCGACCTTCTCGCTCTTCGGCGGGCTCGCGCAGAACGCCGAGCAGCTCATCGCGATGCGCGTGGGGATGGGGGTCGGCGGCGGGCTGATGTGGCCGGCGATCCTCGGCATGACGTTCGCCGCCGTGCCCGCCGAGCGCGCCGCGTTCGCCGGCGGCCTCGTGCTGGGCGTCGCCGGGCTCGGCAACGCCGTCGGGCCCCTCCTCGGCGGCCTGCTGACCGACGAGGTGAGCTGGCGGGCGATCTTCTTCCTCAACATCCCGGTGGCGGCGTTCGCGGTCGCCGTCACGGCGGCGAAGGTCCACCAGCCCGTCGGCGACTCCGATCGTGAGCGGATCGACTACGCGGGGATCGTCACGCTCTCGCTCGGCCTGGTGCTCCTGCTGCTGGCGCTCGACCAGTCGGCGGAGTGGGGCTGGGGCGATCCGCGCGTGCTGGGGATGATCGGGGCGGCGCTCGTCTCGTTCTGCGCGTTCGCCGTGATCGAGCCGCGGATGCGCGAGGCTGCACTGGTCCCGGCATCGGTGCTCCGAAACCGGGGCTTCGTGGCGGCCTGCCTCACGATCCTCTTCCTGTCCGCGGTGTTCTTCAGCGCCCTGCTCTATGTGCCGCAGCTGATGGAGAAGGTGCTCGGCGCGAGCGCGCTCGAGGCCGGGGTGGGCATGCTGCCGATGCTCGGCACCTTCGGCGCCGTGGCGTTCCTCTCCGAGCGGCTGAGCGCGCGCGTCGGGATGCGCCGGGTGATCCTCGCCGGCACCCTGCTCCTGGCGTCAGGGCCGCTGCTGCTCTCCTTCTTCGACGCCGACTCCGAGTACGTGAAGCTCGTGCCCGGGCTGCTCGCGACCGGCGTGGGGGCGGGCCTCTTCTACCCGACGATCACGACCGCCGCCGTCGGGAATGCTCGACAAGTCTCAGTCGAGCCTCGCCGGCGGCATCGCCTACATGTTCCAGGTGGCCGGCGGCGCGATCGGCCTCGGGCTCTGCACCGCCCTCTTCACGATCCGCTCCGAGAACGTGCTCGCCGGCGACGCCAGCGACGCCGGCCTCGCGATGAACGACCAGCAGGTCTCCGTGATCCACGGTGTCCTCGCCGGGACCGACTCAGGGCAGACGGCCTACTCCGACTTCTCGGGATCGGTCGCCGACAAGGTCCTGGAGGTGGTCGAGGAGTCGTTCGTGGCCGGAGCGCAGTTCAGCTTCCGCGTCGTCGGCGCGATCGCGATCGTGGGCCTCGTCGTCGCGCTGCTCGGTGTCCGGCCGGACGCCGCTGCGGCAGAGTGACGGCGGAGCTGGCAGCGCGCCTCGCCCTGGCTGCCGTGTTCGCGATCGCGGCCGTCCGCAAGCTTGCCGACGCCCACGGGTTCCGGGAGGCGTTGCTCACGCTGGGGACACCGAGGTCGATGGCGCCCGCGCTCTCGCTGCTGATCCCGGCAGCCGAGCTCCTCATCGCAGCCGGGCTCTGCATCGGCGCGACCGCGCGGGTAGCCGCGACGGCTGCCCTGGGCCTGCTGCTCGTGTTCTCGGTGGTCATCGCCCGCAGCCTGGCGCGCGGCGAGCGCCCCGACTGTTACTGCTTCGGGCAGCTGAACGCCGGCCCCGTGGGGCAGGGCACACTCGCGCGCAACTTCGTGTTCGCGCTGCTGGCGGCGTTCGTCCTGATCTAGACCGGCCGCCCGGCGTAGCCGGGCACGCGACGCTGGCCGCGTGATTCGAAGTAGTCCCACTCCTGGCGGCCCAGCTCGGTTGCGGGCTCGTCGGCGTAGATCCACTCCCGCATGATTCGGTGCCAGTTGCGCTTGGCGCCCAGCTGCGCCAGCACGGCGAGGACGCCCGTCTCCATCCGCCGGCCCATCAGCTCCTCGGCGGGGACGCTCTCGCGGCGCATCAGGTCGTAGTACTCCGAGCGGGGGTCGGAGGTGGCCTCGATGACCTTCATCACCCGGCGCTTGGAGACCGCGTACTCCTTGTCCTCGAGGTACCAGCCTCCGATCAGCATCACGTGGTCCATCAGCCGCTCGGCGTCCAGCTTCGAAGGGTTCTTCACGAACCCGAGGTCGTGGAGGGCCTGCCGCAGCGCCTCGGGGTCCTTGCGGGACGCGGCGTCCACGGCTGCCTGCTCCAGCTCGATCTGCTCGATGTCGAGCTTCTTCGTCATCCCGAAGTCGATGAACGCCACCCGGCCGTCATCCATGCGGATGTAGTTCCCCGGGTGGGCGTCGGCGTTGAAGTGCTGCAGGTGGTAGATCGAGCCGAAGCAGAAGCGGAACACGATTTCGCCGAAGCGGCTGCGCTCCTCCTCGTCCAGCTCCTTCACCTCCTCGAAGCCCATCCCGGTGACGTACTCGGTCACCAGGACGCGGCGGTGCGAGAGGCGGGTGAGCACGTCGGGGACGTGGATGAACGGGTGTCCGCGATAGGCGCGGGCGAAGGAGCGCTGGTTCTGCGCCTCGTACTCGTAGTCCAGCTCCTCGAGGACCCGCTCGCGCAGCTCCTCCGCAACGGCCTTCGCGTCGAGCCCGGGGGCCAGCGCCTTGGCGAGTCGCACCAGCATGCCGGCGTTGGCGAGGTCGGCCTCCAGCGCCTCGGCGACGCCCGGGTACTGGATCTTCACCGCGACCTCGCGGCCGTCGATCAGCCTCGCGCGGTGAACCTGGCCGATCGATGCCGCGGCGACCGCCTCGTGCTCGAACTCGGAGAAGACGTCGTCGAAGCTCTCGTCCCGGTACTCCTCGTCGAGAACCGTCCGTACCTGCTCCCAGGGCATCGGCGGGGCCGAGGTGCGCAGCTTCGAGAGCTGCTCGTGGTAGATCTCGGCGTACTCGGGCGGCAGGAACTCCGTGTCGATGAACGAGGCCAGCTGCCCGAGCTTCATCGCCGCGCCCTTCATCTCGCCCAGGACGCCCACCATCTTCATGGCGGTCTCGAGGTGCCGGGCCTCCAGCTTCTCCTCGGCGCCTTCCTTGGAGCGCGCGACGCCCGCCGCCCTGGTGCCCGCGTACCGGGTCGCCTGGCCGCCGAGCACCGTGCCCAGCTTGGCCGAGCGGCGCACGCGCCCCTTGGGGATCTTTCGCTCCTCGCCCATCAAACGGGAGGGTATCCGCGGGCCATGGCCTCCCGGAGCCGCGCGAGGAGGAGCTGCGGCGTCCGCGTGAGCTCATGCCACGTGAAGCGCAGGACCGTGATCCCCATGAGCTGGAGCTCGTTGCTCTTCTCCCGGTCGCGGCGGAAGCTCCGGATGTCCGTATGGAAGGCGGATGAGTCGAACTCGGCGACGAGCCGGTGGTCCGGCCACCAGAAGTCCGGCCGCCACCGTCCCAGGCGCTCATTGACGAGCGGCTCGGGGAGTCCAGCGTCCCTGATCAACCGCAGCATCATGCGCTCGGTCTTCGAGAGCACGTTGGCCGGAGGGTGATGGCGCTCCAGCAGCTCTCGGAGCGCCGCCGCGCCTCGGCAGCCCGGGCTGCGCAGAAGCTGTTCCCAGAGGTCCGCTTCCTTCACCAGCCGACTTGCCTGAGCAGCCGCCACAGCGGATTCGAATCGGTCGGGCTCGACGATGCCCCCAAGGTCGAGCAGGGTCCGGGCAGGGCTGGTGAGGGGAAGCCACTCCCGGAACCAGACGTTGCGCGGTTCGAGCACCCTGGTTCGGTGCACTCTCAGGCCGGGGGCAGTGGCGCCCCGCCCCGACGTGTTCGTGATCCAGACGTCGCCCGTGGCTGGGTAGGAGAGGAACCTGTAGATGTGGGCTGCGCTTCGGTGCCCGACCAGTGCCCCCGGGCCGCCGCGCAGCACTGCGGCGAACTCACGCTCGAGCGGAATCGGGGCTTGGTGGGCAATCCTGTAGACGCCGCGCTGGATCGGAATCAGATATCCGCTCGCGAGTCGGCGGTCGATCAGGCCGCGCTCGACCCCGGCGGCGAGAAGCTGGCGCCGCCCCTCTCGTTCCCCTCGTTGCTGGCCGTGCCGGGAGGACTTCTCTATCCTCAGCCGTCGCCATGGCTGCCGATCGCGCAATCCTGAAGGTCTCCGAGCGAACCGACTTCGGCTCGCGCTCCACGCGTCGCCTGAGGCGCGAGGGCTTCGTGCCCGGGATCGTCTACGGCGGCGGCTCGGACACACGCCACTTCCAGGTCAACGAGCGCGAGCTGCGCAACGTCCTGGTCCACGGTGGTGCCCTGATCGACGTTGAGCTCGACGGTAAGGCGACGCCGGTCGTGATCAAGGATCAGCAGCGTCACCCGGTGCGCGGCCAGGTCATCCACCTCGACCTCCTGGAGGTCAAGCTCGACGAGGCCATCGAGGCCGATGTGGCCATCGAGCTGCTCGGCGCCGACGATGCGCCCGGCGTGAAGGAGGGCGGCGTCCTCGAGCACGTAACCCACCAGATCACGATCTCGGCGCTGCCGACCGCGATCCCGGAGAGCATTCCCGCCGACGTCTCCGGCATGGAGATCGGCGACACGCTTCAGCTCGCGATGGTCCCGACGCCCGACGGCGTGGAGTACGCGCTCGGCGAGGACACCGACGCCGAGGAGGTCACCGTGGCCACCCTCTCGCCCCCGCGCGTCGAGGAGGAGCCCGAAGAGCTCGAGGAAGAGACGGAGCTGATCGGCGAGGACGGCGAGCCGATCGAGCCCGCCGAGGGCGAGGACGCCGAGGGCGAGGAGTCCGGCGACGAGGGCCCGCAGGAGCCCGAGCGGGTCGGCGACGACTCCGGCGACGGGGAGTAGCCCTGCGGCTATTCGGCCGGCATCGCGATGACGATGCCGGCGCTTCGGACGAGGTGTTCCTAGTCGTGGGCCTTGGTAATCCAGGATCGAAGTACGCCAAGACGCGCCACAACCTCGGCTTCGAGGTGGCGGCCGAGCTGTCCCGCCGCTGGGAGCTCCCCAAGGCGAAGGAGAAGTTCCGCGGGCTCATCGCGGATGGCCGCACGGCTCCGGGCGGTCCCCGGGTGAGCGTCCTGCTGCCGCAGACCTACATGAACGAGTCCGGTGACTCGGCCGGGCCCGCGCGCGGAAGCCTGCGAGTGCCGCTGGAGCGGGTGATCGTGGTCCACGACGAGATCGACCTGCCGTTCGGCGAGGTGCGCTCGAAGCTGGGCGGGGGCGTGGCGGGGCACAACGGACTGAAGAGCCTCAAGCGAGGCCTCGGGAGCACCGACTTCTGGCGGGTTCGGGGTGGGGTGGGGCGGCCGGACTCGACCGATCCCGAGATCGTCTCGGCGCACGTGCTCGGACGGTTCCGCGAGCCGGACGACGAGGTCCGCGGCCTGATCGGCGACACCGCCGACGAGGTCGAGCGGCTGATCAACGGAATCGAGGAGGGCGAGGATGGCGACGAGTGAGCTGACGAGCTACGAGGTCGGCGGCACGGATGCCGAACGCGCGCCCGAGGGCGTTGCGCTGCTTCGCCTGGACCGTCCCGACGCCCGCAACGCGATCAACACGGCCATGCTGGAGGAGCTGCTGGCGCACATCGCCGCCGCCCGGGAGGACGACTCGGTGCGGGTCCTCGTGGTGTCCTCGTCGGACCACATGGCGCTGTCGGCCGGCGCCGACGTGCGTGAGGAGCTCGAGGGCGATGCCGCGATCCACCGGATGCAGCTCTTCGCCGACCTCTACGACGATCTCACCGGTTTCCCCAAGCCCACCATCGCCGTCTGCCACGGGGCCACCGTCGGCGGCGGCGCCGAGGTGGCGGTGGCCTGCGACCTCCGCATCGGCGGCTCGAACCTACGGCTGCGCTTCCCCGGCGGAGCACTGGGTGTTCCCGGTGGGGCCGGCGCGGCTCGCGACGCTCTGCGGACTCTCCGTGGCCAAGTACATGCTGCTCACCGGCAAGGAGATCGACGCCGACATGGCCCTGCGGTGGGGGCTCGTGCACAAGGTGGCTCCGGCGGCCGCAGCGGAGAACGCCGGCCTCGAGCTCGCCGCGCAGGTCGCGGCCAACCCGCCCGAGGCCGTCGCCCGCCTGAAGGCGATGCTCCACGAGTGGGACGGCGTGGTCGAGCGCTCGCAGGCCGAGGGCGTCGGCCAGGTCGAGTGGCTGCGCTCCGGCCCGGGCTTTCCCACGGGCTGACGCTTCTCGGGCTAGCGCCTACTCGCCGCGGCGGGCCCGGATCAGCAGGTCGACCTGGCGCTGCTTGCGCATGATCATGTGCTCCAGCATGTGCTCGATCGCCTCCGAGCGCCCCTCGCGCCCGGTGGGTGCGATGGCCTGCTGAAGCGCCTCGACCGCCTCGGTCTCGGTCTCGATCAGCCAGTCGAGGGAGTCGTGCATCGAGTCGGAGTGCTTGAGCGGGGCCACGTCGGTCGTGGGCGTCCCCTCCAGCGTCACGATCTTCTCGATCAGCGCCCGCAGGTCGGAGAGCTCCTCGTCGCCGAACTCCACCAGGATGTTCGCGACCGACTGAGCTGCGATCCCGACGCGGCTCGACGAGATCAGCGAGTACTGAAGGGCCGAGCGGTACTGCAGCACCAGCGCCTCGTTGAGGGCCTTCACCTCGCCCTCGACGTCGAGCAGTTCGTCTTCCTCTTCTGAGGCCATCTAGAGCTCCCTCTCGTAGTAGTAGAGAACCGGCCCGTCCGGGCGGCCCTCGCGGTTCGTGAAGCCCACGCTCTCGTAGAGAGCCCGCGCCGCCACGTCGTCATGGCTAGTACCCAGATCCATGCCCATCGCACCCCGCTCGCGCGCCAGATCCATCGCCGCGTTCAAGAGCGTCCGCCCGATGCCCTGCCCGCGCAGCTGAGGGGCGACGTAGAGCTCCTCCAGGTACGCGTGAAGGCCGTCCGACCAGACCGACGTGCGAAACCGAAGCTCGGCGATCGCATCGGGTCCGTCGCCCGCCAGCAGGACGGTCATCTCGTCGTTCTCGATCATCCGCCGGGCGTTCTTCGTCAGCACGTCGACTCCGGGCGTGTAGTCGTCGTACTCGGTGTTGAAGTCGTGCAGCAGCCGCGCGACGTTCTCCGCGTCGTCCGGCGTCGCCACCCGGATCGGGATGTCGGCCGCGTCGCTCACGCCTCAGCGGGTGCGGGCTCCGCCGTCTCCTGCTTAGCCGCGAGCTGCCCGCAGGCGGCGTCGATGTCGCGGCCGCGCGTGAGCCGGATCGTGGCCCGCAGGCCGCGGCGGTCGAGCGTGTCTCGGAAGCTGTCCATGGCCCGGCGGGTGGATCCCTCGTACTCGGAGCCGGTCGGGTTGAACGGGATCAGATTCACCTTGTAGATCCGCGGGTTCAGGAGGTCCGCCAGGGCCAGCGCGTGTTCCTGCCGGTCGTTGACGCCGCCGAGCATCACGTACTCGACGAATACCTGCCGGCGCTTGCGCTCGTAGTGGCGTTCGCAGGCGGCCAGCACCTCGGCGATGGAGTACCGGTCGTTGACGGGCATGATCTGCGAGCGCAGGGCGTCGTCGGGAGCGTGGAGGGAGAGCGCCAGGCGGATCGGCATGTCGGCCTCGGTCAGCGCGTCGATCCCGGGCACCCAACCCACGGTGGAGATCGCGGTGCGCCGGTGGGTGATGCCGAGGTCGGGCAGGTGCCGGCACGCCTCGAGCACGGCGTCCAGGTTCATCATCGGCTCGCCCATCCCCATGAACACGCAGTGGTCGACGGTGCCGATCCGGCGGAAGTGGAGCGCCTGGTCGAGGATCTCCGACGCGGTGAGGTTGCGCCCGAACTTCATCGCCCCCGTCGCGCAGAACGTGCAGGTGAGCGGGCAGCCCGACTGCGAGGACACGCAGATCGACCGCCGCCCGTCCAGGTACGTCATCAGCACGGCCTCCAGTGGCCTGTCGTCGGCGGTGTGGAACAGCGCCTTGATGGTCCCGTCGGCCGAGCGCGCCTCGCGGTCGAGGGCGAGCGTGGAGAAGGGGACGTCCGCCACGAGCGCCGTACGGAGGTCCTGCGGGAGGTTCGTCATCCCCTCGTAGCCGGACGCTCCGCGCGCCGCCCACTCCCACACCTGAGTGGCCCGGTAGCCCGGCTGTCCCTGCGCGCCCAGGGTCTCGCGGAGATGCACCAGGTCCATTGGTTGAGGGTAGCCCCGGCGCGGGCCGCCCGGCTCGTAAGATCGAAGGACGGCCGGACCCGCGCGTCCGGTCGCTCTGCGTGGCATGAGCCTGCGACCACTACTCGACATCGCCCATGAGGACAAGCGTTTCGGCGCTTTGGCGGCGGCTGCGCGGGCGGGGGCCGAGCCCGGGGCCGAGGCGGCCGACGCGCTCGTCTCGGGATCGATCCGGCCGTACGCGATCGCAGCCCTGCTGGAGGCCGAGGATGGCCTGGAGGGCGCTCCCGCGCTGATCGTTGCGCCGGACGACATCTCGGCGCGCGACCTCACCCGTGAGCTCTCGGCGTACCTCGCCCCGCGCCGCGTGCGGTTCTACCCCTCGCGCGGCACCGGGTACGAATCCCATCTCGCGCCCCCGCCGCACCTGGTCGGGCTGCGGATCGCCGCTCTCGATGCGCTCACGGCCGACTCGCTGGACGGGAAGGGGCCACCGGTGGTGGTCGCCGGCGCCGTCGCTCTCGCCGAGGCGGTTCCCGACTCGTCGCTGCGTCCGGCCGGGTTCGCCCTCAGTCGAGGGGAGGAGGTGGACAGCGGCGTCATCGGCGAGCTCCTGGTCGAGGCCGGGTACGAGCGGGTCGACCAGGTCGAGGACCGCGGGCAGTTCGCCGTCCGCGGCGACATCCTGGACGTCTTCCCCGCGACCGAGGAGCGGGCCGCTCGCCTCGAGCTGTTCGGCGACGAGATCGAGTCGATCCGCTGGTTCTCCACCTTCACCCAGCGCTCGCTCGGCGAGGCCGAGCGCCTGGAGCTCTCGCCCGCGGCCGAGCTCTCGATCGAGCACCGCGAGCTTGCCGAGGTCGCACTCGAGGGCGACGAGGGCGAGCGCCCCGACCTCGCGGAGCTGCTCCCGCTCGACTCCTTCCGCGCCCCACTGGACCTGTTGAGTGACGACGCCGTGGTCCTGATCGCGGGGGCGGAGGAGATCGAGCCCGCCCTGCGCGACCACTGGGAGGACGTGACGACGGCGCTCTCCGGCGACGACGCCCGTCGCCTGTACGTGGACGTGGCGGGGCCGCTGACCGAGCGTGCGGCGCTGCGCCTGAGCGGCACCGACTCGGGACAGGAGCTTCAGCTGCGCGCACAGGCGCCGAGCTCCCCCGCGCGGTCCGTGGCGGAGGCCGAGGGCCAGCTCGAGAAGGAGCTGCGTTCCGGCTACCGGGTGGTCGTCGCGTTCGATCACCAGGGCGAGGCCGAGCGCACGCGCTACAACCTTCAGCGCCTTGACGCCGAGATGCTCGGGCGCAAGGCGCCGGAGGGCCTGGCCTTCGCCGAGGCCAGGATCGCCGACGGCTTCGTCGCGCCGGAGCTGAAGCTGGCCGTCTTCCCGTTCCGCCGGCTCGTGCACGGCCGCCGCGCCGCCGCCGCTCCAGCGGTGCGCGGACGGTTCGCCGCGGCCGTCGACCTGCGGGTCGGCGACTACGTGGTGCACGAGGACCACGGGATCGCCCGGTTCGCGGGGTTCGAGACGAAGACCGTCGGGGAGGTCACCCGTGACTACCTGGAGCTCGAGTACCGCGGCGAGGACAAGGTCTTCGCGCCCACCGACCAGCTGGCGAAGATCTCGCGCTACGTCGGGGCCGGGGGCGACGCTCCGCAGCTCTCGGCGCTCGGGTCCAAGCGCTGGGATGCGGTCAAGTCGAAGGCCAAGCGTGCGGCTCGGGAGCTGGCGGGCGAGCTGCTCAGCCTCTACGCCGAGCGCAAGGCCCGCAGCGGCCACGCGTTCGACGCCGACTCCGAGTGGGAGCTCGAGCTGCAGCGCTCGTTCCCGTACCGCGAGACGGCCGACCAGCTGGAGACGATCGAGGCGATCTCCGCCGACATGGAGGCCCCGCGGACCATGGACCGCCTGATCTGCGGCGACGTCGGGTACGGCAAGACCGAGGTGGCGCTTCGCGCCGCCCTGAAGGCGGTCGCCTCGTCGAAGCAGGTGATGGTGCTGGTTCCGACGACGATCCTCGCCCAGCAGCACCTGGGGACGTTCCGCGAGCGCCTGCGCGATTTCCCGGTCGAGGTCGAGATGGTCTCGCGCCTGAAGAAGCCCGCCGAGACCCGGGAGATCATCAAGCGCTTCTCCGAGGGCAAGGTCGACATCCTGATCGGCACCCACCGCCTGCTCTCGCGCGATGTGCGCGCCGAGGACCTGGGCCTCCTGATCGTCGACGAGGAACAGCGCTTCGGCGTCCGGCAGAAGGAGCTGCTGCGCCAGCTGAAGCTGAAGGTGGACGTGCTCTCGCTCTCCGCCACACCGATCCCGCGGACGCTGCAGATGAGCCTCGCGGGTCTCCGCGACATCTCGGTGATCGAGACTCCGCCCGAGGGCCGGCGGCCGATCCGCACCTACGTCGGGCCGTTCGAGGACGACCTCGTGACAAGGGCCATCAAGCGCGAGGCCGCCCGCGACGGCCAGGTGTTCTTCCTCCACAACCGCGTCGACACCCTGCATGAGACCGCGGAGCGGCTTCGCGCGATGTGCCCCGGCCTGAGCTTCGGCGAGGCGCACGGGCAGATGAACGAGGGCGAGCTGGAGACTGCGATGCTGGACTTCCTGCGCGGCGACGTCGACTGCCTGGTGGCGACCACCATCATCGAGTCCGGCCTGGACATCCCGCAGGCGAACACCCTCATCGTCGAGCGGGCGGACATGCTGGGCCTGGCTCAGGCCTACCAGATCAGGGGCCGGGTGGGCCGGTCGAAGGAGCGGGCCTACGCGTACCTCCTCTATCCGTCGGAGGCCGGCCTCCATCCCGATGCCGCCGCCCGGCTGGCGACGCTGTCGGACTACACCGAGCTGGGTTCCGGCTTCGCGATCGCAATGCGCGACCTCGAGCTTCGCGGGGCCGGCGACCTGCTGGGCGACGAGCAGTCGGGGCACGTCGCGGCCGTCGGCTTCGAGCTCTACGTGGCGATGTTGGACGAGGCGGTCGAGGCCCTCCGGGCGGAGGGGGAGGGGGCGGGGGCGGAGCCCGAGTCCCGCGTCCGCTTCGACGTCCAGGTCGACGCCTATCTGCCGCCCGAGTACATCCCGTTCGAGGCCGCCAAGATCGATGTGCACCGCCGCATCGCCGGGGCTCGCGAGCCTGGCGAGCTGCGCGCGCTGCGCGACGAGCTCCGCGACCGGTTCGGCACGCCGCCGGATCCCGTCGAGAACCTGATCGAGCTCCAGCGAATCCGGATCGAGCTCGGGCGGCTGGGAGCCAGCGCCGTCGAGTTCCGCGGCGGCCGGCTGTCCATCACGCCGCTGGAGATGGATGCGGCCGCGGTTGGCCGCCTGCGCGAACACGTGAAGCGAGGCGATCTACGAGTCGCGCACCAAGACCCTGGGCCTCCGGGTGGCCGATGAGCCCGCCGCGCGCCTCGACGCCGTGAGGGATCTGACCGCCGCGCTGGCCGAGGCCCTCGAGCCGGCCGGCGAGGAATTGACCGCCGCTTGAAGCTTTCCCGCTAGGCTTCCGCGCTCGTGCAGGCAAGTGGCAAGAGGAAGATCGTCGCCGTCGTCCTCGGGCTGGCGCTAGTCGTCGCCCTCGGGGCGTTCGTGATCTCCGGTGATTCCGGCGCTCCGTCGATCCCCGACGGCGCTGTGGCGATCGTCGAGGACGCGCCGGACGGGACGATCACCCAGGAGGAGTTCGACGCGAACCTGCTCCAGGCTGCGTTCAACCTTCAGCTGCGCGCGCTGCCCCCCGAAGACGATCCTCAGTTCGAGCAGGTCCAGCAGTCGGCACTCTCGAACTCAATCCAGACGCGCTGGGTCAAGGGCGAGGCCGAGGAGCGGGGCATCTCCGTCTCCGAGCGCGACATCCAGACCGTCCTTCGATCAGATCGTCGAGGAGCAGCTCGGCGGCGAGAAGGGCTACCAGCAGTTCCTGGAGCGCTCCGAGGTCGACGGCGAGCCGGCCTTCACCGAGGACGACGTCCAGGCCGTCGCCGAGCTGACGGCGATCAGCGACCGCCTCCAGGCCCAGGCGCTTCCCGACGAGACCCCCGACGTTCCGGATGAGGACGTCGAGCTCTTCTACGACGCCAACATCGAGCAGTTCGAGACGCCGGAGACGCGGGACGTCCGCGTGATCCTGAATCCCGATCCCGCCGAGATCGATGCTGCCATCGAGGACCTGGGCGACGCCCCGACCCCCGAGGACTGGGAGGCCGCGGCCAACAAGTACTCGACCGACGAGGCCACCCAGAGCCAGGGCGGCCTGCGACGCGCCGTCGCCGAGGGCCAGAACGAGCCAGCGCTGGACGAGGCGATCTTCAGCGCCGAGACCGGCGAGGTCGTCGGCCCGGTCGAGGGCGAGAGCGGCAGCTACGTGATCCAGGTCGAGGAGGTAACCGAGGCCGCCACGACCCCGATCGAGGATGTCCGCGAGCAGATCGTGCAGACGCTCCAACAGGGCATCTCGCAGGAGGCGATCACCAACTTCCGCGACGCGTTCATCGGCAAGTGGACCTCCCGGACCTTCTGCGAGGAGGACATCGCCGTGGACCTCTGCAGCAACGGCCCGCCGCCGCCCGAGGCTTGCGCCATCGATGACTCGACCGAGCGCGACGCCGCCGATCCGGCCACGCTCGAGGCGGGTTGCCCCGCGTTCGCCCTGCCGCTGAGCGTCGTGAATCCCGGTACCGGTGGAATCTTCCCCGGCCAGCAGCTCCCGGTTCTTCCCCAGGGCCCCCTGAAGCCTCCCGCGGACGCCGCGGCTCTCCCCGGCGGCGCACTGCCGATCGGTCCCGATGGCGCCCCGGTGGCGCCGACGGGCGCGCGCCACCGACGGGCGCGGCACCGCCGGCCGGCGCGGCACCGCCCGCCGGCAGCACGGCCCCGCCCACGGGCGCTCCATAGCGGCTCAGGAAGAGACCTCGCGCGCGCTGGCGCGCCTCGACGACATCACCCGCCGCCTGCGGCGCGAGTGCCCGTGGGACCGTGAGCAGGACGCCCGCTCGATCGTGCCCCACACGGTCGAGGAGGCGGGCGAGCTGGCCGAGGCCGCCCAGCGTGACGACCTCGCGGGCATGCGGGAGGAGCTCGGTGACGTGCTCTTCCAGGTGGTCTTTCTGGCGCTTCTGCTCGAGGAGCGCGGGGAGGGGGACCTCGCCGGCGTGATCGAGGACCTGAACGAGAAGCTGATCCGCCGCCACCCTCACGTGTTCGGCGACGAGACCGCCGAGACCACGGCCGACGTGCGCGCGATCTGGCTGCGCGTGAAGGAGGAGGAGCGCCAGGCCCGGGACGGCTAGCCTTCCGCCGTCTATGGGCGCAATCGAACGCATCCACGCTCGCCAGATCTTCGACTCGAGGGGCAATCCCACTGTGGAGGTCGAGGTGGACCTGGACTCCGGCGCCAGCGGGCGCGCGGCCGTGCCGTCGGGCGCGTCAACCGGGGAGTTCGAGGCCGCCGAGCTTCGCGACGGTGGCGAGCGCACTGGGCGGCAAAGGGGTGACCAAGGCGGTCGGGAACGTGAACGGCGACATCGCCGCGGCGCTGGTCGGCGCCCGGGCGACCGAGCAGGGCGCGATCGACCGCACGCTGATCGACCTCGACGGCACCCCGAACAAGTCCCGCCTGGGGGCGAACGCGATCCTCGGCGTCTCGCTCGCGGTCGCACGCGCCGCGGCGAACGAGGCGCAGGAGCCGCTCTACCGCTTCCTCGGCGGCGCCGACGCCAACGTGCTGCCGGTCCCGATGATGAACGTGGTCAACGGCGGCGCCCACGCCGACAACTCGGTTGACCTCCAGGAGTTCATGGTCATGCCGACCGGCGCCAGCTCGTTCACCGAGGCGATGCGGGTGGGCACCGAGGTCTTCCACGCGCTGAAGCGCACACTGGCCGATCGCGGCCTCGCCACCACCGTCGGCGACGAGGGCGGGTTCGCTCCGGACCTGGAGTCCAACGAGCAGGCGCTCGAGATGCTGGTTGCGGGCATCGAGGCGGCGGGATACCGCCCCGGCGAGGACGTCAACATCGCCCTCGACCCGGCGACCAGCGAGCTGTTCGACGATGGCGCCTATGTCCTCGAGCACGAGGGACGCACGCTGAACTCGGAGGAGATGGTGGACTTCTGGGTCGGGGTCTGCGACCGCTTCCCGGTGGTCTCCGTCGAGGATGGGATGGACGAGGAGGACTGGGACGGCTGGGCCGCCCTCACGGAGAAGCTCGGCGAGAGGTGCCAGCTGGTGGGCGACGACCTCTTCGTGACGAATCCCGAGCGTCTGCGCCGGGGCATCGACACCGGGGTGGCCAACTCGATCCTCATCAAGGTCAACCAGATCGGCACGCTCACCGAGACGCTGGAGGCGATCTCGATGGCGCGGGAGGCCGGCTACACCGCGGTGATGTCCCACCGCTCGGGCGAGACCGAGGACACCACGATCGCCGACCTGGCGGTCGCGACCGGCGTGGGCCAGATCAAGACGGGCGCGCCCTCGCGCTCGGACCGGGTCGCCAAGTACAACCAGCTCCTGCGCATCGAGGAGGAGCTCGGCGACGCGGCGGTCTACCGCGGGCTCGACGCCCTGCGGCGTGGCTAGCGCCACCCCTCGCCGGCAGGATCCATCCCGCCGGCAGGACGCCCAGGGGGGGCGTCGAAGGGCCCTGCATGAGCGCCAGAGCCCAGGCCGCCCCTCGCTATCGAGCCCGTCCCGCGGCCCGGACCTCACGGCGGAATCCCAGCCGGGTTCGCTGGGACAAACTGGGGCGCGTGGTGCTCGTTCTCGCCCTGCTGCTGGTGCTGGCCTCCTACATCAACCCGCTCGTGAACTTCGTGGATGCGTGGCAGGATTCCCGCGCCGAGCGCACGCAGCTGCAGCAGCTCCAACAGCAGAACCAGGAGCTGCGCTCCAAGGCGGCAGTCCTCTCCGGACCGGACGCCGCGGAGCGCGAGGCGCGCCGCCTCGGCATGGTCGCGGGCGACGAGCGCTCATACGTCATCAAGTAGGCGGTAGGTCCCGGTGATCGCCGGGTTCACCACGGTCTCGCAGGACGAGCGCGTGCTCGGGGCCGGCGCGTACCTCGTCGGGTTCGCCGAGCTGCTGCTGCTCGTCGTCGCCTACGGGTACGCGGCACGGCGCCTGCGGCAGGCCGTGCTGGGGTCGTGGAGCGGCGCGCCCGCGCTGCTGTGCGACCTCGTGATCGCGATCACGTCGCTCATCGTCGTCTCGGAGGTCATCGGCACCTTCGGCGCGTTCGGGCAGATCGAGCTGCTGGTCGCGTCGGGCGCTCTTCGTGGTCGCGGCGGTCCTGGCGGCGGGATGGCTCGAGCCCAAGGTCGGAGCCGGACCGGCCCCGCCGGCTCCCCAGGCGGGCTCGGCTCGCGACGACGATCGCGATCATCGGTTGCGCGGCCGTGGTGGCGGGGTGGATGGTGCCCACCCTCGGCAGCCTCGCCGGGGGCATGGACCGTGCCGACACGCTCTGGTACCACATGCCCCTCGCCGCCAAGTTCGTGCAGACGGGCTCGCTCGGCGACATCTTCTTCTTCGACCCGATCTTCTTCGCGTCGTTCTACCCGTCGAACTCCGAGGTCCTGCACGCCGTGCCGATCCTCGCCTTCGAGCGGGACATCGTCTCCCCGTTCCTGAACCTCGGCCTCCTCGGCATCGGGTTCCTGGCCTCGTGGTGCATCGGCCGTCCGTGGGGGGTCGCTCCCCAGGCGCTGATCGGCGGCTCGATCGCCCTCGGCGCCCAGATGCTGGTCGAGTTCCAGGCGGGAGAGGCGCTGAACGACATCTCGGGCGTCGTCTTCATCCTGGCGGCCGTCGCGGTGCTGGTGAACGGCTACGCCGCGTGGGGAAACTCCGGCCGCGCGGTCGCCGCGGGGGCGCTGGCCGTCGCCGGGCTGGCCGCCGGGCTGGCGGTGGGCATGAAGCTGTCGTTCCTCGCGCCGGTGGCCGCCTTGACCCTCGGCGTGGTCGTGCTCGCGCAGCGGGGGCAGCGCATCCGGGTCGGGCTGCTGTGGACGATCCCGCTGCTGGTCGCCTGCTTCTACTGGTTCGCACGCAACGCGATCGCAACGGGCAACCCCATCCCGTACATCGGTTCGCTCGGCCCGATCGAGCTGCCCGCGCCGGAGCGCGACTTCGAGCTCCGTCCCGGCTTCGCGGTCTCGCACTACTTCGGCGACGTCGACGTGCTCCACGACTGGTTCTTTCCCGGGCTGAACGAATCGTTCGGCCGCCTGTGGCCCGTGACGCTGCTGCTGATGGTGGGCGGCTCGGCCCTGGCGCTCTGGCGCGGCGTGGCGCCGGTGCTGCGGATGCTCGGCGCGGTGGTGCTGTTCACCGCCTTCGCCTACCTCTTCACGCCCCTCACCGCCGCCGGCGAGGAGGGCCAGCCGATCGCCTTCGTGTGGAACGTTCGGTACATCGCACCCGCGGTGGCGGTGGCGCTCGCCATGGTCCCGTGCCTGCCGGTGGCCAGGGGGACGCCAAGGCGCCTGCTGGTGGTCACCGGGCTGCTGACCGTGGTCCTGGCGGTGACCGTGATCTCGCTGGTCCAGTGGGACCAGGGTCATGCGAAGGGGGCCGCGGCGGCGGCTGTCGGGTTCCTCGTTGCCGCCGGCGCGTTCGCCTGGCTGCGCTCGCGCGGGCACCTGGGCCCAGCCGCCACCCGGCGATCGGTCATCGCCGTGGCCGTCGTGGTCATCGCGGGCACCGCGCTGTTCGGCTTCCTGGCCCAGCGGCACTACCTCGAGCGCCGCTACGAGAACACCAGCCCCAGGCTTCAGCTCGCCTCGACCCTGCGCTGGGCGCGCGACATCCGCGACGCGCGGATCGCGGTCGCCGGCGTGCGGGGGGTGTTCAACCAGTACCCGCTGTACGGCACCGACCTGTCGAACCACGTCCAGTGGCTGGGCGAGCGCGGCGAGCACGACGCCTGGCTGCGGATCCCGACCTGCGAGGAGTGGCGCGAGGCGATCAACGAGGGCGGCTACACGCACGTGGTGACCACGTACGACCCGTTCCACCCGGGAACGCTCACGGACACCCGGGAGGCGCTGTGGACCCGTGACGATCCCGCCGCCGAGCAGATCCTCCGCGAGGGCCCGGTGGCGGTCTTCGAGATCACCGGCGAGATGGACCCCGAGGGCTGCGACGGGTTGCCCGACCTGAGCGAGGCCGAATTGAACGGCGACTCGGTCAATCAGGAGCCGCTCGCCAACCAGCCGCCGGGCACCGGGCCGCGGGCTGGGGAAGGCGCCGGTTGATCGCGGTACTCCTCCTGGCGGTCCTCATCACCGGCCTCTCGATGCTGGCCGGGAGCGTGATCCTCTACGCGCTCGGCGCCCAGCGGCCGATCTGGGCCGAGGGCGCGATCGGGCTTGCCGCCCTCACCGTCGTGGCCGCCCTCGCGATCCGGCTGCCCGGGAGGGCCGTCACCGCCGGGGCTCGTGATCCTCGTCCTCCTCGCGGTGGGCTCGTTCATCGCCCGCAAGGGCTTCGGCCCGCGTGGGGCGCAGCCGGGCCGCCGCGCCGACCTGGTGGGCCTGGCGGTCCTGGCGATCATCCTCGCCGCCGCGATCGTGCCGTTCGTCCTCGAGGGGCGCGCCGGGGTGCTGGGCGAGGGCGTCTACACCAACGACCACGCGGCGCAGCTCTACTGGACCGACTGGCTGCAGAACGGGTTCGGACCCGAGCCCAGCGCGGTCGCGTGGGGCTATCCGGTCGGCCCGCAGTCGCTGGTGGCCGTCATCGCCGAGGCGACCGGGGCGTCGCTGGTGGACGCGTTCAACGGCCTGCTGATCGCCATCCCCGCGCTCACCGGCCTCGCGGCGCTGTCGCTCCTGTGGCGCCTGCGCCCCGTGCCCCGGGTCGCGGCGGCCTCGCTGGCGGGCCTGCCCTTCCTGGCGGCCTCGTTCCTCGCCCAGAGCGCGTTCAAGGAGACGGCGATGGCGCTGTTCGTCCTGGCCTTCACCGCCGTCCTGGCGCTTGCCACGGAGCCCGGGGCGAACGGTCGCCCCGACCTCGGACGCCGGCCTGCGCTCGGCGCGGCCGTCGTGCTCGTCCTGGGCGGCATCTTCGCCTACAGCCTCCCGGCGCTCGCCTGGTTCGGCCTGATCGCGGCGGGAGGGCTGGCGATCGCCGTCTGGCGCGGCTACCGGGTGGACTGGGGCGCGCTTCGCGAGGCTGCGGCCCGCCACCGGGGGGCCCTGATCGTCGCCGGAATCGTCGTGCTGGGCGTGGCCATCGTCACCGTCGGGCGGATCGGGAGCTTCGTCGACCGCATCGGCGACGTCTCGGCCTCCACGGGCAGGCTCAGCTCACCGATCTTTCCGGGCGAAGGCCTGGGGATCTGGCCCGAGGGCGACTTCCGGATCGTGCGCGGCGAGGTGAGCGGTGCGCTGATCGCGACCGCGATCGGTGCGCTGGCCGTTCTCGCTGGGCGCCGTGCAGCTGTGGCGCCGCGGGGCGAGCGCCGCGCTCGCCGCCCTCGGCGCCGCGGTGGCCATCTACGTGGGCGCCCGCCTGTTCTCCAGCATCTACGTCGAGGCGAAGGCGCTTGCCGTGATGGCCCCGCTCGTCGTGGTCGTCGCCCTCGGCGGGCTACTGGGCGGCGACGGCCGGTCGCGCGGATCCCTGGCGCTGCGGATTCTCGGCGTCACCTTCCTGATCGGGGCCGCGATCTCGACCTTCCTGGCCCTGCGCGCGACGCCCGTTGGGTTCGAGGAGAAGGGGGAGGAGCTCGAGCAGCTAGCCGAGCAGGTGGACGGCGAGTCGGTGGTCTTTCTGGGGGTAGACCGCTTCGGCGGGTACTGGCTGCGGTCGACGCTCATGCGGAGCCCTGGCGGCTACGTGCCGGCGGAGGTGAAGGCGCGGGCCGAGAAGGTCTGGCAGCAGGGGACCGCGATGGATCTGGACACGCTCGGCGCGGGCACGCTCGACGAGTTCGACTACGCGATCACCACGACCGCGCCCGTACCAGAGCTCGCCGCCACCGAACTTCACGGAGGTCGATCGCACCGACTCCTACGTCCTGTGGGAGCGCACCGATGACGACCCCGAGGACGCAGGTCCTGAAGGAGGGCGGGAACCCCGGCCGCATCCTGGAGGCCGGCGAGTCGGCGTTCATCTCGCTGGCGTGCCGCCGGGGGTCAACCGCGCCCGGGAACGGGGAGGCGATCGTGCTGCCGGAGCCCGTGCTTGCCGAGCCCAGGGCGTGGAGCAGGCCGATCCCCTTCGAGGCCCCGGGCTCGGCCGCTCAGGTGTTGGAGCTGAAGCCGGGCCGCTGGCAGCTGTCGATCCAGTACCACAGCCAGGTCGACCTGACGCTCCGCGCGCCGGGGCTCGAGACCGGCCTGCCGGCCTCGCTGGTCGGCATGTACCTGACCCACCAGGGCCAGAGCGCCTTCTGGCCCGCCGGCGAGATCGAGGTGCCGGCGGGGCAGACGTCCGTTGAGGTCTCGATCGACGCGGACGAGCCCGCGGCGCTGGCCCGCCTGGTGGGCGCCGACCGCAAGGTCTGGCTGGGCGAACTGGCCGCCACACGGCTCGACCCCCTCACGGGCGAGCCCGAGACGGTGGCGCTCGGCGAGGCCTGCGGGAAGTACGTGGATCGCTACGTGCCCCGCTAACCGGTCCGGCGGCACGCCTGAACCCTCTAACTTCACGCGCCCATGTACCGACGAACCCCCGCAAAGCGCCCCCAGCGGCGCCGGAAGGCGCGCCACCGCAAGACGGGCACGCCGCGCGAGGGCATGCGCAAGGTGCCGCCGGTGACGTTCGTGGGCGGCACGGGGCGCAGCGGCACCCACATCGTCTCCCAGCTCCTCACGCGCCATGGGAAGCTCCATCTGATCCCGGTCGAGTGCCGCTTTCACGTCGACGAGGACGGCTTCCCCGGCCTGCTGGCGGGGGACGTCACCAAGGAGGCGTTCATCAAGCGCCTGCGGGGCTTCTGGTGGAAGGGCTTTCAGACCAACCGCATGCGCGGCATGTTCAAGTTCATCCCGCGGGATCGCTTCGACGAGGCCGTGGACTCCTTCGACACTGCGTTCGACGACGACCCCGACCGGGCATGCGTGGACCTCTTCTGGGACCTCCTATGGCCCGTGGAGGCGGAGGGAGAGGTGAGCGGCATCGTCGAGCAGAGCTGCGACACCGTCGCCCAGGCCGAGGTTCTCCAGCGACTCTTCCCCCACGCGGCGTTCGTGCACGTGGTGCGCGACGGGCGCGACGCATCGGCCTCCAGGGTGTCCCAGACGCGAGGCCTGGTCCGGCCTCGTACGCGCGTGCAGGGCATCGGCTGGTGGGAGCATCGCCTGCGGGACATGGACGCGGGCGCCGGCACCCTCTCGTCCGAGCACCTGGCCGAGGTCAGCCTCGACGAGCTGCTGGCCGAGGGCGACGGTGAGAGCCTCGCCGAGCTCTTCAGAGTCGTCCACCTCAACCCCGGGAGGCGGGTGAAGGGCTTCTTCTCCGACCGGATGAGCCAGGGCGACGCGAACGTCGAGCGCTGGCGCCGCGGCATCTCGGATGCCAAGCGCGAGCGCCTCGATGGCCTCTACCTCGAGGCGCTCGATCGCCTGGATGACGAGGACGTCAGCTCCGTCCCCCTCCTGCGGCGGACCTACGAGCGCCGTCGCGAGGCCACGGGATGAGCGCCGCGCGCGAGCCCGCGGAGCTCGTGTTCGTCGGCGGGACCGGTCGCAGCGGCACCCACATCGTGGCAAGCCTTCTGGGCGAGCACTCCCGGTTTGCCTCGGTGCCGATCGAGTGCCGCTTCCACTGCAACCCGAACGGCCTCGCCGACCTCGTCGACGGACGAACCACGCCGAAGGAGTTCGTCGACAAGCTGCGCCGCTTCTGGTGGCACCGCGTGCGCGTCGGCGGCCGCGGGACGGTGCGCCTCCGCAGGCTCGCTGCACGCCGTGGTGGCGACGCCAAGGTCCGGGGCCTCCACAAGATCACGACGCGCGAGCGCCTGGAGGCCGCGATCACCGACTTCGAGGCCACGGCCGAGGACGATCCGGTCGCCGCCTCTGCGCGCGCTCTTCTTCGCTCTCCTCGGCCCGCTGGCCGAGGAGGAGGGCAAGCCGACCCTGGTCGAGATGAGCTGCTTCACGATCGCTGCCGCGGGTGGCCTGGGCCGGATCTTCCCGGAGGCGCGCTTCGTGCACTCGGTGCGCGACGGGCGCGACTCGGGCTCGTCGAAGGTCTCCAAGCGCCAGAAGGATCATCACCCCACCGACGCAACCTCGGGCATCGACTGGTGGGAGGGACGCCTGCGGCTCGCCGAGGACGGGGTGCGCGCACTGGACGATCCGTCGCGTCTGCATGTCGTCTGCCTGGACGAGCTCGTCTGGGGCGACCGCGACGCGTCGTACGAGGGCCTGCGCTCCTTCCTGGGGGTCGACGACGAGCCGGTGATGCGGACCTTCTTCAGCGAGCAGATGAGCGCCGGCGCCGCTCACCGGGAGCGCTGGCGTGACGGGCACGGCCAGGAGGAGCAGGAGGCGATCGCCGCGGCGTACGCGGAGGCCCTCGATCGGATCGAGCGTGACGGCTTCCATTGCGCCGAGCTTCTGCGCCGCTCGTACGGGCGCACGGCGGTGGCGACTTGAGCGACCCTGCGCCGGCCGAGCTGATCTTCGTCGGCGGCACCGGGCGCAGCGGAACCCACATCCTCGGCCGGCTCCTGGGCAGTCACGCTCAGCTGGCCGACGTGCCGATCGAGTCCCGCTTTCACTGCAACAAGCGCGGCATCCCCGATCTGCTCGAGGGTCGCGTGAGCCTGGGCGGGTTCATGGAGAAGCTCCGCGACTTCTGGTGGCACCGCGTTCGGGTGGACGACCAGCCTCGCGGCCTCTACAACCTGATGACCCGCGCCGCCTTCGACGACGCCGCCGACACCTTCGAGCGCACCTACCACGACGAGCCGGTCACGGCCTGCAGGAAGCTCTACCGGGACCTGCTGATGCGGGTGGCGCACGAGGAGCGCAAGCCCGGCCTGGTGGAGATGAGCTCCCACAACATCAAGGAGGCGCAGACGCTCCGTCGCCTCTTCGGAGACGCCCGTTTCGTCCACACCGTGCGCGACGGGCGCGACGCCGCCTCCTCGGTGACCACCAAGACCTGGGGCCCCTCCCGGATCGGGCCCGGGATTGACTGGTGGGCCGACCGCCTGCGCGCGATCGACGCCGGGATCCGGGGCGAGGAGGACGGGGGCCAGTTCGACCTCGGCCCCGACCGCCTGCACACGGTCGTCCTCGACGATCTCGTCGGCGGCGACCGCGAGGCCGCATTCGCCGGATTGCTGGGCTTCTGCGGCGTCGGTGAGGACGAGGGCATCCGTGCCTTCTTCGACGGGGAGATGGGGCCGGGGCAGGCGCATCGCGGCCGCTGGGGCGAGGGCATGGGCACGCTGGACCGGGCTCGCGTGCGCCGCAAGTACGAGCGCACTCTCGCCGCCCTGGGCGACGAGGGCAATCACGTCGCCGGCCCGCTGCTCGAGGCATACGAGCGGCTGCGGATGAGCGCTCGCCGGCCCACGGCTCCGGTCGCATCCTGTTCGTGTCGTCCAACGGCACCGGGCTTGGGCACCTCACGCGCTCGATGGCGATCGCACGCCGCCTCGAGGGCCTCGATCCGCTGTTCCTGACGCTCTCGGGGGCGGCGCCGGTCGTCCGCGACCAGGGGTTCCCGATCGAGTACGTGGCCTCGTATACCACCCCCGGCGCCGGCAGCGATTGGCGCTGGTCGAGGCGCCTGCGCGGCCGCCTGCGCACGGCCTTCGCGGAGGCCGCCGCGGACGTGATCGTCTTCGACGGGGCGCATCCCTATCAGGGCCTGATCGACGCGCTGCCGGCGGCGCGCGGGGCGAAGCGGGTGTGGTGCCGGCGCCCGATGTGGAAGCCGGGGTCGAACCGCGGCGCGCTGGCGCGTGAGTCCTTCTTCGACGCCGTGCTGGAGCCGGGGGAGTTCGCGGACAGCGAGGACCGCGGGCCGACGACTGAGCGCCGCGACGCGGCGCACCGGGTTGCGCCGATCGTCCTCTGCGACGACGAAGACCTGCTCAGCCGTGAGGACGCCGCCCGCGACCTCGGGCTCGACCCGGAGGCGACGTGCGTGCTGGTGAACCTCGGCCAGGGCGCCGAGGTACGGGATCTGGCGGAGCGCTGCGTTGCGCATCTGGCCGGCCGCCCCGGCGTCCAGGTGGCCGTCCTCTCGTCGGCGATCGCCGCCGGCCTTGACGTGCCCGACGGCGTCGTTCACCTGCGGCTCCACCTATCCGATCTCGCGGTACTTCAGGGCCATCGACGCCGCGGTCGCGGCCGCCGGCTACAACGCCTACCACGAGCTGATCCGCTTCGGGGTCCCCACGCTGTTCGCGCCGATGCTCCGCCAGACGGACGACCAGGCCGCGCGGGCGCGTTTCGCTCAGGCCTCGGGCGTAGGGCTCGCGGTGGAGCCCGGCGACGGCCCGGAGAGGGCGCTGGACGAGCTGCTCGATCCCGTCGCCAGGGAGCGGATGCGCGAGCGCCTGGACGCACTGCGGCCCGCCAACGGCGCGCCCGAGGCGGCGGCCTGGCTGGAGGAGCTCGCCACCGTGGAGGCCAAGCCGCGCCGGCCGGTGAGCCCTGGCGTAAGTACCTCCGTAGCCCGGCCCGGTCGGCCAAGGCCGCCGCCCCGTTCGTGGCGCGCCTGCCGGTGCACGCGGCGGCGTTCGTCAAGCAGACGATCCAGCGGCCGGCCCCGCGGACCGTCGTGCTGGCCCTGGGCGTGGGGGAGGGAGAGATGGAGGGCGTCCTCGCCGAGGGTCTCGCCCGGACGCCGGACCCGCCGGAGCGGGTGCTGTTCGTATCCGACTCGCTCGAGCTCGCCACCCTGCGCGCGGCCGGCGTCGGTCACGAGCACGTCCCAGGCAGCGCGGAACCACAGGCGGCCCTCGCCGGCGGGCCCTACGAGAGCTTCGCGCGCGGCCGGCTGGAGCTGATCCTGGCCGAGCGCCGCCGCCCCAAGCGCGTTCTTGCCGTGGGCGATTCGGCTGCGGAGATCCTGGGCTCCTCCGGTACTCTGAGCCGCTGAGCGTCAGCCGGTCGGCGACCTTCCGGGCGACGCCACTTCCCATGGAGGCTCCCACGACCCCCAGCATCGATCGAGGCGGGGCGGAGGCTCCGGCGACCGCCGGGGCGACCGCAGGCGCCAACGGCGCCAGCCGGGGCGGCGCGCTGCCCAATCTGGTCGTGATCGGCGCCCAGAAGTGCGGCACCAGCGGCCTGCACTACCACCTGGGCCTGCACCCGGAGATCTCGATGTCGAAGCCGAAGGAGCTCAACTTCTTCATCGAGGAACGGAACTGGCCGCGCGGCGCCGACTGGTACAGCGGGCACTTCGATCCCGACGCGACGGTCCGCGGCGAGTCGTCGCCCAACTACACCGCCTACCCGCACCACCTCGGCGTGCCCGAGCGGATGCACTCGATGATCCCCGACGCCAAGCTGATCTACGTCGTCCGCGATCCGCTGCTCCGGATCGCCTCCCACTGGGTGCACAACTACGCGAAGCGACGGGAGAAGGGCGACCTGGCGGCCACGCTGGCCCATCCGAACACGTCGTACCTCATCCGCAGCCAGTACCACATGCAGCTCCAGCAGTTCCTGCGCTACTACGACATGGACCAGATCCTCGTCTTCCAGCAGAGCGACTTCCGCCGCCAGCGGGCCGACAGCCTGCGGACGATCTTCGAGTTCCTCGGGCGTCGACCCTGACTTCACGCATCCCAGCTTCGAGCGCGAGCGCCACGCGACTGCCCGCAAGACGCGCGCCACCCGGCTCGCCGCCCGCATGGAGCGGATGAGCAAGAGCCGGAAGGGGCGCCTGCTGCCTCCGAAGATGTGGTTCGCGCTGGACGAGCGGCTGCCCATGCGAAAGCCCATCGAGCGCCCCGACGTCCGCGAAGCGCTCGACGACGAGGCGCTTCGCGTCCTGCGCGAGGACGCCGAGCGCCTGCGCGAACTGGTCGGCCGCGACTTCGCGGGCTGGTCGATCTTCGAGACATGAGCGGGGAGCCGGCCGGAGGCCGGCAGGCGGGCGGTACCGGCGCCGTCCTCGGATTCCGCCTCATCTCCTACTCCGGTGTTCAGGGCGTCGCCCTGATCGTCGGCAACCTGCTGCAGCTGGGAACGATCGTGGCGGTGGCCGCGTACCTGGGCGCGGCGGACCTGGGCCAGTACAGCCTGCTGCTCTTCGGCGGCGCGCTGATCACGATGATCTTCAGCCTCGCCGTCAAGCCGGGGATGATCCGCCGGACCTTCGGCGGCGGGCGACGACGATGATGACGACGAGGAGGACGAGGAGGAGATCGTCTCCGCGTCCCCCAAGCGCAGCCTGGGAACGGGCTTGGTGTGGGCGGCCGTCCTGGGGCTGGCTGTCACCGCCGTCGTGGTCCTGTTCCGCAAGCCGCTGGCCGAGCTCCTGCTCGGTGACACCAAGCACAGCGACCTGATCCTCTGGTCGGGCATCCTCGGTGCGGCCGGGATCCTCTTCCGGGTCGGGTCCATCTCCCTGTGGTTCGAGCGGCGCCCCGGTGCGTTCCTCATCGCGGAGATCGGCCGGCCCGCTGATCACGCTCGCCCTGATGGTCCCGCTGCTCGCAGCGGGCGGGCGTTTGGAGGTGGCGATCGCCGCCGCCGCCGTCGGAACGCTGCTCGGCGCCGTGGGGGCCTTCGTGCTGCTGCGCGGCAGCTTCGAGCCGAGCTTCGACCTCGCCGAGGTGAAGGAGATCACCGCCGCCGGCAAGCGCCGGGTGCCGATCGTCGCCTCGCTGTGGACGGTCCAGAACGCCGACGTGTTCCTACTCTCGCGCTTCGTCGACAACACCGACCTGGGGCTCTACGCGCTCGCCGCGAAGATCGGGCTCGTCGTCACCTTCTTCCCGCAGGGCTTCCGGGTGGCGATGCGCCCGCTGCGGAAGTCGCCCGTCTTCAAGGCGGTGCGCACCCAGTACGGGCGCTCGATCGCCGATGGTCAGATCCTCGGCTACTTCGTCCTCGTCTGCATCTCCTCGATCCTGGCGATGGTCCTGCTCGGCCAGCTGATCATCGACCTGGCGCCGCCGGAGTTCGCCGATGCGGCGCCCCTGATCCCGCTCGACGGCCGCCGGCCTCACGATGCCGTCGCTCTGGCGCACGATGAACGGTCAGACCGCGTGGCCCTCCAAGCGCCGCTCGACGTTCGTCGTGGCGACGGTCCTGGCTGCGCTCGCATTCGTGGGCATCTGCCTGCTGCTCGCGCCGGAGATCGGGATCTACGCCGCGCCCGTCGCGATGCTCGCCGGCTTCAGCGTCCCGATCACCTACTTCTTCCTTCGCAGCCAGCTCGGCGAGAGCCCGGTCGCGTTCCCGTACTCCGAGATCGTCAAGGCCCTGGTGGTCGCGGCTGCGATCGGAGGCTGTGTTCCACCTGCTGCCGGAGCTGCCGGCCGCGGTGGAGGTCCTGGTGGTGATCGCGCTGATGGCGCTCTACGGGGCGCTGCTCTTCGTGCTGCGGGTGATCCCCGAGAACCACTGGCCCGCCCTCAGCACGATGGCCACCTCGATGATCGCCGGTCGCCCCGACCAGGTGAACCCGCGCCGGGGGCTCCGTGCGCTGACGCCCGAGGATCGCGAGGGGCTGCGCGTTGCGGTGCAGGACAAGCTGCCGCCGGCCGCCTTCGGTGAGGCCTTGCCGGTCCCGATGCGGACGCTCCGGGAGGACAGGCCGATCGGCGTGGAGATCGATGGCACCCGGGGAGGCCGGCTGGTCTGGGCCCTGCGAGGCGCGGGCAGGATGGGCGGCGCGCCAGTGCGGCGCAAGTCCGAATGGGACGGCGAGAAGCTGGCGGAGTTCCTCTTCGCCGATGAGCCTCCGGCGGTTCGCGGCGCGACGATGCGCGCGCTGCTCGCCGACGGGGCGGACCCGAAGGACCTGCGGGCGCTCGAGGATCTCGTCCAGCACCTCTCGCGGGTGCCGGCAGATGCCTGGGAGGGGACGGGCGCCGCCGAGAGCCCGGTCGCCCGTCGGCGCCGGGCAGCGGGCCGGCGTGGGCGCAGCGCGTTCGAGCGCGCGACGCGCGCCATCTCTAAGCGTCTCTAGGGCCGCCGTCCAGGCCGGGAGGGGTCAGTCGACGCGGCGGATGATGATCTGCTCGGGCTCGATCGTGACCTCGAGCTTGCGGTGGCCCTTCCAGTGCTCGGAGTACACCGGGTCGGTGCTCGACCGCCGGATCGAGCCAGAGGCCGTAGCCGTCCTTCTCGCCGTGGTCGAAGGTCGCCTCGAGGCCCGGCGCCCGTGCGCTTCGGGCCACGTCGCCGTCGCCGTCGCCGCGGTCGGCCGCTACCTGATCCGCCCTCGCCGCCCTGCGCCTGGCGGCCACCGCCGGAGCGGCCTCCGGCCTCCTCGGACGCCATCTTCGGAGTCCGCCTCTTCGTCCGCGTCGTCCTCGTCCTCGACGTCCTCCTCCTCGTCCTCCTCGTCCTCCTCGGCCTCCATGGCGGCCTCGATCTCGGCCTCGATCTCGTCGCGCAGATCGACGTCGTCGCTCGAGCCCTCCTCGGCCGGACAGGTCGTTGCGGCGGATGAAATCCCGCAGCTCAGAGGCCGAGACATCGAGTTGGTGGGCGATCCAGGCCTCGGTGCGTCCCTGCTGGACCCAGGCACGAACCTGGTTCAGCTGTGATCTCTGTGGTTTGCGGGCCATATGCGGCGGCGATACTAGTGCAAGCCCCCCGGGTTCACGCCCACCACTACTCGCAAGGCGCACGGTTGTCGGTGGCGATCGCACGCGACAGCGGCTATCTTGCTGCCTCACTACGCCGCGATGGGGGAAACGTCACGGCGGCAACTCGAACGGAAGCGAGATGCTGGTCCTAACACGCAAAACCAACCAGAGCATCATGATCGGGGACGAGATCGAGGTGACGGTGCTGGCCGTCTCACGGGACAAGATCCGGCTTGGGATCGCGGCGCCGCGCGAGGTGCCGGTGTTCCGCAAGGAGGTCTACCTGTCGATCCAGGGCGAGCAGGGCGAGGGCGCCGCGGGCGACCGCGAGGAGACCGAGAAGGCGCTCGAGGCGCTGAAGGGCGACGGCTCGACGTAGACGCGGAGGTGGGCGGCTAGCCCATCAACCAGGCGAGCGTCTCGAACATCACCACGGTCACGGTGACGACCGTGAACGAGAGCGCGACGAGGAGCGTGCCGAAGGCGACCTTGCCGCGCGACTCGGCGTTCGCGATGCGGCGGGCCTTCGAACGGTTGACGGCACGCTGACGCAGCTGCGAGCGCCGGCGCCGCTCGAGAGCGGCCTCCTGCGCGAACGCGGTCTCGTAGTCCGTGAGGGTCTGCTGCATCCGCATGAGGCCGCAAAAACTAGCAGACGCTCACACACCTGAAGGCCACTGCTTGCATTGAGCCGTCTGTCACTTGAGGGCCCGGCGGGACGCCGCTAGCAGGCGTCCCAGAGGCCGCGGCCGGCGCTCGCGGCGTCGCGCTCCAGGCGGTCGAAGAGCGCCGCCTGGTCCGTGTTGGGCTCGATCTCGAGAGTCTGCGCGTACCCGCCCGCGACCAGCTCGGCGTTGATCAGCTTCTCGCCGACGTAGACGTAGGCGAGCAGGCGGCCGTAGCGGTCGCGCTCCTCGGCGCCGAACACCAGGCGCACCCGCTCGCCGCCGACGAGCGCCTTGTTGCGCTCGCTGGCCTCGCGCCCGAAGCACTCGACGCCGATGCTGGGATCCACCTCGGGCGTGTCGATGCCGATGTAGCGGATGCTCTCGTCCACTCCGTCGACGGTCGCGTGGATGGTGTCGCCGTCGACGACGCTGGTGACCGCGACAGTCTCGTCACCCCGGCTCCGCTCGGAGCTCCCTCCCCGCTCGTCATCTCCTCCGAACACCAGGTAGGCGACGGCGATGAGCAGGACGGCGACCGCCCCGATGCCGGGCAGGCGAGGGGAACCGAACATCGGCCGAGCCTTCCACACGCCCCGGCCAACCCCGGGGCCCGGGATTGTGCCCCGCTAGGGAATGCGGGTGACGCTGGAGAGCATGATCTCCTTGATCTGCTCCACGATCTCCAGCGCCTCGGTCCACTCGCGCTGCCAGACGTTGCGTCCGTAGATCACGCCCTGGCCGCCCGCCTCCATGATGAAGCGGGTCTGCTGCAGGAGCTGCTCATCGTCGATCCGCGAGCCGCCCGAGAGGACCACCAGTGAGCGGCCGGCCGACTCCACGACCTGGCGCACGGCCTCCTCCTGGGAGACATCCATCTCGTTGTAGGGGGGCTGGGTGAGCTTGTCCTTCTCGGGATCGATCTTCGGCATGTTGAGCTTCACGATGTCCGCGCCCATCTCCATCGCCATCCGCGCCGCGTAGTCGATCGCGTAGAAGGTGGTCTGGCCGCCCTTGGCGTCGAGCGCGGCGCCGCGGGGGTAGGCCCAGACGACCAGCGGCATGCCGAAGCGGTCGCAGTCCTGGCGGACCTGGCGAAGCTGCTCGAGGTCCGCGTCCTGGCGGGGGGAGCCCACGTAGAGCGTGTAGCCCACGGCGTCGGCTCCCACACGAACCGCGTCCTCGACGGTGGCGTTGCACGTCGAGAGCGCGTCGTCGGAGCTGGGGACGTCGGTCTTGCCGTTGACCTTGAGGATCAGCGGCACCTGGCCCGCGTAGTCGGGGTAGTACTTCGTGGCGAGGCCGATCTGGCAGGCGATCGCCGAGTAGCCGGCCTCGGCGGCGAGCCGGAACTGGTACTCGGGATCCTTCGAGGCGGGGTTGGGGAAGAAGTCGCGCGGACCGTGCTCGATGCCCTGATCGATGGGCAGCAGCATCAGCGTGCCGTTGCCGGGCCCGAACTCGAACAGCAGCCGGCGCAGGCGTGTGCGCTTGCCCGGGGCGAGGGTTTCCAACAGTGACTTCTGCTCGGTGGCGCTCTTGATCTCCATGGGCCGCAGGTTAGCTACCCGCAGGCAGGGGTAGCATCGGCATCGCCGCCCCCTCCGAGAGGCCCGCGACCGTTGCTGGAACACAACTTCACAGGCCCCTCGTTCACCATCGGGATCGAGGAGGAGCTGATGCTCCTCGACGCCGAGACGTTCTCCCTGGCGCAGCGGATCGCCGACGTCCTGGAGAGCGTTCCGGCTGAGTTCGAGGGACAGGTAAAGCCCGAGCTTCTGCAGTCCTTTCTCGAGGTGGCCACCCGCCCGCATCCGGACGTCTCCAGCGCGGGGAAGGAGCTGACCGCGCTGCGGCACTCGCTGACCGAGGTCGCCGAGTCGATGGGGTTGCGCATTGCGGGGGCCGGGACCCATCCCTCGGCCCTCTGGGAGGACCAGAAGGTCGTGGAGGACCCGCGCTACGAGCAGATCGTCGAGGAGTTTCAGTACATCGTCAGGCAGTTCCTGATCTTCGGGACGCACGTCCACGTGGGCATTGACGGCGCCGACCGGGCGATCTACGTCGCCGACGGCCTGCGCCGGTACCTGCCGCTGATGCTCGCGCTGTCGACGAACTCGCCGTTTCTGCGCGGCCATCCCACGGGGATGATGTCCTCGCGCATTCCCGTGTACCGGGCGCTCCCGCGCGCCGGGATCCCGCCGCACTTCGGGTCGTGGGACGTCTACTCGAGCCGGGTTGAGGTAATGATGCGTGCGGGCGCGATCAAGGACTACACCTACCTCTGGTGGGACGTCCGGCCGCACCCCAATCTCGGCACGGTGGAGGTGCGGGTGTTCGACCAGCAGTCCAGGGTCGAGCTCACGATCGCGCTCGCGGCGCTCACCGTCTCGATCGCCCACCGCCTCAGCTCGTTCTACGACGACGGCGCCGCGCTGGTGGAGTACCCCACCGAGCTGGTCGACGACAACAAGGTCCGCGCCGCCGTGAAGGGCATGAACGGCGTGCTGCTGGACTTCTGGGCCGGTGAGGAGGTTCCGGCCGAGCGCTTCGCCATGCGGCTGCTGGGCGTCCTGTCCGAGCACGCCCAGGAGCTTGGATGCGAGCGCGAGCTGGCCGGGGTGGGGGAGCTGCTCGCCGGGAACACCGGCGCGCACCGCCAGCTGCGGATCTGGCAGCAGACCCCGGACCTCACGGCGCTCGCGGCGGGGCTGGTCGAGGCCAGCCGCGTCTGATCGACTCGGTGCGGGTCCCCTTTATGCTCGCTGGAGCCCGTGGATTCGCCACCTGAGCTGAGCGTCGTGTGCAAGAAGTGCGGCTCGGAAGTGAGCCCGTACGTGACCGAGTGCCCGTACTGCGGGACGCGCCTTCGCAAGCGCGCCCCCAAGCTCGAGCGCCACGGCGACGAGCTGACCGCCCAGGAGACCAGGGGCGACCGGCGCCGGCGGAAGGCCGCGATGCGCGTCGCCCGCCGCGAGCCGACCGCCTACGACGTCGGCGAGGCCGTGGGTCACGATCGTCGCCCTCGCGATCCCGGCCGCCCTGATGATCGTCCAGCGCGCCGCCGAGCTTCCCCTGACCGACGTCGGGCGCGATCGTCGGCCCCGTCGGCGGCGAGTACTGGCGCTACGTCGCCGCTCCGTTCGTCTACGACGACCTCGGCTACCTCTTCGCGATTGGCATCGCGCTCGCGATCTTCCTGCCGGAGGTCGAGCGCCGCCTGGGGACCGATCCCGTCCGCATTGCTGGTCCTGGCGTGCGGGACCCTCGGCATGCTGTTCAACAGCGGGGTGGAGGAGTTCTTGGGCGACGGGCTCCCGATCGCCGCCGGCGGCAACGGCATCGCGCTCGGAGTGCTGGGGGCCTGGATCGTGATGCGCGACGCCGACCGCCGCCGCGACCCGACGGAGGAGTACGACCAGATCGCCGTCGCAGTGTGCGCGGCCGTGCTGCTGCTCCTCCCGCTCGTCGAGGACTTCGCCTCGCCGTGGGCGGGACTCGCCGGGGGACTTGTCGGGCTCGCGTGTGGCCTGGCAGCGGCGCTGGGCCGGGGGAGGGCACCGGTCGGGTGAGCAAGTTCACGCCGCTCAACGACGAGCTCCACGCCTACATGGTCGAGCACGGCGCGCGCCAGGACGAGGCCCTGCGGCGCGTTCAGGAGGAGACCGAGGCGATGGGAGACATCGCGGTCATGCAGATCGCCGCAGACCAGGGCGCGTTCATGACGCTGCTGACGCAGATCGTCTCGGCCCGGGAGGCGCTCGAGGTCGGCACGTTCACCGGCTATTCGGCCATCTGCATCGCCCGGGGGCTCGGCCCCGGCGGGCGGCCTCCTCTGCTGTGAGCTGAGCGAGGAGTACGCCGAGGTCGCCGCGCGCAACTTCGAGGCGGCCGGTGTGGCCGACCGCATCGAGATCCGGATCGGCCCGGCCATCGACACCCTGCGGGCCCTGCCGGAGAGCGAGGCGTTCGACATCACCTTCATCGACGCCGACAAGGCCAGCTATCCCGCGTACTACGAGGAGGCGCTGCTGCGGACCCGCCCGGGCGGGCTGGTCCTGCTCGACAACGTGCTCCGCAACGGCACGGTGGTCGATCCCGGCCGCGCCGGAGCCGCCGAGGACGAGAACCTCCGCGGCACCCTCGAGGTCAACGAGCTGATCCGCGACGACGAGCGCGTGGACATGGCGATGGTCGGCATCGCCGACGGGCTCACGATCGCGCGCAAGCGGTAGAGTGGATGGACCGCGAGCACGCCCTCGAGCTCCAGCGGGCCGCCATCCGGGCGTGGATTCGGACCATGGCGGGCATCGTCCGCGACGGTCGGCTGATCGAGCGCGACGGGGTCGTCGCCGTCGTCGCGCCGCACGCCCCGAAGCGGTCGCTGCTGAACGGGGCCATCCACTCCGGCGCAGCCGGCGCTCGAGCGGGCCCTCCCCGAGCTCACCGAGGTCTACGACCGGGCGGGAGTTGCGGCGACGATGTGGACGATCGAGCCGGACCCGGCCGTGGATGCCCTGCTGGACGGAGGCGGGCTACGCGCTCGATGGTGAGCCGGCCGCGATGTTCGCCGACCTGGAGCGAGCTCGCCGTCGACCGAGCCGGGCGACCTCGACTGGGACGCGTCGGCGACCGCCGAGGAGCTCGGCCGCGTGAACGACCTCGCCTACGGCTATCCCTTCGACGAGGGCCTCTCGGCCGGCATCGGCGAGCCCGCTGAGCTTGCGCCGCGCTCCTACCGGGCCCGAGCTCGGCGGGGAGGTGGCCGCCGTGCTGCAGACCGCCGACGTCGGCTCGGACTGCCTCGTCATGTGGGTGGCGACGCTCGCCCGAGCACCGCGGCCAGCGGCTGGCCTCGCGGTTGCTGGGCGCGGCGCTCCGGCGACGCGAGGGAGCGGGGCATGCAGACCACCAGCCTTCAGGCGAGCATGCTCGGCCGGGGTGTGTATGAGCGGCTTGGGTACGAGACTGATCTGCCCGCTGCGCCTCCACGAGCGCCGTCTAGGTTCCGCCGCGTGAGCGAGCCCTACAGCGACGCCGAGATCACGGCCGGCGGTCGAGGCGCTGGCAGATCCGGAGCGCTTCGAGCGGGCCGAGGCGGTCGTGGCCGCTGCCGCGCCTCAGCTTCAGACCGTCCTGGCGCAGGCGCTCGAGGCCGGCGGCTGGTTCGGTGAGGCGCACGAGGCCGAGGTGCGAAAGGCTTCCGTGATCGACGACCCCGAGCGGCGGGTAGTCGCCCTGCGGACCCTCCTCGCCGAGGAGGCGCGGATGGGGATGATGGTCGGCGTCGCCGTCGGGTGGGCGCTGGCCGAGGAACTCAAACGAGACAACGAGGAGAGCTGAGATGGAGATTCGGTACCACGGACATTCGTGCTTCGAGCTGAGCGACGGCGACACGCGCGTCCTCATCGATCCGTTCCTGAAGCCGAACAACCCGGTCGCGGTCACGACCGCGGAGGAGGTGGAGCCGACCCAGATCCTCATCACCCACGGCCACGTGGACCACATGGCCGACGCGGTGCCGGTCGCCACCCGCACCGGTGCGCCCCTCGCGGCGCACGTCGAGATCGCCAACTGGATGGGCGAGCGCGGCGTCGAGAACGTCTCCGACCCGAACCTCGGCGGGACCGTCACCTTCGACGGCGGCTGGGCGAAGTTCGTGCAGGCGTTTCACTCGAACACGCTGCCGGGCTCGGACGACGCGCCGTTCAGCGCCGAGCACGGCACGCCGGTCGGGCAGGCCGGCGGCCTGGGTCGTGAACGTCGGGGGCGTGACCGTCTACCACGCGGGCGACACCTGCCTCTTCGGCGACATGGCGCTGATCGCACGCTCGACCCCCATCGACATCGCTCTGCTGCCGATCGGCGGCCACTACACGATGGACCGCCACGACGCCGTGATCGCGGCCGAGCTGACGGGCGCCAAGACGATCATCCCCATGCACTACGACACCTTCCCCCCGATCGAGACCGACGCCGAGGCGTTCCAGTCCGACGTCGAGGCCACCCTCGACGCCAAGGTCGTGGTCCTCGGGCCGGGCGATTCGCACGAGGCCTAGTGGGTTAGGCTCCGCCGCGTGGAGGCGAAGGTCGAGACTCTGAGCACGCTGGCGGGTCGCGCGGACCTGCTGGAGACCTCGGACCCGGCGCTTCAAGCGTCGGCCGACAGCGGCCAGGCCAAGCTCCTCTCCTACGCGGAGCTCTTCAACCTCTGGGAGCGCCAGCAGTGGTCGGTCCAGGACCTGGACTTCACCCAGGACCGGATCGACTGGTTCGAGAAGATCGACCCCGAGGAGCGCTACGCGCGGATGTACGGGCTGTCGGCGTTCTTCATCGGCGAGCAGAAGGTCGCCGATGAGCTCGGCCCGATCATGCGCGCCGCGCCGACCGAGGAGCAGCGCCTCTTCCTGTGCACGCAGATCGCGGACGAGGCCCGGCACGTCCGGTTCTTCGACGCCTTCTACGGCGGGGTCGGGCTACTCGAGGGAGCCGACGATCTCGAGGCGCGACTGCGGACGACCGAGGAGCACCTGAACGAGGCGTTCGGCGAGCTCTTCGACGACCAGCTCAAGCCGCGCGTCGACAAGCTTGGGGCCGACCCGTCCGACACCGAGACGTTGGTCGAGGCGATCACGCTCTACCACATGATCATCGAGGGGGTTCTGGCCCTCACCGGGCAGCACTTCATCATCGACTACAACACCGAGCAGGGGACCCTGCCGGCGTTTGTCGAGGGCTTCTCGAAGGTGGCCCGCGACGAGCACCGTCACATCGCATTCGGCGTGCGTTTCCTGAGCGACATGGCACAGCAGGACGACCGCTACCGAGAGGCGATCCAGCGCACGCTCGCCGAGTGCCTGCCGATCGCGGACGGCGTTCTGGAGCCGCCGTGGGCGGAGACGGACGAGGACTGGGAGCTCTTCGGGGGCTCGCGCGAGGAGACGCACGCCTTCGCCGCGCAGGCGCTGACCCGCCGCCTGAAAGTCATCGGTTTCTAGTAGGCCTGCGGACCCTTTCTCTGTCCTCCGATCGGAGGACAAATGCCTCCTTCAATCGGATGATTGAAGATCAATCGTCTGTACCGCCGACTGGATGATGAGGCCGTGCGTGGGGACGGTCAGCATGGCTGTCCCCCCATCAACGCCACCGCGTTGGGGCGGGAATAGGTCGTGGGACAGATCGCAGATCCACATCCACGTCTCAACCTCGAGACAAGGAACGGGCATGATGCCCGGACCTTCGGGGACGTTCCCGTATCTCAGCGTGGTGAGCTGGACGCCGCGGCCCTTCGGGGTCGTAATGGCGCCCTGTCCCGTACCCGGTTGTCTCAGCTCGAGGTCAGGGATGGCCTCGGGCTGAGCGATTGGGTCTCCACCGGGGACGCGGGCCTGGTTCTCGACGCGGTTCGCAGCGCCTAGCCGCGCCTCCGCGCGTTCGCGGACGCCCAGCCCGCCTCTAGACTCAGGCCGTGAGCCCGAAGCAGGAACGCGTGCGGGTGCTCGTCGCGGACGATCATCCGATCTACCGCGAGGGGATCATCCGAGCGGTCAAGGAGCGACCCGACCTCGAGCTGGTGGGTGAGGCCGAGGACGGCCGCATCGCGCTGGACGAGATCAAGCGCGTCGGTCCCGACGTGGCGCTGCTCGACATCCGCATGCCAGGGCTGGAGGGCCCGCAGGTGCTGAACGCGCTGCAGCGCGACGGGGTGAAGACCAGCGTCATCTTCCTGTCCGCCTTCATGGAGGGCGAGCTCGCCTATGAGACGGTTGCTGCCGGCGCCCGCGGCTACCTCTCCAAGGAGTCCGCCCGTGAGGAGATCTGCGATGCCATTGTCGCCGTGGCCCGGGGTGGCACCGCCCTCGCTCCCGAGGTGCAGGCCGGGCTTGCCGCTCAGGTGCAGGAGCGTGAGCGCTCCGACCGGCCGCCCCAGCTGACTGCCCGCGAGCAGGAAGTGCTCGAGCTGATCTCCGAGGGCCTGTCGGCTCCGGACATCGGCCGCCGCATCCATCTCAGCCCGACCACGGTGAAGTCCCACCTCCACAAGCTCTACGAGAAGCTCGGCGTCTCGGACCGGGCGGCGGCCGTGGCCGAGGCCATGCGCCGCGGCCTCCTGGAGTGATCTGAGTGTCCGGCCCCGAGGGGCAGGACGAAGAGCTCCAGCGTCTCCGCGCCGAGGTCACCGACCTGGAGGCCGAGGTCGAGGAGCTCCGCGGCGAGCGGGCGAGGCTGGTAGCCCAGATCCTGGGGGCCGAGGAGCGCGAGCGGGCCCGCGTCGCCCAGACGCTTCACGACGAGGCCCTGCAGAGCCTTCTGGCCGCCCATCAGGACCTGCTCGAGGCGGCGCCCGGGCGCGCTCAGGTGACGCGCGCCCACGAGATCATGGGCGACGCCATCGACCGGGTGCGCGAAGCGGTGACCGCGTTGCACCCGGTGATCCTCGAGCGCCGTGGCCTCGAGGCCGCGCTCGAGGCCGTCTGCGCGCAGGCCGAGAACCAGGGCGGACTCGACTCCGAGCTCCACGTCGCTCCGGACGCCCTCGGCACCACGGACGGGCTGGTCTTCTCCGTCGCCCGGGAGCTTGTCGCGAACGCAGCGCGGCACTCCGGGGCCGACCATCTCCAGGTCGACGTCGCGCCCGGCGACGGGACCGTGATCCTGACCGTCTCCGATGATGGCCACGGCATCCAGCCCGGCCGCCGCGATCAGGCCCTCGACGAGGGCCACGTTGGCCTGGCCTCGATCGTCCAGCGCCTCGACGCCATCGGCGGTGGGCTGGAGGTCAGCGCGCCCGAGGCCGGCGGCACCAGGGCCGTCGCGACGATCCCGTCTGTTTAGACCTCCAGGTGCCCGGGGCGGGACTCGAACCCGCATTGCTCCGAGGAGCCGCGGCTTTTAAGACCGCTGCCTGTACCAGTTCGGCTACCCGGGCCGGGGGAGCGTAGCCCGGCGTCCGCTACGTCGTGGGCTCGGCCGCTGGGTCGGGCTCGGGCTCGGGTTCCGGCTCTGGCTCCGGCTCCGGCTGTGGCTCCGGGTCGGGCTCAGGCTCGGCAGGTGGGTCGGGCTCGGCGGGCGGCAGCGGCGGCCCGGGCGGGTCCGTCGGCGGTCCGGTGTCGGGGGGCGGCGGGCGCCACGGTGGATGCCCAACGCCGCCTCCACCGGCGCCGTGCATGATCTGAAGGCGCGCCCACCACGCCCTGGCGGCGGCCCGGTCGCGGGCGAAGAGCGCTCTCAGGCGCGCCAGTTGCTCGGGCGTGAGCCCGCCGGCGACGGCGGCCGTGAGCCCGGGCCCGGGGGCGACGGGCTCGGGCGTCTCGGCGGCGGGCGGGACCGCGGGAGCGTCGTCCGGGACCGCGGGCCGCGCCGGCGCCTCGGCGGGCGAGCGCTCGGGGGCGCCATGACCGGCCGCCACCGGGGGCGCGACGGCGACGATCGCGTCCGGCGCTCGGCAGCTCGGGTGTGGCCACAGTCAGGGCTCCACCGGCGCTCAGTACCGCGGCGACGGCCGCGCCCGCGGCCACCTTGGATCCTGCGATTCCGGCGCCACCGGCCACTCCCGCTCCGGCGGCCATGGCCCCGGCAGCGACGGTGCTCCCGGCCCCGGCGGCGCCCACGCCGCCGGCCGAGGTTCCGCCCGCGAGCCCGGCGCCGGTGCCGCCCGTCCCGCCGGAGGACGCCAGCTTGGCCGCCAGGAAGCTTCTTCAGCAGCAGGATTGGCCCCACGGGCGCGAGCGCGGCCAGCCCGCGGGAGGTGGAGCGCAGATGCTTGCGGTACCTGGTGCAGTCCGGGCAGCGGCGAGTGTGGTGGCGAGCCGGCCCCGAGGCGCGGTTCATGCCCTCCGCCGCGGCCGCGAGCTCGAACCGGACCTCGTCGCAGGTCATCTCGCCCGCCTGGCTGGCCTCGGCCAGCGTCACGCGGGCGCGGACCAGGAGCGACTTGACAGCCGGCACGGTTGTCTCCAGCGAGGCGGCGATCTGCTTGTAGGAGAGGTTCTCCAGCTCGCGCATGAGCAGGGCGCTTCGCTGGGCCTCGGGAAGATCGCGGATGTTCGCGACCAGGTCGCGCAGATCCTCACGCTGCTGAGCGTGCTCCTCGGTGCTGGCGCCGTTCGTGTCCGGACGGTCGTCGAGCGTGTCCCGGCACTCCGGCCGCTGCTTCCGCATGTGGTTCAGGCAGCGGTTTCGCGCGATCCGGTAAAGCCACGGCCGCACCTCGATCTCGCGCTCGTCGGCGAGGATCGCCGCGTGGGCGGCGGTGAAGACCTCCTGGAGGACGTCCTCCGCGTCCTCGCTCGAGCGCAGCATGCCTCGGCAGAAGGCCAGCAGCCGCGGCCGGTAGCGGTCGAACAGGACCTCGAAGGCGTGCTCGTTGCCGGCGCGGAGCTGTGCGACGAGCCGCTCGTCGCGGTGAGCGCGCAGCAGGGAGCGGGGACGGATCAAGCCGTCACGGCCGGGCAGGGTTGTCGCGTGGGTAACGCCCCCCAAGGAAGGACCTCCTGTACGTGCCAACACGTCCGTTGAACAGAAGTTGCGGAGTGCGGCCGAACGACGAACCGGGAGCCGCGGGGCTCCCGGTTCGCGCTCGTATCCCTTGGGGGGATACCGCTACTCGACGACGGGGTCTTCCTCCTCGTCGTCATCGCCCGGCTCCGGCGCGGCGCGCTGCACGTCCTCGCAGGACCCGTTCGGGTTGTCCTCGGTCGCGTCGGTGATCACGTCCAGCTCGTCGAGCAGGGCCGTGTCCATGCCGTCGCCACACGTGACCTCGTCGGCCTCGCCGTCGCGGGTGTGGATCGTGTCGCCGCCGTCGCCGCCGTCGACGCGGTCGCTGCCCTCGACGGGAACGTCCGCCTGAGCCAGCGCCCAGAGGTTGTCGTCGCCGTCGTGGCCCGCGATCCGGTCGACGCCGCGCTGGGCGAAGATCGTGTCGCTGCCGTCGCCACCGCGAACGCCGTCGTCGCCGGAGCCCGCCGCGATGCGGTCGCTGCCCTCGCCGCCACCGACGCCGTCGTTGTCGTCGCCGGCCTTGATGCCGTCGCCCTCGTCGCCGCCGCGGAGCTTGTCGTCGCCCTCGGCGCCCACCAGGTAGTCGTGGCCCTCGAAGCCGTGGAGGTCGTCGTTGCCCAGATCGCCCTTCACGACGTCGCGTCCCGGGCCTGCGCCGACGCGGTCGTCGCCCTCACCGGCGCGGACCGTGTCGTTGCCGGCCAGCGCGCGGACCGTGTCGTTCCCGGCCTTCGCCGAGATCCGGTCGTTGTCGCGCGAGCCGAGGATCTTGTCGTCCCCGTCCGTCCCGATGATCGTCAGGGCCGCTGCGCTCGACGCCACCACCAGCGAGGTGATGATCGTCGCCGCTCCGGTCCCTGCCCTGACCTTCTTGTACTTCATCCCAACCTCCCGGTCGCTTGCATTTCGCCTGCGTTCCGGAGAACACGGCGCGCGCTCGGAAAGTTGCGGTGGCGCCCGCCTCTAGAGCTGGGTCCAGACGGTCTTGGTCTCGAGATAGGCGTCGAGGTTGGCGTGGCCCTTCTCGCGCCCGATTCCCGATGCCTTGTAGCCGCCGAAGGGCGCGGCGGGGTCGCCGCCGCCCCAGGTGTTGATGTAGACGTTGCCCGCCTTCAGCATCCCGGCCAGCTTGTGGGCGTTCGAGATGTCCCGCGTCCAGAGCCCGGCGGCCAGTCCGTACTCGGTGTCGTTCGCCCTCGCGGCCACCTCCTCGAGATCGTCGAAGGGCATCGCCACCAGCACCGGCCCGAAGATCTCCTCGCGGGCGATCGTCATCTCGTCTGAGACCCCGGTGAAGAGGGTGGGGGAGACGAACCAGCCGTCGCCGTTGCCGTTCGGCGACCCACCGACGACCGCCTCGGCTCCGTCGGAGAGGCCCGAGTCGATGTAGCCGGTCACGCGGTCGAACTGCTCCTCGGACACCAGCGGGCCGAACTGGGTGTCGGGGTCGAGGCCGGGGCCCACCCGCGCCTCGCGCGCGAACTCGGAGAGGCCCTCGACCACCTCGTCGAACAGGCTGGAATGAACGAACAGGCGCGAGCCCGCGTTGCAGGCCTGGCCCGAGTTGGAGTAGATGCCCTGGAACGAGCCCTTGACGGCGGCGCTCAGGTCGGCGTCGGGAAGAACGATGTTCGGGCTCTTGCCGCCCAGCTCCAGCGTCACGCGCTTCAGGGCCTTGCCGCACTTCGCCCCGATCTCGCGCCCGACCACGGTCGAGCCCGTGAACGCCACCTTGTCGACGCCGGGATGATCCACCAGCGCCGCGCCGGTCTCGCCATCGCCGGTGAGCACGTTCAAGGTGCCCTCAGGGAAGCCCGCCTCGAGGGCAAGCTCACCAAGGCGCAGCGCCGTGAGCGGCGTCTGCTCGGCCGGCTTCAGCACGATCGGGCAGCCCGCTGCCAGCGCCGGTGCGATCTTCCAGACGGCCATCAGCAGGGGGAAGTTCCACGGCACGATCTGCGCGCACACGCCCGACCGGCTCGCGCAGCGTGTAACAGAGGACGTCGCGGGCCGAGACGGGAATGGTCTCGCCCTCGATCTTCGTCGGCCAGCCGGCGTAGTAGCGCAGGTGGTTGACGGCGGCGGCCACGTCGCCGCCCGCGGCGGCCACGGGCTTGCCGTTGTCGAGCGACTCGATCTGCGCCAGCTGCTCGCCGTTGGCCTTGATCAGCTCGGCAAGCGTGTTCATCAGCGCGGAACGCTTGGCGGCGTGGATCTTTCGCATCGGGCCATCGAGCGCCGAGCGGGCGGAGGCGACGGCGAGATCGACATCGTCGGCGCCTGCCTGGGCGACCTGGCAAATGGTGTTCCCGGTGGCCGGATCGAAGGTCTCGAACGTGCGCCCGTCCGAGGCCTGAGGACGGTCGCCGCCGATCAGCAGCGGCTGCGGGGTTCGCGAGATGAACTCGAGTGTGGGTTTGGAGAGCGCGTCGAGGAGGGTCTCAGCCACCCGGGGAGCGTACCCGGGCGCCCGCTCAGCCCGTCGCGGGGCCGGCGGCCGGATCGCCCTCGGGGCACTCGACCGAGTCGGGAAGCTCGGCGCTCGTATCGAGGGCCGCGGAGGCCTCCTCGGAGAGCGGCGTCGCGCCGTCCTCCGCGGGCTCAGGGTGGGATCGGGGGTCGGAGGCTCGGGCTCCGGCTCGGGGGTCACGCAGGTGGGCTCTTCGGGCTCCGGCTCGGGGTCGGTACCCGGGTCAGTCGGCTCGTCCACCGGGGCGGGGCCGCCCGTGGCGTCGGGGCCCGGCGTCTCGAGGGTCTCCTCGTCGCGGTCTCCCTCCGCCCCGGCGGCGGACGAGTCGCGCGCGACGACCTCGTCGTCCTCGGCTCCCGGCGGCGTTCCGTACGCCGAGACCGAGACGGTGTAGGTGCCGTTGCCCACGTAGGGGACCCAGAAGCTCGACCCGCCGGCGCCGACGTCGCCGAAGTCCACCACCGAGCCGTCCGCCCGGGTGACGCTGGCCGTGTAGCGGTTGGCGCCGGGGATCTGATTCCAGCTGGCGTCGATCTTGCAGACGATGCTGTCGGCAGCGGTGCCGCACGTGGCCAGGGAGGCGGTGACGGTCAGGTTCTGGGCAGGAAGCTCCGCCGGGCCGCTGCTCCCGGACAGGGCCAGGGCCGGCAGCGGTACGGCGAGGGCGAGCGCGGCGTAGATCAGTGCACGGCGCCGCATCACTTGCCTCCGCCGGCCGGGACGAATGAGCCGTGGATCAGCTCAGCGCCTTCGATGGCCTCACTCGGCGCATCCGGCTGAACCGTGGTCGCCAGGTAGTACCGGTAGGGCCCGGATGCCCGAAGGGTGACCTCGTAGGCGGGCGCGCCCGGGGGGCTGTCGGCGGCGAGGCGCACGACCGTAGCGTCGGGGGTGGGCGCGGCGACGCGCTCCACCACACGGGCACTTCCGGCCAGCGCCTCAAGCGTGTCGAGTGAGCGGGCCTCGAACTCCTGGAAGCTCAGCTTCTCGTCCTGCTCGACCCAGAGCGTCGCGTCGGCGTCGCCGGACTCCGCCACCGCGCCGAAGGTCGCGCCGCCGGACGTGTCGGTGCGCTCCCATCCGGCCGGCAGCGCCAGGGAGAAGCTCGACTCCTTGAGGAAGCTCGCCCCGCCGGGCCCAGAGGCCTGCACGGCCGGCACCGTCGCGGGCGGGGCCGGCGTCATCGGTGACCGCCGGGGCGGCGGTGTCTGCGAATGGCGTGTTCGTTTCGAGTCCTCCGAGCCGCCCTGGAGCACCACCAGGCCGGCGATCACGGCGATCACCGCGACTGGGATCGAGGCCAGGCGCCAGACGCGGCTGCGCGGATCGTGGAGCCACTCGGGCAGCGGCGGAGCGGACGGGAGCTTGGGGAGGTTGGGGAGGTTGGGGCGCGACGGTGCCGAGAGCTTCGGCATTGCCGAGAGCTTCGGCATGCTGGGGAGTCTCCGGCGGGAGGGCGTGGGCGCCACGGGCTCGGGATCGAGGACCTCCATCTCCTCGACGGCGGGCGCCTCGAACGACTGGGCGCAGCCCCGACAGACCACGCGCCGCACCACGGCGGCGGAGAGGGGGGCGGGGAGGCGCACGCGGGTCTCGCGCCCGCAGGCGTCGTGCTCGGCTCGGACCACGCGAACGACACCCCCTGCTGGGGGTTCTGGAAATCCGCCGTTCTCGAGCACGGCCAACGCATGGCCGATGCGTGCTTCGGACTCGGCGGCAGCGCTGTTCTGCGAGCTCGCTTTGCGCTCCACGTAAACCCCATCGGAGGCTGGAAGCGCACCCTTGAGCCGGTCTGGGCCCCTTTCACGCCCCGGGCCGGACCTTGCGGGCGCCCTGATCACACGTCTCGGCGGCTCCTGGTGCGGGAATTTCAGCATGGCGTTGGGGCGTTCACGTGGCTCTACGGTCAGTTCGGGAGCTGGTATCGGGCCCCTTCTCCTGACCCTGGAGCTGCAGACCGCGTTCGCCGCTGCCACGCCTACCGTCCCTCTGGACGGCCACGGCCCCTGCGGCCCCGATACGCTCCGCACTCATGGCCACCACCGAGGAAAGCGCCGCGGCCGCAAGCCCGCCGCCGGCCCGCAGCACGGCGGGCGACTGGCTGCGCGGGCGCTGAAGTCCCGCGGGGTCAGCCACCTCTTCACCCTCTCCGGCGGCCATCTCTTCTCCCTGTACGACGGGTGTAAGGAGGAGGGGATCGAGATCGTCGACGTCCGCCACGAGCAGTCGGCCGCGTTCGCCGCCGAGGGCTGGGCGAAGGCGACGCGCGAGGCCGGCGTGTGCGCACTCACCGCCGGGCCCGGGGTCACCAACGGGATGAGCGCGATCGCCGCCGCGCAGTCCAACCGCACGCCGCTGGTGGTGCTCGGGGGGCGCGCGGCCGAGTCGCGCTGGGGCACCGGCTCCCTCCAGGAGATCGACCACCTCCCGTTCGTCTCGCCGCTCGTCAAGTCCGCCGAGACCGTGAAGGAGACCGGCCTCGTCGACGACGCGACGTGCGCGGCGATCGACGCCGCCCTCGCTCAGCCCACCGGGCCGACCTTCCTCGACTATCCGCTCGACGTGGTCTTCCAGGAGGCGGCCTCGGACCCGCCGCCCGCACCCAGCCGCCGCCGACGGCGATCCCGCGGCGGGCGTGGAGGAGGCAGCCGCCCTGCTGGCCTCGGCCGAGCGCCCGGCGATCATGGCCGGCACCGGCCTCTACTGGGCGCACGGTGAGGACGAGCTGCGCGCGCTGGCCGAAGCCGCTCGGCGCGCCGACCTTCCTCAACGGAATGGGTCGCGGCTGCCTGCCCGCCGACCACGATCTCTGCTTCTCCAGGGCGCGGGGCCATGGCCTGAAGGAGGCCGACGTCGTGCTCGTCGTCGGTGTCCCGCTGGACTTCCGCCTGGGCTTCGGAGGCTCGGTCGGGGAGGGCGCGAAGCTGCTGTGGCTCGACGCCGCGCCCAACACGCTCACCGCCAACCGCAAGCCCGACGTCGAGATGGTCGGCCCGATCACGCCCAGCCTCGCCGGCGATCCGGGAGGGCGCCGCGGGCGCCGATCCCGCGCGGACGCGCCCGTGGGTCGAGGCCGTGGCCGCCACCGAGGCCGAGAAGCGCGAGGCCGAGCGCGCCGAGTTCGACGACGAGCGCTCACCGCTTCATCCCATGCGCGTCTACCGCGAGCTGAACGACGTCCTCGACCGCGACGCGATCGTGATCGGCGACGGCGGCGACTTCGTCTCCTACGCGGGCCGCGTGATCGAGACCTACCAGCCGGGCTGCTGGATGGACCCGGGCCCCTTCGGCTGCCTCGGCGCCGGCCCCGGACAGGCGATCGGCGCCAAGCTCGCGAAGCCGGACCGCCAGGTGTGCCTCTTGCTGGGCGACGGCGCGTTCGGATTCGGCGGGATGGAGTTCGACACCCTGGCCCGGCACGACATCCCGGTCGTCGGCGTGATCGGGAACAACGGGATCTGGGCGCTCGAGCACCACCCGATGAAGTTCCTCTACGGCTACTCGGTCGCCGCCGAGCTGCGACAGGGGACGCGCTACGACCAGGTGGTCGAGGCCCTCGGCTGCCATTCCGAGCTGGTCTCCGAGCCCGGCGAGCTGCGCCCCGCGCTCGAGCGCGCCTTCGAGTCCGGCCGCCCCGCGCTGGTGAACGTCCTCACCGACCCCGAGGTGGTCTACCCCCGCAAGGCCGTCCTCGCCTGAGCGCGCCGTGACCGGCGGCTCACCCTGGTGGCGCGACGCGGTCGTCTACCAGGTCTATCCACGCTCCTTCCAGGACTCCGACGGTGACGGGATCGGCGACCTCGCGGGCGTCACCTCTCGGCTCGACCACATCAGCCGGCTGGGCGCCGACGCCCTCTGGCTCTCGCCGTTCTACCCCTCGCCCGGGCGCCGACTGCGGCTACGACATCTCCGACTTCACGGACGTGGACCCCGAGCTGGGAACGCTCGCGGACGCCGATGAGCTGATCGCCCAGGCGCACGAGCGCGGCCTGCGCGTGCTCTTCGACCTGGTGCCGAGCCACACCTCGATCGAGCACCCCTGGTTCCGCGAGCATCCCGACTGGTACGTGTGGGCGGACGGCGGCCCGCCCAACAACTGGGTCGGCGCCTTCGGCGGGCCGGCCTGGAGCCGCGACGAGCAGACCGGGCGCTGGTACCTGCACAGCTTCTATCCCGAGCAGCCCGACCTCGACTGGCGGAACCCCGAGGTGCGCGAGGCCATGGCGGAACGTGGTGCGGTTCTGGCGCGACCGTGGCGTGGACGGCTTCCGGGTGGACGCCGTCCAGGGCCTGGCCAAGGACCCCGGCCTCCGCGACGATCCACCGGCCGTCCAGCCATTTCCGCTGCCCCTGCACCCGGAGGGGGCGCACGCTCGACCACGTCCACTCCCAGCGCGGCCCCGGGATGCGAGAGGCGCTCGCGGCCATTCGCGAGGCGGCCGGCGACGCGATGCTGGTGGGCGAGGTCTACGTGCCGAACGACGAGCTCGCGCCGTACCTCGATCACTTCGATCTGGCGTTCTCCTTCGAGTTCCTCTTCGCCGAGCGCGACGCGGCGGGCCTCGCGCGCGTGATCGAGTCGGGCGCGGCCCTGGGCCGCGCGGCCTGGGTCCTCTCCAACCACGACTTCCCCCGCCTGGTCAGCCGGTTCGGCCCGGCGCACGCGCGGATCGCCGCCGTGCTGCTACTGACCCTGCCGGGCGCCGCCTTCATCTATCAGGGCGACGAGATCGGGATGACGGACGGGCCCGGCACCGACCCTCCGGTCGACCGCCTCGGCCGCGACGGCTTCCGCCATCCGATGCAGTGGGAGGACGGCGCCATCGGGCGGCTTCACGGCAGGCGATCCCTGGCTGCCGCCGATCGATCCCGAGGCGCGGAACGTCGCCGCCCAGGAGGGTGAGGCGGGCTCGACGCTCGAGCTGTACCGGGCTCTGATCGAGCTGCGCCCTGCGCTTGGCGCCGGGATCGCCGACATCGGGGCGGCGCGGCGGTGTCCTCAGCTTCCGCCGCGGCGACCACCTCGTCGCGCTGAACCTCGGCGACGAGCCGGCCTCGGTCGGAGGCGGCGGGCGATCTCGTTCTGTCGACCTCGCCGAGCCACCGCGACGGCGAGCTCGCGACCGGGCGAGGGAACGATCGTCCGCCCTTTGGTTTGAAGCGTCGTGCCTTAGGGCACTTGGGCGGCAGGAGAGGATGACCTGCCTGAGAGGGAAACTCATGGGCGCGGCATTGATGCTGCTGGCAGCTGACGGCCCTCCCGGGCTGCACGGGCTCCGACTCCGCTGAGGGCTCCGGCACCGAGCTCACCTTCTTCATCTTCAACGAGCCCAGCGGCGCCTACCAGGAGGCCGCGACCAAGTGCTCGGAGTCGTCGAACGGCGAGTACACGATCTCCTTCGAGTTCCTCCCGGCCCAGGCCGACGCCCAGCGCGAGCAGCTCGTCCGCCGCCTCGGCGCCGAGGACGACTCGATCGACATCATCGGCATGGACGTCATCTGGACGGCGGAGTTCGCGAACGCCGGCTTCATCGAGCCCTGGGAGGGCGCCGACGCACAGGCGGTCACCGACGGCGCCTTCGACAGCGTGGTCGAGTCGGCGAGCTTCGAGGGCGAGCTCTACGCGGCTCCGTTCACCTCGAACACCCAGCTCCTCTGGTACCGCAAGGACCGGGTCGACAACGCCGCCCAAGACCTGGGACGACATGATCGCCGAGGCGCAGAAGATCGGCGACGACGGCCTGATCCAGGTGCAGGCGAACTTCTACGAGGGCTTCACGGTGCTGGTCAACGCGATGATCGAGTCGGCCGGGACCCAGATCCTCAAGGGCCCGACCGAGGTGGACCTCGAGCAGGCCCCGACCGAGCGGGCACTCGAGGTCCTCGGCGAGTTCGCGCGCTCGCCGGCGGCTCCCACGGACATCGACACCTCCACCGAGGACACCGCGCGGCTCTCGTTCGAGGCCGGCGGCTCGTCGTTCATGCTCAATTACCCGTTCGTCTACCCGAGCGCGAAGGAGAACGCGCCGGACGTCTTCAAGCAGATGGAGGCGACGCTCTATCCGGCGATCGACGCCGACAAGCCGTCGCGCCCGCCCCTGGGTGGGATCAACCTCGGCGTCAGCAAGTTCTCCCAGAACCAGGACCTCGCCTTCGAGGCGATCAAGTGCCTGGTCGAGCCGGACAACCAGATCACCGCGGCGACGCTCGGCGGGCTGCCCCCGACCAACGAGGCCGTCTACGAGACCAAGGACATCGAGAAGGCCTACCCCGGCTTCTCGGACGTCATCAAGGAGTCGATCGACAACGCCGCGCCGCGGCCGCTGACGCCCGCCTACACCGACCTCTCGCTCGCGATCCAGCGCTCGCTGCACCCGCCGGGCGACATCGACCCCGCCGACGTCGCCACCACCTACGACGAGCTGGTCGAGAAGGTCGAGCAGGCCGTCAAGCGCGAGGGGCTGCTGTAGCGATGGCTCGCGGCGGCGCGATCAAGACCAGCGACCGGACCAAGTCCGAGCGCCGCCTGGGCTGGATGCTCTGCGCGCCGGCCGTGGGAGCCATGCTCCTCGTCACCGCCTACCCGATCGGCTACGCGCTGGTGCTCTCGCTGCAGGAGCTCGATCTGCGCTTCCCGGACGAGGGCGGCTTCGTCGGGCTCTCCAACTACGAGTCGGTGCTCACCTCCAGCCTGTGGTGGCAGGACGTCTTCAACACCACGTTCGTGACCGTGGTCTCCGTCGCGATCGAGCTGACGCTGGGGATGATCCTCGCGCTCGTCATGTACCGGGCGATCTTCGGGCGGGGCCTGGTGCGCACGGCGGTCCTGATCCCCTACGGGATCATCACCGTGGTCGCCGCGTTCTCCTGGTTCTTCGCGTTCAACCCCGACACCGGGTTCATCAACCAACTGCCGTTCGTCGCCGACGACAAGGCGTGGTTCGGCGAGCGCTTCAGCTCGCTCGCGGTGGTGATCATGGCCGAGGTCTGGAAGACGACGCCCTTCATGGGCCTGCTGCTCCTGGCAGGCCTCGTCACCATCGACGACACGCTGAACGAGGCGGCCAAGGTGGACGGCGCCTCGGCGTGGCAGCGGTTCTGGAAGATCACGGTGCCGCTGATGAAGCCGGCGATCCTGGTCGCGCTGCTCTTCCGCACCCTCGACGCCTTCCGGATCTTCGACTCGATCTTCATCATGACCGGAGGCGCGCAGGACACCGAATCGGTGTCGATCCTGGGCTACAACCAGCTGATCGAGCGCCTCAACCTCGGCCTCGGATCGGCCGTCTCGGTGCTGATCTTCGTCTGCGTCCTGATCATCGCGTTCATCTTCGTCAAGGGCTTCGGTGTCCGGATGGCGGAAGGGAGGCCCGGTAGCTGATGGAGAAGAAGGGAGCCCGCGAGTACACCCTGTGGAGCATCGGCCTCACCGTCGTTCTGTTCTTCGCGCTCATGCCCGTGCTGTGGATCGTCTCGCTGTCGCTGAAGACCCCGGCGACGATCACCGAGGGCACCACGTTCTGGGAGCGCTTCATCCCGCAGGACATCACCTTCGAGAACTACACGACGCTGTTCGACGGCGGGCTCTCCGAGAGCCCCTTCATCGCCCCGCTGATCAACTCGATCCTGATCGCGAGCATCGCCACGGTCATCGCCATCGTGCTCGCGAGCTTCGCCGCCTACGCGATCGCGCGCCTGCAGTTCCCGGGCAAGGCCCTGATCCTCGCCGGCGCCCTGGCGATCGCCATGTTCCCGCCGATCTCGACCGTCGGCCCGCTCTTCGACATGTGGACGTCGCTGGGCCTCTACGACACCTATCCCGGCCTGATCATCCCGTACCTGACCTTCTCCCTGCCGCTGGCGATCTACACGCTGGTGGCGTTCTTCAGAGAGATCCCGTGGGACCTCGAACAGGCGGCGCAGGTGGATGGCGCGACGCCGTACCAGGCGTTCCGCAAGGTCATCATCCCGCTGGCCGCGCCCGGCGTCTTCACCGCCGCGATCCTCGTCTTCATCTTCTGCTGGAACGACTTCCTGTTCGCGATCTCGCTGACGTCGTCGGACGCGTCGCGCACGGTTCCGGCCGCGCTCGCCTTCTTCACCGGCGACTCGCAGTTCACCCAGCCAACCGGGAACATCGCCGCCGCTGCGGTGCTCGTGACGATCCCGATCATCATCTTCGTCCTGTTCTTCCAGCGCCGGATCGTCGCCGGCCTCACCGCCGGAGCCGTCAAGGGCTAATGGCCGACCAAGGAGGACCCTGACCCCATGTCCGACATCACCCTGAACGGAATCACCAAGCGCTACGGCGACGGCTTCGAGGCGGTCAAGGACCTGAACCTCGAGATCGAGGACGGCGAGTTCATGATCCTGGTCGGCCCGTCGGGCTGCGGCAAGTCGACGGCGCTGCGGATGATCGCCGGGCTCGAGGACATCACCGACGGCGAGCTGAAGATCGGCGGCGACGTGGTCAACCAGATGGCGCCGAAGGAGCGCGACATCGCGATGGTGTTCCAGAACTACGCGCTGTACCCGCACATGACGCGTGCGCGAGAACATGGCCTTCCCGCTGAAGCTCGCGGGCGTCGACAAGTCCACGATCGACACCAAGGTCTCCGAGGTCTCGAAGGTGCTCGACCTCGACGCGCACCTCGACCGCAGGCCCGCCAACCTCTCCGGCGGCCAGCGCCAGCGAGTGGCGATGGGCCGCGCGATCGTGCGTGACCCCAAGGCCTTCCTGATGGACGAGCCGCTCTCGAACCTCGACGCGAAGCTGCGCGTTCAGATGCGCACCGAGGTCGCCCGCCTGCAGAACGAGCTGGGCACGACCACCGTCTACGTCACCCACGACCAGACCGAGGCGATGACCCTCGGCGACCGGGTCGCGGTGATGCGGGCGGGAGTGCTCCAGCAGGTCGGCTCGCCGAAGGACCTCTACGAGCGCCCGAAGAACCTCTTCGTCGCCGGCTTCATCGGCTCGCCGGCGATGAACTTCATGCCCGCGACGATCGAGGGCTCCGAGGTCTCGCTGCCGTTTGGCAAGGTCCCGCTGCCGGAGGGCGCCTCGGATGCCTCCGGCCAGGTGATCGCGGGCCTGCGGCCCGAGAGCTTCGAGGACGCCTCCCTCGTCGGCGACGCGAAGAGCCACGGCATCACATTCCAGGCGAAGATCGTGCTGGTCGAGTCGATGGGCTCGGAGAAGTACGCCTACTTCTCGGTCGGGTCCGAGCAGATCGAATCGCAGGAGCTCGATGAGCTGGCGCGCGACGCCGGCCTCGAGGAGGTTCCCGGCGGCGGCGATCAGATCGTCGCGCGCCTGGACGCCGAGAGCGAGGCCGAGCGCGACAGCGAGATCGAGCTCTGGGTCGACGCGACCAAGCTCCACCTCTTCGACCAGGACTCGGGCGCGAGCCTCACCTCCGGCTGAGCCCGCGGCTCAGCCCTTCGGCAGGCCGTCGCGCATCAGGTGCGTGAGGGTGTCGTCGTCGCGTCCGCGGCGTCCGTGCAGCTCCTCACGCAGCCGCTCCAGCACGTCCTCGTCCCAGTCGTGGGTGCGCAGCAGGAGGTAGCGCAGGCTGACGATGCGGGCATAGGCCTCGGCCTCGGTCTGATCTCCGATCAGATCGTGCTCGCGCAGCATCGCGACGACGGGATCGAACTCCTCCTCGAACCACTCACGGGCGATCTCCTCGCGGCTCATGAACTCCCCGCGCGCCTGCATCACCCGGAAGCCCCAGGCCTCGACCCCCTCCGCCAGCCCGGCATACCAGCTGCCGGTCCGGAGGACGACTCGCCCGCGAAGCTCCTTGGGCAGCGGGACGCGCTCGAAGAAGAGCCGCTCGTGGCTCTTCAGCGCCAGGTCGTGGAGCTTCACGTCGGCGTCGGCGCCGACCTCGGTGACGATCTCGGTCACGTAGGCCTCGATCACCTCCAGGCGCATCGCCTTCGCGACCGACACGCGGTGGTGCCCGTCGCGGACGAAGTGGAGCCCGCCGATCCGGTAGACGTCGATCGGAGGCATCGCCTCGCCGCGGCGCATCGCCTTCGCCACCCGCTGCCAGCGCTGCTTGCCCGCGCGGGAGGTGGGGCGGAAGCTGCGGTCGAACTCGCGGGTGCGGTCGACGGTGCCGACGACCGAGTCGAGGTCGATCGTCTCCAGGCCCAGCCGCTTCTCGCCCCGCTGCCCGAGCGCGGCGACGACCTCGTCGAACGGCAGGATCTGGTTGACGTCGTCGGGCTCGCGCCGCAGCCAGCGCGCGATATCGGCGGCGACATGGCGGCGCCGCGCGCGCGTGAAGTCGGTCTGTGCGTCGGAGTCGGGGAAGCCCGTGTCGGCCATGGCGTAGGACTACCCACTCGGGCCGCCTGGCGCACCTGCCCTCGGCGGGGTCAGCGAGCTACGGTCTGGGCGGACTCGAGCGCGGCGCCGTAGAGGATGTCGTGCTCGGAGACCTGGATCTCCGAGAGCCCGAACGCGCGCATCACCTGGATCAGGATCACGATGCCCGCCACGATCGTCGGCGCCCGGTCGGGGTGCAGGCCGGTGACCTGGAGCCGCTCGGCGAGCGGCACGGCCGAGAGCTCGGAGCACATCCGCTGGATCGAGCTCAGGCTCAGCCGGTGGCCCTCGACCGCGTCCGGGTCGTAGGGATCGAGCTTCAGGTCCATCGCGGCGAGCGAGGTAGGGGTGCCGGCGACGGCGACGCCCTCGCGCGCGGTCACCATCGCCTCGTCCCCGAGCGCCGCGTCGATGAGCGAGCGGATGTCGTCGGCCAGTGTCTCGAGCTCGGCCGGCCTCGGCGGGTCGTGGGGGAGGTGGCGCTCGGAGTGGCGAACCGTCCCCGCCTGAAGCGACGTGTGGAAGCCGATCTCGCTGCCCGAGCCGACGACCAGCTCGGTGGAGCCGCCGCCGATGTCGATCACGAGCGTGCGGTCGGCTGCGCCGCCGAGCCCCGAGCTCGCGCCCAGGTAGGTCAGCCGGGCCTCCTCCTCGCCGGCGATGATCTTCGCGTCCAGGGCGAAGCGCTCGCGCAGCTCAGCGATGAAGGCGCTGCCGTTGCCGGCGTCGCGGACGGCGCTTGTCGCCAGGGCGGTCACACGCTCGGGCGCGAGCTCCCGGTAGATGTCGATGTAGTTCGAGACGGCCGCGCACACGTCCTCGATTGCCTCGGCAGCGAGCTGACCCGAGGTATCGACGCCGCGCCCCAGGCGGGTGACGGTCGAGCGGCGCTCGACCTCGCGGATCCTGTCGGGCTCGACGTCGGCCACCAGCAGCCGGGTCGAGTTCGTCCCCATGTCGATCACGGCGACCCTCACTTCGCCCGCCTCACCATCGCCGCAACCACCGCGTCGCCGGCACGGGCCGGCAGGGCGGTCTTCATGGTCGCCTGAATCCTGGCCTCGGCCCCGATCAGGTAGCGCGTGCGGGGCCGCTTTGCAGTCAACGCGTGCGCCACGGCCTCGGCGACCTTCTCGGCTGGGAGCCCACGCTTTCCCGTGTCCATGGCCAGCTTCGTGAACCCGTCCATGGCGTCGCCATAGATCGCCTCGACCGCCTCACTGAAGTGCTCCCGGGAAGCGTTGGCGCTCGCCTCGCCCTTCTCCCAGATCGGCGTCGCGATCGACCCCGGCTCGACGATCGAGACACCCACGCCCAGTGGGCGAAGCTCCTGGCGCAACGAGTCGCCGATCGCCTCGATCGCGTGCTTCGAGGCGCTGTAGGGGCCGATGAAGTTGATCGCGGTGCGTCCGCCGATCGAGGACATGAAGACGATTCGGCCCTTGGTCGCGCGAAGCATCGGCAGCAGCGCGCGGGTCACGGCGATCTGCCCGAAGACGTTGACCTCGAACTGTTGGCGCCAGGCGTCGACCTCGAGACCCTCCAGTGGCCCGCTCACGCTGATCCCCGCGTTGTTGACGAGCCCGACCAGGCGCTCGCCCGTGGCCTTCCCGATGGTCTCGGCGGCCGCGGTCACGCTCGCCTCGTCGGCGACGTCGACGATCACGGGCTCGAGACGGTCGGACGCTGCGTCCGCGAGCGCCTGGCCGTCGGCCTCCTTGCGGACCCCGGCGAAGACCCGGAAGCCGAGCCCGTCGAGGTGGAGGGCCGTTGCGCGTCCGATCCCGGTCGAGCTTCCGGTCACGAGCACGGCCCCGCTTGCGGCTGCGGCTGCCATCGGGCCACTCTAGTTGAGGCCGGGCTAGACCTCGTCGAGCTCCATCGCTCCGCCGGCGGCGGCGACGAGGGTGTCGTCGAGGGCCCCGGCGAGCTGCGCCGCCTGCCGATGGCTCAGCCGGACCGTCGCGATCCGGCCGAACTCCGGGTCCGTGACCGCGACGAGGATCGTGTCGTGGCCCTGTCGCCCGACACGGATTTCCTCGCCCCCCAGCGTCTCGATCTCCATCATGAGGCGAGTTAGGCTACCCTAATTCCTGACGAAGTTAGGTGACCCTAATTTCGAGTGCCGGGCCGTCCGGACGCACACCCCGGACGGCCCGGCCGTTTCTTTTCGGAGGATCCGGGTTAACTTCAGGCCCATGAAGCTCTCCGCCCTCGTACTCACCCTGGCCGCCGCCCTCGCACTCGCCGCCTGCGGCGACGACAACGACGACACCACGGCCAGCTCGACCACGAGCACCACCGAGACGACCGGGGGCACCGGGGCGACCGGGACCGACGGCGCCGAGGCCGAGGAGTGCCCGGGCGCGGCCTCGCCGCCCAACATCACGAACGTGACCGCCTACGGCGTCGATTGCGCCGACGTCGAGGACGCGATGGCCAAGATCGGCTCGATCTCGACCGAGTTCAAGCTCGGCGACTTCGACTGCTCGCGGGAGTCCGGCAGCGACTTCGCCGGCATCTGGCGCTGCGACGGCGCGGGCGGGTACTTCACGTTCGACTTCGCGGACTGAGCCGGGCCGTCAGCCCTGCGAGGCGCCGGCGACGTAGTCGGCGATGGCCGTGATCTCGGCCTCGTCGAGGTCGCCTGAGAAGGACGGCATCGATCCGCTGCCGTTCGTGACGATGCCGGAGACCGTCGCCGCGTCGAGCGCCGGCTCCGTCGAGGACCGGTCCCACGGCACCGGTGGTGCCGGCCGCCGTGAGCGTGTGGCAGCCGCCGCAGCTCTCGACGAAGAGGGCCTGCCCATCGGCGGCCGGCGCGTCGCCACCCTCTTCCGCGGCGGCGCTCCTGCGCCGCGGGCGCCGCGGGCTCGTCGTCGGCGACCACCTGGGGGCCGATGATCAGCATCAGCACGGCGAGCCCGGCGACGATCCAGCTCACGACGGCCAGGACCCGGTCGAAGCGCGCGAGGCCGCTCATAGCGGTGGGAACCCGTCCTCGCCGATGAACCAGAAGGCGCTCGTGTACCAGGCCGCGACCAGGACGGCGAACACCAACCCGCCCGCGATCGGGAGGGCCGCCCCGGGCAGGCGCCCGGAGCGCACGATCACCACCTTGGCGGCGAAGGCTCCGTAGAAGGCGCACCCCAGCAGCGAGTGCGCCAGGACCCGCCCGTCGGTGTCCTGGAACCCGAGCGACCACAGGCAGTGGTAGGCGACCGGCAGCGACACCAGGAACGCGAGCCTGCCGCTGATCCGGTGGACGTCGCCGACCCAGCTCGGCGGCTCCCCTCCGAGCTTCCCGTAGAGCCAGAGCGCGAGCAGGACTTGGACGACGGCGAGCGTGACCGCCACCGTCGCCAGCCAGACCTTCATCGCGATGGTCGACTGAAAGAAGAGCGTGAAGACCAGCTCGCCGCTCGGGTCGTGGACGTTCCCGTAGATGCCCAATGCCAGGGCCACAGCGCCACCGAGTGCTGCGGCGAGCAGGAGGCGACGCTCTGCCGGAGGATCGGCCAAGCCTGTTGTCTCAGCCTCCATGCTCCGCATCCTATCCCTGCCCCCGGGTAGACTCGTACCTGCCGCTGGGTTCTTTTCCGTCGTCCCTCTGCCCGTCGCGCATTCCGACCGAGGACGGCGAGAAAGCGAGGTCGGCATGGCCGACCAAGACGCAGCCCCCGTACTGGACGCTGTTCCTTCGACGCCGCAGAGCGAGCTCACCGACGAGATCGCTTCCTCCCTCGCCTCCGTTTGGGCCCGCTACGCGGGAGCCCGTCCGGTCGGTTGTGCGCTCGAGTTCGACGGTCGCGTGGTTCGCTGGACGCTCCCTGGGGGGCTGGAGGATCTCACGAGCGGAGTCGACGCGAGCGTTGAAGGCGAGGGCCCGCCCCTGACGATGATGGGCTACCGCCGAGCGACCTCCGGCGCGGTCTCGAAGGCCACTCACCGCCGCGTTTCCGCACGCATGAGCAAGCAGGACAAGAAGACCGGCGCCACCACCGAGACCTTCATCCTCGAGGCCATCACGAAGAAGTACTGAGCTTTCGGCCCTCCTGCTCTAGAATCGCCCCTGCGACGCGGGGTGGAGCAGTCAGGTAGCTCGCCGGGCTCATAACCCGGAGGTCGCAGGTTCAAATCCTGCCCCCGCTATGTCTCTCACTACCACGCTCGAGCCCTCCGCCTGGAGGGCTTTTGCGTTCTCGAAGGCATCTGCGACGGCTTCCGACACGGTCGCCGTCAATTCGACACGGTGCTCGGCCTTGTCGTAGGCGATCTGCAGGTCGAATGGCAAGTTGTTGCGGCTGCGGTCGTTCCTCGACCGCGAGGACGCCTTCGAAGCCGCCGGGCTGTCGGAGTAGTCGCTTCCGTACGAGAAAGACTTGCGACTACGATGCAGACACCGAGGGGTCGGCGAGGTCAGGCCCCCGGGAGGCGGGGGCTATCCGGAAGCGGCCGCGGCGCTGGAGGACGAAGTAGCTCACGGGCAGGTGCAGCGGTCCCAGCGCCAGGTATGCCTTCCCCAGGAGGAGTTCGTCCGAGCCGGGGTCTACGCGCACGAGATAGTCGCGCAGGAGACGCGCCGGCTGGAAGAAGCTGTTGCCGCCGCGACCGTAGTCGAGCAGCAGCGCGTGGTGATGGCGCCGCTGGCCCGGCGGCTCGAGCAGGTAGAAGCCGAAGCGCCGTGGCTCGTCCTCCGAGGGCTTCAGAAGCCACTCCTCCAAGAGCCCGTTCTGCTCGGCCGGGCTGTTGCAGCCGTAGGCCTGCCCCTCGGCGGCGAAGAACGCCTTGACGAACTTGCGGATCCCAAGCAGCGGTGCGATCCAGGCGGTGTTCACCCCGCGGTACTCGTATCCCGTGAGCGCGGCGGCCTCCGGGGCCTCCCCGCCTTCGAAGACCTCGCGGCGCTCGGTCCGTGAGGCCGTCGCCAGGCGAAGGTAGGGGTCGTCGCTCGCTTGCATCTCAGAGGAGGTTCATTCGATGTCCCAGCCAAGAGTAGACCTCATCCGGCTGATCCTGCCGCGCAGCTTCGCGCTCAGCTTGCCTGCCTGAGCCCGCGGCCGGTGGATGAATCCACTCAGGGCCGATCTACGACGTAGGAAAGCGCCCTCAGCCCAATTTCGGGCGGATTCCAGCCGACGCGAGACCAGGTTTCCACGACGTCAGCTCGCGCATCGAGGACGAAGACCTCGGCCGCGTGGCGGTTGACGGTTGCACCGCCTTGTCCGACCGCGAGACCTAGAGATGACTGGATCTCGTCCACGCCGTCGCGCAACCGCCCGATGGTGGTCAGGCGGCCCGGCCGTAGACCGAGATCGGTGATGTACCGATTCAACCTTGGGGCGACGTCATACGCCGAGTCGTAGGTCAGGCCGAGGATTCTCACCTCGCCGCCGGCCGAGTGGGAGCCGAGCCATTCCTGCAACTCGCTCAGGCGTTTGATCGTCATCTCGCACTTGTTCGGGTTCTCGCACCGGGTGTAGAAGAACGTGAGGACCGTGGGGCGCCCGGTCAGGAGCGATCCAAGGGTGTGCTCCGAACCATCGTGGGCTTCCACGGCCAAGTGCCTCAAGGCTGCCAGGGATCCGGCCGTCTCCGCGACCCTCTCGGGTGCAGCGGGAAGGCTGCCACAGCACGTGTCGGACGCCGGCGCCTGCGCCAACTTCTCGAGCTGCTCCTGGATTGGGGTTGCAACGGAACCCGACTCCCTGAGGGCCTCCTGCCAGATCTCTGGAGATTCGTGATCCAGCCAACTAGCGGTGACGAGGATCTCCTGGAGCGCTGAGGTGCTCTCAGCGGCGGGCCAGCTGGGTCGAAGAGATGCAAGGGAAACCGGCTCGTCGCGGCTCCGCATGTTGGCAAAGGCATTAGCCAGCAGCCCAATCACGTCGGCGTCGCGCCGATAGCCACGAAGCGCGCACGCAGCGCCCGCCACGGGGTACGGCTCGATCCCGGACTCGAGCTCTTCGAGTACGTATGGAACGGCGTCGTCGGGCAGACCGAGGTCGGCAAAGCGAGCCAGGATCCATGCCCGGATGCGTCCCGTGGCCCCCGTCGAGCGGCCTCGGTAGACCGGCGCGTCCTCGTGCAAGAGGGGCACAAGAAGGTCGGCTGGCGCTCCGTTTCGGACTCGCTCGACTTCCCTCTCGAGATCTACCTCATCCACGAGATTGGAGATCGTCAATCCGAGTCGATGGCGTCGAGCAAGTCATCGGCGGCACGGGTCAGCCCCGGTGAGCTGGTGCTCTCCCGGGCCTCCTGGACGGCGTGACGCAGTTCGTCGTCCACGGCCGCAACGTTTCCAACGCGTCGCTCCTCCGCCAGTGCCGTGATGCTGGCTGCCCGAAGCTCGTCCTGGACGCTGTCATCCATCGCGAACTCGCGCGCGAACTTCTCGAACTTTTTTGGCTCAAGCGACTGCAGAGCCGTCAGTCCGATGCGGCGGCTCTCTTCGTCCTCTGAGGAGTCGGCGACGATGCGCTCAAAGATTGAGACGCTCTCACCGTCGGCCGCCAGTTGGCGCAGCGCCTGGCGCCGGAGCACCGTGTCGGACGAGTCGGTGAGCTCCACGAGCATCTCTCTCGGTACCGCGTGCTGGTCGTAGCCGAGGAGCTTGAGCGCCTTCCGGTCCGGCACGAGCCGGGAGCTCTTGCGCTCGAGTCCATTCAGGAGAAGGCCCTGCGCGTACTCGTCTCGGCGCAGGGCCAGAATCTCGAGCGCTCGGCCGCGGAGGACCTGATCGGCGCCAGTTGATACCTCCCGCAATCCCTCAAGGTAGTTGGGGAGGGACCGGCGAAACGCCTCCACGGCAAAGCTCAGCGTCTGAAGCGTCGCGAGCGCAGACAGGCGGTCTTCGCGCGAACGGCTGAGGTCGCGCAGCACCTCGAGGAGCTCCTCTGGGTCTGGCCCCGAGGTCGGATCGCCGCCTTCGGTGGCGGCGGCAGGCTCGGACTCCGAGGCCTCGTCGAAATATTCTTTGCGGTAGTCGGGGAGATCCATCCAGACCTACGGTTGGTAGGGAACGTCGTCATAGTCGAAGCCCAGGCGCCGGTCAGCCCGGTGGACCCCCTGATAGTCGATCATCGAGCGCACCTTCGGCTTGTTGCCCGGCGCCTTAATGCCAACTCCCTGCGCCAATGGAGTCCTGGGGGAAAAGTTCGGACGGGGACCGGAAGTGATGCCATTCCAGGGCCACATGGTGTCATCCAGGTTGTGCCCAGGAGGGCGATTGCCGTCCTGGACCGGCGATCCGAACGCCTTGGGATCGCCTGGATCCATCCGCTTCTGCAGCCACTGCCATTTCGCCCACAGCCGGTCGACGTTGCAATGGAGGAGATAGAACAGCGGGTCTCGCGCAGCGGTTTCGAGGTCTTCCACGAATCCCGTGAAGCTCACGTGCGCTGAGCCGTGCGGGTTTATCTCGAACGGCTTCGGAAGGGCTTGAAACCTGCCCTCGAAGTTGGTGATCTGCCCTTCCTCGACGAGCGGATCTCCCCCGCCGCCCGACGCACCGCTGGTTTGAGTGTTGAACCGGGGGAGGCGCTGAACACCCTGTGCACCGTCGGTGCTCCAGGTGGAGAGAGGATTCGACGCCCTGAACAGGGCCGCCCCAGTGGCCTGGTCGCCGGCGCCCATGTAGTCCCGGGTGAAGAGCCGGGGGGCCTTGCGGTCAAACCGCCAGTACGGGAGCGAAACACTCGGATCGACCAGTTGGAGCTCGCGCTCAAGGTCAAGAAGAAAGGCCCTATGCCACGGGAGAAAGGCGGCGTCGCCGTGCGCCTGCTCAACCGTGGCCAAGCTGTGTGAACGGCGAAAAGCTCGAAAGACCCCCTGACCCCCGTTGTTGATCGCCGCGAATGTTCTCAGGAAGCGATCCCGCTCTGCACTGTCCAGCTGGTTTGCGTTCTTTCGAACACGGACCATTGCCGGGAACGCCGCGAGTTGCTGCCCATTCCGGTCCGAGATGACGACCGTCACGTCGCCATCGACCGCGCTCGGTCTTCCGAACTCGCCGCCAATTACGAATTTGGCCGACTTGCCGCTCAACGGTCGCGCGATCGTGAGTTCTGGGTCGGTGGGCTCGGTCTTTCCGAACAGCAGCCGTCCCGAGCCCGCCGAGAACTCCTGACCGATCGTGATCCTGGAGCCCTCCCCACCTTCGAGTCCGCGCAGCTCGCATGGAACCGGGGTCCATCCGAAGTACCTCGCGTCCGGTCCGCCCCCTGTGGCGTTGCGACCTTCAGCGAGGCCGCCATTCAGCTCCTCCGTCCGTGACGATCGTTCATTCCTAGCAGGCCATGGCGAACTTCGCCAGGTCTTGAGCCCTCGACGCGGAGGGGAGCAATCGACGTCTCGAAGTGTCGCGGATCCGATAAGGGCCTTCAACGCAAGCGGTCATTCTCGGCCGAGCCAGCAGACGCACTCGTTCCCGGATCCGTGGGTGGTGGCGAGCGACGAATCAGGCCACCTATCGGATTTACCCCCGACGCACGGACTCAGGCGTGCCGAAACCTCCGCTTTGCATGGAATGCGGGTATCCCGGAGGATCGCGAGATACTGCGCGAGTGATGATGCAGGAGAAGGTCGAGATCATGCGCGCATGGATCGACGCATTCAACCGTGGCGGAATCGAGGAGACCATGCGATACCTCGACCCCGAGATCGAGTGGACCACGACGAGCGCCGCGTTGGCGGCGGGCACCTATCACGGCCATGAAGGTGTCCGGGAGTGGATGCGGAAAGCGTTTGCCGGATGGGAGAACATTCGGCTTGAGCCGGAGGAATTCATCGACGCCGCTGAGCAGGTCGCCGTTCCCATGCGGATCATGGTCCGCGCCAAGGGGACAGGCACTCCCTCCGCTTTCGCGTTCACCACGCTGGCCGAGCTGCAGAGAGGCATGATCGTCCGAATTCGCAACTACACGACTCAGGCCGAGGCCCTCGAAGCCGCCGGGCTGTCGGAGTAGGCGCTTAGGACGAGAAGCGCTAGTCCAGGCCGAGCTCTCCCTGAGTAGGGTTGTGTCATCGCGACGCTGCTCGTTCACCTGGCGACCGGTCCGGAGAACCCGACACGGGCCGCGCTGGCGATGCTGGTCGCGAGAACTGCCGCATCCGAAGGTCACGACGTAAGCGTCTTTCTCGCCGGCGATGCGGTGCAGCTTCTGCGTTCCGAGACAGCGGCCGCTACACACGGAATCGGAACCGGCGTCTTCGAGGAACACCTGGCGGCGCTGCGCGAGGCGGGGGTTCGGATCTACGCCTCCGGTATGTCGAGCAAGGCGCGAGGGGTTGATGCGGAGGCCTCCGGAGCGGAGATGGCACGGCCAGAGAAGCTTGTCGAGCTGGCGACCGCGGCCGAGACCACGCTGACCTACTGATTAGCCGGCGCGGTTGCGCTTTGGACGAGAAGCGGTAGTTCTCGATTACGCCGTTAGGCGTACTCGCTCGACTATTCGCGGGTGGTAGCGAGAGACGAATCGGGCCGGGTATACGTCTGCCGCTGCGACGCACGACTCAGGCGTTGGTCGGCTCAAGGATTCGAGGTGATCTAGAGGCTGCTCAGGGGGACGCCGATGATGTCCAGTCGGCGTGTCAAGCCGTCCAGTGCGAAGGACCGCACGTCGTCGTTGCTCACGCCGAGGCGCTCGATGTCGGGCCCAGAGCCGTTTCCGTCGCCCCCAAGGGCCTCGGCCACCGCCGGGAGCACGTCCCGCAGCGTCTCGCGGACGGCCTCGCCGGCCTCCTCGTCCTCGCGGACTGTCTCCCGCAGAAACCAGACGCCGTAGCCGATGTGCCGTGTCTCGTCGTGGTGAATATGGGAGTACCCCTCGACGAAGCCAGGCAGCAACTCCTCGCGGTTGAGGTATTCGGTCGCGAACCGGAACGTCGTGAGGCCCAGGGTGCTCTCCAAGATCAGGTGGTAGAGGGTTACGAAGCGCACCTTGGCGGCCAGATCCTGCGGTGCGGATACGAGTTGCTCGTGGGCCTGGACGAGGGCCTCGTCGAAGATCTTGCGGAAGGCGGGCGTGACCTCCTTGCGCGCTCGCTCGACGTGCGCAGTGACCGTCGCCGGCTCGGCGACCACCTCATCCTGGAATCGGGCGTAGAACTGCATATGCCGCGCCTCATCGACCTGCTGCGTCGAAAGGAAGGTCGCCTCCTCCTCGTTGCCATGAGCGCCGACGAGCCCTGAGAACTTCGTAGTGATCCGCTCCTCCGCGACCATGAGCTGCGGCTAGGACCCAGTAGACGAGATCTCGATCGGCTTCCCCCATGGCGGCCCACTGCTCCTTGTCCCGCTCAAGCTCGACCTCGAAGGGATTCCATTGGGAGTCCTCCCAGCGCCGGTAGAGCGTCTGTGGATCGTTGAGTTGGATCTCCGCCATGTCAGCCGGCCAGCCGCGCGCGCACGATCGCCGAAGCGGCGTGCTTGTGAACGCGATGAGTCTCCTGGACCTCGATCGCCTCGAACCCGGCCCCGGCGAGTTCGCGCTCGAAGTCCTCGCGCGTCAGCGCTCCCGCGATACAGCCAGTCCACTGCTGCATGTCGCGCCGGGTCGCCTCGTCCATGTCTGGATCGGCGACGACATCGCTGACGGCGAAGCGCCCACGCGGGGCGAAGGACCCGCGCCGCCTCGCGAAACACTGCGGGCTTGTCGGCCGAGAGGTTGATGACGCAGTTCGAGATGATCACATCGATCGAGTCATCAGGCAGGGGCACCTCCTCGATCGTCCCCTTGACGAACTGACGTTCTCGACCTCAGCCTCGACCTGGTTGTGGCGAGCGAGCTCGAGCATCTCGTCGGTCATATCGAGACCGTAGGCCTTGCCGCTCGGGCCGACGCGACGGGCTGACAGGAGCACGTCGATACCCCCGCCGGAGCCGAGATCGAGCACCGTCTCGCCCTCGTGGAGCTCGGCCACTGCCGTCGGGTTGCCGCAGCCGAGGCTGGCGAGCTGGGCGGCCTCCGGCAGGGCGTCGCGCTGGTCGTCCCCGTAGAGCTCGGCGCCAAAAGCCTGGCGCTGCTCGTCGGTAATGACTGCGGCGTCCGAGCAGCAGGACCATCGTCTTGGTTGGCGAGGTTCGCGGCCGCCGCGTAGCGCGCCCGGACCGCCTCTCGAACGTCAGTGACCTCGGTCACCTCGATTTCCGCCTGATCGACGTCTTCCTTGCCGGCAGCACAGCCGCATCCGGGGCCTTCCCCGCAACACTCGCTCTTGGCTTCCGGCTCGCAGCACGTCTCCTGAGCTTTCGGTGAGCAGCAGCTCGAAATTCTTCCGGCCGCACCGTCTCTAGCTCAGCCATGCGGACAGCTCCTTCAGGGCCTCGGGCTTGACGTAGTAGTAGGCCCACAGGCCCTGGCGCTCCGAGCCGACGATGCCCGCGTCACGGAGCTTCTTGAGGTGATGGGAGACGGTGGGCTGGGAGAGGTCGATAGGGGGACCAGCTCGCAGACGCAAACCTTGCCGGCGTGCTTCCGCAGCACGTCGACCAGCTGCATGCGAACCGGATCGCCGAGGGCCTTGGCCACCTCGCCCATGCGCTCGGCCTGCTCGCGCTCGATGTCGGGATACACGACCGGGTCGCAACAGACCTCGCCCTTCGGGCGCTTCTGCTTCGGGGCCAGCTCGAGGGTCTGCATCAGCCACCGCCTCCTTGCAAATCGATGTTCATCTATATGGACGTTAGCCGATTCAACAGACGTTTGTCGATGGAGTAATCTGCGGATGTGCGAGAGAGGCGATCCAACACCGGGGCAGGTGGAGGAGCACGCAATGCCAACGCAACTGGCCGAACTGGATGTCGATCTGGTCGCCCGTGGCCACCTCGAGAAGGGCCTGGCCTCTCTGGAGGACGAGTTTGCAGGCGTCTTCGGCTCGGAGACGATCGAGCGCTACATGGCCGAGTCCTTGTCGAGTCTCGGGCCCGCTCGGATCGAGAACTTCGTCCCGCTCTTCGTTCACCGCTTCGCCCGCGAGAGGCTGCGCGCTTTGGCCCAGGCTGACCAGAAGATCACCAAGGACGTGCCGGAGGTCCTCTTCGTCTGCGTCCACAACGCGGGACGCAGCCAGATGGCTGCGGGGCTGCTCAGCAAGGTCGCCGAGGGCCGGGTCCACGTCCGCACGGCTGGTTCGGATCCGGCCGAAGAGATCAACCCCGCCGTGGTCGAGGCGATGGAGGAGGTCGGCATAGACCTCTCCCAGGAGTTCCCGAAGCCGCTAACCGACGAGTTCGTCCGGGCGGCGGACGCGGTGATCACGATGGGTTGCGGCGACGCGTGTCCGATCTACCCCGGCAAGCGCTACGAGGACTGGGAGCTCGAGGACCCAGCCGGCAAGGACGTGGAGACCGTTCGCCGGATTCGCGACGACATTCAGGCGCGTGTGACGGTTCTCCTCAACGAGGTGGCTCCGGAGGGTGGATAGCCCGTCGCTGGTCCGGCGGTCCCTGGCCGAGGGGTTCGCCGCGTTCGCGCTCGTCTTCGCGGGGTGCGGTGCGATCGTCGCCGATGCTCAGTACGGCGGCGTGCTCGGAGCAGTTGGCATCGCGCTTGCGTTCGGCCTGGTGATCATGGTCATGGTCTACGCCACGGGCCACCTGTCGGGGGCCCACATCAACCCAGCGGTGACCGTCGCCTTCGCCGTCACCCGGCACTTCCCGAAGCGCGAGGTTGCGGCCTACGTGGGCGCTCAGGTCGCTGGCGCGGTAATGGGCGCTCTCTGCCTGCTGGCAGTCTGGCCCGATAAGCCGGCGAGCCTGGGGGCGACCGTGCCGAGCGTCGGCTTCGGCAGTGCGCTGCTCTACGAGGCAATCCTGACCGCGCTTCTGATGTTCGTGATCATGGCCGTCGCGACGGACACGCGTGCCGTCGGAGCGGCGGCGGCGATCGCCATCGGTGGTGCGGTTGGGCTCGATGCTCTCTTTGGTGGTCCGGTCACCGGAGCGTCCATGAACCCGGCCCGCTCCCTGGGACCGGCTCTCGCGAGTGGGGAGTGGAAGGACATTTGGATCTACCTGGTCGGCCCAGTCGTGGGAGCCACCGTCGGAGCGCTCGCGTACCAGCTGGTTCGGGGCAGCGATTCTGTGCGACACGACTAGGTCGTCGTGCGTACTCGCTCGATGATTCGTGGGTCGTAGCGAGAAACGAATCGGGCCGGGTATGTCTGCCGTTGCGACGCACGACTCAGTCGTGCTCGAGAGCTCCGGTCTCCATGGAAAAGCAGCGCCTTGATCAGGCGTTCGCTTCTCGCGCAAAGCGGCACCCAGCGCCTGAGCCGGACTAGGACACGTACGCCTTGCGCACCATGGCGGCCGTCCATCGGTTCGTCCCGTGGGCGGGGAGGACATCCTTGCGGTTCAGGATCTCGGCGATCTCGGCGAGGGACTCGCCTTTCGCGAGCAGCGTCCCGATCTGCGACCGCCAGTTGTAATCCCGCTGGTTGCACCACGTATGGGACAGGCGAACGTTCTCGGGATCGAGCTTCCCGCCGGCCGACTTGAGGATCGGGTAGTGGTCGCGCGAGGGCGCCCACTTGGTGCGCGGCGTCGTGACCGGATCGAACGCGCCGCGTCCCTCGTGGTGGTAGCACTGCGGCATCTCGCACTTCAGGGCGAGGAGCTGGCCGCGCTCGGCCATCTGGACAAGGACACCCTTCACGCCGAGCTCGCGGAGTTGGTCCGCGACCGATTTATCCGCCACGCGCTGATCCTGACACCAGAACCCGCCCGGGCCTAGGTCCCGACGACGCGCAGGACCTCGGCGATCGAGGTGACCCCTGCGAGCACCTTCTCCAGCCCGTCCTCGCGCATGCGGCGCATGCCGCCGGCAACCGCCGTCGCTGCGATCTCGTCGCTCGAAGCCTTCCGCAGGATCAGGCGATTGAGCTCCTCGTCGAGGGCCATCGCCTCGTAGATCCCCACGCGGCCCCGGTATCCGGTGTCGCCACAGCGCACGCAGCCGACCGGTTCGTAGGCCTCGACATCGCCGATGGGAAAGCCGTTGGCCTCCATCTCGCGGGCGCTCAACCCGACGGGCCGCCGGCAGTCCTGGCAGAGCCGCCGGGCGAGGCGCTGGGCGACCACGCACTCGAGGCCGGAGGCGATCAGGAACGGCTCGACTCCCATGTCGATCAGGCGCGCCGCCGCCATCGGGGCGTCGTTCGTGTGCATGGTGGAGAGCACGAGGTGGCCGGTGAGCGCCGACTCGATCGCGATCTGGGCGGTCTCGCGATCGCGGATCTCGCCGACCATCATGACGTCCGGGTCCGAGCGGACCATCGAGCGCAGGCCCGCCGCGAAGGTGAGGCCCGTCTTCGGGTTCACCTGCACCTGCTTCACGCCCTCGAGCTCGTACTCGACCGGGTCCTCGATCGTGAGCAGGGTCCGCTCCGGCGTGTTCGCCTCGCTGAGCGCCGCGTAGAGGGTGGTCGTCTTGCCGGCGCCGGTGGGGCCGGTTACGAGGGTGGCGCCGTGGACCCGCTCGATCGCGCCGCGCAGCACGGCGCGCTCGCGCTCGGCCATGCCCAGGCCGTCGAGGTCGAGGACCGCCTGCTCCCTGTCGAGAATGCGGAGAACGACCGATTCGCCGCGGACGATGGGCAGGGTCGCGACGCGCAGGTCGATGAAGCGGCCGTCGATCGTGAGGCCGATGCGCCCGTCCTGCGGCATCCGGCGCTCGGCGATGTCGAGGTGGCCCATGATCTTGATTCGGGAGACGACGGCCGCGGCGAGCTGCTTCGGCACGGTGGAGCAGTCGAACGTCACCCCATCGACGCGTAGGCGCACCCGCATGTCCCCGTTCTCGGGCTGGAAGTGGATGTCGGACGCACCGCGCTCGACGGCGTTGGCGATGACAGAGTGGACCAGCTTCACGACCGGCGCATCCTCGGCTGCGCTCACCTCGATCGCCAGGTCGCCTTCGTCCTCCACCTGCTCCTCGACCGCCTCGATCGAGTCCGCGCGGCTTGAGAGCTGGCTGATCAGGCCCGCAATATCCTCCGGCGCGCTGATCGCGGCGCGAACGTCGTAGCCCGTTGTCATCCGCACGTCGTCGAGGCCGACGACGTTCGCGGGGTTGTCGCAGGTGACGAGCAGCGTCCGCTCATCGACGAACGCGATCGGCACGACGCCGTAGCGACGAGCCTCCTCAGTTGAAAGCAGGGCGATTGCGACTGGGTCGACCTCGAAGACGTCGAGGTCGACGTGGTCAAGCTGGTTTCGCTCGGCGAGGGCCCGCGCGAGCTGACGCGAGTCGATGTCCCCGCGGCTCATGAGCACCTCGCCGGAGGCACGCCCGGTCTCCGTTGCCTCGACGACCGCCGCCTCGACTGCGTTCCGGTCGGCGAACCCGAGCTCGACGATCACGTCCCCGAGGCGCCGCCGAGCGCCGTTCTGGGAGGACGGTCGCGTTATCCCGGCCGGCGTGGCTTCGGCTGGGGCGGCGCCGGTAGGGGAGAGGCCATCGTGGTGCACCTGCTAGATATCGGGCAGATCGCCCGCGAAGTTGAGCGCGGCAGCGATCTTGCCCGACCGCCGGCGCCACCGAATCGCCACCGCGTCTCCGTTTGCTGGATACTCAACCTCGATGATTTCCACCGTGGCCGTTGGAACCGACGGATCGGAAACGGCAGACGAGGCCGTCAGGGAGGCGGCTGAAATCGCGCGACGCTTTGAAGCCAAGCTGGTGCTCCTGAGCGCCTTCGAGCGCTCGAAGGGCTCGTCCGCAGCCCGGCCCCAGAGCGTCGAGCTGCAATGGACCTCGAACTCGTCGGCCAGAGTGAGATCGATCCTCGAGCGCATCGAGGCGGACCTGGGCAAGGACGGAATTGACTGCGAGACCCGTGTCGACGAGGGCGATCCGGGCGAGGTACTCGTGCGACTGGCTGAGGAATGCGGCGCCGATCTTCTGGTGATCGGCAATAGGGGGATGAAGCGCCGGGTGCTGGGCAGCGTCCCGAACACGGTCACGCACAACGCGGGCTGCTCGGTTCTGGTGGTCAAGACCACATAGAGACGGATCCGGCGAGCCCCCAGGGGCGAACACCCGCCGCGCCAGCCAGCGGTACGCTTCGGATGTGACCGGCAGGGATGCTGGCTGGACTTGGTGCACGGCCCTCGTGGCGGCGCTGGCGTTCGGCGCCCTTCTCGCGGCATGGCCCGCCGCCGCCTCGGGAGCTGTGATCGACGTGGACGTCGTCGGCTCCCCCAGTGACGAGGCCCCGCCCGTCACCGATGGGGACTGCACGCTGCGCGAGGCCGTGGACGCAGCGCGGCTGAACGTGGCGGTGGACGGCTGCGGAGCCGGCGAGGCCAGCGCGCTCGACCGGATCAGCGTGCCGCCCGGGGGCGTCGAGCTCGCCGGGGCTCCCGGTGGTGACGACAACGCCGGCGGTGACCTCGACGTCACCGGAGGGGGGCCGCTCCAGATCGCCGGCGCGAACGCAGGCGACACCCAGGTCCAGGCCGCGTCCGGGGACCGCGGTTTCGACCTGCTCGCGGGGACGACCGCGATCTCGGGGATCTACGGTTTCGGCGGCGCGCCGAGCGGGCCCGGAGGATTCGCACAGGTCGCCGGCAACGCGACGCTGAATCTCACCGGTGTCTCATTCACCAGCAACACCGCGGCTGGCTCGGGCGGGCGCGGCGGGGCGGTCAGCGGCGCCACAGGCAGCGTCCTCTCTATCACCGACAGCGCCATCGAGAGCAACACCGCCGAGGCAGCGGACGCCGGCAACGCGGGGGGCGGGATCTACAGCGACGGTTCGCTCACCGTCACGAACACCGACGTGAACGCCAACCAGGCCACGGGAAACAACGTGTTCTCGAATGGCGGTGGCATCGCCGCCACCGGCGCGGTCGACGATGGCCCGGGGGCCACGATCACGGACTCCAGAATCATGGGCAACAGCGTCTCGGTCGCTCGCTTCGGTGGCGGCATCTACCTCGGCAAGGGGTTTCAGACCGAGACGTACGAAGTCTCGCGGACCACGATTCAGGGCAACACCGCGCAGTTCGGTGGTGGGGGGATCTCGATCCTGGGTGGCAACTCGCTGATCGTGGACCGCTCGACGATCGCCGATAACCACGTGGTGGGCGTGGGCGTCGGCGGCGGCGGAATCGCTGCAGGCCAAAACAACCCGACCGACGAGATCGTGGTTCGCCGCAGCGCCATCGTCGACAACGACGTCACGGGCACAGACTCCGGGGGCGGGCTCGGCGGCGCGGCGATCCGCACCACCCAGGGCGAGCTCACGATCGAGCGCTCGCTGCTCGCCAACAACGACGTGACCACCGCGAGCGGAGGGATCCTGGGCGGAGGCATCCGCACGATCACGGGCACGATCGCGATCGAGAACAGCACCCTGTTCGGCAACGACATCCTCGCGGGCCAGGACAACGCGGCGGGCGCGGCTCTCGCCCTCGCGGGCTCCGGGACCGCCCGGATGAGCCACACCACGATCGCGGGGCACACCTTGAACGGCAGCGGGGCGGCGGCCTTTGCGCAGAACCCGGGCAGCGTGGAGTTCGACGGATCGATCATCGAGGGCGACTGCGTCACCGGCACCACGAGCCCGGTCTCCGGAGCGAGCTCCTACAACCTCCTCTCCGATCCCTCGTGCAACCAGGGGACGAACAACACGCAGGTGCTGCCCTCCGATCTCGGCCTTGCACCCGCTCCCGCGCAGAACGGCGGGTCGACCGAGACGATCGCCCTGCAGGGCCTGATGACCGCCCGCGACCTCGTGCCGCCGGGCGCCTGCGACGACCTCGACGGAGACCCGCTGAGCACCGACCAGCGCGGGGTGCCGCGTCCGTCCGGGAACAGCTGCGACGCGGGGGCTTACGAGTTCGCGAAGTGCAGGGGGGTAATCGTCAACCTCGTCGGAGAGGCGACTGGCGACCGCCTTGTGGGCACCGCCGGCGCCGACGGCGCGCTCGGCCTGGGTGGCAAGGACGTGCTCAAGGGCAAGGACGGCGCCGACGGCCTCTGTGGCGGCGGAGGTGGCGACAGGATCATTGGCGGCGCCGGACAAGGCGACTTCTGCGATGGCGGCGCCGGCCGCGACCGCGCGGCGCGGACCTGCGAGCGCACGAGAGCGATTCCCTAGGTTTCCGAACTGGGTGCTGCTGCAGCCACGGCGGGTTTGTGAAGTCTGGGCAACTTCGAGCAGGTTTTGCGGGGAACTCCGGGCAAACTGCGCGCGCGAGTGGACCAATGTCCGACCTCGAATTTCCCCTGGCATGCGAGGCGTGACCTAGACTCGGCCTCCCTGGGCGAAGGAGCGCCCCGAGAAAGCGGGAGATGGCAGGAAGGATCCTCATGAGCGTGCGGCGGTGGCGTCCCAAGGGAGCGGGGCGTGGACGCAGTGCGATCGCGATCCTCATCAACGTCTCCTGCGCAGCCGCTGCAATCGGCCTCTTCATCTCGGTTGGCCGGGCTGCCGACTGGAGTGATCCGGCTCTCCTCGGAGCGCTCGCGGTGATCGCGACGATCGCCTTCACCGCCGAGGTCCGACTGAAGCCGGCGGTCGCGTCGTACTTCGATTCGAGCATTGCGCTCGCGCTGATCGCCCTTGCCGTCGCGGGGCCGCTGCCCGCGCTCGTGATATGGGTGATTCCCGATCTGCTGAGCCGAGTGGTGCTGCGCCGGGACCCGATCCTCTCGCCGGGCATGGTCGCGACGTGGAGCGGTCACGCGCTGGCGCTACTGGCCGGAGATGCCGTGCTCGCGCTCGCCGATCCCGCGTCCCTCGTTGCCGTGGCGCCGGCGTTGTTCACCGCCGGGTGGGTGATGACCTGCGTGGACTTCGCGGTTTCGGGCGTTCTCTTCGCGCCCTTCTACCAGGGCTATCGCGTCCGGCCGCTGATTCGCTCCGAGTTCCTGGACCTGGCTCCGGCGGTGATGGCGGTGCTCGCCGTCGCGGCGGGTGTCACCGCGCTGACCCCGGCGTGGGGTGTCTTCGCGCTGATGCCCCTCGCCCTCGCGATCCTCGTTCCCGAGGTTGCGATGGCTGCCCTTGCGCGCTCCCGATCCGTGGCGCGCCTCGAGCCAGCGGAAGCGACCGCGGTCTACGCGAGTGCGCTTGCGGATCAGCTCGGGCTCCCTCGCCAGGAGCGCCGGCTGGTCAATGCCGCGGCGCGTCCGGCCCGAGCCACCACGGCGCCCATGGCGCACCGTCTCGGCCTTCCTGCCGACGACCCTCCACTGACAGGCCTGGTGCTCCTTGGGGCCGACGAGCGCTGGGACGCAGCCGGCCGCCCGTTCGCGATTCCGGCCGCATGCACCCTGCGCGCCAGCCGAGTGCTCGGGGTGGCGCGCGCTTGGAGTTCGCTGACGGCAGCGGGGACCGTCCAGCTGCCCCATAGGGAGGCGATCCTCGACCTGACCCTGCGCGCCGGCGAGCACTTCGACCCCGAAGTCGTCGAGGCCGCGGCTGAGATCGTCGCGGCGGAATCGATCCTCACCGGGTCGCTTGACTTCGAGCCTCGACTCCATCGCTGGCCGGTCCCCGCGGACGTTCGCCGCTGGGGGTTCCAGGCTCTTGTGCCGCATCTGGCCGCCCGGGGTTCTTGACAAGTCCCTCCGCCGGCTAACGGCCCCGTCTAACCACCTCATAAATGCCGGCGAAGCCGTTCACGGACGTTTCACGGGCCCTCCGTAGAACCCGTTGCACACAGCAAACGCAACAGGAGGTATCCCAGTGAACAAGCGAAACAAGATCATCGGCGTCGGCGCCGCGATTCTCGCCCTCGGGGTGGGAGGCACCGGCGTCGCGCTCGCGGGCAGCGGCTCAGAGGACGCCGCCGAGGGACCGGACATCGCGATCGAGGGCTCGGCTCTCGACCAGGCGAGTGCCGCGGCCCTCGAGGCCACCGGCGAGGGCACGGTCTCCGATACGGAGACCGGCGACGAGGAGAGCTACTACGAGGTCGAGGTCACCCTCGACGACGGTAGCCAGGTCGACGTTCAGCTCGACCGCAGCTTCCAGGTGGTCGGCCAGTCGGCCGATCACGAGGAGGCCGGCGACCGCGACTGACGCGGCGTCGAGGTGGACCGGACGCCCTCCGGTCCGCCGGCCCGGCACGGCCGGCGCGGATTTCAGCCCGCGCCGGCCGTCGCCTGCGTGAAGGGCTTTCATCGTTATTTCATCGTGGCTGCCTACAAGTGATGCGAGTATCCACGCCAAGGAGGCACGCGCATGACGAAGCGAACCAAGATGATCGGAGCCGGTGCGGCAGCTCTCGCCATAGCCGCCGGCGGCGCCGGAGTGGCTATCGCAGGCGGCTCCGACGAAGCCGAAGACGCAGCCGAAGGCCCCGATGTCGCGATCAGCGGCAGCGCCCTCGATAAGGCCGAGGCCGCGGCGCTCGAATCCACCGGGGGCGGCACCGTTTCCGAAACTGAGACCGGTGACGAGGAGAGCTACTACGAGGTCGAAGTGACCCTCGAGGACGGCAGCCAGCGGGACGTCCAACTCAACCGGAGCTTCGACGTCGTCGGAGGAGAAGCCGACGAGGAGGAAGCAGGCGACACGGACTGAAGAGGCTAAGCGGCCTCCGGGCGGGTAACCGCGACCCATCCCACCGCTCCGCTTCTACCTGACCTTCTCCGGCGGCGCTTCCCTTGGCGCCTACGAGGCCGGCGCGGCCGCAGGCCTCGCGCTGGCGGCCCGGTACCTCGACGGGGAGGAAGAACAAGAGGCGACAGTGGATGCCATCGGCGGCGCCTCCGCCGGGGCTCTGGTGAGCTTCTTCACGGCGTACGCCCTCGCGGAGGGACTGGACCCGGAAGCCCTCCTGCACGAGGCCTGGGTGGAGCGGGTCACGCTGTCGCTGCTGCGAAGCGAGGGCTCGAACGCGCTTCTCTCGTTCGACGAACTGCGCGCGCGCATGCCCGAGGTGCTTGATCCCGACGGTCCCGGGAAGCCCGATCAGGACGCGATCGGCTTCCAGCAGAGCCGGGCCATCGCCATGCACATCCAGCTCACCGGTCTGCGCGGGCTGACCTATCCGATCAGGGGTCTGCGCCGCGATGCGCCGATAAGCGCCACGACATACGCCGACTGGGGACGCTTCCGCATCGAACCCGGGGGCGGGTTGGAGCAGATGACCACGCCCGACCGGCGCTCCCCGCTCGACTTCGCGCTGGCCTCGGCCGCCAGCCCCGGCGGCTTCGCACCGCGGCTCCTCGACCGCAGCGAGGACACGGAGGAGTACGAGCGCCATGGCGTCGAGGAGTTCCCGGAGTCGGGACACCTCTGGTACACGGACGGCGGCATGCTCGGCTCGCAGCCGCTGGGGCGCGTCATCTCGGCGGGCCGCGAGCTGCACGGGGGTGGCGAGGACTCGACGGGGGTGCACCTGCTCGTCGACCCGCGCTCGGAGAACGCCTCGCTCGACGTCTGGAGCGATCCGGACGAGGAGCCGAGCTGGCAGGAGGGGGCCTCGCGCGCCCTGGCGGTCCTCTCCGAGCAGAGCCTGTTCGACGACATGCGAAGAATCGAGAAGGACAACTCCAAGCTCGAGTGGGCCAACGATCTCGCGGACCTCCTGTCGAAGGATCTGAACGACGAAGCCGTCGAGCGCCTGCGTGAGTTCGTCGCGCGGGTCGGTGATGAGCGCGAGGGGATGCGCGCCGAGCGCGACGTGGGCGACGACCTTGACGTCGACGCCGAGGGGGCCGACCCACCGGCACTCCTGCGGCGGGCTGTACTGGAAATCGGCGGCCTCGTCGGCAAGGAGCGCGTCTCGATCGACGTCATCTCACCACTTCTTCTCGCCGAGGACGAGGACGAGGAGGTCGGGTCCCTGCTCGCCGGTGAGTTCATGGGTGACTTCGGAGGATTCGTGAGTCGAGGCCTCCGCGCGAGCGACTTTGCCCTCGGCTATGAGAGCGTCCTCGCCTGGCTGGAGGACGGCCTGCCCGCGTGCGAGCTCGACGAGGAGATCGTCGAGCGCACGATCTCCTTCGTCCGGTCGAGGCGTCGCTACGAGCCCGACGAGGTTCAGCGGGGCGACGCGCAGCTTGGAGACCTCTCCCTCGCGGACCGCTGGCAGCTGGTCCGCCTGGGCGCTCACGCCGCTCGCACCCTCGGCTCCGGCGCCCTCGATCTGCGCTCGCGCATCCCCGACGGCCTCGGCAAGGCGATCGACGATGCGCGCGAGCGGCTCCCTGGCGGGAAGGACTAGCGCGAAAGCGTCACGCCCCGGCGCCGCACCCCGGCGGGCTGTCCTGCCCTGCATACGCACCGTGTACGCAACACAGGACAGCTGCATGGAGTCTTGAGCGCTGGCCCCTCACGAGATGTCGAACCGTTCCCGCGGCTTGACATCTATGGCACAAAGTGTGTATGTTCTCTGAACCCTGTTCGACATTATCGAATGCAACTCAACGGAGGAGAGGGATGGAGCACTCACTGAGGCAGCGCACGATGGCCGAGGGTCTCGGCACCGCGCTGCTCGTACTCGTTGGACCGGGCTCTGTGGTCGCGACCCTGAAGCTGGGTGGCGATGCAGCGTTCACGGGAGCCGACCTGCTCGGGATCTCGTTCGCGTTCGGGCTCGTGATCGCCGCGATGGTCTACGCGATCGGCAAGGTTTCCGGATGTCACATCAACCCGGCGGTCACGTTCGCCCTGGCGACCACCAAGCGGTTTCCGTGGCGGGAGGTCCCGGCCTACATGACCGGCCAGGTGATCGGCGCAGTCGTCGGAGCGTTCGCGATCTGGGCACTGTTCGCCCAGGGCGGAATCGACCTCGGTATGGGTCAGACCTCCTTCGACGAGAGCACGACCAGCTGGGGCTCGGCGATCTTCGCCGAGGGAATCGGCACGTTCATCCTCATGTTCACGATCCTCGGGATCGTCGACAAGCGCTCCCCGGGTGACTTCGCCGGCCTGATCATCGGCGGCGTCGTCGTCGCGATCATCATGATCGTCGGCCCGCTCACCGGTGCGTCGCTGAACCCCGCCAGGGCCTTCGGCCCCGAGCTGGTCTCGGCGATCGGTGACGGAGCGACGTTCTGGAACCAGCTGGTTCCCGTCTACATCCTCCCGGGCCTCGTGGGCGCGGCGCTTGCCGCCTTCGCCTACGACTTCCTGGCGACCCCGCGAATCGTCGAACGAGCCGATCGCGGAAGCCGTCACCCATCCCGACCCCGGCGCCGTCAACGGTGCCACCGACGACTCCCGCGACAGGCCGCGGCGGTCAAGTAAGGAGAATCAGATGACGACAGCGACAGCGACGACTGAAGAAGTTCCTCAACGACCCAGAGGCGATCGTCGAGGAGTCGGTCGCCGGACTGGCCGCCGCGCACGGCGACCTGCTCCGCTACGACGCCGAGGCGCGGATCATCGTTCGCGCCGACGCGCCGGTGAAGGACAAGGTCGCCCTGATCTCGGGCGGCGGATCCGGACACGAGCCGCTTCACGGCGGCTTCGTCGGGCCGGGGATGTTGGACGCGGCCTGTCCGGGCGCGGTCTTCACCTCGCCGGTCCCGGAGCAGATGCTGGCGGCGACCAAGGCGGTCGACGGCGGTGCCGGGCGTGGTTCACCTCGTCAAGAACTACACGGGCGACGTGATGAACTTCAAGCTCGCCGCAGAGGACGCGGCGGATGAAGGCATCGAGGTCGAGTCCGTTCTGCTCGACGACGACGTTGCGGTCCAGGACTCGCCTCTACACCGCGGGTCGCCGTGGCGTCGGAGCGACGGTCCTGGCCGAGAAGATCGCCGGCGCGGCGGCCGAGCGAGGGGACGACCTGCAGACCGTCGCCGGCATCGCCCGTCAGGTCAACGACAGGGCGCGCTCGTTCGGGGTCGCGCTCTCGTCGTGCATTCCGCCGGCGGCCGGGAAGCCGATCTTCGACCTCCCCGAGGACGAGATGGAGGTCGGCATCGGCATCCACGGCGAGCCGGGGCGGCGGCGCGAGCCGCTGGCGAAGCGCTCACGAGATCGCCGCGCTGATGGTCGAGGCCGTCGCTCAGCGATCTCGAGCCCGCCGACGGCGCGAAGGTGCTGCCGTTCGTCAACGGCATGGGCGGCACGCCGCAGCTCGAGCTCTACCTCCTCTACGGAGAGGTCGAGACCGCGCTGCGCGAGGCCGGCCTGGAGCCGGTGCGCCGGCTCGTCGGCAGCTACATCACGTCCCTCGAGATGGCGGGAGCCTCGCTCACGCTGCTCGAGCTCGACGACGAGCTGACCACGCTGTGGGATGCTCCCGTGAAGACGGCTGCGCTCCGCTGGGGAGCCTGAGGCCGATGATCACCGAGTCGGTCGTGCAGAAGCACAACGATCACCAACTGGATGCAGGAGAGCGCGTCGGCGGTCAGCGACCAGTGCGACTACCTCACCCAGTTGGATTCGGCGATCGGCGACGGCGATCACGGCCTCAACATGAGGCGCGGATTCGACTCGGTGACCAAGGCGCTGGCCGGGCAGGACGATTCGCTCCCGCCCGGCCGGCTCCTGATCGTGGCCGGCAAGACGCTGGTCTCGACGATCGGCGGCGCGAGCGGTCCGCTGTGGGGCACGGCCCTGCGCCGGGCCGGGCGCTCGCTCGGCGACCGCGAGGAGTTCGACGGCGAGGATCTCGTCACCGCCCTCGACGCGGCGCTCGACGGCATCGTCGACCTCGGCGCCGCCGCCGTCGGCGACAAGACCATGGTCGACGCCCTCAGCCCGGCCGTCGACGCGCTTCGTCACGCGATCGAGGCGGAGCGCCCGTTGCCGGTCGCACTCGGCGCCGCGGCCGAGGCGGCCGAGGAGGGCATGCGGGCGACGATCCCGATGCAGGCGCGCAAGGGGCGCGCCTCCTACCTGGGCGAGCGCTCGGTCGGTCACCAGGATCCCGGCGCGACGTCGACCGCGCTGATCGTTCGCGCCCTCGAAGCTGCCGTCAGCCGCCGAGGCCTGAGCCGTGGAGCGGGCCCTCTCGGGGCTTCCCGCCTCACCCGGGCGAGGCCGTGGGCCGGCCCGGGTCCTCGCGCCGGCGCGCGCGGTCGATCGCGAGCACGATCCCGCATCGACCGGCGGGAGGCCGAGGCTCGAGCTGGCGCGCGGCGCACTCGATCGGGCGACCGCCGAGATCGAGGCGATCGCGGCGCGGCTGACGGCGGCCGGGCGGGACGACGAGGCCGAGATCGTCGAGACCGGCGCCCTGATCGCGCAGATCCCGGCGCTGCGCCGGGCGGTCGAGCAGCTCATCGCTCGAGCGCGGCGTGCCGGCGGCGGCGGCGATTCTCGACGCCTGCGAGGCCCAGGCCGACCTGATCGCCGGCGATCGACGACGCCCGGCTCGCCGAGCGGGCCGACGACATCCGCAGCGTGGGCCGCCGGGCCGCGGGCATCGTCGGACGGGCCGGCGCGCGGATCGCAGCCCGATGCCGCGCAACGGCGCCGGGGAGATCCTGGTCGCGTCCGATCTCGGCCCGGCCGAGGTCGCGGAGCTCGAATCGGGCGTGCGCGGCATCGCGCTCGCGGCCGGTGGCGTCTCGGCCCACGCCGCGATCGTCGCCCGCTCGCTGGGCATCCCGATGGTGGTCGGCGTCGGCGAGCGAGCTGCTCGCGGTCGCCGGCCGGGAGCGCCGTCGTCGTCGACGGCACGCAGCGGCACCGTCTACCTGGCGCCGGACGCCGCGCGGGTGAGAGCTGCCCGGGCGCGAGCTCAGCCGAGCGCGCCGAGCGCCGTGCGCGGGCGATCGCCGAGCCGCGAGCTACCCGCCGTCACCCCCGACGGCCATCAGGTGCGCGTGCTGGCGAACGTCTCAGGCACGGCCGAGCTCGAGGTCGCCCTCGAGGCCGGCGCCGAGGGCGTCGGGCTGCTGCGCACCGAGCTGGCCTTCCTGACGGCGCGCCGACTGGCCGACGCGAGGACGAACACAGCGCGCGCCCTGGCCCCGATCCTGTCGCTGCTGCAGCGGGCGGCCCGCGACGGTTCGTGTGCTCGACTTCGGCGGCGACAAGACGCCGCCGTTCTCTGCCGGGAGTCGCGCGAGCGCGGGATCGAGCTGCTGCTCGGGCATCCCGAGGCGCTCGCGGCACAGCTGCGGGCGATCGTTGCGACCGCCGGCGACGCCGGAGCTCCGCGATCCTGATTCCGATGGTCGACCGAGCGTCGAGCAGCTGCGCGCGGCGCGAGAGGCGATCGCCGACGCAGCCGATCGCAGCAGTTCCGGGCGCTCCGCTCCGCCTGATCGGCGCGATGATCGAGACCGCCGCCGGCGTCGAAGCCGTTGCCGCGATCGCGGCCGAGGTCGACTTCCTCAGCATCGGGACCAACGACCTGACGCACTCGATCCTCGACGCGGACCGGTTCTCGCCGCAGGGCGCCCAGGCCCACGATCCGCGCGTGCTGCGGGCGATCGCGACCGTTGTCGAGGCCGCGGCGGCGGCGCGGCGTGCCGATCGAGGTCTGCGGCGAGGCGGCCTCGGACCCGATCAGCCGCGCCGCTTCTGATCGGCGCCGGCGTCGACGAGCTCAGCGTCGGCGCCGCGCGGGTCGGGACGGTTCGGCAGTGGATCCGCGTCGCTCGGACTTCGCCGAGGTGCAGCGACCTCGAGGCGCAGGCGCGGCGTGCTGGAGACCGCCGGCGCAGAGTCGAGACACTGGTCGCCGCCGTCTCCGAGCGGCTGCTCGCTACTCGAGCGAGCCGATGCAGACGGTGAGGTCCGTCGAGCGCCCGGTCGGCGTCGGGGCCCTCGGCGCTGAGGCGCAGCGTCGATCCGCCCCTGGCGCCTAGGGCGAGCACCGCGAGCAGGCTCTTCGCGTCCGCCTCGCGGTCGTCTGCCGCGACCGTGATGTCCGCGTCGAACTGCATCGCAGCGCGGACGAAGTTGGCCGCGGGCCGGGCGTGGAGGTCGACCTCGGCAGGCAGCTCGACGACGGTCTCAGAGCTTGTTGACACCACGCGCCCCCTCCGCGGCCTCGACGACGTCCGTCGATCGGCAGCTGCCGGCGGACGAGGCGACCGCCGCCGCGAGCGCGCCCTCGACGAACGGAGCATCGACCAGTCGAACGTGCCCGTTGGCGGCGCTCTCGAGGACGTGGCGGGTGGTCAGCACGGAGCTGCCCAGATCGGCGAGCACGACCGCACCCCCGCCGCTGTCCGCGCGGCGGACCGCGGTGCGAACGCGGTCCTCGTCGGTTCCGAGGTCCGCCCGCCGGATCGCCGCCCGCTGCGATGATGTCCACCCCGGGCCCGGCCATCTGACCGGCGAGCTCGGCCAGGCCCTCGGCGAGGGCGGCGCTGTGCGAGACGAGCACGATTCCGACCGTCTGGGGTGGCTCCTCCGCCATGCGGGGTAGTCTACATCATCGAAGGCCATTCGACAATGCCGAATAACCACCTGACTCAGACGCAGCCCGCGGCCGTCAAGACCGGGCCGGCCGAACGGGAACGATCCAGTCGGTCGATCGCGCGGCGCGGATCCTTCGTGCCCTCGCCAGCGGGCCGCGGCGGCTCGGCGTCAGCGAGCTCGCGGACCGGCTTGGACATCACGCGCCCGACCGTCCACGGCCTGCTGCAGACGCTTCAGGTCGCACGGCTTCGTCGAGCAGGACCGCGAGTCCGAGAAGTACCAGCTCGGGCCCGGCCTGCTCCACCTCGGGCAACTCCTACCTCGACCTGAACGAGCTTCGTGGCCGCTCGATCGTCCACGCCGAGCGCCTGGCCGAGCGCACGTCGGCCTCGGTCCGGGTCGGAGTGATGCACGGACCCGAGCGTGGTCGTGGTCCATCACGTGTTCCGTCCGGACGCCACCTTCCAGGTGCTCGAGGTCGGCGCGGAGCTCCCGGTTCATGCGAGCGCGCTGGGCAAGGCGATCCTCGCCTACGCGCCGAGAGAGCTCGTCAACGACCTGGTCGCCGAGGGGCTGCCCAAGCTGACCGGCCGCACCCTCGCGGCGAAGGCGCTTCGCGACGAGCTCAAGGCCGTTCGCGAGAGCGGGATCGCGCGTGAGCGCGACGAGGCCGTGCTCGGCGAGTCGAGCCTCGCGGGAACGATCTTCGATCGAACCGGCGCCGCCGTGGGGGCAATCGGCGTCGTCGGGAGACCGAGGCGATCATGCCGCGCGGCCCGTCCAAGGGCCTGCGCGCGGCCGTAGCCGACGCGGCCCGCGGCATCTCGCGGGAGCTCGGCGCCCGTCGCTGGCCCGGCGGGGCCTAGCCTGACCTGCCCGATGGCCCTCACCGATCCCTCCAGGCGCCTCGAGGCGCTCCCGCCGTACAAGTTCGCCGAGCTTCAGAAGCAGGTGGCGGAGAAGCGCGCCGCCGGGATCGACGTCATCAACCTCGGGATCGGCGACCCCGATCACCCGACCTTCTCCTATGTGATCGAGGCCATGCAGGCCGCCGTGGCCGACCCCGGGACCCACAACTACCCGTCCAACCGGGGGCGTGAGGAGTTCAGGGGAGCTCTGGCCGGCTTCTACCGCCGCCGCTTCGGGGTTGAGATCGACCCGGAGGCGGAGGTCATTCCGGCGATCGGCGCCAAGGAGTGCATCTACAACCTCTGCTTCGCCTTCCTCGACCCCGGCGACGTCGCGCTCGTTTCGGACCCCGGCTATCCCGTCTATACCGGCGGGCCGCTGCTCGCGGGCGCCGAGACGGTTCTGCTGCCGCTCGTGCCCGAGCTCGGCTTCGCGCCTGACCTCGACAAGCTCTCGGCCGACGACCTCGCCAGGGCGCGCCTGATGTTCATCAACTATCCGAACAACCCGACGGGCGCGATCGCCCCGGAGGGGTTCTTCGAGCGGTCGTCGAGCTGGCGCGCGAGCACGAGATCCTCGTCGTCCACGACAACGCCTACTCGGAGACGACCTACGACGGCTACGTCGCCCCGAGCTTCCTCGCCACGCCGGGCGCCAGGGAGGTGGGGGTCGAGACCTTCTCGCTGTCGAAGGGCTTCAACATGACCGGCTGGCGCTGCGCGGCGATCCTCGGGAACGCCGACGCGGTCTCCTCCTACTGGCGCCTGAAGACCAATGTGGACTCCGGCCTCTTCGAGGCGGTCCAGCTCGCCGGCGCCGCCGCGCTCGACGGCCCGCGTGAGCCGATCCAGGAGATGAACGAGATCTACGCGCGCCGACGCGACCTCGTCGTCGATGCCCTGCGCGAGATCGGCGTTGACGTGGAGAAGCCCAAGGGCACGATCTACGTCTGGGCCCCGGTCCCCGAGGGACACACGTCGACGTCGTTCGCGGAGCTCGTTCTGGAAGAGGCGGCCGTGGTGATCTCGCCGGGGTCGATGTACGGGCCGTCGGGCGAGGGGTTCTTCCGGATCTCGCTGGCGAGCCCCGATGAGCGCATCACCGAGGCAGTCAACCGCATGCGAGAGCACCTGAGATAAGGTCAGGCCCAGGCATGGATTCGCCAACCTCCCCCAACTCCCGGGTCGACCGGATCGCAGTCGTCGGCCTTGGCAACGTCGGGCGGCTGGTCGCCGACATGCTCGCCGAGCGCGGGTTCGAGGTGTGGGAGGTCGACGCCGACGAGAGCCGGGTGGCCGGTGAGCGCGCGTCCGTGATGGACGTGAGCGATCCCGCTGCGCTCGAGGAGCTGTTCGCGGACATCGACGCGGTCGTCTCATGCCTGCCCTACTTCCTGAACGCGGGGGTTGCGACGGCGGCGCATGCCGCCGGGACGCACTACCTGGATCTGACCGAAGACGTCGCCACCTCGAGCACCATCAAGGAGCTCGCGAAGAGCTCGAGCACGCTCTTCATGCCGCGCTGCGGTCTCGCCCCAGGCTTCATCTGTGTGGTCGGTGGCTTCCTTATCGCCAAGCTCGAGACCGTCGAGCGGGTCCAGCTTCGCGTCGGCGCCCTCCCGCGCAGTCCGAACAACGCGCTCGGCTACGCGTGCACCTGGTCTCCCGCCGGGATCGTCAACGAGTATCTGAACGACTGCGAGCTGCTGCGTGGAGGCGAACTCGTGACGGTGCCGGCGCTGGAGGACCCGGAGACGCTCGTCATCGACGGCTCGCCGTACGAGGCGTTCACCACCTCCGGCGGCCTCGGGACGATGTGCGAGACATTCGCCGGGCGCGTCGACAGCCTCGACTACAAGACGATCCGGTATCCGGGCCACCGCCACCTGATGCGGTTCATGCTGCGCGAGCTCGGCATGGGCCGCGAGCGAGAGGAGGCGGTGCGGCTCCTCGCGGACGCCTACCCTCCGGTCCGGGACGACCTGGTGATTCTCTACGGGGCGGCCGAGGGAAACAACGGAGGACGCACCGCCCGCGAGGAGTTCGTCCGCGTGTACCGCCCGCGGATGGTCGCCGGCGCCCCGCGGACCGCCATTGCATGGACGACGGCCGCGGGGGCCGTCGGGATGGTCGAGTTGCTCGCCGAGGGCTCGCTGCCGGACTCGGGCTTCGTCTGCCAGGAGGACGTGGCGCTCAACGACTTCCTCGCCACCACAGCAGGTCAGCTGCTGGCGCGCGAACCGGTAGGGGAGATGCGCGACGACATGTTCATGCCAGTCGCCTAGGGCCTGCCCACGAGCGCACGCGCGGCCGCATCGATCTCGGCCTCCTGCAGCAGGACGTGGTCAGCGGCCTCCCCCAATGGAATGAAGGAGTCCTGGCTCGTGACCCGCGAGATCGCCCCCTCGAAGTTCGCGTCGACGAGCGCGCCGACGACGCCCTCGGAGACCCCGCCGCTCCGGCGCGTCTCATCCACGACCAGCACGCGTCCGGTCGCTTCGGACTCGCGGAGGATGTCGGCGACCGGCAGTGGGGCGAGCCAGCGCAGGTCCACCACGCGCGCATCGATCCCGTCGTCGGCGAGTCGCTGCGCGACGCGCAGCGACATGTAGGTGCCGTTAGCGAACGTGACGATCGTCAGGTCGCCGCCGTCACCGTGTACTCGCGCCGAGCCGATCGGGGCGTGAGCGGTCGGCCATTCGCCGGGCGGGGAATATGGCGTTGCCCAGCCACCATCGTCCGGACTGAGCAGATCACGGGTGTGGTACAGCGCGATCGGCTCCAGGAATACGCACGTCGATCCCTCGGCGGACGCGGTCGCCAGGCAGGACCGCAGCATGGCCGCCGCGTCGTCGGGTCGTGCCGGAGACGCCACGACGATCCCGGGTATGTCTCGGAGGACTGCCACGGCATCGTCGTTGTGGAAATGGCCACCGAAGCCCTTCTGGTAGCCGTATCCGGCGATCCGCAGCACCATCGGGTTGCGGTACTGGCCATTCGAGAAGAACGGCAGGGTCGCCGCCTCGCCCCGAAGCTGATCCTCGGCGTTGTGCAGGTAGGCCAGGTACTGGATCTCGGGAACCGGCAGCAGGCCCGAGACGCCGCAGCCGAGCGCGAGACCAAGGATCGTCTGCTCGTCGAGGAGCGTGTCGAACACGCGAGTGATCCCGAATCGGCGTTGCAGCCCACGCGTGACTCCGTAGACGCCTCCCTTCCGAGCGACGTCCTCGCCGAACACCAGTACCTCCGGCCGGGCCGCGAGTGCATCGGTCAGGGTCGCGTTGATCGACTCAGCCAACGTCAGTGGGCCTGCCTCCTCCGGGAGCTTGCCTCCGAACGCGGTCTCCCTCGCGTCCGGGCTCGCCGCCCTGCCTGAGTCCGAGGCGACCTCCTCCGGCTCTCGCGCGACGATCGGCTCCATCACCTCCGATGCGCTCTGAAGCCGCGGCCGATCGGCGGCGTCGGCTGCCAGGCGCCGCACATCTGCTGCAACTGCGTCGTACCTGGCGAGCAGCTCGCTGGGGTCGGCGATCCCGGTCTCCGCGAGTAGGCGCGCGGCGTTGACGAGGGGATCGCGCTCCAGGTCCTCGCCGATCTCGGCGCGGCTGCGATAGCCGACCTCGGCGTCGCTGCCCGCATGACCCAGGAAGCGAACGCAGCGCAGGTGCAGGAACGCGGGGCGGCGCGAGCTGCGCACGTATTCGGCTGCCTCCGACGCCGCGTCGAAGGCGCCGGCGATGTCCGTCCCCTCGGCGCTGAAGTAGCGCAGATGCGGCCGATTCGACCAGGCCTCCTTCACCCAGTCGCGAGGCGTGCGGACGCTGATGCCGAAGCCGTTGTCCTCGCAGCAGAACAACACCGGCATCCGCAGCCCCTGGTGCACGTTGTACTCGGCGGCGTTCAACGCTCCCAGGGCCGTCGAGTGGTTGAGCGAGGCATCGCCGAACGAACACGCCACGATCGCGTCCGCCGGCCACTCAGGGGTGACATCGATCCGCTGGGCGCGCTCGATCGCGAACCCGACCCCCATCGCGCGCGGCAGATGCGACGCGATCGTCGAGGTCTGCGGGATCACCGCCAGCGCGTGATTGCCGAACACCTTGTGCCGTCCGCCGGAGATCGGCTCATCCGCGGCGGCGACCAGGCCGAGGAGGATGTCCTGTAGCGGGGTGGAGCCCGGGACCTGCTGCGCCCGCGCGCAGTAGAACCCGCCCGACCGATAGTGGAGGAGGGCCGGATCGGTGGGCCTGAGCGCCGCTGCGATCGCGGCGTTCGACTCGTGGCCCGCGGATCCGATCGTGTAGACGCCGGGGCCCTCCTTCCGCAGATAGCGCGCGGCCATGTCGAGATTCCTGCTCGCCGCCATCGCGTCGAACAACGCGAGGGCCATCCGTCCGGTCAGCCGGGTGCCGCCGCGGACCGGCCGATCGAGGTCGATGTCGCCGACCCCACTTCCGCTGAGCGCAGCCAGGCCCTCGCGGAGGTGACGCTCGAGCGCCTGCTCCTGTGTCTCGGTCGCCGCCAAGAGCCGCCCTCTACCCCCGGCGCACCGGCAAGAGGGTGCGAGCCTCACCCAAATTCGACGCCCTGGGCCAGCGGCAGCTCGTCCGAGTAGTTGACGGTGTTGGTGGCACGGCGCATGTAGGCGCGCCAGGCATCCGAGCCGGACTCGCGGCCTCCTCCGGTGGACTTCTCACCGCCGAACGCCCCGCCGATCTCGGCGCCGGAGGTGCCGATGTTGACGTTGACGATCCCGCAGTCGGAGCCCTCGGAGGAGAGGAAGCGCTCGGCCTCTCGCTGGTCGCCGGTGAAGATGCTGGACGACAGCCCCTGGGGGACGCCGTTGTGGAGCGCGATCGCGTCCTCGAAGTCCCGGTAGGTCATCACGTAGAGGAGCGGGGCGAACGTCTCGCGACGCACCAGCTCCGTCTGGCCGGGCATGCGGGCGATCGCGGGCTCGACGTAATAGGCATCCGGGAGGCCCGCGGCCTCGCGCCGGCCGCCGCCCACGATCAGCTCGCCGCCGTCGGACTCCGCCTCCTCGAGCGCCGCGGCCATTCCCTGGTACGAGCGCTCGTTGATCAGCGGACCTACCAGCGTCCCGGACTCACTCGGGTCGCCGATCTCCAGGCGGCCGAACACGTCGCCCAGCCCGGCGACGAGCTCGTCGGCGATGTCCTCGTGCGCGATCACCCGGCGCAAGGTCGTGCAGCGCTGGCCTGCGGTTCCCGCGGCGGCGAAGACGATTCCCCGCCGGGCGAGCTCGAGATCGGCCGAGGGTGCCACGATCGCGGCGTTGTTGCCGCCGAGCTCGAGCAGCACCCGCCCCATGCGGGCGGCCACGCGGGGCGCGACCTCCACCCCCATGCGCTCCGATCCGGTCGCGCTCACCAGCGCGACATCGGGGCTGTCCACCAGCGCCTGGCCCGCGTCGGCGTCGGCGATCACGAGCCGCTGGACCGCGGCCGGCGCGCCGCACTCCGATGCCGCGCGATCCACCAGGGACTGGCACGCCATCGAGGTGAGAGGGGTCATCGGCGAGGGCTTCCACACGATGGTGTCTCCGCAGACGAATGCGACCGCGGCGTTCCACGCCCACACCGCGCACGGGAAGTTGAAAGCGGTGATGACGCCGACGACGCCCAGCGGGTGCCATGTCTCCATCAACCGGTGGCCCGGTCGCTCGGACGGCATCGTTCGCCCGTCGAGTTGGCGCGAGAGCCCGACGGCGAAGTCGCAGATGTCGATGGCCTCCTGCACCTCGCCCAGGGATTCCGAGCGGATCTTCCCGGCCTCGATCGTGATCAGCTCGGCGACGTCCGCCTTGTGTTCGCCCAGCAGCTCGCCGAGGCGCTTGACGAACGCCCCCCGGACGGGCGCGGGCACGGCACGCCACTCACGAAAGGCACTCGCGGTCTCGGCGATCGCCGTCTCCACCTCCGCCTTTCCCGCGGCGGGCACGTCGAACAACTCCTGACCGGTGATCGGGGAGCGCGCGCTCACGGACAGACCGGTCCCGAGCGAGGAGAGATCGATGCCACAGTTCTCGAGCGCCTCCCGGGCGCGCGAGGAAAGTTCGTCGGTCGATGAGACGGACAGCTCGTCCTGGGACTGGGTGGTTGTCATTGCTCCTCCGTGAGTCTGGGCGGGAGATGAGGCTTATACAACGCTAGCGGGGTGTAGGCCGGACCACACCAAGGTGTCTTGACAGACGCCGCCGTGGGCGTACCTTGCCCCTATGAGGTTCGTTCGGGTTCTCGGAGCGGTTGCGGCGGCGGTGCTCGTGCCGGCCTCCAGTGCGACGGCCGCCGACGTCAACCACGGGACCTTTGACGGCTACACCTACGTCTCCGACAGTTCGCCCATCCCCGGGCCGAGCGCAGGAACGATCGAGGCCGCCTGCCCGGCGGGCACCCACGCGGTCGGTGGAGGCGGTGACGACGGCCGCTTCGGCTCCGACACCAACCTCCACACCACCGCGCCGTACGACGGGCCGGATTCCGGGCGTGCTCCTGACGACGGGTGGCGGTTGCGCTCGGCTACGACGGCGACGGGCATAACCACGGCCGAGGTGTACGTCATCTGCCAGCCGGAGGTCCCCTCCTACGTGGCGAAGAGCGTCAAGATCGCAGCGGGGCAGGGCGACAGCGCGAAGGCCGACTGCAAGGCGGGCCTCCACGTGGCCGCCGGGGGCGTGTCCGGGAGCGGCGATATCTCGAGCGTCATCGTTGGCGCAACCGCCCCGTTCGATGATGCTGACGCCAACGCCGACGCAGACGACGGATGGAGGGGGAAGGCCGGCAACGAGGGGAACGAGCCCCGGAACGTCTCCGCCCACGCGATCTGCGTCGAGGACAAACTGTCCTACAAGCAGTCCGCTCCGCTTGCCACCGGCCCGGGGACCGTCTCCGTCGCGGCCCCGTGCCTGCACCCCGGAGATGTGACCCTCGGGGGCGGGCTGTGGGTCACGGGACCGGTGCCCGACACACGGCTCCACAGCTCCAGGCCCTCCGACGACTCGGACCCGGACACTGCGGCCAACGACGACTGGGCCGGGAAACTGGCGATGGCCGCCGAGATCGACCTCACCGTCCACGTGATCTGCGCCTAGCTGCCTGACGCCGGCGCTCGAGCCGTCCGCACTAGGGTTCGTGAGGTCCGATGTCAGCCCCCGTGCTCCTAGCCGTCGATGTCGATTCCGAGCTCGGCGCCGTCGAGCGAGAGCTGCGTGGGCGCTACGAGGGGGGCTACCGGATCATCTGCACATCCTCGCTGGACGAGGCGCTCGCGACCCTCGCCCAGCTCTCGGACGCCGCCGAGGAGGTGGCGCTCGTACTGGGGAGCCAACAACTCTGCAAGCCGATCGAGAGCGAGTTCTTCGAGCACGTTCGGTCCCTCCACCCGCATGCCAGGCGGGGCCTGCTCGTCGCGTGGGGGGAGTGGGGCGAGCAGCCGTCGGGCAGGGCGATCTTCAGCCTGATGGCCCTGGGCCAGATCGATGACTACGTGCTCAGGCCGGCGGTGTCGCCGGACGAGCTGTTTCACCATGCCGTCTCGGGCCTGCTGCTCGACTGGACGGAGGCTCGGAACATCGCCCCTCACACCGTCCAGATCGTTGGCGAGGCGTGGGCAGGGCGGGCGCACGAGCTGCGGGGGACGCTCCAGCGCTGCGCGATCCCGCACGCCTTCCACTTGAGCGAGTCGCGGGAGGGGCAGGACGTGCTGGCGAAGGCGGGCGGTGGGGCACGGCTTCCGATGATGCTTCTGCCCGACGGCCGCGTCCTGAGCGATCCCACGAACCGGGAGATCGCCGACGCGACCGGCGCCTCGATCGACGATGAGGGGGAGGACTTCGACGTCGTCGTGGTCGGCGCAGGGCCGGCCGGCCTCTCGGCCGCCGTCTACGGAGCGTCGGAGGGCCTCAACACGCTGGTCGTCGACGAGGGCGGGATCGGCGGGCAGGCGACCTCCAGTTCGCTCATCCGCAACTACCTGGGGTTCCCGCGTGGCGTCAGCGGGAGGCGGCTCGCCCAGCAGGCGTACAACCAGGCCTGGCTTTTCGGGGCGAACTTCACCTTCATGTTCGAGGTGACCGATCTCAGGCGCGACCACAATCACCTGCTGGTCAGTCTCTCCGACGGCCGGAGGATCAGCGCCAAGGCGGTGATCCTCGCCGTCGGCGCCGCGTACCGCCTCCTGGGCGTTCCCCCGCTCGAAGCCCTGAGCGGCGCCGGCGTCTTCTACGGCGGCCCGGGCTCGGAGGCCTCCGCGATGGCGGGCAAGGACGTCTACATCGTCGGCGGGGCCAACTCGGCCGGCCAGGCGGCGTTGCACCTGGCGGACTACGCCCGTCGCGTCACGCTCGTGGTGCGTGGCGCATCGCTCGACGCGAGGATGTCGCACTACCTGGTGCGCGAATTGGCGAGCGCTCCGAACGTCGATGTCCGCGTGGGCACCCGGGTGGTAGGCGGCGGGGGCGACGGGCGGCTTCAGCACCTGGAGCTTGGTTCAGAGGCGACCGAGGAACCGGAGAGAGTCGCCGCTGATGGGCTGTTCGTGCTGATCGGCGCCCGGCCGCGGACCGATTGGCTGCCCGAGCAGTTCGCGCGGGACCCGCAGGGCTTCCTGCTCACCGGCACCGACCTCGCAGATGAGTGGCCCCTCGAGCGCGCGCCTCTGCTGCTTGAGACGAGCGTGCCCGGCGTCTTCGCATCGGGCGATGTGCGGCACGGATCCGTGAAGCGGGTGGCCTCGGCGGTCGGAGAGGGGTCCATTGCGATCCAGCTCGTCCACGCTCTCCTCGCCGGTGGTAGCGTGCCGGTGGATCGATAGACGCCAATTCAAGGAGGGGTTGTCATGTCGGAAACGCTCACAGGTACCTGCCTTTGCGACGGAGTCGAGTACGAGGTCGCGAACCCGCAGGCACTCGGTTACTGCCACTGCACGCGCTGTCAGCACTGGACGGGGTCGAGCCTCGCGGGTGTCGTCGTCGCCAAGGACGACTTCAAGTTCACCAAGGGCGACGAGCTGGTGAAGACGTACGAGAGTCATCTCGCGCCCCGCAACTTCTGCGGCAACTGCGGGTCCAGCATCTTCGACGACCTCGGGGAGGTCTACTTCGTGGCCGCCGGACTGATGGGCGACCTCGACATGGAGCCGAGCTTCCACCAGCAGGTCGCCTACAAGGCCAGCTGGCACCAGATCGGTGACGACGCGCAGCAATTCGACGAGATGCCTCCGGGCTGACGGCACCCGACCTCGGCTTCAGCTGGCGCTCGACCAAGGACGGGCGGGTGCGGATCTCCCGGGACGGCCGGGTTGTGACGACCCTCGCCGGACCGGCCGCGAGCCGGTTCCTGGCCCGCGTCGGCGACCTGGGCGAGGACGACGCCCAGCAGCTCATGGCTCGGGCCACGGGCAACTACAGCGAGGTAACGAACGCCCGTGCACGAGGGACGCAGCCTCGGGCAGATCGCGAGCTGGTCGCGCCTGGGCTAGGACTCGGCGTTGTTGGCTTGCCGCGCGACCTTACGGCGCTCGGTCTTGTCCAGCACCGCCTTGCGCAGCCTCACGTTCTCCGGCGTGATCTCCACCGCCTCGTCCTCCCGGAGGAACTCGAGCGCCTGATCGAGCGCAAGCGGCCTCGGGGGAACAAGGCGGACGAGGATGTCGGCGCTTGCGGCGCGGACGTTGGTCTGCTGCTTCTGCTTGACGGGGTTCACGTCCAGGTCCTCGGATCGTGAGTTCTCGCCGACGATCATCCCCTCGTAGACGGCCTCGCCCGGGCCGACGAACATCGTGCCGCGCTCCTGGAGGCTGAACAGGGCGAAGCTCGCGGTCTCGCCGGAGCGGTCGGACACGAGCGAGCCGGTGGGGCGGGTCCGCAGCGCGCCCGCCCACGGCTCCCAGCGGTCGAAGACGTGGTGCAGCAGGCCCGTGCCGCGCGTCTCGGTGAGAAACTCGGTGCGGAAGCCGATCAGGCTGCGCGCCGGCACCAGGTACTCCAGGCGCACCCAGCCGGTCGAGTGGTTGACCATCTGCTCCATCCGGCCCTTGCGCAGGGCGAGCATCTGCGTGATCACGCCGACGTACTCCTCGGGCGCGTCGATCGCCATGCGCTCGACAGGCTCGTGCGTGGTGCCGTCGATCTCCCGGGTGATCACCTGCGGCTGGCCGGCGGTCAGCTCGAAGCCCTCGCGGCGCATCATCTCGAGCAGGACGACGAGCTGGAGCTCGCCACGGCCATGGACCTCCCAGGCATCGGGCCTCTCGGTGTCGGCGACGCGGATCGAGACGTTTCCCACCAGCTCCTGGTCGAGCCGGTCGCGAACCTGCCGCGCCGTCAGCTTCGACCCTTCGCGGCCCGCAAGCGGCGAGGTGTTGATCCCGATCACGATCGAGAGCGACGGCTCGTCGACCGTGATGACGGGCAGCGGCCTGGGATCCTCGGCGTCCGCCAGCGTCTCTCCGATCGTCACCTCGGGGAGCCCGGCGACGGCGATGATCTCGCCCGGTCCCGCCTCGTCGGCCTCCACGCGCTCCAGCGCCTCGGTCACGTAGAGCTCGGACACGGTGGCGCGCTCGATGGTCCCGTCCGCGCGGCACCAGGAGATCGGCGCGCCCGAGCGGATCGTCCCGTTGCGGATGCGGCACAGCGCGAGCCGGCCGACGTATGGGGATGCGTCCAGGTTGGTGACGTGTGCCTGGAGGGGATGGTCGGGGTCGTGCTCCGGCGCCGGGATGCGCTCGAGCATGAGGTCGAGAAGGGGGGAGAGGTCGGTCCCCTCGGCGCCCTCCTCGAGGGCTGCCCATCCGGCCCTGGCGTTGGTGTAGACGATCGGGAAGTCCACCTGTTCGTCGGTGGCGTCGAGGTCGAGGAACAGCTCGTAGACGTCGTCCACCACCTGCGCGATCCGCGCGTCCGGGCGATCCACCTTGTTGACGACCAGGATCACCGGCAGGTTCGCCTCGAGCGCCTTGCGCAGGACGAACCGGGTCTGCGGCAGCGGCCCCTCGGAGGCATCGACCAGAAGCAGCACCCCGTCCACCATCGTCAGGCTGCGCTCGACCTCGCCGCCGAAATCGGCGTGTCCGGGCGTGTCGACGATGTTGAGCTTCACGTCCGCCGTGGTGGACCGCGGTGTTCTTGGCGAGGATCGTGATGCCCTTCTCGCGCTCGAGGTCCATCGAGTCCATCACCCGCTCGGCCACGTCCTGGCCCTTGCGGAACGCGCCGGACTGCCACAGCATCGCGTCGACCAGCGTCGTCTTGCCGTGGTCGACGTGGGCGATGATCGCGATGTTCCGGAGGTCGGAGCGGGTGGCCATGGGGCGGACGAGGTTAGGGGGCGCCTAGGTGGCGATGAGCCCGAGCTCGCGCCCGACCTCACCCATCGCCTCGGCGGCGCGCTCCAGCTGCGCCGGCTCCAGCGCCGCGGAGACCTGAACCCGCACCCGAGCCGTGCCCTCCGGCACGACCGGGTAGCCGAACCCGGTGGCGTAGACGCCACGGTCGAGCAGCGCCTGGCTCGCGCGGATCGCGTCGGGGGTGGCGCCGACGATGATCGGGACGATCGCGCTCTCGCCGTCGAGGGGCTCGAGGCCGGTCGCCGCGATCGCCTCGCGGATCGCGGCGGTGTTGGCGCGGAGCCGGGCGACCAGCTCCGGCTGATCGCGCAGTAGTCCGAGCGCCCGGCGTGAGCTGCACGCGACCGACGGGGGGAGCCCGTTGGAGAAGAGCTGTGCGCGGGAGCGCTGTTCGAGGACCTCGCAGAGCGCGGCTCCGCCTGCAACGAAGCCCCCCGCGGCGCCGCCGAGGGCCTTGCCGAGCGTCCCGGTGAGGACGATGTCCTCGCGGCCCAGCAGGCCAAAGCGCTCCAGCACCCCGCGGCCTGTCTCGCCGACGACGCCGATGCCGTGCGAGTCGTCGACGATCAGCGTCGCGTCGTGCTCGGCGGCGATCTCGGCCAGCTCGGGCATCGAAGCGAGGTCCCCCTCCATGCTGAAGACGCCGTCGGTGACGATCAGCTTTCGCTCGACCTCCGGCGCCTCGTCCAGCACGCGTCGCAGGTCGGCGACGTCCGAGTGCTCGTAAACGGCCTTGTGCGCCGGGCGGGCCAGCCGCATGCCGTCGATGATCGAGGCGTGGTTCAGGCGGTCGGAGAAGATCGCGGTGGGGCGGTCGCACAGGGCGTCCAGCAGCGCCGCGTTGGCGTTCCAGCACGAGACGTAGGTGAGCGCGGCCTGGGTGCCGCAGAACTCGGCCAGGTCCCGCTCGAGCTCCACGTGCGCCTCGAACTTGCCGCAGATGAACCGAACCGACGCCGTTCCGGCCCCGTAGCGCTCGAGGCCCTCGGCGGCCGCGGCGACGACCTCGGGATGGTTGGCGAGCCCGAGGTAGTCGTTGGAGCACAGGCAGATCACCTCGCCGCGCCCCTCGATTTCGATGATTGGCCCCTGCGGGGTGGTGAGGACGGGAATCGACTTGCGGGTTCCTGCCTCGTCCATGGCGCCGAGCTCGGCGCCCAACTCGGCCTCGAGCGTGCTCATGCGGACGATGCGAGCGCCGCCTCAATGGACTCGCCGACGATCGCGTACACGCGGTCGAGCGTCTCGGGGGGCATCACCAGCGACGGCTGGATGTTGATGGAGGTGGTGGAGGAGTCGGCCAGGACGCCGCGGCGCAGCATCTCGTCCGCGACCGCATGCTGGAGGGGCGAGTCCAGGTTCGCGGTCCTGCGGTCGGTCACGAACTCGATCGCCTGGAAACAGCCGGCGGCGCGCACGTCGCCGATGCGCTCGAACCGCCCGCGCAGGTCGCCCAGCCGGGCGCTCGCCACGGCCTCGAGCTCCACGACGTTCTCCAGCACCGGCTCCCCGGCGTACAGGTCGAGCGTCGCCAGGGCGGCGGCACAGGCTCCCGGGAGCCAGGCCCAGGTGCTGCCGGTGGGCACGTCGTCGAAGCTCGCGAGGGCCCGTTCGGACCCCAGGAGCGCGCCGATGGGCATCACGCCTCCGCCGAGGGCCTTCCCGAGGCACATCAGGTCGGGCTCTACACCCCAGCGCTCGACTGCGAACAGGTGCCCCGAGCGCCCCATGCCGGTCTTTACCTCGTCGGCGCACAGCAGCCAGCCGTGCTCGCTGCAGAGGTCGGTGAGCGCGGGCCAGAACGAGTCCGGCGGTGCGACGCAGCCTCCAGAGCCCAGCACCGGCTCGATCACGACGCCAGCGACGTCGGCGGGGTCGACGGCGTGGAAGAGGACGTGGTCGCGGATGTAGTCCACGGTCGCGTCGCCGGTGCCACCCGGGCGCGGCTCACGGAAGGGCGTGCGGTAGGGGTGTGGGTAGGGAACGTGGGTGAAGCCGGGAACCAGCCCGCGCAGGCCGCTGGCGATCTCGGCCGCCTCCGCGCCGAGTGCCGCGGTCGTGGTCGACTCGCCGTGGTAGGAGCCGTGGAAGCCGATGATGATCGGGCGCCCGGTGGCCCGGCGCATCATCTTGATCGCGATCTCGACCGCCTCGGTGCCGTTCAGAGCGATGTCGTAACGGGTGAGCGAGGAGGGGGTGACGGCCAGGAGGCGCTCGCCCAGTTCCGCCGTCAGCTCCGAGGCGAGCGCATGGGAGTCCTCGTTGCCGATGCGCCGCACCGCCTCGATCGCCGGCTCGAGGATCTCCTCGCGCCCGGCCCCCAGCGGAACCGAGGCCGAGGCGGAAGCGCAATCGATGTACACGTTGCCGTCGACGTCGGTGACCGTCCAACCGTTCTTCGCCGCCAGCGCGAAGGGCGCGAGGCCGCCGGTGAGGCCGGGGTAGGCCGTGCCCTCGATCCGGCCGAGGATCTCGCGGCTGCGCGGGCCCGGCGGGGACACGGTCACGGACGGGGCCTCGATCTCGTCCCAGGCCGTGGGGTAGAGGCTCACCTGCGGCCGCCGATCCTGACGCGCAGTCCGTGCGCTTCGCGAATGACCTCGCGCGCGCAGTTGCGGCCGTTCGCGCCGGTCACGCCGCCGCCGGGGTGGGTGCCCGCCCCGCAGATCCACAGGTCGCGGATCGGGGTGCGGTACTCGCCCCAGCCGCGAACCGGGCGCAGATTGAAGAGCTGGTCGAACGCCATCTCCCCGTGCAGCGCGTGGCCGCCCGAGATCCCGAGGACGCGCTCGAGGTCGGGCGGGGCGAGAACCTGGCGCTCGAGGATCGAGCCGGGCAGGTTCGGGAAGTAGTCGCCGATCTTCGCGATGGCCCGGTCGGCGACCTCGTCGCGGATGTCGTCCCACGACCCCTCGGCGAGCGTGTACGGCTGTGAGTTGACATCGATCGTGACCACGTGCCTGCCCTCGGGGGCGAGGGAGGGATCATGCACCGTCGGCACGCAGAGCTCGATGTGCGGATCAGCTGGCGGGACGGCCGGCCCGGGCCTCCGCCTGGGCCGCGTCCATCTGGGCCACCGTCGGGTTGATCTCGGCGATGCCCCCGTGATAGGGCTGCTGGCCCTCACCGTCCACGGCCGCCGCCATCGGAAGCTGGTCGACCGCCAGGTTGATCTTCACGCTCGTCCCCTCGCACCGGTACGCCCGGAGCGCCGCGGCGAAGCGATCGGGCAGGAGGCGCTCGTCCACCAGCCCCAGCAGCGTCGTCTTCGGGTCGGCGTTCGAGAGCACGCGGTTGGCCCGGATCTCCTGGCCGTCGGCGAGCATGACCCCGGCCGCGCGGCCACCTTCCACAAGGATCCGCTCCACGGGCGCCTGCGTGCGCACCTCGGCGCCGGCCTCGCGGGCTGCATCGGCCATGGCCTCGGGCAGGCGGCCGATGCCGCCCCGGACGAAGCCCCACTGGCGGATCCCCCCGCCGGCCTGTTCGGAGGCGTGGTCGTGCAGCAGCACGTAGGCGGTGCCGGGGGTGGACGGCCCGGCGGTCGAGTCGTTGATCGCGTGCCAGCCGAGCGTGGCCAGGACCTGCTCGGAGTTAAACCACTCGCTCAGGTACTGGGTCGCGGAGGTACCGAAGAGGAAGGTCGCGTCGGCGATCAGCGAGCGGTGCTTCGCCGCCATCCCGCCCAGCCGCGCGAGGCGGGCGAGCTCGCGCGGGCGCAGGTTCCCCGGGTCCGGGGGCGTCGTGTCGATGAGCGGGGTGATGAGCCCGGCGATCCGCGCCAGCTCCGCCTCGAACCCGGGGAGCGCCCGGGCGTCGGCGTCGGAGAACTGCGCGAGCTGCCGCTGCGTGGTGGCCAGGTCGTCGTCGAGGAGCAGGGCGGACCCGTCCGGGCCGAGGTTGAGCGCGGGGCCCGCCGGGTCCACGGTGACGCCGCGCTCCACCAGCTTCAGGTCGCGCCAGACCGGCTCGCGCAGCATGCTGAGCACGTACGCGCCGGTGGAGGCGTGGTAGCCGGGGGCGAACTCCTCCGTGACCGCGCAGCCGCCGACGATCTCGCGGCGCTCCAGCACCACGGTGCTCAGCCCGGCCTTGGCGAGGTAGAAGCCGGCGACGAGGCCGTTGTGGCCGCCGCCCACGATCGCCACGTCCCACTGCTGCGGGCTAGAGCCGTTCACGCTCATGACTCCAGCTGGCGGATCTTGGTGACGCGGTAGGCGATGATCGCGAAGATCGCGGAGGCGCCGAGCATCAGCATGCTCATCGCCGCCCCGCCGTTCAGGTCGCCGCTCTCCAGCACCAGGTCGTTGACCACGTTCCCCAGCATGTAGCCCTCGGTGCCGCCCACGAGCGCAGGGCTGGCGAAGTCGGTGAAGAGGGGGATGTAGACGAGCAGCAGGGCGACGAAGATGCCCGGCGCGATCAGCGGGATCAGCACGCGCCGCGCGGTCGTGAACCACCCGGCCCCGAGGTCGAGCGCGGCCTCGAAGATGTTGCGGTCGATCGCCTTCATCGCCGCGTAGATCGGGATCACCGTGTAGGTGAGGTAGCTGGTGGACAGCACCACGATCACGGCGAACTTGCTGAAGAGCAGTGCGTCGATGGGCGCGTTGATCAGGCCGATCTCCATCAGGAACGAGTTGATGATGCCCTCCCGCCCCAGCAGCATCCGCCAGGCGTAGATGCGGACCATCGGGTTGAGCTCGTCGGCGAGGACGAGGAAGAGGAGGAGGCCCAGCTCGAACTTCCCCGCCTTGTAGGCGAGCACGTAGGCCATCGGGATCGCGATCGCCAGCTGGATGATCATCGCGATGGTCGCGATCTGGAACGTGGTCAGCGCGACGTCGCGGTAGAGCGGGTCGCCCAGGACGTCGCCGAAGTTGGTGAGCGTCCAGCCCTCGTTGCCGCTCAGCACCCCGTACTGGAGCGCGATGACCATCATCACGATCATCGGCGTGAGGAAGAACGCGGCCAGGACCGCGGCCGGGACCCCGAGGAACGCCAGGGGACGCAGCCGCTCGCGCATCAGCGCACCGCCCCGGTGACCAGGTTGGTCAACTCGCGCTCGTCGTCACCGCGGCGGCGGGAGAGCAGCTTGATGAGCTGCCAGGCACCGAACACGGCGACGATCTGGACGACGGCGATCACGGTCGAGACCGCGTTCACCAGGGGCAGGTTCTCCGACTGGCGGAGGATCGAGAACACCCAGACGGGGAACGTCTGGTCGAAGCCGCCGGTGAAGAACGAGATCTCGAAGTTGTTGAAGGACCAGGCGAAGGCGAAGATGCCCGCGGCCGCGAGCGACGGGGCGATCTGCGGCAGCACGACGTGGCGCAGCATCTGCAGCTGCGAGGCCCCGAGGTCGATCGCCGCCTCCTCAAGCGAGCGCTGGAACCGCACCAGCCCGGCCGAGATGATCGCCACCACCAGCGGGAAGGTGACGACGAGGTGCATCAGCGCCACCGTCTTCAGAGAGAGCTCGACCTGCAGCTCGCTGAAGAACATGAGCCCGGCGACGCCGATGATGAGCCACGGCACCACCAGCACCGAGCCGTGAAGGCCGGCAACGGCACCCCGGCCCGGGAACCGCAGGCGCGTGAGGCCCCACGCCGCGGCGGTGCCGAGGACCAGCGAGAGCACGGTGACCACCGAGGCCACCATCAGCGAATTCATGATCGCGTCCTTCGCCTGCTGATTGCCCCACGCGTCCGAGTACCAGTGGGTGGTGAAGCCCTCCCAGGGAAGGGAGATGATCGACGAGTCGTTGAACGAGAACAGCGCCAGCACCAGCACCGGCCCGAACAGGATCACGAGCACGACCGCGACCAGGGCGGCGCTGGCCGCCCCGGGCGCGCGACGGCGCATGCGGTGTCCTATTGGGCGAGTACTTCCTGCCATGCGCGGTCGTAGACGTCGGCGTTCTCAGGCTCGGTCTGGGCGATCGCGGTCTCCAGGTTCCGCGGGTCGGCGGTGTCCTGGAACTTCTCGTCGAGCAGCTCGAGCGCGTCCGGGTTCATCGCGACGAAGCCCATCTCCGCCGAGATCGCCTGGGCCTCCGCCGAGGCGTAGTAGTCGATGAGCTTGTAGGCGGCGTCCGTGTTCTCGGCCTTGGAGGTCAGGGCGAGGCCGCAGACCCACGAGAGCGCGCCCTCCTCCGGGGCGATCCACTCGACCGGCAAGCCGTCGTCTGCCATCGCCTCGGCCGTTCCACGGCCGCCGTCGGAGAGCGCCACCTCACCCGACTTGAACAGGTTGACCATCGACGCATCCGACTCCGCGAAGGCGCGGAAGTTGTCGCGGTTCTCCAGCAGATGCTGCTTGGCCTCCTCGACCTCCTCGTCCGTGAGGTTCATCGGATCGTCCAGGCCGATGGCCAGCGCCGCCGCCGCGATCGCGGTGAGCGGGGTCGCCTCCAGTGCGACGTTGCCGGCGTTCGCCGGGTCGAACAGTGCCTGGTAGGAGGTGATTTCCTCGTCGAGCTCGTCGGTGTTGACGATCAGGCCATGCGGCCCGGCCGACGCGGGCACGAAGAGGACCTGGTCCTCCTCGTTCCGGACCTCCTTGGCGTCGGAGAACGCGAGCTTGTCGAAGTTCTTGATCGCCTCCTCGTTGAGCGGCCGAAGGAGGTTGCGTGCCAGCAGCGGCTCCATCTCGTCGGTGCAGACCTCGACGACGTCGGCCTCGAATCCGCCCGCGAGCTTCGCGGCGGCGGCCTTGTTGGAGTCGAACGTGGCCACCTCGAGGTTCACGTCCGGGTTCGCCTCCCGGAACGGGTCGAGCATCTCGTCGGGCACCGTGTCGCCGTAGGCGAAGACCTTGAGGGTCCCCTCGGCCGGGGCCTCCATGTCTCCGGGCGCTGGGGCCACGCCAACCGCCCCGCCGCCGCCTCCGCAGCCCGCCAGGGCCGCGATGGCGCCGCCGGCCGCGACGGCAATCAAGGTCATCCTCATGTTTCTGCTCCTCCTCATCCTGCTTGGAACTCCCGGAAGGCCCGGACCCACTCGTCGTAGTTGGGTGGCTCGGTCTCCGCGATCGCGTCCTCGATCGAGGCGGGGTCGGCGGTCTCGCGGTACTTGGCAGGGACCTCGTCGATCGCCTGCGGGTTGGTGACCACGTATCCGCCCTCGGCCCGGATCGCCTGCGCCTCCGCGGAGGCCTGCCAGTTGATGAGGCGGTACGCGGCGTCGAAGTTCTTGGCCGAGTCGGTGATCGCCAGTCCACACACCCACGACAGCGGCCGCTCCTTCGGCGCGACCCATTCGGCGTTCACACCGGTGTCACGGATGCGCTGGGCGAGGCCGGGCCCGCCGTCGGCCAGCACGATCTCGCCGGAGCGGAAGAGGTTGACCACATCGGCGTCGGATCGCCACAGCGCCCGGAACTGCTCGCGGTTGTCGATCAGGTGCTGCTTGACCTGGTCGAGCTCCTCGGCGTCGAGGTTCATCGGGTCCTCGATCCCCAGCGCGAGCGCCGTCTCGGCGATCGCCGGAAGTGGATAGTCGGCCTCGAGCGCGACCTGATCGGCGAACTGTGGGTCGAAGAGGTCGGCGAACGAGTCGATCTCGCCGGCATCGACCTCGTCAGCGTCGTAGATCAGGCCCTGCGGGCCAGCGGAGAGCGGGACCATCCACACGTCGCCGCCCTCGACCACGCCCGGCGAGTCCGTGAACACGAGCTCGTCCCAGTCGGTGACGCCGTCGGTGTCGAGCGGGCGCAGGAGGTTGCGAGCGGTCAGCGGGCTCATCTCGTCCAGGCAGACCTCGACGACGTCGGCCTCGAACCCGCCGGCGAGCTTCGCGGCCGCCTCCTGGTTTGATCCGAAGCTGGCCGTGCGCACCTCGAGGTCCGGGTTCTGCTCGCGGAACGGATCCATCAGGGCATCGGTGATCGTGTCCTGGTAGGCGAAGACGCTGAGCGTTCCGGTCGCCGGGGCGTCGGGGTCGGCGGGGGCCTCCGCCTGCGAGGCCGGCGCTCCCGTGCTGCCGCACGCCGCCAGCACCGCGGCTAGCAGTGAGAGCAGGATGCAGGCCAGGAGCCTCATGCCGCGGCGGCCTCGCCCTCGACGACCAGGCTGTGGCGGGCGGCCCAGCTGAGGACGATCGGGTCGCCCGCCTCGACCGTGGAGACGTAGTCGTCGTTCAACTCGTGAACGACCAGGCGCTCGCCGCTCGGCAGCTCGACGAGGACCTGCGAGACGGAGCCCAGGTAGATGCGCTCGACGACCTTGCCCTCCACCCGGGAGCGGGTGACGTCGTCATCGGCACCGATCCGGATCTTCTCCGGCCTGATGGAGATCTGGACCGCCTGGCCGGCAATGTCCGCACAGGTCACGCATATCCGCCCCCCGTCCGGGGTCTCCATCACGGCCAGGTCTCCCTCGCGCCTCGTGATCTCGACGCGCAGGGCGTTCGAGGTGCCGATGAAGTCGGCGACGAACGACGTCTCCGGCTGCTCGTACAGCGACCGCGGGTCGGCGAGCTGCTGGACCTGGCCCGCGTCCATGATCGCGATGCGGTCCGACATCGTCAGCGCCTCCTCCTGATCGTGCGTGACGTAGACGAACGTGGTTCCGGTGGACTTCTGGATGCGCTTCAGCTCCAGTTGCATCTCGCGGCGCAGCTTCAGGTCCAGGGCGCCGAGCGGCTCGTCGAGGAGCAGCGCCGCGGGCCGGTTGACCAGCGCTCGCGCGAGGGCGACCCGCTGGCGCTGGCCTCCGGACAGCTCGCCGGGGCGGCGGTCCGCGTGACCGCCCAGCCGCACGATCTCGAGCATCTCGTTCGTCCGGGCCGTGATCTCCTCGCGCGCCACGTGCTTGAGCCGAAGCCCGAAGCCGACGTTGTCGGACACGGTCATGTGCGGGAACAGCGCGTAGTCCTGGAAGACCATGTTCACGTTCCGCTTCTTGGGCGAGACCGTCGTGACGTCCTCGCCGTCCAGGAAGACGCTTCCGGAGTCCGGCTCCTCGAAGCCGGCGATCATGCGGAGCGTCGTCGTCTTGCCGCAGCCGCTGGGACCCAGGAGGGAGAAGAACTCGCCGGCCGCGATCTCCAGCGAGACACCGTTCACCGCCGCGACGTCGTCGAACCTGCGGGTGACGTCGTCCAGCCTGATCATCGCCTCGCTCATCGCGGTGCCTCCTTGGTTCCTACCGCCACAACGAACATGTCGTTCACGTTGGTCTGCGTGGGACCGGTGACGATGAGGTCCCCGAGTCCCCCGAGCGCCTCGCCGGTCCGATGGCCCGCGAGCGCCTCGGAGAGGTCGATCCCGGCGTCGCGGGCGCGTCTGGCGCTGTGGCCATCGATCACGCCCCCCGCCGCCGCGGTGCCTCCGTCGGAGCCATCGGTGTCGAGAAAGCAGGCTGAGACCGGGGCGCCGTCGTCCAGTGCGAGCGCCGCCGCCGTGGCGGCCTCCTGGTTCGGGCCGCCGGCGCCGAACCCGGCGCCGGTGCCGTTGGATTGGAGGGTCACCGTCGACTCGCCGCCGCAGCCGACCAGCACGCAGGGCGGCGCGGCCGGCCCGCCGCCCTCGGCGCACTGGCGCGCGAGCTCGGCCAGGTGGCGCCCCACCTCGCTCGCCTCGCCCTCCAGCTCCGTGGACACCACGTGTGCGCTCAGACCGGCGGCCTGTGCCTCGGCGGTCATCGCCTCGCAAGCGCCCGCGCCGTTGACGAGCATCACCGTGTGGGGCTCGGCCTCGAGCGTGGGGGAGTGCGCGTCGTCGCTCTCCAGATGCTGTCGGATGCTCGGTGGAAGCCCAGTCCACAGCCCGCGCTCGTGAAGGATGCGAAGGGCGTCGTCCACCCGTGAGGAGTCCTGAACCGTCGGGTCGGTGATCGCGTCCAGGACGTCGCCGGCGACATCGGAAACCGTCAGGTTCACCAGGCGGGCCGGCGCGATGCTGGCTGCCAGGCGGCCGCCCTTGATGGCGGACACGTGCTTGCGTACCGCGTTGACCTCGATGATCGGTGCTCCGGAGCCCAAAAGCAGCTCGTGGAGCCGCCGCTTCTCCGCCTGCGTCACTCCGGGGGGTGGCAGGCTGGTGAGCGAGGAGCTCCCACCGGTGAACGCCGCGATCACGAGGTCGTGGGGGCCGAGCCCCTCCACCCGCTGGACGATCGTCCGTGCCGCACTGTCGGAGCGCTCCGTGGGCAGTGGGTGATCGGCGACCAGCACCTCGACCCGCTCGAGCTCCATCGTGTCCTCGCCGTTTCGGACCACGACGGTTCCGGCGTCCAGTCGCGGCCCGAGGATTTGCTCGAGCGCGTCGGCGATCGCAAGCGTGGCCTTGCCGGAGCCGACCACGACGACCCTGGCGCCGGGCTTCACCGGGTACTCGCGGCCGGCGACGACGATCATCTCGCCGTCGAACTCGACGACCTCGCGGGTGGCGCGGCCGACGTCGCAGGCGATCAGCCCGGCCTTGGCCACGCGCAGCGCCAGAGCTCGCAGCTCGGGCATGCCGGTCGCGGCCAGCTCGGCCGAGTTCGCGATCACGCGGCGATCGCCGCCGGGAAGACGTCGCCGGGGTAGGAGGCCGTGTCGCCGAGCTCCTCCTCGATCCGGATCAGGCGGTTGTACTTCGCCGTGCGCTCGCCCCGGACGGGGGCACCGGTCTTGATCTGGCCGGCTCCGAGCGCCACGGAGAGGTCGGCGATGATCGGGTCCTCGGTCTCGCCGGAGCGCTCGGACACGACGACCGTGTAGCCCGCGCGGTGAGCCAGGTCGGCCGCGTCGAGGGCCTCGGAGAGGGTCCCGATCTGGTTGACCTTCCACAGCAGCGAGTTGGCGGCGCCGGCGTCGAGGCCCAGGCGCAGGCGCTTGGGGTTCGTGACGAACAGGTCGTCGCCCACGATCTGGATCCCGCTGGCCTCCGTCAGCTCGGCGAAGCCCTCGAAGTCGCTCTCGTCGAGCGGATCCTCGATCGTGACCACGTCGAACTCCCGGATCAGCTCGAGGTAGAGCTCGGTCATGCCGTCGCGGTCGCGGCGCTCGCCGGCCACCTCGTAGGTATCGGTGTCGGCGTCGTAGAGGTGCGTCGCGGCGCAGTCGAGTCCGTACCGGAACCGGCCGGTGTGCCCCGCGTTGGCGACCGCCTCGTGCAGCAGGCCGAGGGCCTCGTGCGGGCTGGAGATCGCAGGTGCGTAGCCGCCCTCGTCACCCGTGTTCAGGGCACTCTTGCCGTATCGCTCCAGCAGGATCTCGCCGAGCGCCAGGTTCACCTCGGTGGAGATCTGGAGCGCCTCGAGGATCGAGCTCGGCCCCGACCGGCAGGCAGATGAACTCCTGGAAGTCGAGGTCGTTGGAGGCGTGCTTGCCGCCGTTGATGAGGTTCACCAGGGGAACCGGGAGCACGTGCGCGTTGGCGTTGAGCGCGCGGTAGAGCGGCTTGCCAGCGGAGGCGGCTCGCGCCCGCGCCGCGGCGAGCGAGACGCCGAGGATCGCGTTGGCGCCGAGGCGCTCCTTGCGGTCGGTGCCATCGAGCTCGATCAGGGCCGAGTCGAGCTCGCGCTGCTCCTGGAGCTCCTTGCCGACGAGCGCATCGCGCAGTTCGCCGTTTACGGCTCCGACGGCTCCCAGCACGCCGAAACCGCCGAAGCGCGAGCCGCCATCACGGAGTTCAGCGGCCTCCATCGAGCCGGTGGAGCGGCCCGAGGGGACGTCGGCAGTGGCGACGGTCCCGTCGTCGAGGGACAGATCCACCTGCACCGTGGGCAGCCCACGGCAGTCGAGGACTTCGCGAGCGCTCACGCTCGTAACGACGGGACTCATACGATCACCTTCTCTCCGGTCTTCATTTGCCATGCCTTGGTCAAGTTGTCTGCGGCCACCGTGAGGTGGACGCGGAAGCGCTCCTCGACGCGGTCTGCGTCGCCGGCGCGCATCGCGGCGATCAGCTCCTCGTGCTCGGCCGCGACCTCCGCCGGACGGTGGTAGTGCGGACGGAGCTGCACGAGGCAGAGAAGGATCTCCGACTGAACCGAGGCGTAGGCGCGCTCGAGGCGGGGCGAGCCGGCGGCGTCGATGATCGCCCGGTGAAAGCGCATGTCGGGCTCGACGACCGATCGCCAGGGCGCGTCGTCCCCGACCCCGGAGAGCTGGCGGACCGACAGCTCGGCCTGCTCGGGGATCTCGCCGGTGGCGATCACCAGGCGCACCGCCTCGACCTCGAGCGCGATCCGCAGCCGGAAGACGTCGATGAGGTCGTCAGGGTCGAGGACCGGGACGTGCACGCCTCGGTTCGGCTCGCGCAGCAGCAGCCCCTCGGCGATCAGGATCTGGGTCGCGGCGCGAAAGGAATGACGGGCGATCCCGAGACGCTCGGCGAACTCGGTCTCGCGCAGGCGGGACCCGGGCTCGATGTGGCCGTCCAGGATCTGCTCGCGCAGAGCGTTCGCCGCTGCCTGCACCGTGGATACGGTCGCGAGGGGGAGGTTGGGGGCGTCATCGGGCTGGGTGTCGGCAGGGGGTGTGTCGGCTTCAGCTTTGGCCATATGTCACATCATTCCACAATTTGACAAGATGTGAAGTCCAGGCATGACCCGTCGGGCCCCGCCCCAAGCAGAGGAGAGAGCGTTGACCGAGATCGAACGAGGCCGTATCGCCGAGCTGATGGAGCGCGAGCAAGCGCGATTCACGGAGGCCCATCCCGTATCCCGTCGGCTGCACGAGCGCGCGGAGGATTCGCTGCTGTCCGGCGTCCCGATGAACTGGATGACGCGCTGGCCCGGCGAGTTCCCCGTGTTCCTCGCATCGGCCCAGGGAGCCGAGGTGATCGACGTCGACGGAAACGACTACGCGGACCTCTGTCTCGGCGACACCGGCGCGATGACCGGCCACTCGCCGGCGGCGACGGTGCAGGCCATCCAGCGGCGGGCCGAGCGGGGCATCACCGCGATGCTCCCGACGGAGGACGCCGTACTGGTGGGGGAGGAGATGAAGCGGCGCTTCGGACTATCCAACTGGCAGTTCTCGCTGTCTGCGACGGACGCCAACCGGTTCGTCGTCCGCCTGGCCCGGGAGATCACCGGCCGGCCGAAGATCCTCGTCCATAACCACTGCTACCACGGCAGCGTCGACGAGACGGTCGCCGGGCTGATCGACGGCGAGGTCCAGCCCCGCGAGGGGAACGTGGGGCCGCCGGTCCCGCCCGCGGAGACGACCCGCATCGTCGAGATCAACGACCTCGAAGGCCTCGAGCGTGAGCTCTCCCACGGCGACGTGGCATGTGTCCTCGTGGAGCCGGCCCTGACCAACATCGGGATCGTCCTGGCCGATGACGGCATACCACGAGCGACTGCGCGAGCTGACCGTCGAGACGGGCACGCTGCTGGTGATCGACGAGACCCACACGCTGTGCTGCGGCCCCGGCGGCTACACGGGCGTCGCCGGCCTGGAACCCGACTTTTTGACCATTGGCAAGCCAATTGGCGGGGGTGTGCCCATCGGGGCCTACGGGTTCACCGACGAGGTCGCCAAGCTCATCTTGGACCACACCGTTGATGGTGCGGCGGATGTCGGCGGGGTCGGCGGGACGCTCGCCGGCAACGCGCTTTCGCTCGCCGCGGCGCACGCAACGCTCACCGAGGTCCTCACCGACGAGGCGTTCGAGCACATGATCGAATTGGGCGAGAGGTTCGAGGGCGGGGTGGCGGCCGCGATCGCGGAGCACGACCTGCCCTGGTCGGTGACCAGGCTGGGTTGCCGGGCCGAGTACATGTTCAGCCCCACACCACCACGTACCGGAGCGGAGGCGGCCGCCGCGATGGATGCAGAGCTCGACGCCCTGCTTCACCTCTACATGCTGAACCGGGGCATCCTTCTGACCCCCTTCCACATGATGGCCCTGATGTCGCCGGCGACGACGGAGGCGCACGTCGACCGTCACACCGCCGCGTTCGCCGAGGCGGTTGCGGAGCTCGCCGGTGAGTAGCCCGGTCGTCCGCGTCGCGGCCCGCGAGGCCGAGCTCGTCTCCGAGCCTCTCGACCCCTCCCAGGTGCTGGAGGGAGAGCCGCGGACCTCGGCGTTCGTCCTCTCGGAGGCGGACCATGGGACCGAGAGCGGCGTCTGGCGCTGCACCCCGGGAAAGCTCCGCGATGTCGAGGTGGACGAGACGTTCGTGGTCCTCGAGGGCGAGGCCACGATCGAGTTCGACGGTGGCTCAGTGGAGGTGGGCCCCGGCGACGTGTGCGTGCTGCGGGCCGGGACGGAGACGGTCTGGACCGTGAGGAAAACGCTGTTGAAGGGTTATACGTCGGCAGTCGACACATCAGGATGATGTGTGGCATGATGCATTTGTTGAACAATCTGACTTTCTCAGGGGAGGAAGGAACATGGAAGTGACGCAAACCTGGAAACGCCGCATCTTCGTGGGGGTGACGGCGGCCGGGCTCGCAGCGCTCTGCGCCATGTTCGCCCTCAACAGCCCGTCCAAGGCCGATCCGCCGACGGGCGCCACCAGCGTGGTGCTGATCAGCGGCGACGGCATGGGGGTCCAGCAGCGGACCGCCATCCAGTACGCCCTGTACGGGCTCAACGAGCGCCAGCCCATGGACGCCCTGCCGGTGTCGGGCCTGCTCGACACCGTGCCCGCCACCAAGGCCGTGAGCGACTCGGCCGCCGGCGCGACCGCCTGGTCGACCGGCCTGAAGACCCGCAACGGCATGACCGGCCTCGGCCCCAACGAGGAGCGGGTGCCCACGCTGCTCGAGATCGCCGAGGACGAGGGCAAGGCGACGGGCATCGTGAACGACCACGACATCACCAACGCCACCCTGGCCTCGTTCGCGGCGCCGATCAACAACCGCGACAAGAAGGTCTCGATCGCGCAGAAGACGCTCCGCGACATCTCGCCCGACGTGATGATGGGCGGCGGCGAGGGCTACTGGTACCCCCGCGGCGAGGAGGGCATGATCCCCGACGAGGTCCCGGACGAGGACAAGAGCGTCGGCCGCGACAACCTCGTCGAGGAGGCCCAGAGCGACGGCTACCAGTACGCCTACGACCGCGACACCGTCGATGAGCTGACCGGGCCGAAGGCGCTCGCGCTGGTCCAGGACTCAGGCCTGCAGCGCTGGAAGGAGCTCCCGGGTTACAAGCCCGAGGATGACCCCTACTACGTGCCGGAGGCGGACCTGCTGGCCAAGGCCCTGGACATCCTCGGCGACGACCCCGATGGCTTCATGCTCGTTGCGGAGAGCGATGACATGGACTCGGCCGCGCACGAGCACGACGGGGTCAACGTCATCAAGACCGGCAAGACCATCAACGCGATGGTCGAGGTGGTCCAGGAGTTCCGTCAGACGCACCCCGACGTGCTGCTGATCGTCACCGCCGACCACGAGACGGGCGGCATGACGATCGAGGAGCCGATCGAGAGCAACACCAACTCGGACGGCGACGATCCGGTGCCGTACTACGGCGACGGCCATCTGAACAACGCCGGCCCGAACGGCGAGGTGCCGAAGCGCAGCGGCCCGTTCAAGATCAAGGGCACGCACCGCGAGTTCAAGGTCGACTGGACGACCCCCGAGCACACCGGCGGATACGTCCCGGTGACCGCTGACGGTCCGCTCTCGGAGCTGCTCACGGGCGTGCATCACAACACGCACGTGTTCGATGTCGCCGAGCAGGCGTTGACCACCCCGTAACCCACAGTGCCAGCGAGAGGCCCGGCACCCGAGGGGACGGGGTGCCGGGCCTCTTCGCTGTGGCCCGCGGTCGGCTGACTACCGCTTGATCTCGTAGCGGAGCTCGACCATGCCGGACTCGAACACGGTCGTGCCGGTGAGCTGCATGGGGCCGCCGCCGAGGGAGCGGTCGAAGAGCGGCTTGCCCTCGCCGAGGACCACCGGGACGACGGTCAGCAGCACGTCGTCGAGCAGGCCGGCGTCCGCGAACTGCGATGCGACGTTGCCGCCGCCGATGACCCAGATGTTCCGCTCGCCCGCGGCCTCCGCCATCTCCGCGTGAAGCTCCTCGATCCCGGCCTTCGTCACCCGGACGTCGGCGTCCGCGTCCTTGGGTCTGTCCGAGCTCGCGTGAGCTCAGCACCCAGTAGGGCTTGCCCCGGTAGGGCCACGCGCTGTCCTCCGGACATGTGGTCGAGGACGAACTCGTAGGTCACGGAGCCGCTGACGAGGGCGCCGACCTCCTCGTAGAAACGCTCGTAGGCGCCGCCGTCGCTCATCGGGCTCGGCTCTGCCTCATCGCCGCCGTAGCTCCCCTCGTAGCCCATCAGCCAGCCGATGCCGTCGTCGGCGTCGGCGATGTATCCGTCGAGGGTGGTGGCGCAGTAGTACTGGGTGCGGCTCATCCGTACGGATCCTGCGGCGAGCGATCCTCCGAGAGGGTCTCGCGCGAGCGGGTGCTGAGGTTCTCGATCGCGTCGGCCAGGTGGACCTGGTCGATGTTGTAGTCGCCGCGCTCGACCCGGAGCTTGTGGGCCTCGAGCAGGACGTCGGCGTGGGTGTGGCCCGCGGGTGGCTCGAACCGGTACGAGGCCAGCTCGATCAGCAGGCCCAGCGGGTCCTTGAAGTAGATCGAGTCCATGAATCCGCGGTCCTTCACCCCGCTGTGCTCGATCCCGCGCTCGTCCAGGCGCTCGACCGCCTGGTTGAACGTGGCCTGTGAGACCGAGAAGGCGATGTGGTGCACGCAGCCGGGGTCCATCGGCGTGCGGTCCGGCGTCCCCTCGCGCTCCTCGTTGGTGAAGATCGTGATCAGGCGCCCGTCGCCCGGATCGAAGTAGAGGTGGCTCTCGGCCTCGTTGTCGAGGTTGGGCTGCTCGAAGATGAACGGCATCCCGAGCACGCCCTCCCAGAAGTCGATCGAGGTCTGCCGGTCGGCCCCGGTGAGGGTGATGTGGTGGACGGCCTGGCTCTGGAGCTTCTGCACGGGCACCTCCCGCTAGCGCTCGACGAGTCTGGACTTGTATTCGCTGCGCTCCAGGCTGCCCCAGGGCACCAGCTCGATCCGCGTCCGGACGACGAGGACCTCCCGCAGCCTTTCACGGATCCTCTCGGCCAGCTCCGGCGCGCCGGAGCTCCTCTCGCCGAGCTCCACGCTCACCGGGAGCGGCGGATCCTGCTTCGGGCCTGCCGCCTGCGGGCTGATCGCGACGTTGCCGCTGACCTCAGGCGCGAAGGCGCCCACCACCTCGCGCACCGCGGAGGGGAAGACGTTCACGCCGCGACGATCAGCATGTCGTCGGTGCGCCCGACGCAGCGGATGCGCGGCCCGGTGCGCCCGCACTCGCAGGGGCTCACCCGCACTCCGTACGTGGTCGCGGGTGCGGAACCGCAGGAGCGGCGCGGCCCGGTGGCGGAGATGCGTGAGGACCAGCTCGCCGGCTGCGTCCTCCTCCATCTCGACCGGTTCACCGCTCGCCGGATCGATCAGCTCCGCGTGGACGAAGCCGCGGGCCCCGAGGTGCATGCCGTCCTGCGCCTCGCACTCGCCCCAGAGCGAGACCCCGATGTCCCCGATGCCCATCGCCTCGCTGACGCGCGCGCCCCAGCCCTCCTCGAGGCGTGCCCGGAACGCCGGCTCGCCGCCGCCGGGCTCGCCGGCCACCAGCACCCGCTCGACGGTCGACCCCGCCAGGTCCACGCCTCGCTCGGCGGCCCGCTCGATCAGGTGCGCTGCGTATGACGGCGTAAGCACCGCCGCGGTTGGCCGGAGCAGCTCGACCGCGCGCATGAGCCGCTCGGTGTTGCCCGTTCCCAACGGGATGTGGGAGAGGCCCAATCGGTCGAACGAGGCGAGCGCCGCACCCGCGACGAACGGTCCCGCGTTGTAGGTCGAGACGATCCGCTCTCCCGCCTGGATCCCCGAGGCGGCGTAGCTTCGCGCCGAGCCCGTGATCCAGTTGCCGAGGTCGGTCGCGGTCAGCGGGATGTAGCTGGGGGTGCCGGTCGTGCCGCTGGTGGAGTAGATGCGAACGATCTCGGCATCGGCCACGCAGAGATGCGTCCCGATCGGATTCTCGGCCGTGCAGGTCTCGCGAAGCTCACGTTTCTCGGTCAGCGGCAGGCGCGCGATCGCATCCAGGCCCCCGGCGTCGCCGGCGGTCCGAATGCCGGCCTCGGCGAGCTTCTCGCGGTAGAACGCTGAGCGTTCGAGGAGGTACGCGAGCTGCTCGCGGTACGAGGCGTCGTCGTCGGCGAGCTGCTCCGCCCACGGGCGGGTCTCGGCCTCGGACGCGGGCTCACTCCGGCGTTCCTGCGTCCCTCGCTCGTAGCTGATGGCGTCCTCGGCCACGCCGGCCATCAGGAAGCCGATCTGGTTCTCCTGCTCCTCGGCCAGGTGCGCGATCAGGCTGGCCGTGCGTGCGAGCAGCGGGACGCCCTTCACGGCTGCGGGCGGGAAGTCCAGGTCCAGCATCACCGCCGCGATCGGCATCGACACGTTCATCGTGATCGGCTTGCCGCGCTCCTTCGGTGACCGCCTCGTGGAACGCGCGGGCGAGCGCGACGTGCGGCCCGCTCACCCCGCGCTCGTCCGCCAGCGCGAGGATGCGCTCCGCGCGGGGATCGACCGGCTTGTGGACGGGATGGCCGAAGCCCGGCACGTGCGCGCCGGACTCGCTGCAGTGCGCTCGGCGAGCTCGGTGGCCACCGCCGTCGGGTCCTCGCCCGCCTCGACCTTCTGCCTGTGCGGGGCGAGGAGGTGTGCGCAGGCCTCGGAGGTGCCCAGGATCACGGGGCCGGCGCCGAGGATGCCGGCGGCGACCGCGCCGTGCAGCGAGTCGGGAGTGGCGTCGAGCGTCATCCTGCGCGGCCACGTTCGAGGGCATCATCCCGTGCTCGGCGATGGCGATCAGCAGCGCGTCGAGGAAGAAGCGCTGGTCCTCGGTCGGCTCGTCGCCGGTCACCAGCAGGTGGAAGTACTCGGTGAACGTGAGCCGTCCCATCAGCTCGCCGGTCAGATCGCGGCCGCGAACCTCGACCCGGTCGGCGTAGGCCTGGCTGATGTGAGTGACGGGCTCGCCGCCCTTGCCCATCTGTGGCATGCGGCGACGCTATCGGGTCGCTAGCCTCGAAGGGACACCCGAACGAGGCACTGTGAAGGAGAAGACCATGGCTCTGACAATCGGCGATACCGCCCCCGACTTCGAGGCAGACACCACCGAGGGACCGATCAGCTTCCACGAGTGGCTCGGCGACTCGTGGGGCGTCCTGTTCTCGCACCCCCGCAACTTCACCCCCGTCTGCACCACCGAGCTCGGCTACATGGCCTCTGCCAAGCCGGCCTTCGACGAGCGCGGCGTGAAGATCATCGGCCTCTCGGTCGACCCGATCGAGAACCACGCCGACTGGGCGAAGGACATCGAGGAGACCCAGGGCACCGCCCCCAACTACCCGATCGTCGCCGACCCGGAGTTCAAGGTCTCGAAGGCCTACGGGATGCTCGCCGTCCGACGTCTCGGGCGATCCGACCGAGCGCACGCCGGCCGACAATCAGACGGTCCGCAACGTGTTCGTGATCGGTCCCGACAAGAAGATCAAGCTCGTGCTGATCTATCCGATGACCACCGGGCGCAACTTCGACGAGGTGCTGCGCGTGATCGACTCGCTGCAGCTCACGGCGAACCGGAAGGTCGCGACGCCGGTCAACTGGAAGCCCGGCGACGACGTGATCATCGCCGGCTCCGTGTCGGACGACGAGGCCCGCGAGACCTACCCGGACGGCTGGGAGTCCCCCAGGCCGTACATCCGGATCGTCCCGCAGCCGAAGTAGCGCCGAAGAAGCAGCAGCGATGCCCGTCGCCTGGCCGGACGAGGTCGATGAGATCCTCGCCTCGGACCTCGCGGCGGGCTTCGCGTACCTGACCCCGGCCAAGGGCGTGGTGATCACGCCCATGGCGCCACTCGGCCTCCGCGACCGCGACGCCGGCACGGTGACGCTGTCCACCTCGCAGGGGCTGTGGAAGAAGCTCGACCGGATCCGGCGAAACAGCGGCGTCGCGCTGGCCTACCACGCGCGGGAGCACGGGCTCACCGACCGCCCCGGCTACGTGCTGGTGCAGGGCCGGGCCTCGTTTCCGACCACGCCGGACCGCGAGTGGCTCGAGTCGATCACGCCCGGAGTGGGAGCGGTTCCTGGGGCCGCGCCGCAGCGGCCTTGCCGGCCGGATGCTGGAGGTCTACTACTGGCAGCGGGTGGCGATCACGATCGACGTGGAACGGGTGATCGCCTACCCCGATACCGAGGCGGAGGGCGAGCCCGCCGTCTACGGCGCGCGCTTCCCGAGCCGCCGCCGCCCCAGAAGCCGCCCGGCGGCGGGACCGCGCCCGCGCGTCGATTCGGCGAAGCTGCTGGCGCAGGCGCAGAAGCTGCCGCACACGCTCGTCGGGCTGGCGTGCGATCCGACGACATGCCCGACGTCCGGCCGGCACGCGCGCTGGAGGCGACGGAGGGCGGCGTGCGGCTGGATGTCGCGGGCGGACCCGTGCCTCGAGGGCGGGCGCCGCGCCGGTCTCACGGCCCACGCGTTCGAGCCGCGGATGGTGGGCCAGGAGCAGCGCGTCCACACCGGTTGGCTCGAGGCCGACGGTGACGACCGTCCTCTACTCGCCGCACACGAAGGCCGGCTACAGGCTCCCCGCTTCCGAACCTCGCCTTCACGCTCGGGAAGCGCCAGCCTCGCCTTCCGGATGAAGAAGGCGCGCGCGGCCGGACTGGTGGAGTAGCCGCGCAGGGTCCTTACCTGGCGAGTTTCTTTCGCATACGCAAAGAAAGTCGCCACGAGGCGGATTGACACTCCGCTAGCCCGCCGAGAGCGCCAGGCTCGCCCCGGCTAGCGCGGCCGCTCCGGCCAGGCCATCGTCGCCGGCGCCGACTTGTCCGGCAGGCCCTGACGGTCGGCCAGGGTTGCCGCGATGTCGGACAGGTCGCTGCCGACACAGGCGGCAAGCCACGGCCTCGTGGCCGAGCCGCGCGCCGCGGCGAGCGCGACCCCTGCGGACAGGATCGCGTCGCGAGCGACCAGGCCCCGGACCGCCACCCGGCCGCCAGGCCGGTCCGCTGCGTTACCCAGCCAGGTGCCGGTCGTGGCGCGAGGTGCACCGGCGAGGGCTGCCGCGAAGACGAGCCTTCCGGCGGCGAAGGCGAGGGTCAGGTTGCGATGGGTCACGACTAACCGCCTCTACCCGCACAAGGGTCGCCGCATCCGCGTCTACTCCCGCCAGCCGAACCGCGCCTGGAAGCGGGCCAGCGGTGCCGGCGCCCACCAGTTCCACTCGCCGAGCAGGCGCATCAGCGACGGGACCAGGAGCGCGCGCACGATCGTCGCGTCGATCAGGACGCCGGCGGCCTGGGCGACCGCGATCTGCTTCATGAAGAAGACCGAGCTGACGGCGAAGGCGAGGAAGACGACGGCGAGCATCAGCGCCGCGGCGGTGATCACCCGGCCGGTGCGGCCGATGCCGACCGCGACGGCCTCCTCGTTCGAGGCGCCGCGGTCGTGCTGCTCCTTGATCCGCGCCATCACGAGCACGGCGTAGTCGGTGGCCAGCCCGAAGGTGACCGCGAACACGAACACCAGGCTCGTCACCTCGACCGCCGACGGGCCCGATGTAGTCGAGGAGCGCACTCGAGCCAGCCCTCCTGGAAGGCGAGCACGAGGATGCCCGAGCCTCGCCGCCAGCGTCAGCGTGTTCATCAGGAGCGTCTTGATCGGCAGGATCACCGAGCCGGTCAGCATGAAGAGCAGGAACGAGGGTGCGTCACCACGACGATCGCGATCACCAGCGGCGTGTGGTCGATCAGGCTCTGCTTCTGGTCGATGAACCGCGCCGTGTTGCCGGAGACGAGGAGCTCGGCGGCGCCGGGCGCGCCGCTCGGCGCGGATCTCGCGCACCGCGTCCTGCGTGCGCGTCGGTGAGCGCCTTCTCCTCGCCGCGCGAAGTTGGCGTAGGCGACGGTGTCGCGAGGCCTGGTCGAACTCGCGGCCCGCGCTTGATGCCGTCGATGCGCCTCGATGCGATCGTGGAGCGCGTCGAGCTGCCCGGCGAGGCTCGCTCGTCCGCCGACCGCGACCGTGATCGCCTCGGTGACGTCGCGGTCGTAGTGGTCCTCGACGTAGTCGTTGATCTCGTACGAGGGCTGGCCGGGCGGCACGGCCTCGGCGCTCGGCCCGGTCAGGATCGTCGAGAGCAGCGGGATCGAGGCGGCCAGCAGGAGCGCCGAGCTGGCCGAGCGCGACCGCCACCGGCCGGCGCATCACCCACCAGGCGAGCCGGTACCAGCCGTCCGAGTCGTCCGAGACCGCGGGGCCCCGGCGCACCGACAGCGCGTTGATCGCGCTTGCCCAGCAGCGCCAGCAGGGCCGGGACCGCGAACAGGGCGATCAGCGACGACAGGATCGCGACGGTCGCGCCCGCGACCGCCACCGAGTAGAGGAAGCGCTGCGGGAAGACCGACCAGCGCCGCCATCGCGACGGCGACCGTCAGGCCCGAGAACAGCACGGTTCGGCCGGCCGTGATCACCGTGCGCCGGTGCGCCTCCCGGGTCGGCGCCGCCGCGCTCGAGCTCCTCGCGGTAGCGCGAGACGAGCAGCAGCGCGTAGTCCACCGCGAGGCCGAGGCTGAGCGCCGGTCGCGATGTTGAGCGCGAACAGCGACGTGTCGACGACCTCCGACATCAGGCGGAGCATCATCAGCGTGCCCGAGGATCGAGACCACGCCGATCAGCAGCGGGATCAGCGCCGCCACGACGCCCCGGAAGACGAACAGGAGCAGGAGCGCGAGGATCGGGAAGGCGATCAGCTCGGCCTTGGTCAGGTCCGACGCGCGTCTGGTCGTTGACCTCGTTGAAGCTGGGCGCGAAGCCGCCGATGCCGACGTCGAAGAGCTCGGAGTCGATCCGCTCGCTTCGCGTCCTCGGCCGCGGCGCCGCCGTCGTCCTCGACGTCCTGGGTGGCGAGGTGGCCGGTGATCACCAGCGAGCGGCCGTCGTCGGCGATCAGCGGGCTCTTGCGGCGAAGCTCGTCTGCGCCCTTGGCGAGCTCTTTGGCCTTCGCTCTGTCGAGCTCCTTCTCGCTGGCGCCTCCGGTGTGGCCGGCGGAGCCTCGGCGCGATCGAGCGGCGCGAGCGGGTCGACGGCCTTGCCCACGAAGTCGGTGCCACGCAGCTGTGCCGTCAGGCGCTCGACCTCGCGGCGGGTCTCGGCGGCGCTCCAGGTCGAGCCGTCTTGCCGTCCTGATCTCGGACCAGCACGACGATCCCCGGGGTCGCGTCGTATCCGAGCTCCTCGCGCAGGAGCACGGTCGCCCGTCTCGCTCTCCGACGCGCTGTCGGTGAACCCGGCGGCCTTCAGGTGTTCCTCCACGCCGCGCCCGACGATGAGCGCGACGACCGTGAACACGCCGACCAGCGCCAGCACCGTCTTCGGGCCGGTTCCACGTCAGCAGTGCGATGCGCTCGACCATCTCTGTCGGCCCCCGGGGTTGATGGCCGGGCCGCAGGCCAAGACTCGCCGGGCCCCATCGCCGGGAGCGTGACATGCGTCACACTCGCGCGATGCAGCCCGAGGACAACCAGGAGCTGGTCGGCGGCGCGGCCTAGGCGGCGGCCGCGAACGGGCTGACGGCGGCGAGGACCAGTTCGCCGATCGTCTCGAGGTTGTAGCCGCCCTCCTGGACGATCACGGTCGGCAGCCCCAGGTCGCGCAGGATCGTCCCCGCCCGCTCGTAACCGTCGACGGTCACCTCGAGTGGGCTCTCCGGGTCGCCGCCCGCAGCGTCCACGCCGAGCGCGACCACGAGCGCCCTTGCTTCCCCGGCGGCGGCCCATTCGCCCAGCTGCGCCACCGCAGCGAGCCAGGGTTCGTCGCCGGAGCCGGGAGCCAGGGGCAGGTTCAGGTTCGTGCCCTCCGCGGGGCCGGCGCCACGCTCGTCCGCGAAGCCGAGGTAGTGAGGGAACCAGCCGGCTCCCGGGTCGACATGGACCGAGCCGGTCAGGATCGCGGCGTCCTCCCAGAAGATCGACTGGGTGCCGTTGCCGTGATGCGCATCGATATCGATCACGGCGACCGGGCCGCTCACCCTCCCGTGGAGGTGCCGGGCGGCGATCGCGGCGTTGTTCAGGTAGCAGGAGCCGCCGAAGGCGGATCGCGTCACGTGATGGCCCGGCGGGCGGCAGCACGCGTAGGCCACCCGCTCGCTGCCCGCCGCGAGCTCGGCGGCGGTGAGCGCGACGTCCGCCGCCGCGCGGGCGGCCGCCCAGGTCCCCGGGCCGATCAGCGTCATCGTGTCGTAGGCGTAGCCTCCCGGCACGGGCCGCGGTCGCCGCGGGCTCGCGGGCGGGCGTCGCGCCCAGGAGGCCGGGGTGGGGGAAGAGGTACGGGACGACGCGGTCCTGGCCCGGATCGCGGTCGAGCCCCGACGCCGTCCAAGCCTCCCAGGCGCCGGCGAGGTACGCCGAGAAGCTCCGCGTCGTGGACGGCGGCGATGTCGGCATCCGGGTGAGCCTCGGCCCCGACCACGGGTGCGCCCGCGCCCTCGAGGGAGTCGCGGATTCGCTCGGCGCGCGCGGGCACCTCGGTGCCCGGGGTGCGAACTCCGACGTAGATCTCGGCGCCGGGCTCATGGCCGGCGTGGGCGTCGCTCCAGACGAGCGGGATCACCGTCGGAGCCTACGCGGGTGAGCGATCTTCAGGCCTGGCCCCGGACCGCTTCCACGAGTCCGAGCGTGAGGGGCTCGGCCACGTCCTCGAGATTCCACTTCCCCGCCCGGTAGGCCTGGTTGCTGATCAAGAACACCGTGCCTGCCGACTCGGGCAGATGGCCGAGGAGTCCGAACGACCAGCCGTTGCCCCCGTCGTGCCACATGAACGGCTCGCCCTTGAGAGCGGAGACGACCCATCCGTAGCCGTAGTGCGTGTCGGCACCTGGGCCCTCGCGGACATGAGGGGTGAACATCTTCTCCCTGGCGGCACGATCGAGAATCGCGTTGTCCTGAAGCGCGAGGTGCCAGCGATACATGTCGCGCGCCGTCGAGAGCATCCCGCCGTTGCCTCGGAGGTTCCAGTAGGGACCGTCCGCGGCCCACGGGTGGTCGAACGGCCGGCCCTGGGCTCCCCCGTTGCGGTCGTACTCGACCGCGACCTGTTCCGGTTCCCAGTCCGGGAGGACGTAGCCGGTGTCCGTCATGCCGGCGGGGCCGAACAGGTGCCGGGCCAGGAACTCCTCGTATCCGAGAGCCGAGGCCTCCTCCACGATCGCCGCCAGCACGCTGTAGCCCGCGTTCGAGTAGCGATATTCGGCGCCAGGCTTCGAGCGGAGCCTTGACTCGAGCGCGGCCTCCAGCATCTGCTCCTTCGAGACGGCGTCGTAGTCGTCCCCGAGCGAATCCGGCAGCCCCGAGGTATGGGTGAGCAGGTGGTGGAGGGTGATCCGGCGCTTGTCCGGCGGCACGTCCTCGACGAACTCACCGATGCGGTCGCCGACGCTGAGCTCGCCGAGCATCTCCAGCTTCAGGATCGCGGCGGCGGTGAACTGCTTGGTCATCGACATGACGTCGTAGGCGGTGTCGCAGTCGGCCGCGACGCCGGAGGCGCGATCCGCCATGCCCAGGCCGCGGCACGACACGATCCGGTTCGCCTGGGCGGCCAGGACCGTCCCGCCCGCCCCCTTCGGCCAGGTCTTCTCGAGCAGGGCCTCGACAGACCTGTCGATCCGCTCGCCGTCGGGCGCCGATGGCGGGGGACCCCCTGCGTCGCCGCACCCGGCGGCGGCCCAACAGCACATCGCCAGGGCAACGGCAACGAGGTTCCGCCGGGCGAAGCCGTGGGGGCGCATCGGCGAGCATCGTGACGGCGTCGGGTTAAGGGGGCTGAAATCCGTTCAGTGGCCACGGCGGAGTACGTCCCGTCGGTTTCTTGTCCAACCGGCGCATTGACGGGCCCCGAGTAGGCGCATAGGTTCCCTAACGACCGTTCATGAAGGAGGAGAACGTCTTGGAGATCGGCCCGCGCCTCGGCGCCGATCGTGTGCTGGAGCCGCACGGGGTGCTCCCGCAGCCCGCCGAGCGGCTCGATGCCTCCGGGCCGGTGCGGCCGTTCGAGTTCGAGGTCGCGGTCGAGCGACTGTGCCTGGACTCCACGTCGCACCGCCGCATCCGCGAGGACGCGGCCGGTGATGCCGGCCGCATGGCCGCTCGGATCGAGGAGATCGTCGCGGCCCGGGGCAAGATGCACAACCCGGACACCGACTCGGGCGGGATCCTCACCGGGACTGGTCGCCGCGGTCGGCGATCGCTACGGCGACCCGCCGGGGGCGGGCGAGCGCATCGTCTCGCTGGGCTCCCTGACGCTCACCGCCACTTCGCTCGACGAGGTCACCGGCCTCGATCCCGACTCGCGCGCAGGTCGAGGTCGCGGGCACCGCGTACGTCTGCGACCGGGCCGGCTGGGCGCCGGTGCCGGACGACATGCCCCTCGAGCGCGGCCGTCGACATCTACGACGTCTGCTCAGCGGCGAACCAGACCCGTGACCTGCGCCGCCGGCCGGCCGGGACGATCGCTGGTGCTCGGCGCGGGCCACGCGGGCAAGCTGGCCCTGGCCGCGGCCCGTGACGCGGCACCCGATGCGACGCTCGTCGCGGTCGACTACGACGCCGTGTCCGTCGAGCGCGTCCGGGAGCTGGGCCTGTGCGACATCGCCGTCGCCACCGACCTGCGCGACCCCCTCGCCGCGATCGCCGATGTCGCGGCCGCGGGTGCGCCCCCGGCCGACCTCACCGTGGTGGTCGTCAACGCGACCGCGCTGCGAGCCGACGTCGATCCTGCTCACCGCGGACGGCGGGCACGATCCTGTTCTTCTCGATGGCGACCAGCTTCTCCACCGCCGCGCTGGCGGCGGACGGCATCGGCATCGAGCGCCCGCATGCTGGTCGGCAGTGGATACACGGACGACCGCGGCGCCTACGCGATCGACCTCGTCCGCCGCTCCGAGCCGCTGCGGCGGGCGTTCGGGCTCGTGGAGGAAACGGTGTGAGCGCGCACGGCGTGCAGACGCGGTGGCAGGACCTCGACGCCCTCGGTCACGTCGGTCACACCGCGGTGCTGGTGCTGCTCGAGCAGGGCCGCGACGCCTTCCTTGGCACCCACGGGATCAGCCCCGATCAGTACGTGGTCGGGCCGCTGCTCGGTGACCTTCGAGCGCGAGATCGATGCGGAGCAGAAGGAGGTCACGGTGGAGTGCGCGGTGCGAGAGCTCGGGAACTCGAGCCTCACGACCAGCGAGCGGATCCTCGACCCGGCGGGCGAGGTGGCCGTCGCCGCCGAGTTCGGCCTCGTGCTCTGGGACTCCGAGCGCCGGGGCTCGCGCCCGATCACCGACGACGAGCGCGCTTCGCTCGGAGCAAGCGAGGGAGGTGCCCGCATGAGCTGGAACAGCGATCCCGTCGTACTCACCTGCGCGATCACCGGCGCCGACGTCTTCCGCGAGAACAACCCGAACATCCCGTACACGACCGAGGAGATCGCGAACTCGGCGATCGAGGCCGCGGGGGCGGGCGCGACGGTCGTGCACCTGCACGTCCGCGAGGACGACGGAACGCCCAGCGGCCGGCCCGAGCTGTTCGTCGACGTGATGGATCGAATCCGCGCCGGTCCTCGGACGTGCTGACGATGGTGTCCACCGGCGGCGCCAACGACATGACGATCGAGGAGCGCACCACCGGCCTCGAGGCCAAGCCGGACATCTCGGGCGTGGAGTCGGGCTCGATGAACTTCGGCGAGGAGACCTTCATCACCCCGCCGCCCGCCGGCAAGGGGATCGTCAAGCGCGCGCTCGACGCAGGGATCGCGCTCGAGGTCGAGGCATTCGACGTCGGCCATGTGATCAGCGCCGTGCGCTGGCTGGACGAGGGCCTGCTGCCCTCGCCGATGCGCATCAACCTGGTCTTCGGGGTGCCCGGGCGGCATCGACGCCTCGCCGGAGGCGCTCGCGGCGATGGTCCGCCCGCTCCCGGAGGGGACCTTCTGGACCGTGACCTGCATCGGCCGGCATCACCAGCGGCTGCTGGGGCTTGCCCTGCTGATGGGCGCCCCCGGGATCCGGACCGGCCTCGAGGACGTCTCCTACATCAGCAAGGGCGTGCTGGCGCCCTCGAACGCGGCGCTCGTCGAGATGGCCGTCGGCCTGGCCGGAACCCTGGGCCGCGAGGTCGCGACGCAGGAACAGGCGAAGGAGCTGCTGCACCTTGGCTGACGCCGTCGCCACGAAGTCCAGCGGGACGCGCGCAGCGACGGCCGCTCGTCCGCGCGGCGCGGCCCCGAGACGCGCGACGCGATCCACGAGGCGGCGCTGGAGCTCTTCGCGGAGCTCGGCTACCACGCCACGTCGATGCGCGCGATCGCCACCGCGGCCGAGGTGCAGCCGGCCGCGATCTACCACTGGTACCCCAGCAAGGAGGCGATCCTGGTCCAGCTCCAGGACGACTTCATGGACGCGCCTCACCGAGCGCGTGCACGGAGGCGGTGGGCCGCGCACGAGCGCCCGGCGCTGCGGCTCGCCGCGGCCGTGCGCGAGCACGTGATCTTCCACGGCATCCACAGCCGCGCCGCGTTCGTGACCGACAGCGAGATCCGCGCGCTCGCGCCTCGCCCCGGCAAGGCGCTGATCGCCCAGCGCGACGCCTACCAGGAGCGCTTCGGGAGTGGATCAGCGGCGGGAGTCGCCGACGGCTCCCTGCGGGCCACCCACACCGATGTGGCCACCTACGCGATCCTCCTCCAGTGCACGGGCGCCGCGCTGTGGTTCGACCCGGCCGGGCCGCTGGCCGTCGAGGACGTCGCGCGAGGCCTACGTCGAGCTCGTGCTCGGCTCGCTGCAGGCCGGCGCCCGAGCTGATCGCCGAGGCGGTGAAGGCCACCCGATGATCAAGCCGCCCGCTCTGCCCGAGAACGCCAAGATCGCGGTCGTCTCGCCGGCGAGCCCGCCGCAGACCCGCTCCGAGATCGAGCAGGGGACGGAGTACTTCGAGGAGCGCGGGCCACGAGCTGGTCTTCGGGCCCAACCACCGCAAGGTCCACGGCTACCTCGCGGGAACCGACGAAGAGCGCGCCGCGGACCTCCAATGGGCGCTCTCCGAGCCGGGCATCGACATGGTGCTCGCGCTGGAGGGCGGCTACGGCACGGCCCGCATCCTCCACCTGATCGACTGGGACGCCGTGGGCGACCCGCGCATCGTCTGCGGCTACAGCGACCTCACGGCGCTTCACCTCGCGCTGCAGGCGCACCTCGGCTGGGGGAGCTTCTACGGCCCGATGCTCCTGCGGTTCACGCGCAAGCGCAAGGACGGCTCACCAAGGACACCGAGGAGTGGTTTCACCGTGCGTTTGCGCCCGAGCCGCTCGGCAGGGTCTTCGAGGACCCCGACGACCCGTACGTGCTCACGGTCGGCGAGGGCGTGGCCGAGGGCCCGCTGGTGGGCGGCTGCCTGACGCTGCTGTGCTCGAGCATCGGCACGCCGTACGAGGTCCAGACCGACGGCTGCGTGCTGATGATCGAGGACCTCTTCACCGAGACCTATCTCGTGGACACCGCCATCAATCACCTGATCCGCGCCGGCAAGCTGGACAACGTGAAGGGCTTCGTGTTCGGGACGAACGTGGACCTGAAGCCGCTCACCGTCCCTGAAGAGGCGGCCTCGATGCTCTCGATCGAGGAGATCCTCGACGAGCTCATCGCCCCGCTGGGCATCCCGGCCATCGCGAACGTGCCCGTCGGGCACGGCAAGCACATGGCGACGATGCCGCTCGGGGCCAACGTGCGGGTCGATGGAGGCGGGAAGACACTCGAGGTGACCGAGGCGGCAGTGCTAGGCGCCCGACGACCAAGGAGGAGAAGAGTGAACCGGTTGAAGGGCATCACGGTGGTGGCGGTCGCGCTCGCATGCGGGGCGGTGGGCCTGCTGGGCGCGAGCGCCTCGGCTCAGGACTCCGCGCGCCGGCGGCGGCGAACGTGCTGCGCATCGGCTGGGCCCAGGACCCGAAGACGCTCAACCCGTTCGTCGGCGTGAACGAGGAGGAGTTCACGATCTGGGCGATCAACTGGGAGCTGCTCATCAACTTCGACCCCGAGGACCTGACGCCGGCTCCCGGGATCGCCGAGAGCTGGGACGTCTCCGAGGACAAGAAGACCATCACCTTCAACCTGGTCAAGGGCGCCAAGTGGTCGGACGGCGAGCCGATCACGTCCAAGGACGTGAAGTTCTCGCTCGAGATCGCTCGGCTCCGAGAGCCTGCTGTTCACCGGCTACACCAGCAACGTCGAGACGATCAAGACCCCCGATGACGAGACGGTCATCCTCGAGATGAAGCGTCCCGATGCCCGCATGATCGGCGGCCTGTACGTCTACATCCTGCCCGGAGCACATCTGGGGCAAGGAGTCGGTCGACGACCTGGCCGGCGCGTACCAGCCCAAGATCCCGCTGGTCGGGCAGCGGTCCCTTCATCGTCACCGAGTTCACGCGCGGGCGAATCACTCGCATGGAGCCGAACCCCGAGTGGCGGGGCGAGGCGCCCGGCTTCGACGAGATCCAGTTCATCCGGTACGGGAGCCAGGACGCCGTCGAGCGCGCCCTCGGCCTCGGCGAGGTCGACTTCATCCCGGAGGTCGAGCCGGCGACCTTCGAGCGGCTCGGCCAGCAGGAGGGGATCGAGACGATCAACTCGCCCACCTACGCCTTCACCCAGCTCGCCTTCAATCTGTGCCCGGAGGATGAGTGCCCTGAAGCCAAGTTCAACCCCGCGGTCCAGGACAAGACGCATCCGGCAGGCGATGGCCTACGGCATCGACCGCGAGCGGATCAACGCGATCGCCACCCAGGAAACCGCCTTCGTCGCGCACGGCGTGCTGCCGTCGTTCTACAAGGACTTCTACGAGGTCCCCGAGCTGGACTACCCGTACGACCCGGAGATGGCGATCCAGATCCTGGAGGACGCGGGCTGGGAGCTGAACGACGACGGCATCCGCGAGAAGGACGGCGAGGTGGCCTCCTTCGACCTCTACGCGCGCACCGAGTCGCCGTACACGATCCAGATGGCGAAGCTGATCGCCGAGCAGACGAAGGAGATCGGGATCGAGTTCAACGTCAAGATCGTGAGCACCGACAAGCTCACCGAGCTCACCATCCGCAAGGTCGACGGCCTGCCGGCTCCGGAGTTCGACACGTTCATCTGGGGCTGGGGCGGGGACCCGTACGACCCGAGCTATCTGCTCGGCCTGCTGACCACCGACCAGATCGGCGCGTCGTCGGATGCCTTCTACTCGAACCCGGAGTACGACCGGCTGTTCGAGGAGCAGCTCACGCTGGTCGGCGACGACGCGAAGGACGAGCGCCGAGAGGTGATCCAGGAGATGGTCGCGATCGCCCAGGAGGACCTGCCCTACATCGTGCTGACGTACGACCCGGATCTCGAGGCGTACAACACCAATGCGCTCGGGGACGTCGAGCGTGTGTGTCCGGCCGAGACGGGGACGGCCTTCTGCCAGCAGGTGTCCTACGAGCCGCTGGTGGGCCTGGAGCCGGGTACCGCCAGTGCCTCCGGCGGCACCACCTCCGGCCTGCCCGGCGGCGTGGCGGCGATCGGCGCAGTGGCGATCGCGATCGGCGCGTTCCTGTTCGGCCGGGCCCGCGGCCGGCGCGAGATCGAGCCCCTGGAGCTGGAGGCGTGAGCGACCTCATGAGGGACCTGCGATGAATGCCCGCTGGCTCCTGGGGAAGGTCGGCGCGGCGCTGCTGACGCTCGTGTTCGTGCTGATCTTCAACTTCTTCCTGTTCAGGGGGATCGGCGACCCGACCGCGCAGCTGGCGCGCCTCCCTCAGGCCAGCCCGGAGGAGATCGAGGAGCTCCAAGCCGAGTACGGGCTCGACAAGCCCCTGATGGGGCAGTTCGCCGACTACGTGGGCGACACGCTCACCCTGGAGCTGGGCATCAGCCAGCGCACCCGCGAGCCCGTCTGGGACGAGATCAAGGCGGCGATCCCGTGGACCCTCCTGCTGGTCGGCGTCGGGACGCTGATCGCGACCCTGGCGGGAGCTTGGATGGGGGTGAAGGCCGCGACCAAGCGCGGCAAACGCATGGATGACAGCTTGCTGAGCTTCAACCTGTTCACCTACTCGGCGCCCGAGTACTGGATCGGCATCATCCTGATCCTCGTCTTCGCGGTCGCGATACCCATATTCCCGGCCGGCCAACAGGTGACCCCCGGGGTTGAGTTCTCGAGCTGGCTCGCCGAGGCGGCGGATGTCGCCGACCACCTGGTCCTCCCGGTGATAGCCATGACCTTCCTGCTCCTCGGCCAGTACTTCCTGATCATGCGCTCGTCCATGGTCGAGGTGTTGACCGAGGACTTCGTGACCGTCAAACGGGCGACGGGCCTGCCGTGGCACCGGGTCGTGAGCAAGCACGCGGTGCCGAATGCGCTCCTGCCGTTGGTTACGATCGCGGCGATTCAGTTCGGCGCCGTGGCCGGCGGCGCCGTCACGATCGAGACCTTGTTCAGCTGGCCCGGCCTGGGCGAGCTCAGCTACAACGCGATCACCGACAAGGACTTCCCGATGTTGCAGGGGACGTTCCTGGTCTTCTCGGCCGGCGTGATCCTCGCGAACCTCATCGCCGACTGTCTCTACTTCTTCCTCGACCCGAGAGTGCAGGCGAAGTGACGGGCGCCCGCGTAAGAGAGCTCCTGTTCGGCAGCTGGCAGGGCAGATTCGGACTGTCGGTGCTCGTGATCTTCCTGTTGATGGCCATCTTCGGCAGCGCGATCGCGCCCGACGACCCCGATGCCTCCAGCCTGGACACGCTCGCCCCGCCGAGCTCGGAGCACTGGCTCGGAACGACCGAGTCGGGGTCGGACGTCCTCTCGCAGCTACTGGTCGGTGCCCGTGTCTCGATCGTCGTCGGCTTCTCGGCGGCCATCATCTCGGCCGTGATCGGCGCGGCCGTCGGTCTCCTGAGCGGCTACTTCGGCGGCTGGACCGATCGCATTTTGGACGGGGTCGACAACTGGTTCCTCGTGATCCCGACCCTGCCGCTGATGATCGTGCTCTCGAGCCTGCTCGAGCCATCCCTGGGAGTGTTGATCCTGGTCATCGGGATCACCTCATGGGCGGGGACCGGCAGGATCGTGCGCTCCCAGGTGCTGACGCTGCGCGAGCGCGCTTTCGTCGAACGGGCGCGAGCCCTCGGCGCGAGCCACTGGTACATCCTCAAGACGCACATCTTCCCGAATGCACTGCCGCTGATCTTCGCCAACACGGTGCTGATCGTCGCCGTTGCGATCCTGTCGGAATCGGCGCTCGCCTTCCTCGGCCTGGGGGATCCGACCCAGATCTCGTGGGGCACGATGCTCGAGAACGCGTTCAACGCCGGGGCGCCCAGCGCCGAGGCCTGGTGGTATGTGATCCCGCCCGGGCTCTGCATCACGATGCTTGTGCTGTCCGTCGCACTGATCGGCTACCGCTTCGAGGAATTCGTGAATCCGCGGCTGCTGGAGGAGAGGTGATCCACGAATGAGCGCGCTGCTCGAGGTCAAGGACCTCCGCGTCCATGCGGGCGGGAAGTACATCGTGGATGGAGTCGACTTCGACCTCAAGCACGGCGAGGCATTGGGCCTCGCGGGGGAGTCCGGTTGCGGCAAGACGACCACCGCTCTGGCGCTGATGAAGCTGCTGCCGGGCGCGCTCGACCAGACCGGCACGATGACCCTGAACCTGAAGGGAGAGCAGGAGCCCATCCACCTGGAGCGCCGCACCGAGACCGGGATGCGGTACGTGCGCTGGCGCCACATCTCGCTGGTCTTCCAGGGCGCGATGAACTCGCTCGATCCGGTGCAGAGGGTCGAGACGCAGTTCGCCGAGGCGATCGAGCTGCACTCGCCCTCGGCCGGTTCCGGTGAGGTGCGCGAACGAACGGACGAGCTGTTGGCCACGGTCGGGCTCACGGAGGCGCTGGGGCGCCGCTACGCGCACCAGCTCTCGGGCGGCCAGCGCCAGCGGGTGATGATCGCGCTCGCCCTGGCATGCAACCCGTCCCTGGTCATCGCGGACGAGCCGACCACGGCGCTCGACGTGGTCATGCAGGCTCAGGTCCTGCAGCTACTCGAACGGCTGCGCGAGCAGCTTGACCTGGCGCTCATCCTGATCTCGCACGACCTCAGCGTGCTCGCCGAGACCTGCGACCGCATCGCCGTGATGTACGCCGGGCGGATCGTGGAGATCGGCCCGGTGGCGACGGTCTTCTCCGACCCGCAGCATCCGTACACCAAGCGCCTGCTGGAAACGATGCCGTCGATCGGCGGCAACCGAGGACTCGAGGACCCGATCCCGGGCGGCCCGCCCGATCCCGGCGAGCCGCCGCCCGGCTGCCGGTTCCGGCCACGGTGCCCCTATGCGGGCGATCGCTGCGATGTGGATCCCGCACTTCGCGAGGTGAAGCCGGGCCACGGCGCCGCGTGTCACTACTCGCCGTGGACAGAGTGGCCCGAGCAGGGCCTCTCGCAGGCCTGGCAGGCGGGGGCGACCGGATGAGCGCGGTAGCGTCCGAGTCCGCCGCCCTCGTGGAGATGAGCGACCTCGCGGTCGAGTTCCGTGTGGACGGCGGCCTGGCCCGCGCCGTCGACGGCGTCTCGCTCGAGTGGCGCAAGGGTGAGGTGCTGGGCGTGGTGGGGGAGTCCGGTTGCGGCAAGTCGACCCTCGCCAGGGCCATCCTCAGCCTGGTCGAGCCCACGGCCGGCACCGTCGCGCTCGAGGGACACGCGCAGAGCGGCAAGGGCAACGACGAATTCCGCCGCCGCCTGCAGATGATCTTCCAGGATCCGTACCAGACACTGAATCCGCGCCAGCGCGTGAGGACGATCATCGCCGAGCCGCTCCTCGTCCAGGGCGTGGCCAAGGCCGAGCGCCCGGCCAAGGTCAAGCAGGCCCTCGAGGAGGTCGGCCTCGACCCGGAGCGCTTCGGCGAGCGGTACCCCCATCAACTCTCGGGCGGCCAGCGCCAGCGGGTGGCGATCGCGGCGGCCCTGGTGCTCGAGCCGGACGGCCTGATCTGCGACGAGCCGGTCTCGATGCTGGACGTGTCGGTGCAGGCGCAGATCCTGCGGGTTCTGCTGGATCTTCAGAAGCAACGCGAGCTCGCGTTGCTGTTCATCACCCACGACCTCTCGCTGGCGTGGTCGCTGTGCGACCGCATCGCGGTGATGTATCTGGGCCGAGTGGTCGAGCTCGGCACTGCGGAGGACGTCATCGAGCGCCCCCAGCATCCGTACACGCAGGCGCTGGTGACGTCGGTTCCGATCGCCACACCGGGCGGTGGGGGCGAGCGGGAGCTCCTGAGCGGCGAGCTGCCCGACGCGACCGAGGTGCCGTCCGGCTGCCGGTTCCACCCGCGTTGCCCGAAGCGCTTCGAGCCCTGCGACCAGGTGGATCCCGAGCTGCTGCCGGCCGGGGGCCGGGACCAGCTCGCGGCGTGCCTCTTGCACGATCCGGCGGCGGGAGCCAAGGCGCATCAGCAGCGCACGGATGCCTGAGCGCTGGCGCGACATCGCCGGCCCCGTCGGCCGGCTCGAGCCCGGCCCGAGCAACGCGATCACCGACGTCCCGGGAGTGCGCGTCGGCCACGCTCAGGCGGAGAGCGGGGAGCGCTGCGGGGTGACGGTGGTCGAGCCGCCTTCGCTGCCCGTGTCGGCGGGCACGCGGACCGTGAACGGGTTCGGCGAGCTCACCGACAAGCTCGAGATCGAGGAGCGCGGGACCATGGAGACGCCCGTGTATCTGTGCGGAACGCACGCGCTGGGGACCGTGGTCGACGCGGCGATCCACGCCTCGGGGCACGGTCCGGACGACGTCGTGATTCCCGTCGTCGGCGAGTGCGACGACGGCGATATGGGCGACTCGCGGACGGTCACGAGGGGCGACGTCGAGCGAGCGCTCGCGTCGCTGGGCACCGACGTCGAGGAGGGGAACGTGGGAGCCGGGACCGGGATGGTCTGCTTCGAGTACCCGGGCGGGATCGGAACCGCCTCGCGGGCCGTCGGCGAATACCACGTCGCGGTGCTCCTGCTCTGCAACTTCGGGGAGCGGGCCGACCTGGACGTGCTGGGGACCTCGCTGGGCCCGGCGCCCGCGCGCGAGGGTCACGAGGGCTCGTGCATAACGGTCTGCGCGACCGACGCGCCGCTGCTGCCGCACCAGCTCCGACGGCTCGCGCTCCGCCCCCTGCTCGGGCTGGCCCGCGCGGGGTCCTACGCGTCCGAGGGCTCGGGCGAGATCGGGCTCGCGTTTGCCACCAGCTCCGAAGGCCGGGTCGCGAACGGCGATTTGAATCCGTACTTCCTGGCCGCATGGGAGGCCGCACATGAGGCGGTCATGAACTGTCTCGTCGCGGGCCGACCGGCGCAGCGCCTCGACGGGACCATGCAGGACGCATTCCCGATCGAGCACGTCCGCGAGCTCGCCGCCGCCGGCCGGTGACAGGCGACGACGCGCTTCGCGAGGAGGTCCTCGACCTCGCGCAGCGGCTGATCAGGATCGACACCACGAACCCGCCCGGCGGGGAGACGCGGGCCGCCGAGCTGCTCGCCGGCTACCTGCGGGAGGCCGGAGCCGAGTGCGAGCTCGCCGGCCCCGATCCCGAGCGCCTGAATCTCATCGCCCGCGTCCCCGGTGACGGCGGGCCCTCCCTGATGCTGATGGCACATACCGATGTCGTTCCGGCGCCGCCCGACAACTGGACGGTCCCGCCGTTCGACGGTGTGGTGCGCGACGGGCACCTGGTCGGCCGGGGCGCCGGCGACATGAAGGGCGAGCTCGCGGCCCGGGCCGTCGCGGTCGCCGAGACCGCGCGCGGCGGTGAGCGGCCCGGCGGCGACGTGGTCCTGGTCGCCGAGGCCGATGAGGAGCGCAACATCTCCGATGTCGGTATGTCGTGGCTGGTCCGGGAGCGGCCGGACGTGCGGTGCGACTACGCGGTGAACGAGGGCGGGGGAGTCCTGCTGGAGCTGGCGGATGGCCGCCGTGTGGTCACGCTCGCGGCGGGCGAGAAGCGCACCACCTCGGCCAGGCTGCGGGTGAAGGGGAGGGCGGGCCACGCGTCGGTACCGGCCGCCGCGGACAACCCGGTGGGGCATGCGGCACGTGCGGTCGAGCTCCTCCTCGACCACGGCGCCCAGCCGGCGATCCCGAGCGGCATCCGGCGCGCATTGACCGAGATGGGTGCTCCCGAGGGATCCGACGACGAGATGGTGGAGTGGGCGGCCGGGCTCCATCCGTATCTGGCCGAGTCGCTTCCCCCGATGACCCGCCTGATGGTCACACCGACGGGGCTCCAGACCCACGAGCCCGCCAACGTGATCCCGCCCTTCGCCGATGTGATCTGCGACTGCCGTGGCCTGCCCGGCCAGACCGAGACGGACATCCGGGGCCACGTCGATGCCGCGATCCGCGGTGAGGTGGACTACGAGTTCGACCTGCTCGAGCCGCTGGTGGGCGGCACCGCCTCGCCCGTCGACACACCGCTGTTCGAGGCGTGCCGGACCTACGTGGAGTCGCGCCTGCCCGGCGCCATCCTGTTGCCGCTGATCTCGACCGGCTTCACGGATTCGCACTTCGTCCGCGAGGCGCACGAGACGGTCGCCTACGGGTTCGCCCCCGTCTTCGCGACGGAGCTGGACGTCTACGACGGCGGGATGCATGGCGCCGACGAGTCGATCGCGGTCGAGGACCTGCTCGAGATGACCCGGTTCAACCTCCACGCGATCCGCACACTCAGCTGAGCCTCACGAACCGGGCCCGTCCGCCGTTTCACCCACCATGGATGCCATGACGATTGACTCACCGATCGGGCCGCTGACGCTGCGGGCTGCCGGGCCACGCATCAGCGGCATCGAGTTCGGCGAGGTAGGCGAGGCCGGCCAGCACAACGAGCTGCTGGACCGAGCGGCGGCGCAGTTGGCGGAGTACTTCACCGGAGAGCGCACCGAGTTCGACCTCCCGCTGGCGCCGCCCGCGGATGGGCTGCTGGGCGATGTGCTCGCGGCGCTGGCGCGGATCCCGTACGGCAGGACGGTCTCCTACAAGGACCTCACCCTCGCGGCGGGATACGACGCGGGGCGCGTCCGCGACGTCGGCACCGCCCTGGGCCGCAACCCGATCGCGATCGTGCTCCCGTGCCACCGCGTGATCGGTTCCGACGGGAGCCTCGTCGGCTTCGGCGGCGGGCTTGAGCGCAAGCGGGCGCTGCTGGACCTGGAGGCCCCGCAGCTGACGTTGACGGCCTAGGGCCTCCCGCCCAGCGCCTTCAGGTCGTGCGGGTCGTGGGCGCAGAAGAGCTTGATCTCGTCGCCGTGGTCGCGCTGCAGCTCCTGGAGGCGGGCCGCGTTGCGCTTGCGCTGGGCGTTGTCGACGGCCATCGCCGTCTGGAAGACCTTCAGCGCGGGCGGGCACGACGGCGGGGTCGCGATCTCCTTGTGGTTGAAGTAGGCGTCGCCGCAGTGCAGCAGCCAGCCGTCGCCGTCCCGGACCGCCACGGCGCAGTGCCCGCGGGAGTGGCCGTCGAGGGGGATGAGCGCGATCTCCGCATCGACTCCCTCCATCACCCGGACGCTCTCGAAGCCGAACCAGTCGTCGCCCCCCGCCTCGTAGGTGACCCAGTTCGGCCCATGCGCGAAATGCGGCGGTCGGTACCGGGCGCGTTCGCGGAGCGTGGGGTTGAGGGCGGCGCGCTGCTCGGGGCCGAACACGTGGACCTGGGCGGCGGGGAAGTCGGGCAGCCCGCCGGCGTGGTCGAGGTCGAGATGGGTGACGGTGATGTGGCCGACGTCGGCGGGGTCGAGGCCCAGCGCCTTGATCCGCGCGAACGCGGTCTCCTCGACCCGGGGCTTCGGCCGCAACGCGAGGTTGAACGGCACGCCGAGGCGCTTGTAGGGATGCTCCGCGTCCTCGGTGCCGAAGCCCGTTTCCACGAGGATGAGCTGCTCGCCGGCCTCGATCAGCAGGCTGTGGCACACCACTGTGGTCGTGCCCAGGCCGCCCTCGCCGGCGACCCAGCGCTCGCCGAAGGGGCAGAGCGTGCCGGTGCTGATGTGGTGGATCTTCATCGCGTCAGCCTTCCACAGCCTCCGGGGGTCTGCGCTGATCCCGGCTCGGATCTGGGCGCTGCGGGCCTGGCCGCGACGCTTCCCCCGGCGCTTGCCGCTACGCTGATGGTCCTCGCGTTTCGGCTTTCTGACTAACGCGAAGCGTTTCAGCCAGGCACGAAGTGGGCGTGGTTCAGGGGTGAACGCGCGAACACGGGTTCTGCGCTATACTTTCTGAAGCACTGGGGGTTGTGCGGACCACACATACTCGGTCCGCGGCAGGGGAAAAGTACCGCAACGAAGGAGTCGCTATGCCTCGCAATCGAGGTGCTGCGAACGAACGCAGCGAGGCTCGCCGCACCCGCGGCGAGCATGACAACCAGACAAAAACCGCCACGCACGACCGCAGGTCGCGCGATCACGAGGCGCCTGAACACACCACCGACAGCCTGCAGCTCTTCATCAACCAGGCGATGAAGTACCCGCTGCTCACCAAGGAGGAGGAGGTCGAGCTGGCGCAGGCGATCGAGCGCGGCGACCTCGCCGCCAAGGAGCGCCTGATCAACTCGAACCTGCGCCTGGTGATCAAGTTCGCCCGTCGCTATCAGGGCCACGGCCTCGATATGGGGGACCTGGTCCAGGAGGCGATGCTCGGGCTGATTCGCGCCGCGGAGAAGTTCGACTGGCGTCGTGGCTACAAGTTCTCGACGTACGCAGTGCTGTGGATCAAGCAGTCGATCCAGCGCGGGCTCGACAACACGGGCCGGCCGGTGCGCATTCCTGCGCACATCGCACAGCGTGAGCGCACCGTAAACCGCGTCACCAGCGAGCTGGCGACGAAGCTCGACCGTACTCCCACGGACGAGGAGGTCGCGGACGAGACGAAGCTGCCGCTCGACGAGGTCATGGCAATCCGTGACCTCACGCGCGTCACCACCAGCCTCGACCAGACGGTCGGCGAGGACGACACCACGCTCGGCGAGCTGGTGGCGGAGAGCACGGCCGATCTCGAGGAGGAGGTGCTCGAGCGCCAGCAGGAGGCCACCGTGGAGAGCGCCCTCGCCAAGCTGCCCGAGAAGGAGCGACGCATCATCGTCGCCCGCTTCGGAACGGGTGGCCGCGAGGCCCGCAGCATCCGCGACGCCGCCCGCGAGGTCGAGGTCACGCAGGCCGAGGCCCGCGAGCTCGAGGCCCGCGCCCTGCGCCGCCTCTCCGGCGACGAGTCGCTCGCCGGCTGGCGCGCCGCCGCGTAAGAAGCTCAACACCAGGATCCTTACCCGCCCGGGGCGCCCATCGGCGCCCCGGGCTTTTTTTCGGGCGAGGGCCGGTCGAACCGGCGCATGGCCGGACGCGCGCTGTTACAAACAATCGCCTTGAGCCGCCGCCTCCTCATCCCGCTCGCGCTGCTGCTCGCAGTGCCCGCCTCCGCCGATGCGGCCCAGCATCGCCCGCTGCCCATCGAGGTCGTCTCCAACCGGGCCGACCTCGTCTCGGCCGGAGACGTACTGGTCGCGATCAAGCCGCGCCCGCGTGGCGTCAACCACGAGCGCATTCGCGTCGCCCTGAACGACGAGGACGTGACCGACGCCTTCGCGATGCGTCCCAACGACCGTTTCGAGGGCCTGGTCACCGGGCTCGAGTTGGGCCGCAACGCGCTGACCGCCCGGGTGAAGCCGCCGCAGCGCGGCGAGGTCGTCGCGCCCGTCAGCCGCCGGCGCGGCAAGGCGATCGTCACGAATCATCCGAACGGCGGCCCCGTCTTCTCCGGCCCGCAGGTCGGGCCCTGGACCTGCCAGGCCACGGCCGTGGACGACCAGTGCAACCAGGATCCGGTCTACGAGTATCAGTACAAGTCGACCGACGGCCAGCTCAAGGCGTATGACCCTGCCAGCCCGCCCTCGGATGTCGCGTCGACGACCACGGACGAGGGCGTGACGGTGCCCTTCATCATCCGGACCGAGACCGGCTACCAGGACCGCGATCAGTACAAGATCGCGACCCTCTTCCAGCCCGGCGAGGACTGGGAGCCATGGGCGCCGCAGGAACAGTGGAACCACAAGCTGCTGGTCACCCACGGCGCCAGCTGCGGCGTCACCTACAAGTCGGGCGAGGCGCCGAGCGTTACGGCCGACGGGCAGGGCGGCATCCTCCCCGATCAGCTCGCGGCCTCGAGCCCGACCGAGGCTCTCGGCCGTGGGTTCGCGGTGATGTCGACGGCGCTCAACAACGCCGGCCACAACTGCAACATCGCCACCCAGGCCGAGTCGCTGGTGATGGCGAAGGAGCGCATCGTCGAGCAGTACGGCGAGATCCGGTACACGATCGGCACCGGCTGCTCCGGCGGCTCGCTCACCCAGCAGCAGGTCGCCAACGCCTACCCGGGCGTCTACCAGGGAATCCTGCCGCAGTGCTCCTACCCCGACGCCCTGTCCACGGGCGCCCAGTTCGCCGACTACCACCTGCTCCGCCTCTACTTCGAGGACATCGAGGCCCGTCTCCCGCAGCTATGGACGCCGGCCCAGTGGGGCCCCGTCGAGGGGCATCTGCTTCCGGTCAACGCGATCGCGGCCGACGAGGCGTTCTTCAAGTCGGCCACCTCACCCGGCGGTGACTGCGTCGCGCCGGATGTGGTCTACGACGCGGAGACGAACCCGGGCGGTGTGCGCTGTTCGATCCTCGACTACATGATCAACATCTTCGGCCCGCGCAAGGAGGCCGACTGGTCGCCGATGGAGCAGGCCGCAGGGCGCGGTTTCGGCGCCTTCCCCGTCGGCAACGTCGGGGTCCAGTACGGGCTTGGCGCGCTCGAGAGCGCCCTGATCACGACCGAGCAGTTCGTGGACCTGAACGCGGAGATCGGCGGCCTCGACATCGACATCAACCAGGTGCCGGAGCGCATCGCCGGCGATCCCGAGGCACTGGCGAACACCTACCGCAGCGGCGCCATCAACCAGGCGAACAACCTCGACCAGGTCGCGATCATCGACCTCCGCGGGCCCGATCCGGGCATCGCCCACGATGCGTACCGGAGCTGGGAGACGCGGGCGAGGCTCGACCGCGAGCACGGCGATCACGACAACCAGGTGATCTGGTTCGGCGCGACCCCGGTGCTGGGAGACGTCAACTTCCCGACCGAGGCTCTGATCGAGATGGACGAGTGGCTGACCGCGGTCGAGGAGGACTCAGAGCGATGCATCGCTGGCCGACAAGATCGCCGCGAACAAGCCGAGTGACCTCCACGACGAGTGCGAGCCCACCGCCCTGGTCGTCGACGCGAACTGCGACCTCGTCACCGCCCCCCACCGCTACGGCACACCGCGGACCGTGGCGGGCGACGCGATCACGACCGACAACAACGCGTGCCAGCTGAAGCCGCTCGATCGCGGCTCCTACCCGGTCACCTTCACCGACGCCCAGTGGGCGAAGCTCCAGGCCGCGTTCCCCGAGGGGCGTCTGCGACTACTCGAAGCCGGGCATCGGCCAGCAGGGCACGATCCCGTGGCAGACCTATCAGCGGGCCGACGGCGACGTGATCTACGGCGGCCGCACGCTCGGACCGGCGCCGAAGGACTCGGGCACGCGGCTGGACCAGCCCGGAGTTCAGCGGCTGGCTGGCCGCCGAGAAGCACTAGCGCCGCTAGAGCACGGTCAGCTGCAGCACGGCCCCGACGGCGCCGCCGCGAGCATCACCCAGACCACGGTTAGCGTGCCGTGCCAGCGCATCAGCGCCGCGAACGCTCCGAGGGCGATCAACGCCGACGGCACGTCCACGATGCTCGTGCCGGCGATGTCCACCGCCACGGCGGCGATCAGGCCGATCACGCCGGCGGCGACCCCCAGGAGGAACGGGCGGATATGGGGGTTCTCGGCGAGCGCGACGAGCTGGCGGTGGAAGAAGATCGGGAAGACGAAGGCGGGAAGAAAGATGCCCACCGTCATCGCGATGCCGCCCGCCATCCCACCGGCCAGGTAGCCGACGAACGTCGAGAAGATGATGAGCGGGGCGGGGAGGACGCCGCTCAGCGCCAGACCGTCGACGAACTGCTGCTCGGTGAGCCAGCCCTGAGCCTCCACCGAGCTCTCCTGGAGAAACGGAATCACCGTGTAGGCACCGCCGAAGGTGAGCAGGCCGGCCTTCAGGCCCTCGAGGAAGATCTCGGCCGTCAGCGGAATCGCGACGGCGGCGAGGATCGCCGCCACGACGGGCAGGGTCGGGTCGAGCGCGGATGCCCGGGCCTCGCGGGTCCCAGCGCGCTTCCACAGCTCGTAGGCGAGCCCGGCTCCGATCAGCACGAACAAGAAGGTCACGCCGGCCACGGCCGTGAGCAGGAACGCCGCGAGCGCGATGAGCACCAGGGGTGCGTCGGTGAGAAACGATTTCGAGAGGCGGAACACGGCGCGCGCGATCAGGCCGACCACCGCCGCGGCGAAGCCGTAGAAGATCTCATCGACCTTCCCGGACAGGTCCGCTTCGACGTAGAGGACGGTGAGCCCAAGCATCAACAGGAAGCCCGGCAGCACGAAGCCAAGGCCGGCGAGGAAGGCGCCCAGGCGTCCGCCTCGCAGGCGGCCGAAATAGACGCAGAGCTCGGTCGCCTCCGGGCCCGGGAGGATCTGGTAGACGGCGAGGGTGCGGCGGAAGCTCTCCGGCGATGCCCACCCCTCGCGGTCGACGCACTCCGCCTTGATCCGTTCGATCTGCGCCGCCGGCCCGCCCCACGCGAGCGCGCCGAAGCGAAGGAAGCGGAGAAAGATGGAGGCCGGGGTATCGCGCACTGGAGCGGCACCCTACGCGAGGGGCTAGGGTCTGAAGCGACGCCGCCTACCTAGGAGCAGCAGTGGCCCTGAAGCAGGTCCCACCCCTCGACGCAGCGTGGCTCGTCCTCGAGTCGCGCGACACGCCCATGCACGTCGGCGGCCTCTTTGAGTTCACCCCGCCGCCGGATGCGCCCAGCGACTACCTGCGGCAGGAGTTCGAGCGGATGCGCGGCGTCCACACGATCCCGTCCCCGTTCAACCTCCGCCTGGTCCAGGCGCCGCTGCTCGGCTCGAAGACGCCGCTGATGCGCACCGAGCGCGACGTCGACCTCGACTACCACATTCGCCATTCGGCGCTGCCGCATCCGGGTGGACAGCGCGAGCTTGGGATCCTGGTCTCGCGCCTTCACAGCCACCAGCTCGACCTCCACCGGCCGCTCTGGGAGGTCCACCTGATCGAGGGCCTCGAGGGAAACCGCTTCGCGATGTACGTGAAGATGCACCACTCTCTGATCGACGGGGTGAGCGGCATGCGCATGATCCTCCGCGCGCTCTCCACCGATCCCGACGAGCGCGACATGCCGGCGTTCTGGGCGGTCGGCGCGGGCAGCAAGGGCCCCCGCGTCCAGCGACAGCAACGGCGGGGGGCCGCTCGGTGCTGTCACGGGCGCGGCGCGGGGGGCGCGCGAGCGCGGCCACCGGCCTCAGCCGGGCGGCGATTCAGCTCACCCGAGCCGCGGTCGACGACAGCGGTCTTCAGGCTCCCTACCGCGCCCCGGCGTCGGCCCTGCGCGGCACGCTTGCCGGCCAGCGGCGCTTCGCCACCCAGCAGTACGAGCTCCAGAAGCTGAAGGACCTCGCGAAGGCCGCCGGCTGCACGCTGAACGACGTGGTGCTCTATCTCTGCGGCACCGCCCTTCGCCGGTACCTGACGCAGCACAGCACGCTGCCGGATCGGCCGCTGACGGCCGGGATCCCCGTGAACATCCGTAGCGCCGACGACGAGAGCGCCGGTACGGCGATCGGGATGATGGTCGCCGAGCTGGGGACCAACGTCGCCGATCCGCTGGAGCGGCTCGACGCGATCAAGCGCTCCACGGCCGAGGCCAAGCAGCACCTCAGTGAGCTGCCGCCGGAGGCGCGCACCTCCTACACGCTGATGCTGAACGGGCCCTACATCGCGGGCCTGATGGCCGGGCTCGGCGGGAGGGCCCCGATCCCGTTCAGCGCCGGGATCTCGAACGTGCCGGGCCCGCCGGAGCCGCTGTACTTCAACGGCGCCCGGCTGGACGCCCTGTTCCCGCTGTCCCTGCTCCTCCATGGCAACGCGCTCAACATCACCTGCCTCTCCTACGCCGGGACGATGAACTTCGGGTTCACGGGTGCCCGCGACACGCTGCCGCACGTGCAGCGGCTCGCGATCTACACGGGCGAGGCCGTGGACGAGCTCGCCGAGCTCCTGCTCTGAGCTCCCCCTAGCCTTTCGCGCATGCCCGAGCTCGACGCTCCCCCGGCACGCTGCGACCTCGCCGTCGTGGGCGCCGGCATCCTTGGGCTCGCGGCCGCCCGCGAGCTGCAACGCCGCCACCCCCGTCTGTCGGTGTGCGTCCTCGAGCGCGAGGAGGAGATCGCCCCGCATCAGAGCTCCCACAACTCGGGCGTCCTTCATGCCGGGATCTACTACGAGCCCGGCTCGCTGAAGGCTCGCCTCTGCCGGGAGGGCATCGCCGCCATGTACGAGTTCTGCGAACAGCGTGGGATCGACCATGAGCGCTGCGGGAAGGTGATCGTGGCGACCGATCCGGGCGAGCTCGACCGCCTGGACGAGCTCGAGCGCCGCGGCCGTGAGAACGGCGTGACCGGGCTCCGGCGCCTCGACGCCGATGGCATCCGCGAGCTCGAGCCCCACGCCGCCGGAATCGCGGGCCTGCACTCGCCCGAGACCGGCATCGCGGACTTCGCCGCGGTGACACGCGCCCTCGCCGACGACGTGCGGGAGGCCGGCGGGGCCGTGGTGCTCGGCCACGGCGTGGAGGGCGTGGAGGCCCGGGGGGACGCCATCGTCCTGCGTCATGCGGGTGGGGCGCTGGAGGCCGGCAACGCCCTGTTCTGCGCCGGCGCCTGGTCCGACCGGCTCGCGGTGCTGGCCGGAGCCCCGGCGGATCCGAGGATCGTGCCGTTCCGTGGGGCCTACCTGCGCCTGCGCCCGGAGCGGCGGGAGCTGGTGCGCTCGCTGATCTACCCCGTGCCGGACCCAACCCTGCCGTTCCTGGGCGTCCATCTGACGCGGCATACGTCCGGCGAGGTCCTGGTGGGGCCCACCGCGCTGATGGCGCCGGCACGGGACGCCTACGCACTGCGCGAGGCCCGGGCCAGGGATCTCGGGCAGACGCTGGCCTGGCCCGGCACCTGGAAGCTGATGAGCCGGTGGTGGCGGACCGGGGCCACCGAGCTCCGCCACGCCACCAGCCGGCGCGCGTTCGTCGCGGCGGCACGACGGTTCGTCCCGGAGCTCACCGTCGCCGATGTCGAGCCCGCCTTCGCCGGAATCCGGGCGCAGGCCCTGGCCCGCAACGGCTCGCTGGTGGATGACTTCGCGTTCTCGGCCACCGATCGGGCGCTCCATGTCCGCAATGCGCCCTCCCCGGGGGCGACTTCGTCACTCGCGATCGCACGCCACGTGGCCGACCAGGCGGACAGGACTTTCCACCTGGGATAGGGTGCGGCCCATGGGCCGGATCGAGGGCGAGGCGAGCGAGACGATCCAGGCGCCGATCGGGCGCGTGTTCGAGGTGGCCGCGGACGTGGAGGGCTCTCCGCGCTGGCAGCCGCAGATCAAGCGCGCCACGGCGGTCGAGCGCGACGGGGACGGCCAGCAGGTGCTGGTCGACACCGTCACCGACGGGAAGGTCCGGGACCTGAAGTCCCGGCTGCGCTTCTCCTACGCCGAGCCGGGGAGCATCAGCTGGGAGCAGGAGAGCGGAGACATGTCCGCGGTCGAGGGCAGTTGGACGCTCGAGGACCTGGGGGAGGGGGCCACCCGGGCCACGTACGCGCTGTCGGTAGACCTCGGGCGGATGCTCGGAATGGTCGTCAGAGGGCCGGTGGTCGACGTGCTCCGCAAGCAGATGGTGGACACGATGCCCGGGAAGCTGAAGTCGTTCGTCGAGGGCGGCGGAAACGGGAAAGGGGAGGAGTGACGATGGCTGCGAAGGACGATGAGGCGAAGGACGCGAACGCGGCGAAGGGCGACGGAGCCGACGCCAAGGACTCGGACGACAAGAAGCCGGCCCGCGGGACCGGCCCGACGGCATCCCGTCAGCAGAAGCGCCGTGAGGAGCGCCTGAAGCTGATCGAGGAACAGGTCGCCGACGGCACGCTCACGATCAGGCAGATGACGCCTGCGGAGCGCAAGGCGAACCCGCCCAAGAACCTCCGCAAGAAGAGGCGCTCCTAGCGCCTCTCAGACCGCCACCCGGTAGTCGCCGGGGTTGAGGCGGTGCGTCCGCCGGCGGAACTCCAGCCAGGGCCCCGGCCAGTTGTTGGTGTTGATGCCGGATTCGTTGATGTACCAGTTGGTGCAGCCGCCGGCCATCCAGGCCGTGTCACGGCTGCGCTCCTCCATCTCACGCCGCCACTCGGCCTGCCGCTCGGGCCGCAGCTCGATGTAGCGAAAGCCGCCCTCGCGCAGCCGCCCGATCGCGTCGAGCACGTAGCGGTACTGGCACTCGAGGGTGTACGGGACCGAGCCCGAGCCGTGGTTGGTGTTGGGCCCGTAGAGGACGAACATGTTCGGGAATCCGCTGACCGTGGTCCCCAGGTAGGCCTCCGGACGCTCCGCCCAGACGTCGTTCAGGTCCTCGCCGCCGCGGCCTGAGATGGCCATCGGGGCGACGAAATCGTGCGAGCGGAAGCCGGTGCCGTAGACGATCACGTCGGTCGGCCGTTCCTCCCCGTCGGGGCCGAGGACGCCGCCGGCGGTGATCCGCTCGGCGGAGCCCGTCACAAGCTCCACGTCCGGCCGCATCAGAGTCGGGTACCAGTCGTTCGAGACCATCACCCGCTTGCAGCCCATCGCGTAGTCGGGCGTCGCCGCGGCGAGGAGCCCGGGGTCGGTCAGCACGTCGGCGCGGTACTTCTCGGCGACGCGCTGGAGGGGGCGCATGACCCAGTCGGTCCCCGTGAATCCGTACGTGCCGAGTTCGTAGAAGGCCCAGAAGCCCATCCGGGCGGCGGCCACGCGGGCAGGGAAACGGCGAAACAGCCTTCGCTCCCACTCGGGGTAGCCGCGGTCGGCCTTGGGCAGGATCCAGGGTGCGGAGCGCTGATAGATCGTCGTCTGGGCGGCGGCCTTCGCCACCTCTGGCGCGAACTGGATCGCGCTCGCCCCGGTGCCCAGGATCGCGACTCTCTTGCCGGCGAGGTCGACGGAGTGGTCCCACTCGGCGGAGTGAAAGGCGGGCCCGGCGAAGTCCTCGGCGCCGTCGATCCCGGGGATCGCGGGGTTCTTCAGCTGGCCGCAGGCGGTTACCAGGACGTCGAACGAGTGCTCCTCGCCCGCGGCCGTGATGAGCGCCCACCGGCCGCTCGCCTCGTCGAACGTCGCCGTCTCGACAGCGGTGTCCAGGCGGAGATGCGGGCGCAGGCCGAAGTGGTCGGTGCAGCGCTCGAGATAGGTGAGGATCTCGGCCTGGGGCGCGTACCGGCGTGACCACTCGTGGCCGGGCGCGAACGAGAAGGAGTAGAGGTGTGATTGGACGTCGCAGGCGGCGCCCGGGTAGGTGTTGGCCCGCCACACGCCGCCGACGGTGGAGCCCCGCTCGAAGATCGTGAAGTCGGCATCGCCAAGGCGCTGGAGCTGAGCGGCCATACCGATGCCGCCGAACCCCGCGCCGACGATCCCGACCTGGATCCGCCGGCGGTCCCCGTTGCCCGCGCTCACGACTCAGGCACCCTAGGAGCCGGTGAAGTTGGCCTCGCGCTTCTGCACGAAGGAGAGGACCCCCTCGACGAAGTCCGCGGTCCGGCCCTGTTCGCTCTGGAAGTCGGCCTCGGCGTCAAGCTGCTCCTGAAGCCCGGCGAGGAGGCGGCGGTTGAGGAGCCGCTTGGTGTTGGCGTAGGAGCGGGTGGGGCCTGCCGCGAGCCGATCGCGCAGCGCGAGGCCCTCCGCGGCGAGCTCGTCGTCGGCGACCACACGGTTGACGAGGCCCCAGTCGAGCGCCTGATCCGCGGGTACCTTCTCGCCCAGCATCGACATCTCGGCGGCCCTGGCGAACCCGGCGCGGGCGGGCACGGTCGCGCTGGACCCGCCGTCGGGGACCAGCCCGATGTTCACGAAGGCGAGCAGGAAGTACGCGGACTCGGCGGCGACGATCAGGTCGCAGGCGAGGGCGAGGGCGCATCCGACCCCAACGGCGGGACCGTTCACGGCCGCCACCACCGGCTTCGGCATCTCGCGGATCTCGACGATGATCGGGTTGTAGAGCGACTTCAGGCGCTCGCCCAGGTCGGGCAGGCCGTCGTCGGCGCTGCGTTCCTCCTTGAGGTCGGCGCCCGAGGAGAAGGCGCGCCCGGCGCCCGTGATCATCACGGCGCGCACTCCCTCGTCGGCCGAGAGGCTCTTCACGGCTTCGTGAAGCTCGGTGCCGAGCTCGAGATCCCAGGCATTCAGCTGGTCGGGGCGGTTGAGCTCAATCGTGGCGGCAGCACCCTCGATCCGGACGTCGATGGTTTCGTGAGAGGCCATGGCCGGAGTCTAGGCAGCGACACCCATGCGGAGGACGCCCGAGTAGCCGTCGCCGTCGCGCTCCAGGGACAGCGTGCTCTCGGCGACATAGATGCCGTCGGCGTCGTTGCGGACATCGCGTTCGCCGCGCGCCGCGTAGGGCTCCGCCGCGAAGACCTCGTCGGTCAGCTCGTCGTCGAAGTAGAGCTGGCCGGTGTGCACCTCGTTCCCGTCGATGTGGACCTTCACGTGGATGTGGACGGTGCGGCCCGGGTACCAGCCGGGGTAGATCGTCTCGAACGTCGCGAGCCCTGACCCGGAGGTGCGCTGCGCGCCGCGCAGGAAGTCCTCGCCCGAGCCTTCGCCGAACGCCGAGTAGACGCCATCGGCATCGGCGTGCCACAACTCGACCGTCGCCCCGGAGATGGACTCGCACGCCTCCGCATCGAGCACCTGGAGGTTGAGCGTCAGCGGGGTGCCGGGCATGCCCTCGGTGAGGTCGCGGCGGACCGGCGAGGCGGGCACGTAGTACGGGCCCTCGGTCTGCTGGGGCGCGAGCACGCAGTCGACGCCGGACGCCGTGGGCGCCTCGGTCGTGGTGCCGGTGCCCGCCTGGGTGGTGGCCTGTGGCTCGTCCTCACCTCCGCAGGCTGCGAGTCCGAGGCCGGCTGCCCCGAGGGCGAGAGCGCCGCCGGCGGCGAGGGCCTCGCGGCGGCTGAGTCGCTCAGGCACGGGCTCGCACTCGCATGGGCAGGCCGCCCTTCGGACCGAGCGTCGGCATCTGGCGCACGGTCATCTCGTGCCCTGGGAGGGGCTCGAAGTCGAACCGCTGCAGCGCCATGGCCGTGACCAGCTTGACCTCGGTCTGACCGAATCGCTTGCCGATGCAGATCCGCGAGCCCGAGCCGAACGGGACGTAGGCCCCCCGGGGGAGGGCGGTCTTGCGCTCCTTGGTGAACCGCTCGGGAATGAACGCGTGTGGGTCCTCGAACACGTGGGCCAGGCGATGGCTCGCGTAGGAGCAGTAGTTGACGTACGCGCCTGCGGGCACCTCGTGGCCCGCGAACTCGAAGGTCCGGATGGCGCGGCGCGGACCGATCCACGCCGGCGGGTACAGCCGCAGGGTCTCGTCGGTGACCATGTCGAGATACGGGAGCTCGCGGTGGAGGGTGGCGGCATCGGGGGCCTCACCGCCCAGCGCGCCGTCGAGCTCCTCGCGCAGGCGCGCGCGAGCCTCGGGCGCCCCGGCGAGTTCGAAGAGCTGGAACGAGACGGTCGAGGTCGACGTGTCGTGCCCGGCGAACATCAGCGTCATCACCTGGTCGCGGATCTCAATATCGCTCAGGCCCGATCCGTCCTCGTCGCGGGCGGAGATCAGCAGGCTGAGGATGTCCAGCCGCTCGTCGTCGGGGTGTGCCCGGCGCCGGGCGATCTCGCCGAAGACGATCTCGTCGAGGACGGCGCGCGACCGCGTCATGCGCCGCCAGGCGCTCCCCGGCCCGCGCATGACCCGCACGGGGGCGTCGGTCCCGTAGAAGCCGAGCGCGACCTCGAAATGATGGGCGGCACCGGCGCCATGCCCGCCCTGATCGGGGTCGAGTCCGAGCAGGGCCCGCATGGCGATGCGCATCGCGAGGTTCCGCATCCACTCGTAGATGTCCACGACCTCGCCGTCGCGCCAGTTCGCCATCGCCGCGGACGCTTCCTCCGCCATCGTCACGTGCGAGGCCTGGATCTGCTCCGAGTGGAACGCGGGCATCATGATCCGGCGGGCGCGGTCGTGGTAGTCGCCGTCGATCGTCAGGAGCCCGTCGCCGAGCAGGGGGATGAGGTCGCCGAAGCTCCCGTCGCGCCAGACGAAGTTCTCGGGGTGGGCGACCAGCACGAAGTTGTTGGCCTCCGGGCCGAGCATCCAGACCTGGTTGCCGTGGAAGAGGCGGGTCGTGAACACGGGCCCGTGGCGCTCGAAGCAGTCGAGCAGGATGGACAGCGGGTCGTGGACGATCCCGTACGTGCGCTTCGCGCTGAACCGGGTGGGGCCGGGCGGGTAGTGCCCTCGGGTCCGCCACTCGTCACGGAGGTCGGCCCCGATGCGGACGAGCGGGTTGTGGCTGACGGGGTGGGGCCGCTCGGGGCCCGATTCGTAGCGACCGGCAGCCGTGGCTTCCACGGTCGCACCGTAACAAACCGGACATGTGTTCTGTATCTTGTCCGGCGCGCGCCCGAGCGCCTCTGCGATCGACCGAAAGGGATCCACTCTCCATGAGCACCAACGGCAACCGCACGTTCGTGGTCGGCGTCGGCATGACCAAGTTCGACAAGCCGGGCACCAAGGAGGGGGACTACCCCGACTGGGCCAAGGAGGCCGGGCGAGAAGGCTCTCGCCGACGCCGATATCGCCTACGACGACGTCGAGCAGGCGTACGCCGGCTACTGCTACGGCGACTCCACCTACGGCCAGCGAGCGCTCTACCAGCTGGGGCTCACCGGGATCCCGGTCGTCAACGTCAACAACAACTGCTCGACGGGCTCGTCCGCGCTCTTCCTCGCGCGGCAGGCCGTGAAGGGCGGCATCGTCGACTGCGCGCTCGCGATCGGCTTCGAGAAGATGGAGAAGGGCTCGCTTGGCGTGAAGTACACGGACCGCACCAACGCCCTCGACAAGCACGCGGGGGCCATGTTCGCCCTGCGCGAGCCCGAGCAGTCGCCCGCCGCCCCGCAGATGTTCGGGAACGCCGGCCGCGATCACATGGAGAAGTACGGCTCGGAGCCCGACCACTACGCGTGGATCGGCTGGAAGAATCACAAGCATTCCGTCAACAACCCGTACGCGCAATTCCAGGACGAGTACACGCTGGATGAGATCAAGGAGGCGCGGATGATCCACTCGCCTCTGACGAAGCTCCAGTGCTCGCCCACCTCAGACGGGTCGGCCTGCGCGATCGTCGCGTCCGAGCGCTACGTGGACGGACACGGCCTGTGGGATCAGGCGGTCGAGATCGCCGGCCAGGCGATGGTCACCGACCTCTCCTCGACGTTCGCCGACGACACGGACTGCATCAAGATCGTCGGCTACGACATGTCGAAGGAGGCGGCGAACGCCGCCTACGAGGAGGCCGGGATCGCCGCGTCGGACGTGGACGTGTGCGAGCTCCACGACTGCTTCTCGGCCAACGAGCTCATCACCTACGAGGCGCTCGGCTTCGCCGCCGGAGGGCGAGGGCCACAAGCTGGTCGAGGCCGAGGCCACGACCTACGGCGGCGACGGACCGGTCGTCAACCCCTCAGGCGGCCTGATCTCGAAGGGCCACCCGCTGGGCGCCACCGGCCTCGCCCAGTGCTCCGAGCTCACCTGGCAGCTCCGCGGCACCGCGGATGCGCGGCAGGTCGACGGGGCCGAGGTAGCCCTCCAGCACAACATCGGCCTGGGCGGAGCGGCGGTCGTCTCGGTCTACAAGCCGGCGCGCGCCGCCTAAGCCGGCAGCGGATCGACCGAGGGCTCGGGCTCCAGTGCGAGCTCGAGCACCTCGGCGATCGTCATCACCGGGTGGAACCTCATCACCTCTCGGACATCCTCCGGGACGTCCTCGAGATCGCCTCGGTTGCGCTCGGGGATGATCACGTCGGTGAGCCCCGCGGCGTGGGCCGCGAGCACCTTCTGCTTCAAGCCCCCGATGGGGAGGACCCGGCCCTGGAGCGTGATCTCGCCGGTCATCCCGACGGTGTGACGGACGGGGCGGCCGCTCAGGAGCGACGCCAGGGCCGTCGTCATCGTGATGCCGGCGCTGGGCCCGTCCTTCGGGATCGCTCCGGCGGGCACGTGAACGTGGAACTCACGGTCGGTGAACTCCGACTCGTCGATGTCCAGCTCGGCCGCGTGGCCGCGCACGTAGGAGAGCGCGATCCGCGCGGACTCCTTCATCACGTCGCCCAGCTGGCCCGTGAGGACGAACTCGTCCTTGCCCTTCATGGCGGTTGCCTCGATGAACAGCACGTCGCCGCCGGCGCCCGTGACCGACAGGCCTGTGGCGACGCCCGGGACCGCGGTCCGCTCGGCCGCCTCCTGGAAGTGGCGCTGTCGCCCGAGCGCTGAGCGCACGGCGTCGAGGTCGAGCTTTACGGGGGGCTTCTGCGTCTCCGAGGCGATCGCCGTCGCCGTCTTGCGCAGGAGCTTCCCGAGCTCGCGCTCGAGGTTGCGCACCCCGGCCTCACGCGTGTACTCGCTGATGACGGCACGGATCAGTTCGTCGCTGATCTCCACCTCGTCCTCGTTGAGCGCGTTGCGCTTGAGCTGGCGCGGCCACAGGTAGCCCTTGGCGATCTCGAGCTTCTCGTCGGTCGTGTAGCCGTCGAAGCCCACGACCTCCATGCGGTCGAGTAGCGGCGCGGGGATCGTGTCGGCCACGTTCGCGGTGGCGATGAACAGCACGTCCGAGAGATCCACCTCGACGTCGAGGTAGTGGTCGCGGAACGAGTGGTTCTGAGCAGGGTCGAGCACCTCGAGCAGGGCGGCGGAGGGGTCGCCGCGCCAGTCGCCGCCGACCTTGTCGACCTCGTCGAGCATGATCACCGGGTTCATCGTCCCGGCGTCGCGCAGCGCGCGGACCAGGCGGCCCGGGAGGGCGCCGATGTAGGTGCGGCGGTGGCCGCGGATCTCGGCCTCGTCGCGTACGCCGCCGAGTGCCATGCGCACGAACTCGCGTCCGGTCGCCCGGGCGATCGACTCGCCGATGGACGTCTTACCGGTGCCGGGAGGCCCGATCAGGGTCAGGATCGCGCCGGCGCCGCGGCCCTCGTCCTCCACGCCGCGCTCCTCGCGCAGGCGGCGGACAGCGATGTATTCGGTGATGCGGTCCTTCACGTCCTCCAGGCCGGCGTGATCGGCGTCGAGCACCTCACGGGCGTTCACCGGGTCCAGCTTCTCGTCGGAGCGCTCGCCCCAGGGGACGGAGACCAGCCAGTCCAGGTACGTGCGGATCATCGAGGACTCGCCGGAGGACTCGCCCATCCGCTCGAGGCGGCCCAGCTCGCGCTCGGCCTGCTCGCGGACCTCTTCGGGCATGTCGCCCTCTTCGATCTTCTTGCGGTACTCGTCGACGATCGACGCCTCGTCCTCACCCAACTCCTTGCGGATCGACTCCATCTGCTTGCGCAGCAGGTACTCGCGCTGCTGGGCCTCGGCGCCCTCCTGGACGTCGTCGCGGATGCGGGCGCGGATCTGCAGCTCGGCCAGCCGCTCGCGCTGCATCGTCACGGCCTTCTCCAGGCGCTCGGTCACGTCCAGCGTCTCGAGGAGCTCCCGCTTCTGCTCGTAGGAGAGGTCGGGGGAGTAGCCGGAGGTATCGGCCAGCGCGCCCGGCTCGGAGATCGAGCGCAGGAACGCCCGGATGCGCCCGTCGGCGCCACGCAGGTCGAGGATCTCCTCGATCACCGCGCGGTACTCGCGGGTGATCTCCTTGGTGCGCTCGTCGGTGGGCGTCTCGTCGGGGTGGGGGGTTGCGTCCACCCGCAGGGCGCCGTCGTCGGCGTCGCGCGCCGCACCGGCCTGCGCGCGGTGGAGGCCCTCGACGGTGGCTGCGGTCTGCCCGCCGGGGAGGCGGGTCGTCTCGATTACCTCGGCGACGGTGCCGACCGAGGCGAAGTCGTTCTCGTGGCGCGGGACCAGGAATACGCGACCCGCGTCGCCGACATCGGCGGCGATCGTGACGGTCGACCCGGGGAAGACCACGGTGTCGTCGGTGGGGATTAGAAGCAGGCTCTCGGTCGTCTGGTCCATGTCTGTTGGCCTCGATTCGTGCGGAGGGTCTTGCGTCGAGATCCATCATAGCTTGCAATCGTTATGAATACAAACTATTATCCGTGCCATGAGCTCAGCCCCCACCGCCACCGCCGATCCCACCGTCGACGAGCAGTCGGCCTGCGGCCTGCTGTTTGTGCGCCTCGCGCACGTCTCCCGCGCACGCCTCACGGAGGCCCTTCAGGGGATGGGCCTGCGGCCGGCCGACTTCGCCGTGCTCCACAACCTCGCCGAAGCCGGGGGCGCTACGCAGCTCCAGCTCGCGAGGGCCCTCCGCATCCACCCGTCGAACCTGGTCGCCATGCTGGACGGCCTCGAGACCCGAGGGCTACTCGTGAGAGCGCGGGACCCAGCAGACCGCCGCCGCCATGTGGTCGCACTGACCAAGGCGGGGGCGAAGCGCCTCGTGGCCGCGCAGGCCGCGGCGGAGGACGCGGAGCGCCAGCTTCTCGAACCCCTCGAGCCGGCCGAGCGCCTGCAGCTCGAGGGCCTGCTGCGACGGGTCGCCGCGCACTCGTGCGGCGGCCGCTGCTGAGTCTCGCCTAGGCGGGCTCGATCGCGAACAGCCGCAGCGCCCAGCGCGCGTACTCGAGCATGCGGTCGACCGGATACCGGTCGGGGTCCTCGAGGGTGGCGCGGGCGAGCTCCTCGGCAAGGGCCTGCAGCGACCGGGCGAGCAGCTCGGCGTCGGGGCTCGGCGCGCCGCGGGTTGCGGCCACCGCCGGGCCGACGACGGTCGCCAGCTGCGCGGTGACTCCGCTGCGCTCGCGCTCGAAGCGCTCGCGCATCACCTCGGGCGCTCCCTCCGGCGGCATCAGGATCAGGCGCCACCGGACCGGCTCTGCGTTCACGGCCTCGAGGAACGCGCCCAGAGCCCCGATGAGCTGCTCGCTCGGATCGGTTGTGACCTCGGTGGGGAGGAGGGTCGCCGAGCTGCGCCACCGCCCGTTCGCCCTCGCGGTCGACCACCGCGTTCAGCAGCCCGGTGAGATCGCCGAAGTGCTGGTAGACGATGGGCCGCGAGATGCCGGCCGCCCTGGCGACGCCGTCGATCGACAGCGCGTGGAAGCCCCGCGCCTCCGCCTGCACCATGGCCACGTCCAAGATCTGGTCTCGGCGGTCGGAGCCGCTCATCCGCTTGCGGGTGGCGGCCCGGGGGACCTTGGTGTCGGCGGCGGGGCTCATCGGGAGTAACGCTAGGCTACAGTAGTGTAAGTTACAGTTATGAAGCTTATGGAACAGATCCAGCCCGACCACGACGTCCTCATCATCGGCTCCGGCTTCGCGGGCCTCGCCATGGCTCAGCGCCTCATGCGCGCGGGCCGCGACGACTTCCTCATCCTGGAGCGTGGCGACTCGGTCGGCGGCACCTGGCGGGACAACCACTATCCGGGGTGCGCGTGCGACATCCCCTCGCACCTCTACTCGTTCTCCTTCGCTCCCAATCCGGAGTGGACGCGCATGTACGCCAGCCAGCCCGAGATCCGCGGCTACCTGGAGCGCACCGCCACCGAGGTCGGCGCCCGCCCGCACCTGCGCTTCGGCGCCACGGTCACGGCGGCGGAGCTGGACGAGCGCACCGGCCTGTGGAACGTCACCGTGAACGGCGAGGAGACGATCACCGCGCGGGTCGTCATCAGCGGCATCGGTGGGCTCTCCAACCCCTCCTACGCGCAGGTCCCCGGCCTCGAGACCTTCAAGGGCGCGAGCTTCCACTCCGCCGAGTGGGACCACGACTTCGACTTCACGGGCAAGCGGGTGGCGGTGATCGGCACCGGCGCGAGCGCAATCCAGTTCGTCCCGCGGATCGCTCCACAGGTGCGAACAGCTCCACCTCTTCCAGCGCACCGCCCCGTGGATCATCCCCAAGCGCGACCGGCCGATCCCGCGCGCCGAGCGCGCGCTCTACAGGCGCTTCCCCTCCGCCCAGCGCGCCTATCGGCGGTTCATCTACTGGGCGCTCGAGTCCCGGGTGCTGGCGTTCTCGCTGGAGCCGCGGATCATGAAGCTTGCGGGCCGGCTCACCCGCCTTCACATCCGCCGGCAGATCTCGGACCCAAAGCTCCGCAAGACGGTCACGCCCAACTACGTCATGGGCTGCAAGCGGATCCTGATCTCCAACGACTACTACCCGGCGCTCGACCGCGACAATGTCGACGTCGTCACCGACGGGGTCGAGCGCGTCACCGAGACGGGCATCGTCACCGCCGACGGCCGGGAGCTTGAGGTCGACGCGATCATCCACGGCACCGGCTTCAAGGTCCACGACATGCTCTCCGGCTTCAGGATCACCGGCCGGAACGGCGCCGACCTCGAGCAGGTCTGGGCCGAGCGCGGCATGCAGGCGCACCGGGGCACCGCCCTGGCCGGGTTCCCGAACCTCTTCTTCCTGCTGGGCCCGAACACCGGGCTGGGCCACAACTCGATCATCCACATGATCGAATCGCAGGCGCACTACGTCAGCGAGCTGCTGCGCAGCATGGACGCCGAGCGCGCCTGGTCGGCGGAGCCGCGCGCCGAGGCCCAGGAGCGCTTCAACCACGAGCTCCAGGCCGGACTGGACGGGGCCGTCTGGTCGCCAGGGCGGCTGCCGCAGCTGGTACCTCGACGCCGAGGGCCGCAACACCGTCCTCTGGCCCGACTTCACCTACAGGTTCCGCAGGCAGACCGAGCGGGTCGCGCGCGACGAGTTCGTGCTGGCACCGCGCCCCGAGCCAGCGCCTGCCGTCGCGCCGGAACCATGCCGCGAGCCGGTCGCGGCCTAGCGGGCCGCTAGGGCAGGTCCGCGCGGTCGACGAAGTCGGCGAGCGTCGCCGGGTTCGACGCGACCGAGCGAAGCGCGAGGCCGGTGGCCCTGACCTTGCCGCCCTTGGTGACGAAGACGTAGGTGCCGCCGCCGCCCGCCTTGGCCGTGTAGAGGCCCGAGCCGACGGGCGTCGCGTCCGCGGGGAGCTTGCCCTTGCTGTCGTCCGGCCCCGCGCCCTTGATCGCGTGCTGGCCGAGCGTGGAGAGGATGAGGGCGACGTTGCCGCCACCCGTGAAGACGGCCTTCACGCGCTTTGACTCGTCGTTCGGGTTGGCGCACCAGGTCCAGGTGACCTCGCGGTCCTCCGGCTGGCCGGCGTGGCGGAGCGTCGGCTTGGTGTTGGCGTGCAGGCGGATCCGGTCGCCCAGGCCGAGGGGGGTGAAGTCGCGCTCGCCCCAGCCGCCGCACTGGACGCCCTCGATGCCGCGGGCCCGCTCCCACATCTGCAGGTAGGCCTCGGCGCCGCGGCTGAGGTCCTCGATGACCTTGTCGCCGTCGGCGCCCGCGACGTTCTGCACGTCCTGGACCCAGTCGGGGTACAGGCCGTAGTGCGCCACGCCGTCGGTGTTGATGTCGAAGGTGCGCTGTCCGGAGACCTGCTTGTCGAGGGTGACCTCGCCGTCGAAGGACTCGAACGGGTAGGTGACCGGGTTCGGGGCGCCCGCGCCGCGCGGGTTGCCCTGCGAGCCGAAGCCGTTCATGTCGGCGCCCCAGCCGACGCCGAAGTAGTTGCGCCCGAACTCCTCGCGGAGGGCGTCGAGGTGCTGCCACTCGTGGTAGAAGCCCTCGGAGCCGCCGGCGTAAGGGGTGATCACGCCCCCGAGCTTGTACAGGCGGGGCAGCGCGTTTGGCGTGCTCCAGCTGTGGGAGGAGATCAGCCCGCGGTACTTCTCCTCCTCGACCATGTCCATCGCCTGGTCGCGGGCGATGACGCTCATGTGGTCGGGGTCGAAGATCATCCCCTTGCCCATGATCTCGGTGAGGGCGTGCTCGCCCAGCTCGGAGAAGCCGCGCTGGTTGCAGAGCGGGCCGTCCTCGTAGTCCGGGACGACGACGCCCAGCTCGTCGAGGCCGTTGAAGATGATCTGGTCGTCGTTGTGAGGCGCCCCCGTGTCGGTGGGGGAGTGGTCGTGGTTGTCGGGGTCCGCGCAGGGCTCGAGGTCCCAGAACGTTCCGGTCTGAAGGAAGTTGGCCCCGTTGATGACCGTGCCGAGCGTGCCGTTGTCGCCGGCGACGCCCGTCAGCGCGTTGTCGAACTTGTTCGTGATCTCGAGCTGGCGAACGCCCAGGTCGTACAGGCGGTCGACCCAACTGGTGATGTCGGCCTCGTCGCACTTGGGGATCTCGTTCGGGCCGACCCGGGTGAACCCGCAGTCGAACGGCTCGGAGACCTCCATGCCCATGATCACGGCGAGCTTGCCCTGGTTGATCACCTTGCGCGCCTTGAACGGTCCCTTGACGATGCGGAACCAGCCCTCGCCGGGCCCGCCGCTCTGCGCGTCGATGTAGTCCTGGAGCTCGTGCATGCGCTGGGCCTGCAGGAGCACGCTGTCCATCTCGTTGCAGGAGTTCTTCTTGAGCGGATAGACGTTGCACAGCGCGCTGTTCTCGACCAGGAGGTTCACGAAGATCCGCTCGCCGCCCAGGTAGGCCCGCTCGAGCCACTTGTAATAGGACTGCTCGTGCGTCAGCGACTGCGGGTGCGGCCAGTCGTTGAACGTGGGCCAGCCGACGGGGTCGTGGCAGCGGACCGGGGGGTCGCCCCAGAGCACGTTCTCGAGGATCGCCGCGCAGCCGTTCCCGACCTCGTGGTCGGGGCAGTCCTTCAGCGCGAAGGGGGCGCCGAAGCGGTGCCACGGCTGCCCGCAATGCGCACGGCCCCCGAGGAACTCGAAGGCCATGTGATGCATGTGCCCGTCGATGAACCCCTCGACCTCGCCGAAGTTCGGAGTCCCGGTCGCCGGGCCGCCCGTGGCGCTGACGTCGACCTCCGGGTAGGTGGCGCAGCCGGTGCGCTCCTCGAAGATGAATACGCCCGCGTCCCCGGCGCTTCCATTCACGGCGACGAGCTTGCCGGTCCCGTCCACCGAGAGCTGCCGGTTGCCCGTGGTGAGCGTGAAGCCCTCGCCGGATTCGACCACGGTCCAGTCGGCGGTGTCGCTGGGCGCGTCGGCCGAGACGATGCCGCCCAGGACGGGGGTGGTGTCGTTGGCCAGGAAGTCCTCCGCCGCCCCGTACAGCAGGTACTTGCCGAGGTCGGTGGCCTGCATGCGGAAGGGCTCGGCCCCGGCCAGCGACGAGGCGGTGGCGGTGTAGCCGTTGCCGGACTTGGTCACGAACTGGTCGCGGGAGAGCGAGCGCAGGCCGAAGCAGCCATGCACCAGCGAGTAGCGGTCCTCGGCCGACGCGGTGGATGCGCTCGCGCTCGCCGGAGTCGCGGTGGTCGCGATCCCCGCTGCGATCAGAACGGCGCAGGCGGTCGCGCGTACCGCTCTGCGAACCCTGCCCCTCGTGCCGGCAACCATCAGTCTGGCGACGTTACCCCAAGCGGTGACCGCGCGCGCCGGTTCAGCGGGCGATCATTCCTCCAGGGCGTCGAGGCGCTGGTCGAGGCGCTCCTCGCGCGCCTCAGCCCGCTCCTCGGCCCGCTCCTCGGCGAGCTCGATCCGCTCCTCGCGGGCCTCCAGCTCGGCGATCGGCGTCGGGCCCAGCCGGGCGGTGACCACGACGATCACCGCCGCGACGATTGCCACCGCCACGAGCAGCGAGCCAACGAGCTGGATGCGCCGCGACCGGTCGCTCACAGCACGTACTCCGCGGCCGCGGTCGCCCACGTCGCCCAGAAGAGGACCAGCACCGAGACGCCCAGCAACGGGAGCAGGCGGCCGAGCGAGTGCCACCAGCGCACGACCACGATCTTGAACGCGAGCACGGCGAGCAGTGCGCACGCGACGATGATGTGGGCCGAGTTCTCCTCGAACCCGAAGTACGCGATGCACATGGTTGCCACGATCAGGGCGAGCGCCGCGATCGTGTGGCCGACGGCCCGGTGGGCCGTGGACGCCGGGCCCGGGTCGAGGAAGCTCAGCCGCAGCTTCCCGTAGCCCACGGCCATGAGCGTCACCTGGTAGAGCGCCAGCGTGGCGACGACCGATGCGAGCACGATCTTCACCTCGGCCACGTTGCCGCGGGTGATGCTCTCGATGGCGTCCTCCACGCGCGGCTTCTACCCGCCCTGGGGCGATTTCACCGTCCGGCGTTCCTGGTCGACGGCCAGGCCGTAGATCAGCACGATGTTGCGTCAGCCAGGCCCAGACGAGGAAGGTGATGGTGCCGCCGAGCGCTGCCCCGTAGGTCTGGTCGTAGCTCGCGAGCGTGCTGAGGTAGACCTCGAACCCGATCGTTGCCGTGAGCCACAGCGCGACCGCGATCAGGCTGCCGCGGGTCGGCCGCGGGGGCCAGCGGCGCTCACGGGTCGGGTCGAGCGAATAGAGCCCCGCGACGATCGCGACCAGGCAGCCGACGACGATCGCCCACTTGGCGACCGGCCAGAGCTCCTGGGACAGCAGGGTCGATCCCGGTCTCGTCGGCGAGCGCCTCGGCGACGCGCTTCGAGATCACGAGCAGGAAGAGGACGAGCGCGCAGCAGGATCATGCCCGACGAACGTCACCAGCACCTGGAGGGGCCGGCGCGTCAGCGAGCTGCGGCGGCTGGCGCCGCCGATGCCGGCGGCGGCCCGGGTGAACGCCGACACGTAGAGCGAGGCGACGTAGAGCGTGCCGATGAGCCCGATCCCCAGCGCGGTGCCCGGAGCGCGTCCCGGACTCCAGCGCCGTCTCCAGCGCCCCGCGGAGCGTCTCGGCGGCGTCGGTCGAGCCGCCCTCCTCGATCGATGTCGAGGATCGCGTTCGTGGTCTCGGGGTCGCTGCCGACCACCCCGACGATCGCCACCACCATCGTCACGCAGGGCACCAGCGAGAGCAGCAGGTAGTAGGTCAGCGATGCGGCGCTGTCGAGCGCGCCGGCGTCGAGCGACGCGCCACAGGGCGCGGCGTAGGTGGTCGTTGAGCACGGGTTCGAAGTCGCCGCTCGAGCCGTTCGCGTAGGGAGTTGAGCCGGGCCTTCAGCACGTCGGGCTACCTGCCCGCGGATCGTAGGCCGCCGCTACTTGTCGACGACGACGCGCTCGGTCATCTGCACCGGGTGGAGCGCGCAGAAGAGGCGGTAGGTCCCGGGCTTGTTGAACTTCCGGGAGTACTCACGCGCGTCGGCGCCGTCGGCGCTGAGGTTCGGCGAGCCGATCGCCTTCGGGCCGTTGGCGAGGGTGACGTTGTGGATCCCGTCGGTGTCGAAGCTCCAGTTGAGCTTGTCGCCCTTGTCGATGCGGAGGTTCCGCTTGTCGAAGCTGTTGTCGTCGACGTCGATCGTCGTGCCCGACTTCACGTGCTCGGTGGCTGCCCGGCGGCTTCGAGATCTTGATCGCCTGCCCGTTGTTGTCGAGGCCGGTCAGTGGGACCTTGAACTCGGGCGGCTCGCCCGTGCGACCGTCCGGCCGCGGCGGGGTGGTGACGTCGGTCGGAGCGGGGGCGGTACAGGGGTCGGCCGGCACGCCCGAGTCGGGTGCGATGAAGATGATCATGATCCCCATCACCCGGGTGTGGGGCCGCGTGTTGTCGTAGACCGAGTGCAGGCGCAGCGGCTGGTTCGCGCGGATCGGGAAGCCCTGCTGGGTCTCGAACGCGCTCATGTGGATCGGGCCCGGCTCGTGGAGGATCGGCTTCACGTTGTAGAAGGGGTGATCGGCCTCGCCCCAGGTCGGCAATGACGTTCCCAGGGTCCGGTCGCCGCACTGCGGCTGGCTCAGGGCCAGCTCGTAGGCCCCGCCGTGGACGTGGCCGGCGCCGGCGACGATCCGCCCGCCGGTAGCGCCCAGCTTCTCCTGGTCGACCGTGAAGTCGGTGACGTTCTCGTCGCTTTCGTCGGCCTCGCCGTCGGTGCCGGTGCCCGGGATGTTGTAGATCGGGTCGGCGCGGCAGTTCTCCGCGTCCAGCCAGAAGGGGACCGCGTCCTGCTGGGAGTCAGTGCCCTCCTGGGTGGGGCTCGGCTGCCCGGTGTCCGGGGTGTAGGTGACCGTGTACTCGATGAAGGCCGAGTCGGTCTCGGCCTTGTGGTTCATCACCATGTAGAGCACCGACCAGCGGTTGCCGCCGAAGCCGCCGCCTGCCGGCTTCGCGCCCATGTCGTAGCCGTATCCGGCGGGCATCGCGAGCTTGGCGCGCTCCTCGCCCGCGGCGTAGAAGCGCTCGACGGCCGGCGACCTTCTGGAGGTTGTCGAAGCCCCAGATCCCGTCGTCGATGTCGCAGCTCTGGTCGGGGCGGCCCTGGTTGAGGAAGACGATGTGGTGGAGCATCAGGCGGTCGATCGGGACCGGGTCGCCCGATGCGTCCACGACGTCGGTGTGCATGTTGGTGATGTGCCCGTCGACGTCGGGGCGCGGGGCGTTCACCACCGTCTGCTTCACGGCGTAGCCGCCGACCGTGATCGGAATCCTGAAGGTCTCGGTCGCCCCGTTGGCCGTGGCGGGCACCGCGATCAGCGCGAAGCCGGCCGCGAGCGCGGTCAGAGCAGCCTTAAGTGCGCGATCCCTGCGTCGAGCCTGCCTCTCCATGGCCTGGTGAGCATACCTAGCACCCCTGGCGAGGCATTCAACCGTTCCGGCTCCGGCTACGTATTGCTACTCGGAATGTCCCTCGCCCGACCCCTCGATTCGCATCCTCGACTTCACCGTCGTGCCCGGCTACGGGCGCGCCGGCTACGCGCTGCGCTCCCGCTCGTGGGGCGAGCGGGTCCCGCCCGGGGCCCTGCGTCGGGCGAGACGTCCTGGTCACGGGCGCCAGCTCCGGCATCGGCGAGGCCGCATGCTCCCAGCTGGTCGAGGCGGGGGCGCGCGTCCACCTTCTTGCGCGCGATCCCGAGCGGGGCCAGGCAGCGGCTGAGCGCGTCGGCGCGGCGGGGTCCGGCGAGGCGCGCCTGTGGCTGTGCGACGTCTCCGACCTCGATGCGGTGCGCAGTTTCGCCGCCGAGTTTGAGGCCGAGGTCACCGAGCTCGCCGGGCTCATCCACAACGCCGGCGTCCTGACCGCCGAGCGGGAGCGGAGCGCCCAGGGACATCGAGCTGACCTTCGCGACGGCCGTGGTGGGGCCCTTCCTGATGACCCAGCTCTTGCTGGGAGCGCTCGCCGCGGCGGGTCACGCCCGCGTCGTGTGGGTGAGCTCGGGCGGGATGTTCACCGCGCAGCTCGAGGCGGCCGACCTCCAGCTCGACGACCGCGAGTTCGACGGCTCGCGCTTCTACGCCCATGCCAAGCGGGCGCAGGTGGTGTGCGCCCGGCTCTTCGCCGAGCGCCGAGGGCGACGCCGCGGGCTTTCACGCCATGCATCCCGGCTGGGCCGACACCCCGGGCCTCACCAAGTCCCTGCCGCGCTTCCACAAGCTGATGGGGCCGATCCTTCGCGACGCCGGCCAGGGCGCGGATACCGCTGTCTGGTTGATGGCGTGCCCCGAGGCCGAGGAGCACCCCGGCGCCCTCTGGCACGACCGCCGCGTGCGCTCGCCCTACCGGGTGCCGGGCACGCGCGAGTCCGCCGCCGACCGCGCGGCCCTGTGGGCCGAGCTCGAGCGGCTGACGGAAGGAAGCTGATGCCGCGATTCGTGGACACCGTGCCGAGCCCGGCCCCGCCCGAGCGGGTCTTCGACTACATGGCGGACTTCTCGTCCGCCGCGGAGTGGGACCCGACGGTCACCGAGGCCGAGGCGCTCGACCCCGCGCCGGGGCCCGGAGCGCGCTTTCGCGTCGTCGTGAAGACGCTCGGGCGTGAGACCGGAGTACCTCTACGAGACGGTCGCCTACGAGCGGCCAACCGCGTGGTCGTCCGCGCCGAGACCTCGTCGGTGATCTCCCTCGACACGATCACCTTCGCCCCGGCCGGGACGGGCACCGAGATGACCTACGACGCCGAGCTGACCCTGAAGGGCGCGGCGAGGCTGCTGGAGCTCCCGATGCGCGTCGGCTTCAGGCGCCTGGCCGAGAACGCGAGGGCCGGTCTCGAGCGCGAGCTGGCCGCCCTGGGTCGGTGCCGGCGAATGAGGACGGCGATCATCGGCGCCGGGGTCTCCGGCCTGGTGGCCGCGCGCGAGCTGGATCGCGCGGGCGACGAGATCGCCGTGTTCGAGGCGGGCGCCCTCCCCGGGGGCCATTCGAACACGGTCGAGGTCGAGACGCCGGGTGGGCAGTTCGCGGTCGACACCGGCTTCATCGTCTTCAACGACCGCAACTACCCCAACTTCCGCCGGCTGCTCTCCGAGCTGGGCGTCGCCACGCAGCCATCGACGATGAGCTTCTCCGTCTCCGACGGCCGCGGGGACTTCGAGTGGGCCGCCACGCCGCTCGGGCCTGTTCGCGAACCTCGGCCACATCGTCGACCCCTCGTTTCACCGGATGCTGCTCGACCTGCGCCGCTTCTTCCGCGAGGCCAGGGAGCTGATCGGCACCAACGGCTCCGGGCCGTCGCTGCGCGAGTTCTGCGACGAGCGCGGCTACTCCGAGTACTTCGTCGAGCGGCTGATCGTGCCGCAGGTCTCCGCGGTGTGGTCCGCCGACCCCGATCAGCTCTGGGGCTTTCCGGCCAGCTTCATCGCCGAGTTCTTCGCGAACCACGGTTCGCTCCAGCTCCTCGGGCGACCGCGGTGGCACACGGTGACCGGCGGCTCGCGCCGCTACGTGGATGCGCTCACGGCCCCCTTCGCCTCGCGTATCCGGACGTCGACGCCCGTCGGCTCGGTCACGCGCGACGCCGACGGCGTCGAGGTGGCCTGGGAGGGCGGGAGAGAGCGGTTCGACCGAGTCGTCTTCGCCTGCCACTCCGACCAGGCCCTGCGAATGCTCGCCGACCCATCCGAGGCGGAGGGCGAGGTGCTGGGCGCGATCGCCTACCAGGAGAACGAGACCGTGCTGCACACCGACCGGCGCCTGCTGCCGCGCCGGCGTGCCGCCTGGGCGAGCTGGAACTATCACCTCGCCGACCAGTCGGCCGGCCGCACGACCGTGACCTACCACATGAATCGCCTCCAGTCGCTCGACGCCGACCGCGAGTTCCTGGTCACGCTCAACCGCTCGGCCGACATCGATCCGGCGAGGGTGCTGCGCCGGTTCACCTACTCCCACCCGGTCTACACGCGCGAGGCCGTCGCCGCCCAGGGCCGGTGGGACGAGGTCAGCCGCGGCCGCACTCACTACTGCGGCGCCTACTGGCGCTGGGGCTTTCACGAGGATGGGGTGTGGAGCGCCCTGCGCGCCTGCGGGGCGATGGGCGCGCTCGAGCGCGGGCGCACCTTCGAAGCCCGCGCCGAGCTGGAGCTGGCGGCGTGAGCGGGTCGGCGCTCTACGAGGGCTGGGTGAACCACTCCCGGCGCGGGCCGGTGGAGCACTCGTTCCGCTACCGGGTCGGCATGCTGCTGCTGGATCTCGACGAGGTCCCGCAGGCGCTCGACCGCCACCCGCTCTGGTCGGCCCGCCGCCCGGCGCCGGTGCGCTTCCGCCGCCGCGACCTTCTGGGCGATGAGGCGGTCCCGCTGGCCGACGCCGCCCGCGACCTCGTGGCGGAGCGCGCGGGGTTCCGTCCCACCGGCCCCGTTCAGGTCCTCACGACGCCTCGGGTGCTGGGCGTCGGGTTCAACCCGGTGTCGTTCTACTACCTCCAGGGCGCCGGCGGCGGTAAGGTCGAGGCAGTGATCGCGGAGGTGACAAGCACCCCGTGGGGCGAGCGCCACTCCTACGTCCTGGACGGGCGCGATGGCGCGCTCGAGGGCGAGTTCACCAAGCAGCTCCACGTCTCCCCGTTCATGCCCATGGAGCAGACCTACCGCTGGCGTCTTTCCGATCCCGGTGAGGCACTGTCGGTCGCGATCACGAGCGAGCAGGAGGGCCGGACCGTGTTCTCCGCGGGCCTTGCGCTGCGCCGGCGCGAGCTGAACCGAGGCGAGATGACCCGGGCGATGCTCTCCTATCCGCCCGCGGCCGCGAGCACGCTGACGCGCATCTACTGGAACGCCCTGAAGCTGAAGCTGAAGGGAGCGCCCTACCACCCTCGCCCCGCGGCGTCCTGATGGCCGTCCGGGGGGCGCGCAGGGTCTCACGCAGCGCTGGACGCGCGCCGCCCGGCGCCGTCGTCTCACCCGAGGCGCATCGCGGCCCGCGCGGTCCCGTCGAGCACGCGGCCCGGCGCCTCGTGCACAGGGTCTTCAGCGGCCTGCGGACGGGCACGCTGGAGCTGACCGAGGCCTGGACCGGCCAGACGGTCAGCCTCGGCACCGGTTCCCCGCGGCTGCGCATCGAGGTCCGCTCGCCGCAGGCCTACGTGGCGCTGGCCCGCGGCCGCAGCGTCGGCATGGGCACCTCGTACGCCGAGGGCCTCTGGGAGACCGACGACGTGGTGGGCGTCTGCCGCCTGGCCGCCCGCGAGATCCGGCGCGGCGACCCGGCGCGGCGCCGGGTGGCGCCGTTCCTGCGTCCGCTGGCCGGGCTGCGGAACCTCCCGCTCCTCAACACCCGGGGCGGAGCGGCCCGCAACATCTCGGCGCACTACGACCTGGGCAACGACCTCTTCGAGCTGTTCCTGGACCGGGACACGATGATGTACTCGTCGGCCCTCTACGAGGAGCCGGACATGAGCCTCGCGGAGGCTCAGTTCGCCCGGCTCGAGCGGGTCTGCCGCCGGTTGGAGCTGGTCGGCGACGACCATCTGCTGGAGATCGGCACCGGCTGGGGCGGGATGGCGGTCCACGCCGCATCACGCTACGGGTGCCGCGTCACGACCACCACGATCTCGGGCGAACAGCGCGAGTACGCGCAGGCGCGGGTGCGGGCCGCGGGCGTCGAGGACCGGGTGACCGTGCTCGGCTCCGACTACCGGGACCTCGAGCGGGAGCTTACGACAAGCTCGTCTCGCTGGAGATGATCGAGGCGGTCGGCTGGCAGTACTTCGACGATCTTCTTCAGCCGCTGCTCCGAGCTGCTCGAGCCGCACGGCCTGATGTTCCTGCAGGCGATCGCGCTCGAGGACGGCGCCTACGAGGCGGAGAAGCGGCGTCACGGACCTTCGCCAACCAGCTGATCTTTCCCGGCGGCGCGCTGCCCTCGCTGGAGGTCATCCAGCGCCACCTCGCCCGCGACACCGACATGCGGACCACATGGCTCGACGACATCAGCCCCAGCTACGTGCTCACCCTCCGCGCGTGGCGGGAGCGGTTCGATGCCGCGACCGAGCAGCTCGAGGCGCTGGGCTACGACGAGCCGTTCCGCCGGCTCTGGAGCCTGTGGCTCGCCCTCTCGGAGGCCGGCTTCCACGAGGCGCGCATCCGCGACCTGCAGCTCGTCGCGGCGAAGCCGGGGTGGCAGAGCCGGCCCCTGCGGTAGACGCGCGCAGCCGGTTCAGGCGGGACGGGCGGCCCGCCCGCCCGACGCGCGCTCGGCCGCCTCCAGCAGGCCGTCGCGGAAGTCCGGGTGGGCGATCGCCGCGAGGGCCTCGCCGCGCTGGTGGATCGTCTTGCCCTGGAGCTCCGCGGCGCCGTACTCGGTGATGATCACGTCGACCTGGTGGCGCGGGGTGGTGATCACGGCGCCCGCCTCGAACCAGGGCACGATGCGCGAGCGGACCTCGTCGCCGATCGTCACCGTCGACGGCAGGCACAGCAGCGAGCGGTCCTCGAGCTCGAGCGCGGGCCCCGAGACGAAGTCCTCGTGGCCGCCGATGCCGGAGAACTGGGTGCCGCCGATGGTGTCCGCGATCACCTGCCCGTGGATGTCCACCGCCATCGCCCCGTTGATCGTCGTCATCAGCCGGTTGCGCGCCGATCAGCTCGGGCGAGTTGATGAGCTCGACCGGGAGGAACGCGACGTCCTGGTTGCCCCGCAGCCAGTCGTAGAGCTCCTCGGTGCCCGCGGCGAAGGTCGCGACGGAGACGCCGTCGAACTGGCCCTTGCGGTTCGTCACCTTGCCGCTCTCGTGCAGCTGCATGAGGCCGGTGGTGAACATCTCCGAGTGCACGCCGAAGTCGCCGCGCTCGCCCTCGGCCAGCAGCCCGACGAGCGTGGACGGGACCGACCCGATCCCGGTCTGGAGCGTCGCGCCCTCGGGGATGAAGGCGCGCGCGTGGTCGGCGATCGCACGGTCGGCCTCGGTCGGGGGCGGGTCCTGGAGCGGGAACGGGGCGGCGTCGCTCTCGACGAGCACGTCGATCTCATCGACGTGGAGGGCATGCGGGTGGTCGGGCGGTAGGCCGAACGTGGCCGGGAACCGCTCGGACACCTCCACGACCAGCAGGCGGTCCGGATCCTGGCCGGCCCTGCGCAGCTCACCGATCGTGCCCCCGGCGTGGAGCGACAGGCTGCACCAGCCCTCGCCGGATGGCGGAGCAGCCATCGTCGCCATCACCCGCGGGCGCTGCTCCTCCAAGAGCGGGGCGAACCGGCGGAAGTCGGCCGGGGCGAAGCTGATGTTCGCGCCGCCCTCGCGGAGCGCGCGCTCGATCGGGCCGAAGAAGCCCGAGAGGTAGTTCACACCCGGATGGTTGAAGAGCGCGGTGCCGACCAGCAGCAGCGCGCCGTACACGCGGAGGTCCTCCCAGTCGTCCCGTTCGCCCAGCGCGGCGAGAAACGCCGCGGGCTGCCCGGTGCCCAGGGGCATCCCGAGCGTGTCCGAGGGCTGCAGTAGCTGCGCCGCATCCGCGGGCGTCGAGGCAGGCATGCGCGGACCCTACCCCTGGCGGGGGGCGCCGGGCGGGATCGCCGCGAACATCCGCAGCCTCACGCGGAGGCCCTGCGAGCGGGAGAGGTCCTGGCGGACGCTCCGGCGCTCGTCGAGGTCGGGCGCGCGGGGGAACTGGGCGCCGAACCTGGAGGCGCCGAGCCGGGCCGCATAGCCCGCCGCCCTGCCGCGCCCGCCGGCCCGCAGGCGGCGCTCGAGCGAGAGCAGGGTGGCGCCCGGCTCCGAGCGGTAGCGGGCCACCTCGGCCGCGGCCGCGAGCTCCGCGGCCTGGATCCGCAGCTTCTCCTGGGGGCGGAGCGCGCGGAAGCCTCGGCGGCGCACGGTCGCGGCGGCCGCCGCGATCAGGAGCACGACCACCAGGATCCCGAACACGATGGCGGGCCAGGGCGACTCCGCCTCTGCCGCGCCGATGTTGGTGGGCGCCGGACCCTCCAGCACCTCCGGCTCGCGCTCACGGCCGAGCGGCCCCTCCACGTTCGCCGAGGGGGTAGCCGCCCCGGCGAAGTTGAGGGACTGCGAGGTCGCGGGCGAGGCCGCCGGCGTCGGGTCGAACGGCACCCACCCGATCCCGGAGAAGTAGACCTCCACCCAGGAGTGCGCGTCGGTGTCGCGGACAACGAACACGCCGTCCTCATCCAGGTCCGGCGCGCCGGGGCTGAAGCCGGAGACGACGCGGGCCGGCACGCCGGACATGCGGAGCAGCAGCGCCATCGCCCCGGAGAACTGCTGGCAGTACCCGGTGCGCTGTTCGAGCAGGAAGGAACGCAATGGCCGGTCGCTCTCGGCCGGCTCCTCGGAGTAGTCGAAGCCGTCCGCGAGGTGCCGCTCGACGGCTCGCACCAGCTCGTACGGCGTCGCGGCACCACGGTTGAGCTGCCGGGAGAGGGCGTACACACCCCCGTACCCCGACCGGCGAGCCGCCTGTGCGACCTCAGGTCTCGGCTCGCCCCACAGCGGCACGCCCACGGGCACGGTGGCGAGAGCCGCGCTCGCGTACTCGCCCTCCAGCTGCGGAAGATCCAGGTCGGGCAGCCTGACCCGGCTGGTCGGCAACTCGATCTGGGTGAACCGTTCAAGGCTGGGTTGGAACTCGCCCGGGCTGTCGCGCAGCTCCTGGCCGGTCGGGTCCGGCGCGTAGGAGAGCGCCTCGTACGTCTGGCCGGTCGAGGGCAGCTCGCCCGCGAGAGTGGTCCCGTCGCTGGCGATCGAGTAGTCCAGCCCCGACACCTGCTGCAGGCTGCCCGGGCTCACCACCAGGCCGCTTCGCAGCTCGCGAACCGTGACCTCCGTGGTCTCGTACCAGCGGTCGCGGATGTGCCCGTCCGTCCCCTCGATGAGATTCGGAAGCTCGAGCGGCTCGCCGGCCAGATCGCTGCGCACCCAGCGAAAGCCGTCGAATCGCTCCAGCACCACCGAGCGCCAGTAGTGCGCCTCGTCGGCACGGATCTCGAGGAGCGCAGTTCCCTCCCGGGGCCAGTCGAGCGGGCCGTACTGGTGGTTCCACGCAAAGCCGACGCTGGGCTGGCCGCCCGTCCAGGTCCAGGCGCGGTAGTCGACAACGGGGCGCTCTCGGTCGAGGGCGGCCGCCACCGGCACGGCGATCAGGGCGGCGAGCGCGACGCACGCCCCGGCCAGGGCCAGGCGCGTGCCGCGGAGATCGGGCGCCCACAGGCAGGCCGCGAGCAGCGCCAGGAGCACAAGACCGTGGAGCAGCGGCAGGCCGGGGGCGTAGAGAACCGAGGCGAAGCCGTAGGCGGAGACCAGAACGCCCAGCCCGGCGGCCCGGCTCCACTGTGCCCCGCCGGGCCAGAAGCACAACGCCATGGCGACGGTGAGGATCAGCGGCACGGCGAGAATCAGGAGCAGGTAGGGCCACTCCCCTCCCTCGTCGTAGGGGTAGGTCGCGCCGCCGAGTCCAGAGATGCCGTCGCTGACGCCCGCGCCCAGCTCGTCCCAGTGGCCCGGGAGCAGCAGGCTCGAGTCGAGGCCGGCCGCGAGCACCCCGGCCACCAGGGCCACCGCGGTGATGCCCAAGGCGGCCACCGGCCGTCCGCGGGTGCTCCCGCCACGCGCGCCGAGGATGAGCAGCGCGGCTCCGAGCGCGCCCGCGATCGCGACGGCCGACACGACCCTGCCGACGGGCGGATCGACGACCAGGTTCGCCCAGTGGAAGGCGCAGAAGCCGGCCAGCGCGACGGTCGCCGCGAGGGCCACCGCGCCGCGCCTGACGTCGGCGTTCACGCCGCGGCCATCCGTGCCGCGGCTTTGGCACGCTGCCCGCTGCAGCCCGCCACGGTGAACGCCACCCGGGCGCCTCCCATGGGAGCCGGCGAGACGAGGTAGGCCCCGGGCAGCCGCCGGGCCGCGGTGCGGGCGGCGGCGGCATCCGTGGAGGCGGTGACCCAGAAGGTCGCGATCCGTCCGCTTCCCTGCCGCGGCCGGGGCAGGGGGTCACCGGCCTTCACGAGCGCCAGCCGCGCGTGGACGTCGGCCCAGCTCCTCAGCCTGGGCTCGACCACGCTGGGAGTGGCACGATCCCCGATCAGGATCGCGCAGCCGCCCCGGCGCGCAAGGTGGAAGCACAGGGAGGCGGCGGCCCGCACGGCGCACTCCAGCTCCGCCGGGCCGGCCGGATCGCTGGCGTCGAGGGCGATGAGGGGCGCGGCGTCCGCGCCGGCGACGAAGCGCCGCTCGTGCATCTCGCCGGTCCGGGCGACGGTGCGCCAGTGAATGCGCGAGGCCGGGCTCCCGGGCCGGTAGGGCCGCAGCCCGTCCATCTCGAGGTCGATCGCCCCCGACTCGATGCCCGGGCCGTCGCCACCGTGATCGACGCCGGCGAGCCAGCCCTCCTCCCGGCCCGCGCCGCCCGCCAGACGGACCGGCTCGATCCGCGGCAGGACCAGCAGCTCATCGCCCCCGCCGGTTGCGATCTCGCGGCGGCAGAGGTCGACCGGGTCGGAGAGCTCCAGCCGCGCGGGCCCGAGCAAATGGCGGCCCCGGGCGGGCGCCGGCGCCGCCACAGACACCAGTGCCGGGGCTCGCGAGCCGACCGCGACCGGATCGGCGAGGAGGGGGTCGTGGAGCTGGGCGGGCGGGAGGGGCACTCGCCCCCGCGTCACGCGAACCCGCAGGGGGTATGCCTCGTCCTCGCCCATCCGGGTGGGGCCCGGCAGCCGCTCGATCCGCACGCCACCTGCAGCACCGCGCACCCAGGCGGCGGCGGCGAGGGCGAGGACGCCGAGCGCGCTTCCGCAGACGAGGATCGAGAGCGAGTCGAAGGTGACTCCGGCCACGACGAGGGCGAGGGCGAGCGCTCCGACCCCGCGCGCGCCGCCGGACTTGGCCATCTAAAGCGCGGGGACTCGTTCGAGCGCTTCGCGCACCGCGGTCTCACGGTCCTCGGGTGCGGCGCCGGGCGCAAGCAGCAGGCGGTGAGCGAGCACCGACGGGGCCAATACCTGGACGTCGTCGGGCAGCGCATGGTCGCGGCCCTCCAGGGCCGCCCGCGCCTTGGCCGCCCGGAACAGCAGCAGGCCGGCACGGGGACTGGCTCCGAGCTCGAGCCGGGGGTCCTCGCGGGTCGCGGCACAGAGGGCCACCACGTAGGCCCGAAGTGCATCGCTGCCGTGGATCGCGCTTGCCGCGGCCTGCGCCGCGAGGATCGTGCCGACGTCGGCCACGGGCTCGATGTCGAGGACGCGGTCGCCGGCAGCGTGAGACTCGTACATGTCGGCCTCGTCGCCCGGATCCGGATAGCCCAGCGACACGCGCATCATGAAGCGGTCCAGCTGCGCCTCGGGGAGCGGGTAGGTCCCCTCGTACTCCACAGGGTTCTGCGTCGCGACGACCAGGAACGGCCGAGCCAGTTCGTGGGCGACGTTGTCGATGGTGATCCGGCGTTCCTGCATGCACTCCAGCAGGCCCGACTGAGTCTTCGGCGAGGCGCGGTTGATCTCGTCGACCAGGACCACGTTGGCGAAGACCGGGCCCGGGTGGAACTCGAAGCGGCCGGCGCGGGAGTCGAAGACGTTCGTGCCCACGAGGTCGGCCGGCAGCAGGTCGGCCGTGCACTGCACCCGGGCGTACTCGGCCTCGATCGAGCGGGCCAAAGCGCGGGCGAGGGCGGTCTTGCCGACGCCGGGGAAGTCCTCGATCAGGACGTGTCCCTCGGCCAGCAGCGCGACGAGGAGGTCGCCCACCACGCGGTCGTCGACCTTGACCGCCCGGCGCACGTTCGCGCGCAGCCTGGAGCCGATCTCCGCCACAGACCCTGGCTCGAGTTCCGGAAGTGCCGCCACCTCGCGTTCCATGGTACGCCTCGGCCGTTTTTCGCCATCTGGCGACGGGTAAGACAGGGCGATGACCCCGCTTGGCACCCAAGCTCCTGACGGCACTCTCCTGGGCGATCGCTACTTGCTGCAAGAGTCGATCGGCTCGGGCGGCATGGCCTCCGTATGGCTCGCGGAGGATGTCCGGCTGGGCCGGGAGGTCGCCGTGAAGCTCCTCTCCGAGAGCCTGGCCGCGGACGAGGCGTTCACCGCGCGGTTCCGCCGCGAGGCCCACATCGCCGCGAGGCTCTCCCATCCCAACCTCGTCGGGATCTTCGACTTCGACCCGGATGCTGACCGTCCGTACATCGTCATGGAGTACGTCCCGGGGCCCAACCTCGCGACCCGGCTGGAACGAGGCGATCCCCTGGACGCCGACCGGCTGGCGGTCGACCTCCTCTCGGCTCTGGGAGCGATCCACCGCGCCGACGTCGTCCATCGGGACGTCAAGCCGGCGAACGTCCTGATCGCGCGGGGTGGCCGAGCCCTGCTCACCGACTTCGGTATCGCCCGCCCTCAGGACGCGACGTCGATCACCCAGGCCGGGCAGATGCCGGGGACAGCTCGCTACATGGCCCCGGAGCTCATGGAGGGCGAGGAGGCGACGCCGGCCAGCGACCTCTACTCGTTCGGGGTCCTGCTGTCCCAATGTCTGGCCCCGGGCGCCGGGCCGAAGCTCCGCGACCTCGCCGAGCGGCTCGCCGACCCGGACCCCGGCCGCCGTCCGGTCTCCGCCGATGCCGCGCTCGCGGACCTCCGCACCTTCACTGCTGTTCGCCCGGCGGGCGCGACCCGCCCGCCCATGCCGTTCGAGCCCGATCCGCCGACGGCGCCGACCGCCGAGAGCGTCCGCCCCCGGCGTCGTGGCCCCTCGCCCCGCTCCCGGATGCTCGCGATCGGTGCCGTGGGCGGAGTGCTCGCCCTGGCGGCGCTGGCGGTGGGACTCTCGGGCGGGTCGGACCCGGTCGGCGACGGCGCCCGGTCGGGCCGCGACACCGCGGCGAGCGGCACCGCGGGTGAGGACTCCGGCGCGTCAGCCGAGGACGAGCCCGCGCCGTCGGGCGACGGTGGGGAGGGCGTGCCGGCGCCGGCTGGTGAGCCCGACGTCGCACAGGCGGTGGCACTCAACGACGAGGGCTTCGCGCTGATCCGGTCCGGACGGCCCGAGGAGGCCGTGCCGCTGCTCGAACGCGCCGTCTCCCTCTTTCCGGAGGGGACGGGCGACATCAACTACGCGTTCGCGCTCTTCAACCTCGGCCAGGCGCTGAACGACGCGGGGCGGCCGGACGAGGCGATACCCGTGCTTCGTGAGCGCCTCGAGATTCCCAACCAGACCGAGACCGTGCAGTCCGAGCTTGACGCTGCGCTTGCGGCGGCGGGCGAGGGCGGGCCGAAGCCGAAGCCGCCCAAGTCGAAGAAGGTCCCGCCTGGGCAGGCGAAAAAGTAGGGCCTAGGTCGCGTCGGGCCTTTCCTCTCCCGGCCAGCTCCCCGTCGCGCGCGCGAAGGCGACACGGGAGGCGTGATCGGCGAGCGCCCGAGTCGAGCCGAACGCCGCGCCCTGCAGTGCCCCCGCGACCGCCAGCTTCTGCCACGAGACGTCCCGGTGCTCGGAGTCGGGCGGCTCCTGGTCGTCGATCGCTCCCCAGAGCGCCTCGAAGGTCTTCTTCGCGGCCAGCCCGGCGAGCAGGCCGGCCGCGATGCTGAACGGGATGAAGGCGAGCCTGCCCATTCTCAGGAGGCCTCGGTGCGGGGCGGGAGTGCGATCGTCCGGTCCTCGGGGATCCCGGCCTCGAGCTCCCGCGAGCGCTCGAGCTCGGCGTTCAGCTCGGCCCCGAGGAGCAGGGCGACGTTCGAGATCCAGAGCCAGACCAGGAAGACGATGATTCCGGCGATGCTGCCGTAGGTGGCGTTGTAGGAGGCGAAGTTCGCGACGTAGAGAGCGAATCCGGCCGAGGCCGCCAGCCAGAGGACCAGCGCGAGCACGCCGCCCGGCGTGATCCAGCGGAAGCCGGGCTGGCGGACGTTCGGGGCCGCGAAGTAGAGGACGGCGAAGATCCCGACGACCACGGATGCGATCAGCGGCCACTTTGCGATCCCCCACACCGTGACGGCGGTGTCGCCGGCACCGACCACGTCCCCCACCTCCTCGGCGATCGGGCCGGAGATGACCACCGCGAGCGAGAGCGCCGCGAGCAGCAGGATGAGAACGAGCGTGATGCCCACCTGCTGCGGGCGCAGCTTCCAGAACGGACGGCCCTCCTCGATCTCATAGATCACGTTCGATGCGCGCGAGAACGCGCCCACGTATCCGGACGCCGCCCAGAGGGCACCCAGGAGGCCCAGCACGAAGGCGAGCCCCGCCGACTGGCGGCTGGCGGCGATCTCGTCGATTGCGCCGGTGAGGATCTCGTTCGCCGGGCCGGGCGCGAGCTGGCCGAGGTTGTCCACGAGCGGATCCGTCGCCGAGGTGCCGACCAGGCCCAGCACCGAGACGAGCGCGATCATGGCGGGGAAGATCGCGAGCACGGCGTAGTAGGTGAGGGCGGCCGCCCAGTCGGTGAGGCCGTCGTCCTGGAACTCGCGGACCGTTCGCTTCAGCGTCTCCCACCACCGCTTGCGGCCCATGTCCGTGGGCGAGGGCGGCGAGTCCTGGGCGAGCTTGGCACGGTCCATCAGCCCGTCCCCGTGATCGGAGGAGCCCCTGTGGGAGGTGTCAGTGGTGCCAATTGCCATGCCGGATTTCCGCACTCTGCATCTACCCGCCGGAAGTGCTTCCATGCTCTGTGTGGTCGTCGATCCCGCACGAACCGAGGACGTGGACGCGCTGGTCCCGCTGATGCACGACTACTGCATCTTCTACGAGGTGGAGCCCCAGGACGACGGTCTCGGGGAGATGGCGCGGGCGCTCATCGCGACCCCCGAGGAGGAGGGCATGCTGCTCGTGGCGCGCGCCGACGACGGAGCGCCGATCGGGTTCGCCGCGGTCGGCTGGAAGTGGTCCAGCCTGCGGGCCGCCCGGGTCGCGATCCTGGAGGACCTCTTCGTCGCGCCCGAGGCACGCGGGACGGGAGCGGGCCGCGCCCTGCTGGAGTCCTGCGCCGATCGTGCCCGCAAGCACGCCGCTCCGGTCCTGATGTGGGCGACCGCGCCGGACAACCACCGGGCGCAGTCGGTGTACAACGCGGCCGGGGCCAAGGGCGACACCTGGCTGGAGTACGAGCTCGAGTTGTAGGGCGGACGGGGCGGGGCGGCGTCCGCGGCGGGTACGCCTGAGCCCTAGGCGTCGGGTGCCACGCGCCTCCCGATCGCGATTCGCTCCGCCGCGCGGCGGTCGAAGCTGAAGCCCTCGTCCCGCTCCCACGCGTCGAGGATCTCGCCCTCGGCCTCGCGCTGAGCATCGTCCAGGACCACGAGCGCGCCATCGGCCAGGCGCCGGCCCAGGACCGGCAGCGCCGGATAGCGGCTGCTGGCCATGCCGTCGCCATAGCCGGGAGGCCCGTCCACGATGAGCAGCTCGATCCCGGCTGCCGGTAGCTCCTCCAGCGCCGTCTCCGCGTACCACGGCGCGCCGTCAAGGGCGCGAGGGTGCGGCTCGAGCGGGGCGTCCACCACGGTCGCGATGTCGCCGAGCTCGTCGCGTTCGAGCGCGCGCCGCACCCACCCCGCCCACCCGGGGTGGTGTTCGACGGCCCAGATTCGCCCCCCGAGCTGTCGCGCCAGGCGGGCGAGCACGACCGTGCTCACCCCGGACCCGAGCTCGACGATCGTCCGCCGTTCGGCGTAGGCCACCTCGTTGGCGACCGCCGCGAGGCCGGCGGGGGACATCGAGCCCTCGCTCCACGGCAGGTAGCCGCCACCTTCGATCAGCGGCCGGAGCACCTGCCAGGCGTGGAGGTCTGCCCAACTCCAGTGATGTGGCTGCTCGCCCATTCGGCGTGAATCAAAGCGGTCATTCGTCCGTAACGCTCGACAACCCGGAAGGGCGCCGCCGCCAGCAGGCGAAAGGCGACCCCACGGAATTGCCATTCGGGGGGCTCCGGAAAGGAGCGACGCATGTCACGAAACCGATGGGGGATCGCCTGCGGCCTAGCGGCGGCGACCCTCGCTCTAAGCCCCAACGCAGAGGCGGCGGTGCCGCACGAGGTCCAGCCGGGCGAGACCCTGTGGTCGATCTCGGCAGCGAACAACTTCACGACGCGGACCGTCGCTGCGTACAACGGGTTGCCGGAGGACGCCACGATCACGGCCGGCTCGACGATCCAGATCCCAAGCGTCGAGGAGGGCGCCGCCGCGCTCGCCGCGGCCGGGGTCGACACGAGCGCACCGCCGGCCGACACCACAACCACGGACACGACGGCCCCGGCGGCGGCGCCCGCCGCCCTGGCCGGAGGGCCGCCGGCCCCGGCGCCGGGCTCCACCTACGGCCTGGGGCACATCCCCTCGCCCTACGGCGAGCTCCACCTCGACCCGGCCGCGGCCGACTCCTGGAACGCGATGCGCGCCGAGGCCATGGCGAGCTACGGCGTGGATCTCTACCCAGGCGGCCCCGTTTCGGCGTACAGGGACAGCACGCAGCAGCAGTACCTGTATGACCTGTTTCTGTCTGGAGCGGGCGCGCCGGCAAACCCGCCCGGCAGCTCCACGCACGAGCTGGGGGTAGCCGTCGATCTCGCCACGGAGGAGATGCGCTCGGTCATCGACCAGATCGGGCCGGCCTACGGGTGGCACGCACCGCAATCCAACGAGTGGTGGCACGTGGAGTGGTGGGGCTGAGCGGCCGTATGGCGAGCACCCGCAGCGGGTAGTCTCGCGCCAGATGGGCGAGGCCGAATCGATCGCCGCTCAGGAGGGCAGGGCGCAGGCGCTCCCGGTGTCGTTCGACGCCGTCACCAAGCGCTACCCGGGAGCCGACCGCCCCGCCGTGGACAACCTCACGCTGGAGGTCGGCGCCGGTGAGATCTGCGTCCTCGTCGGGCCGTCCGGTTGCGGGAAGACCACCGCGATGCGGATGGTCAACCGGATGGTCGAGATCACCGAGGGCGACATCCGCGTCGGCGGGACCTCGGTCCGCGACCGCACGCCTGCCGAGCTGCGGCGCGAGATCGGATACGTCATCCAGCAGATCGGCCTCTTCCCGCACCGCACGATCGCCGAGAACATCGCCACCGTGCCGCGGCTGCTCGGCTGGCCAGCCGAGCAGAGCGCGGAGCGAGCGAGCGAGCTGCTGGGCCTGATCGGCCTGGATCCGGAGCTCGCCGACCGGTACCCGTCCCAGCTCTCGGGAGGACAGCAGCAGCGCGTGGGCGTCGCCCGGGCCCTGGCCGCGGACCCCGGGTTGATGCTGATGGACGAGCCGTTCGGCGCCGTCGACCCGATCAACCGGGAGCGCCTGCAGAACGAGTTCCTTCGCCTTCAGGCCGAGCTGCGCAAGACGATCCTCTTCGTGACCCACGACATCGACGAGGCGATCAAGATGGGCGACCGGATCGCGGTGCTCCAGGAGGGCGGGCGCGTCGCCCAGTACGCGACCCCGGCCGAGCTCCTGATGGCGCCGGCGGACGACTTCGTCGAGGACTTCGTCGGGGCCGACCGGGCGCTCAAGCGCCTCGCGCTCCTCCGCGTCTCCGACATCCACCTCTGGGAGGCCCCCCTGGCGCACGTCGGCCAGTCCACGGCCGAGGTCCGCGCGAAGCTCGAGGGAGCGGAGGTGCCGCACGCCCTGGTGGTGGACGCCCAGCGTCGGCCGCTCGGGTGGCTCTCCGACTCCGACCTGGCCCGAGATCACGTTCCCGAGCGCCCCGACACCGGCCCCGAGCCGGTCCTCGACCGCGACGACGTCATGCGTGACGCCCTGTCGGACCTGCTGCAGGCCGAGACGCGGTACGCGCCGGTGGTCGATGCGCAGGGCGCGATCGCCGGGGTCCTGTCCGTGGAGATCATCTCCGAGTTCCTCACCTCCTCCGATGCGCTGGTGGAGGAGCACGAGGCCGTCGACCGGCCGCTGGACTGAGCACCGTGGCACCGCTCGCTCAGGTCCTCGCACCGCTCGCCCAGATCGACGACAGCTTCTTCAAGGACCGCTCCGAGTCGGACTGCATCTCCGACAACGGGACCTTCTGCGCGAGTTGGGCTGTCGACAACATCGACCGCTACATCGGCCCAGCGCTCGAGCACATCGTGCTGGTGGCGATATCGGTCGTCGCGGGGTTCGCCATCGCCCTCGCGCTCGCCGTGCTGTCGCACCGCCGGCGCTGGCTGATGCCGCCGCTCACGGCGGCGACGGGGATCCTCTACACGATCCCCAGCATCGCCTTCTTCTTCCTCCTGCTGCCGATCACCGGGCGGGGAAACCTCACGGCGGTCATCGCGCTCACGGCCTACACGCTGCAGATCCTCTACCGCAACATCATCGCCGGGCTGGCCAACGTGCCGGCCGAGACCAAGGACGCCGGAAAGGGCATGGGCATGTCCGACCGTCAGCTGATGTGGCGCGTGGAGATCCCGCTCGCGATGCCGGAGATCATCGCCGGCCTGCGCATCGCGACGGTGTCTACCGTCGCCATCGCCACGCTCGCGGTCTTCGCGGGCGGGGACGGGCTGGGCTCCGAGCTCGTCGGGTCGAACATCACCTTCAAGACGGGCGTGATCATCGCCGGGGGGATGGCGATCATCATCGCGATCACCTTCGATCTCCTGCTCGTCCTGGCGCAGCGGCTCCTGGCGCCCTGGCGCAAGGTGAGGCCGGTATGACCGACCTGCCGGTCGCCGACATCTTCTCGTCGTTCGGCAACGCCATCGACTTCATCACCAGCCCGCAGCCCTCCGACTTCGCCGACCGCGAGGTGGGCGGCCCCTCCGAGGTGCTCGCGAAGCTCGGCGCGCACCTGAAGGTGAGCGGGGCGGCGTTCGTGGTCGCGGTCGTCCTCGCTCTCCCCATCGGCGTCTGGCTGGGTCACCGCGGCAGGGGGGAGGGGGTAGCGATCGCGATCGGGAACGCCGGGCGGGCGATCCCCGAGCTGGTGCTGATCGCGGTCACGGTGGCCTTCATCGGGCTGAGCTTCCTGAACGTCGTCGCGGCGCTGGCGATCATGGGCATCCCGCCGATCCTCACCAACGCGTTCGTGGGGATCCGGCAGGTGGACCGCACCGCCGTCGAGGCCGGGAAGGGGATGGGGATGACCGAGGGCGAGGTCCTGCGCAAGATCGAGCTGCCGCTGGCCGTCCCGACCATCATGGGGGGCGTTCGCACCGCCGCCATCAACATCATCGCCACGGCCACGATCGCCACCCTCGCCGGCGAGACGACGCTCGGCGACTTCATCATCAACCGCAACGTCTTCGGCGACTCCGGTGTCCTGGCGGGCGCGATTCTCGTCGCGCTGCTCGCGATCACAGTCGAGGGCGTGCTGGCGGGAATCCAGTACCTGCTCACGCCGCGGGGCCTCGCAATGCAGCGGGCCGCCGCCAGCTCCGCATAGGATCAACGCAATGCCTCCGCAGCCGGAGGCACCCCACGAGAGGAGATCGTCCCAACATGAGTTCCAACCCACGACTGAGACTTCTATTCGCGCTGCTGGCCGCGTTCGTACTCGCCCTCGCCGTTGCCGCCTGCGGCGACGATGAGGACGACTCCGGCGACGACGGCGGCGAGGAGACCTCATCGACCGCGATCGAGTCCAACCCCGACAACGAGGGCATCGAGCTGACGATCGGCTCGAAGAACTTCGACGAGCAGTTCATCCTCGGCGAGATCTACGCCCAGGCGCTCGAGGCCGCCGGTTACACGGTGGAGAAGGACCTGAACCTCGGTTCCGAGCAGGTCGCCCTGAAGGCGCTGCAGTCCGGCGAGATCTCCGGTTACCCGGAGTACACGTCGACGGCGCTCACCTCGTTCTTCGGCTTCGCGCCGGAGGATGTGCCGGGTGACCCGCAGCAGGCCTACGAGGACTCCCTGGAGGAGTTCGAGAAGGAGGACCTGATCGTGTACCCGCCGACCCCGTTCTCCAGCGCCAACGGCGTCGGCATCCTCACGGAGACCGCCGAGGAGCTGGGCGTCGCGAGCATCTCCGACCTGGAGGGCGTCTCGGAGGACCTCACGCTGGCGGGCTCGCCCGAGTGTCGTGAGCGCGTGGACTGCCTGGCCGGGCTGGAGGACAACTACGGCCTCACGTTCGGCAAGTTCACGCCGGTCGACATCGAGCTGCGCTACGAGGTGCTCGACAAGGACGACGCGGACCTGTCGATCCTGTTCACCACCGACGGCCAGCTGGCCACCTCCGACGACTACACGATCCTGGAGGACGACCAGAGCCTGCTGCCCGCGGGCAACGTCCTGTTCGTCGCCAGTCAGGAAGCGGCCGACGAGGCCGGCCCTGACTTCGGCGAGACGATCGAGACGGTCCAGGAGAGCCTCTCGCTCGAGGTGATGCAGGAGCTGAACGCCCGCGTCAGCCTCGACCGCGAGAAGCCCGAGGACGTAGCGGCCGACTACCTCCAGGAGGCCGGGCTACACGCAGTAGCCGCCGGCTGGAATACCTACGGCGAGCGGGCCGGGTCGCAGGACCCGGCCCGTTTCCGTTGGTGGGCACAAATCTCGCGAGGAAACCGCCTCGCCGCGCCGAATCTGGACGTTGGCATGGCGCCGAGACACCCCAACCACGCGCACGATCCTGCGCACCGTCCTGATCGTGATCCTCGCGGCGCTCGCGCTGTACGTCCTCTATCGCGTGCGCAAGCCGCTCTCGTTCGTGGTCGTGGCCGCGTTCATCGCCGTCGCGATGACCGGGCCCGTGAACCTGCTGCAGCGCAAGATGAAGCGGGGCCTGGCGGTCGCGGTCGCCTACCTCACCCTGATCGCGATCCCGATCATCCTCGGCGTGCTGCTCATCCCGACCATGGTGGGACAGGCGGAGGATCTGGCCAACAACGTCCCGGAGTACGCAAAGGACGTGACGGACTTCGTCAACGAGAACGAGACGCTGAGTGGGCTGAACGAGAAGTACGACTTCACCAGTGAGATCGAGTCGGCGGCCAAGGAGCTGCCGAGCCAGATCGGCGACGCGGCCAACATCCTCAAGGACATCGGCGTGGGAGTGGTCAACTCGATCTTCGCCTTCGTCACTGTGCTGGTCCTCTCGATCTTCATGGTCGGATCCGGCCCGCGCTGGAAGAACCAGTTCCTCGGGGCGCAACCGAAGGACCGGGCCGAGCGGATCGATCGCGCGGCTGTCCACGTGGCCAATGCGATCGGCAACTACATCGGCGGCGCAATGCTCCAGGCGGGCATCGCCGCCGTGTGCGCGTTCGTGGTGCTGACGATCCTGGGTGCGCCATTCGCCGCCCCGCTGGCCCTGCTCGTCTTCTTCTTCGACCTCATCCCCGTGGTCGGAGCCACGATCGCCGCGGTGCTGATCGCGATCGTGATGCTCTTCGTGGACTTCCCGGTCGGCGTGATCGTCTGGGTGATCTACGCGATCGTCTTCCAACAGATCGAGAACTACCTCGTCCAGCCGCAGATCCAGAAGCGGGCGACCAAGATCGAGCCGTTCATCACCCTGACGGCAGTCCTGTTCGGGTCGACGCTGTTCGGCGTTGTCGGCGCGATCCTCGCCATCCCCACCGCGGCCACCATCCAGATCGTGATCCGGGAGTACATCCTGTACAGGCGGGAGTCCAAGGAGTGGTTGGGTGCCGAGGGGACGGACGGCACCCTGCCCGAGCCGGCCCCGGCCTAGCGGTGGCGCCCTCCGAGCCCGCGGAGGCGGAGGTGCTCGCCGCGGGTGGGCTGGTGGTTCGCGACTCTGAGGGCGGGCGGGAGATCGCCCTGGTCCACCGCCCGAAGTACGACGACTGGTCGCTGCCGAAGGGCAAGCTCGACCCCGGCGAGAGCTTCGAGGATGCCGCCCTCCGCGAAGTGTGGGAGGAGACTGGGTTTCGCTGCGAGCTCGGCGACCCGCTCGAGCCCGCGAGCTACCGGGATCGCAAGGGAAGGACGAAGCTCGTCCGCTACTTCATGATGAGGCCGCTCGATGGCGGCTTCGAGCCCAACGACGAGGTCGACGAGTTGCGCTGGGCGGTACCGGATTCCGCGCTCGAGCTCCTCACGCACGAGCACGACCGGCGTCTGATCATCGCGCTCCAGGAGTAGTACGAACGTCCAGTTCAGCGCCGGGTGTGTTGCTGGCGTGCCCCCGGGGGCCGATGGAGGGGTGAGCGACACATAACCCCGAGGTGGCTTCGGCCATCCCGCGGGGCACCTCCGAAGCGAAAGGCGGGGCGCCTAGCGCCCCGCCTTTCGTGCAAAGAAAACGGGGCGCCCTGGAGGCGCCCCGTTCTCGAATTCTCCGTCAAGCTGCGCGCGCCGTTGGGGGGTTACCGACACGCGCAGGCCGACGGATAGTCGGATCGTTCCCGGCCCTCGACGGTCCTAAACCACGATGTCGGCACGGGCCGGCCGGATCAGCCGCAGCCGTATCCCGCCCACCACCAGGGCCGCCGCCCCGCCGAGGGCCACGAACGCGCCGTAGCGCAGGCGCACACGCTCGAAGCCGGCGATCTCGTCGGGCCGGTCGATCGCCAGATAGGTCACGACCAGCGCGATCCATACGCCCGCGGCCACCAGCAGCACGCCCTCGCCGAGCGGCCGGGGCAGCCGGTAGCCGCCGGCGCAGAGCCAGATCAGCCACAGTGCCGCGAGGGCGCTCACCAGCACAGCGGCGTGGGCGAAGTTGAACGCCTCCAACCCGGTCTGCGAGAAGCCGTTGAAGAGCTCCAGCTCGATGCCGTACCAGGGAAGGAGGAGGCTTCCGGCCGCCGCCACGGCGCCGATCGCCGCCAGCCGTTCGGCGGGCCGCAGCGTCAAGGGATCCGGATCGAGGCCGTGATCCGCCGGACCACGGCGGCGGTCTCGTCCGGCCGGCTCACCCAGCCGTCGGCGATCTCGGTCACGTTGGCCTCCGGCAGGACCTCTGCCACGGTCCTCGCCAGGTCGTCGCCGGTGGGGAACCAGCCGTCCGTGATGCCGTCCGTGACCAGCACCCAAACCTTGTCCCCCGCCGTCAGCGAGTGCTCGAGTGGATCGTCCCCGGCCCAGGCCTTCAGCCGGGCGGCCCCGGTCTCGGCGGGCACGTGCTCGGCCTGCGCTGCGATTCGCGCCTTCAGCTCATCGGCGTCCATCTGCTGGTTGGTGCTGCCCACGAGCGACCGCAGCGTGCCGCGGTAGTCGGTTTCGACCTGCTGGAGCAGCGCCTGGACCACGGACTCCGAGGTGGCGAGCGTGGCGCCCGTCTCGAAGTTCCGGCGTCCGATCGGCGCTCCGCCGGGACAGACCACCGCCACGATGGAGTCCGGGTCGGAGGCGGCGACACGGACCGCGCGCGACGGAGCATCCGCGACCCCCACGATCACCGCCGGCTCGCCGAGCCCTTTCAGCACCGCGGCGAGATCGCTGGCCCCGGTCGCCATGTCGTACGGGCCGGTGCGCGTGGACTGGCCCGTGCCGCGATCGTCGTAGCGGACGACCCTGTGATCACCCTCGAGCTCCCTCATCAGCGGCTCGAGCGCGGAGGGGTGCATCGACCAGTAGCTGCCGATCACGACGAGGGGTCCCGAGCCGCGCTCCTCGTAGTAGATCTCGACGTCGTCCCCGGCGCTCACGGTGGGCATTGATCCGATTGTATGCGGGGCCTTCCGGGTATTCGCTCGGGGACAACTTGACTTCAAGGAGGACCGCCCGTGCCCGAGACCGCTACCGCCGGCGACATCATGGCCGCCGAGAACGCCGACAAGCGCAACGAGATCATCGAGCTCCTGACCAAGGGTTATTGGATGGAGATCGAGACCGTGATGAGCTACATCGCCAACTCCGTCAATCCCGACGGCGTCCGCGCGATGGAGATCCGGGAGTCCCTCGAGGAGGACATCCAGGAGGAGCTGGGGCACGCGAAGCAGTTCGCGGAGAGGATCAAGACGCTCTACGGCGTCGTGCCCGGGTCGCTCGATTTCAGCGCCGAGCAGTCATCCCTGCAGCCGCCCGACGACCAGGTCGACATCGTCCACGTGATCCGCGGCGTGATCGAGGCCGAGCAGGGCGCGATCGAGTTCTACTCCCAGATCGTCGAGGAGACCGACGGCGTCGATCCCGTCACCCAGGACATGGTGATCGCCATTCTCCAGGACGAGCAGGGCCACAAGCGCCTGTTCGAGGGATTCCTGCGCGAGTACGAGAAGGAGGGGCTGGCCTAGCGGCCTAGCCCTTGGGTACGCCCGAACGGCGGGCGAGCTCGGCGAGGTGGTCGACGCCGAAGCGCTCGGCCTCCTCGGCCGCGCGCTCGAGCGCCGCGGCCGATTCGCCCTCGTTGCCGCCGTGCGCCAGCACGATGCCGCGGATGTACTCGCAGCGGGCGGCGTCGAGGGGGCGGCCCAGCTCCTGCCAGGCGGCCCTGGCCTCCTGGAGCGACGCTGCGCCCTCATCGCAATCCGGGTTCGAGGCGCCCACCGCCTCGAGCGCGGCGGCCTTGCCCACCGGGTAGCGCAGGCGCTCCGCGAGCCGCTCGGCCTCCTCGGCTGCCTCGCGTGCGGCGTCGGCGCGGCCCGAGAGCATGAGGTTGAGCGCCCGAGCCGAGATCGCCTCCACCGACTGCGCGACCAGCCCCGCGCGCTCGCAGATGTCGAGCGCGCGTGAGAGCTCGGTGTCGGCCTCCGAGTAGTCGCCGCGCTGTCGCAGTGAGCTCGCGAGCCAGAAGAGGGCCTGGAACGCGACCTCCGATCGGCCCACCTGCTCGGCGAGCTCCGCTGCGTTGCGCAGCAGCTCGGCCGCCTCGTCGAAGTTGCCCTCGCGCCAGCGCAGGGTCCCTCGCATGACGTACGGGAAGCACAGCTTGCCGGTGAGGCCCTCGCGCTCGGCGAGCGAGGCGGAGGCGTCGGTCTCGCTCTCGACGGCATCCCAGTCGCCCCGGTGGCTCGCGAGCTGCGCGAGCGCCGCGTGGAGCTCGACCTGGGAGGGCAGGTCGCCGGTCTGCTCGGCCAGCCCCAGCGCCTCCTCGTAGGCGGTTGCAGCCTCCGCGTAGTCGGCCTCCGAGACCTCGAGGTGGTAGCCGAGGGTCAGCAGCGCGCGCACGGCCTCGGCTGGATCGGATTCCCGAGCCAGTTCGACGGATCGCTCGAGGTTCTCCCGGGCGCGTTCGGCGTCGCCGATCCGGCCGAAGACCCGCCCGAAGATCCCGTGGGCGCGGCTGGCGGCGGCCGCCTCGCCCAGGCGCTCGGCCAGCCGAAGCGCCTTCTCCGAGGCGTAGATCGCGAGCATGTTGTCGCCCGTGTGCATGTAGAGCGATGCGGCCTCCTCGTACAGCCTCACGAGCTCCAGGCACGGCGGGCCGTCCTTCAGCAGGTCGATCCCGCGCTGGTAGTGCTCGATCGAGCCCTCGCGGTTGCCCTTGTGCCACAGCGCGGCCCCGATCTTGCGATGGAGGTCGCCCACGCGCTGCAGGTCCTCCTCGCGGCGATGGTGGTCGAGGCACCCCTCCCAGACCTCGGTCGCGGTGTCGACGCGCCCGAGGCGCAGGGCCACGTCGCCCAGCTTCTCCGCGATGCGCGCGCGCCCGTCGGCGTCGAGATCGCGGCGGACGGCGAGGGCCTTCTCGTAGTGGCGCAGCGCCTCGAGGTTCGAGTAGATGGCGGCGGCGTTGTCGCCGGCGGCCTCGAGCGCCTCGAGCGCCCTGGCGCCGATGTTCGCCAGCTCGGCGTCGTCCATACCCGGAGTCGGCGCCCAGTTCGGCCGCGCGTCCGTAGTGGTCGGCGACCATCGCGACGACGCCCTCCGAGCGGTCCGCGGCGCGCTCGGAGATGAAGTCGCCGACCTCGGCGTGGCGCCGGGCGCGCACGGACTTCGGCAGCGTCGAGTAGGCGACATCGCGGATCAGGACGTGCTTGAACGCGTACTCGTGCTCGCCCGCCAGGCGGCTGCCCGCCGTCGGCACGATGAGGTCCTTGTCCTGCAGCGAGCCGAGGGTCTCGGCCAGTTCCTTGCTCTGGTCGGTGAGTGACAGCAGGGACCCCTCCCAGAAGGTCGTGCCCACCACTGACGCGTGCTGGAGGACGGAGCGCTCGTCCGGGCGAAGCGAGTCCAGCCGGGCCGCGAGCACGGAGTGGACCGTCTCCGGCAGCGTCTGGGCGTCGGGCGAGCCCTCCTCCATGATCCGGTTCACCATCTCCTCGGCGAACAGGGGGTTGCCGCCGGAGCGCTCGGCGACCTGTCGCATCAGCTCGGCGTGGCCGTTCGCCCCGTCCCCCTCCGGGAAGAGCGCCCCGACCAGCTCGCGGGCTCGCTCGGGTCCCAGGGGGTCGAGTGCGACCGTGGTCGCGTTGCGGCGTCCGCCACCCCATCCAGGGCGTCGGTCGAGCAGCTCGTCGCGCGCCAGGCACACCAGGAGCAGCGGCCCTCGCACCCAGCGGGCCAGGTACTCGATGAGGTCGAGCATTCCCTCGTCCGCCCAGTGGATGTCCTCGATGGCGAGGACCAGCGGCTTCTGCCTGCAGGCTCCCTCCACCAGCGAGCGGACGGAGGAGAAGATGCGGTCGCGCATGCCCTGCGCGTCCTCGGAGTCGATCCCCGCGTTCGCCGCGACCTCGCGGGGCACCTCGATGCCCAGCGGGCGGGCCAGTAGCGCCGCGAGGCGCTCCGGCGGCTCGTCGGTGACGTCCTCGGAGACCAGCGACTCGAACCCCGCGCTGAGCTTGCGCCAGGCCAGCTCGGAGTCGTCGGTGTCGACGATCTCGAACTGCCCGCGGATCACCTCGCCGAGCGCCCAGTAGGCGAGGGCCGTTCCGTAGGCGGGGCAGTGGCCCACGCGCATGAGCGGCTGGCTGGGATGCTCGCTGACGTCGGCGGCCAGCTCGCGGAGCAGCCGGCTCTTGCCGACCCCGGCCTGGCCGATCACGGTCACGAGGTGCGGGCGCTCCTCCTTCACGACGCGGCCGAGGAGCGAGCTGAGCAACTCGGATTCGTCCTCGCGGCCGATCAGGGGCGTCGCCGAGCGCGAGATCCGCGTGGGGGTCTCGACCGTCACCCGCACCGCCTCCCACGCATGAACGGGCTCGGACTTCCCCTTCAGCTCCAGCGGCTCGAGCTCGTCGTACTCGATGGACCCGCTCGTCAGCCGGTGGGTGATCTCTCCGACCGTGACGCTGCCGGGTCGCGCGGCGGCCTGAAGCCGCGCCGCGACGTTCACCGGGTCGCCCATGACGGTGTAGTCGCGGCCGACCTGCCCGGCGAGGACCTCGCCCGAGTTGATGCCGACCCGCAGCAGGAATGAGGCGTCGGCGATATCGGCGATGTCGTCGTTGATCTCCTCCATCGCGCGCTGCATCGCCAGCCCGGCGCGCACCGCGCGCTCGGGGTCGTCCTCGTGTGCGACGGGGGCGCCGAAGACGGCCATCACGTTGTCGCCGATGAACTTGTCGACCCGGCCGCCGTAGCGATCCACCTCCTGGCCGAGGCGCTGGAGCGCGCGGTCGACCATGGACTTCACCGTCTCGGGATCCATCCGCTCGGCAACCGCGGTGTACCCCGAGAGATCGGCGAACACGACGGTCGCCTTGCGGCGCTCCTCCGGCAGGCCCGCGCCGGCCCCCGGCGGTGCCAGGTCCGGACGGACGGGGGTGGCCGGCGCGCCCTTGCTGGCGGGCGGCACGGCGGTGGTCGTGCCGGTGCCCTCCAGGCCGGTGCCGCACTCGATGCAGAACTTCGCGCCGGGTGGGTTCTCGGTCCCGCAGCTGGGGCACGAGGCGGAGAGCCCTGCTCCGCAGGACATGCAGAAGTGGGCCCGCTCCGGGTTGCGGGTACCACAGGCGACACAGGCGACCTCTCCAGCCACAGGGCAACGATAGATGGGGGAGGCCCCCGCTATGTGAGATCCGTCACACCTGCACGAGGCGTGACGGGCCTAGTCGATCGGGATGTCCTCCACGCGCGGGCCCTGCGCGCGGTCCCGGCGCTGGCTCTGCTCGAGGTAGTGGTCGGCGAGCGTGCGCAGGGCCAGCAGGAGCTCGCGCTGGACCGAGGACCACTGCTCGCGCATCTCCGGGGTGGCGTTGGCGCGGATGAGGTCTGCGAGCCGGCAGATGGGGCACCAGTCCACGCACTCGCGTCTCGCCGTCCTCCAGATGGGTCCGCAGGGCCTCGAAGTTGCCGCCGAGCGCCTCGTTGGCCAGGCGCGTCCAGTCGCCCGGCGGACCGGGCGCCTGGTCGAAGTCCGCGAACGGGTCCTCGACGCGGGCGTGCTCGGCCATCTCAGTCGCCCCCGCTGAACGCGACGAGGAGCGATCCCTCCTCCAGCTTCGCCCCGGAGGGCGAGCGCCGGGCGAGGGCCGGCGGGAGGATGATCGTGCGCTTCTGGAGGCCCGCGGTGACCACGAGCTCCTGGTCGACCTTCTTCACGGCGACATCGTCCTTCTCGGCGAACGGGACCGCGATCCGCAGCGTGGTGGTCCCGTTGTCGGAGCTGATCTCACGGGCGATGCCCGAGTACATCACCGCGGCGGGGTCGGAGTCGCCGAACAGCTCCATGCCAAGGCGGTCGAGCATGGCCGGCCCGATGACCTCGGACGGCAGGTAGGGCGCGGTGACGATCGGCACCGGGGCGAACCCGTCGCGCACGTCGGCGAGGCGCTCGCGCTGGCCCGCCTGCCACTCGCCGAAGTAGCCCTCGGCGAGCTCGTCGGGGAAGACCCGGTTCACGACCACGGCGTCGGTGAGGTAGCCGTAGAGGTTGAGGTAGGTGAAGGTCCGCTGGGCCTCCTTGATCACCATCCGGTCGGGGTTCATCACCAGGCGGATCGAGGCATGCGCACGGTCCCGGAGGATGTCGTTCATCGAGATGAGGTTGCGAACCAGGCGCTGGACCTCGGTGAACACGTCCTCGGTGGGCAGCTTCACGTCCAGGAGCGAGCGGGCGATCGGGCGTGCCATCGCCACCATGCGTCGCTCCCACGGCAGCACCTTGTCCAGCCACCAGCGGGCGATGTCGGGGAACGAGAGCAGCCGCAGCGTCTCGCCGGTGGGCGCGCAGTCGACGATCACGACATCGAACTCGCCCGAGGCATGGTGGCGCTTGATCTGGAGCAGGCTGAAGAGCTCGTCCATGCCCGGCGGCACCGTGAGCTCCTCGGCGGCGATGTCCATCACGCCGCGGTCCGAGAGCAGCTCCCCGAGCCAGCCCTGCACCGCTCCCCAGTTCTGCTCCATCTCGCGCTGTGCCTGCACCTCCTGGCCCCACAGGCGGTCCGAGAGCGGGGTGGGGTCCGGGCCGAGATCGGCCTCCAGCGAGTCGGCGAGGCTGTGTGCGGGGTCCGTTGAGAGCACCACGGTGCGCAGGCCGGCGGCGGCGCAGCGGCGCGCCGTCGCGGCGGCGACGCTGGTCTTGCCGACGCCGCCCTTGCCCGTGTAGAGGATGGTTCGGGGGGTCATGAGGGTGGGGCAGGGTACCGGTACCAGCCCGGGCCGAGTTAACAGAACACCCCTGGTCGGCCGCCATGGGACTCGCTACGCTCCGCGCCGAACTTCCTCCGAAATCGAAGACTGGAGCCTGCTTTGACCCGTACCCGTTCTCTGTTCGCGGCGACCGTGCTCGCCCTCTCCGCGCCGCTGGCGATCGCCGCCTGTGGCTCGGACGACGAGGGTTCGAGCGATGCCGATCCGCAGGAGGTGGTCGACGCCACGCTCAACAACGACGAGCAGGTCACGAGCGGCGTAATCGACCTGTCCGTCGACGCGTCAGCCGGCGACCAGGGCAGCTTCACGCTCAGCCTCAGCGGCCCCTTCCAGGGCGTCGAGGACGACCCCACGGCCCTGCCGCAGCTCGATCTGACGGCCTCCGTCAGCGGTGAGGGCGCGGGCCAGAGCGTCGACTTCGAGGGCGGCATCGTCGTCACCGAGGACAACGCCTTCGTGGAGTACGGCGGCCAGACCTACGAGGTCGGCGCCGACGCGTTCGCCTCGCTCCAGCAGTCGATCGAGGCGTCCGTCGGCCCAGGCCGAGGAGTCAACCGGGGGCGACGCGTCCGCCAGCTTCCAGGAGGGCTGCGCGCAGGCCATCGAGGCCCAGGGCGGCGATCCGGCAGCGTGCGACTTCGATGTCAGCGGCTGGTTCACGGACCTCGCCAACGACGGCACCGAGGACGTTGAGGGCGCCGAGGCGGTTCACATCAGCGGCAACGTCGACATCGCGCAGATGCTCGACGACATCGCCGGTATCGCCGAGTCGATCCCGAACTCCGCTCCGGTGGAGCAGGCCGAGATCGATCAGGCCAGCGAGGCGATCTCCGATGCCAGCTTCGACCTCTACAGCGGCGCGGACGACGACCTCCTGCGCAAGCTGGATCTGAACCTCACCCTCGACCCGTCCGCGGTCGAGGGCGCGACCCCGGTCCCGGTCGAGGCCGTGGATCTCGGCCTCTCGTTCGCCTTCAGCGAGGTCAACGAGGACCAGACGATCGAGGCTCCCGCCGACGCGCAGCCGATCGATGAGCTCCTGGGCCAGTTCGGCGGCCTCGGCGCGCTGGGTGGCCTGGAGGGCCTCGACGGTGCCGGGCTGGACCTCGGCGGCGGCGGCGGTGCCAGCGGCCTCGAGGGTCTCGGCGGCGGCGGCGGCGGCGGCGCTCCGCTCGACAGTGGCGCTAGCGATGCGTACTTCGACTGCATCAACGCAGCCGGTACGGACCCGGAGGCGCTCAACCAGTGCGCTGAAGAGCTGTAGAGCTCAGCCGCAACGAATTCGGCCGAGGGGCCCGGCGTTCGCGCCGGGCCCCTCGTCGTTTCGGTGGGTAGGCTCTCCGGCGCATGTCAGGCGGCGCCGAAGGCGAGACACAGCAGAGCGGGGGAGGCGGCCCCCTGAGGTTTCTCCTCTCGGCGCAGGGCTGGCCGTATCTGCTGACCCCGTTCATCCTGCTCGCGGTCGTCCTCGAGCTCAGCCATGCGTCGGCGACCGTCATCTTCGTCTGCTCGGCGCTGGGGATCATCCCCACCGCCGCGCTCATGGGCCTGGCGACGGAGGAGCTGGCGGCGAAGTCCGGGCCGGGTATCGGCGGCTTCCTGAACGTCACCTTCGGCAACGCGGCCGAGCTGATCATCGCGATCTTCCTGCTCGCCGAGGGCCTGCAGGAGGTCGTGAAGGCCAGCATCATCGGCTCGATCCTGGGCAATCTGCTGTTGGTACTCGGGCTCGCGATGCTCGTCGGCGGCCTCGGGCGCGCCAAGCAGGCCTTCTCGCGGACCGCGGCCTCGGCCCAGGCCACGATGCTCTTCCTGGCCGTCGCGGCCCTGATCATGCCGGCGATCTACGCGCTCGTCCAGGGCGGCGGGCTACCCGCCATCGATGCCGAGATCGTGGACTACGGCAGCGACCTCGAGGAGCTCTCGATCGCGGTGGCGATCGTGCTCCTCGTCTCCTACGGCGCCGGCCTGATCTTCTCGCTGCGCACGCACAAGGACGTCTTCAACCCGCCCTACGAGGCGGAGGAGCACGAGGGCTTCGGCTGGAGCGTCAGGCGCTCGGTGGGCATGCTCGCGATCGCGGGCGTCGCCGTCGGCGTGGTCTCCGAGATCCTCGTCGGCTCGATCTCCGAGGCGTCCGAGTCCATCGGCATCTCTCAGTTCTTCGTCGGCATCATCGTGGTCGCCGTCGTGGGGAATGCTGCCGAGCACTGGGTCGCGGTCCTGGTCGCCAAGAAGGACAAGATGGATCTGGCCGTGAACATCGCGATCGGATCGGCCGCGCAGGTCGCGCTCTTCGTGGCGCCGATCCTGGTGCTGCTCTCGTTCGTGCTGGGTCCCAGTCCGATGGCGCTGGCGTTCAACGGCTTCGAGCTCGGCGCGGTGCTGATCGCCGTGCTGATCGCGGCGTACACCGCGCAGGACGGGGAGTCCAACTGGTTCGAGGGCGTGCAGCTGCTGGCTGTGTACGTCGTCCTCGCCCTGGCCTTTCTCTACGCCTGAGCGGGTAGAGGCAGACCGTGGAATACATCCTGCTCGCGGTGAGCTTCGCCGTGATCCTCGCCGGCGCGCTCTTCTTCACCAATGCCGTGGAGTGGGCCGGGCACCGCCTGGAGATGGGGGAGGGCGCGACCGGAAGCCTGCTCGCCGCGGTCGGGACCGCGATGCCCGAGACGCTGATCCCGATCGTCGCGATCATCGGCGGCGCGGAGGGGGCGGAAGATGTGGCCGTGGGCGCGATCATCGGCGCCCCGTTTCTGCTGGCGACCATCGCCATGGCGCTCGTCGGCATCTCGGCGCTGATCTACCGCGGCCGGCGCGAGCAGGGCACGGACCTGCGGGCCGACGCCGAGACCCTGGACCGCGACCTCCTCTTCTTCCTCGTCTTCTTCGCGCTGGGCATCGTCGTCGGCCTGGGCGCTCCCGGAGGCCCTGCAGTGGCCGCTGGTGGCCCTCTTCGTCCTCGCCTACGGCGTCTACGTGCGGAAGACGCTGCGCGGGGGAGGGGAGGTGCAGGAGGCGGAGACGATCGGCCCGCTCTACATGGACCGCACCCCGGGGGACGACCCGCCCACACAGACGATCGTCCTGCAGCTCGTGGTGGGCCTCGCGGCGATCGTCGGCGGGGCGCACCTGTTCGTCGAGGAGCTCCTCCACGCGCGCGGAGCAACTCGGCGTCGAACCGCTGGTGCTCTCCCTCGTGCTCGCGCCGCTGGCCACCGAGCTGCCCGGAGAAGGCGAACAGCTTCTTCTGGGTCCGGGAGGGGAAGGACAGCCTGGCCCTGGGCAACATCACCGGCGCGATGGTCTTCCAGTCGACGATCCCGATCGCCGTGGGACTGCTGCTCACCGATTGGGAGCTGGACCGGTTTGCCGTGGTCTCGGGCGTGCTGGGACTCGCCGGCGGCGTGATCGCCTACTGGGCGCTGCGCCGGCGCGGGAAGTTCGAGGTGCTTCCGGTCACGGCCTGGATCCTGCTCTTCGCAGGTTTCATCGTCTACGTCGCAGTGAGTTAAACGGCGAGCTCGGCGAGGGCGTCGAGGACGACGTCGTCGTGGGTCTTGGGCGACACCTTCGGGAAGACCTTCACGATCTTCAGGTCTGCCCCGATGATGAACGTCGCCCGCTGCACGCCCCAGTACTTCTTGCCGTACATCGACTTCTCCATCCAGGTGCCGAACGCCTCGGCGACCTCATGGTCGGCGTCGGCGAGCAGGGTGAAGTCCAGTGAGTGCTTGCCGGCGAACTTGGCGACCTTCTTCACGGGGTCGGGGGAGATGCCGATCACGCGGGCGCCCGCCTTGGCGTAGTCGCCGCTGCGGTCGCGCACGCTGCAGGCCTGCTTCGTACAGCCGGGAGTGTTCGCTCGCGGATAGAAGTACAGGACGGTCGTCGTGCCGGAGAGGTCGGCGAGCGAGACCTCGTCGCCGTTCTGGTCCGGCAGCGTGAAGTCGGGGGCGGAGTCGCCCTCGGTCAGCACCCTCAGGCGTCCGGCCAGAAGTCGGGCGTGGTTTCGAGCTCGCCCTCGTGGTCATCGGTCTTCACGGACACGATCACGAGCTCTGCCTCCTCGGGGCCCTCGTTGTGGACGGACCTGAAGGTCTCAGCCGCGATTCGGACGGCCGTGTGGGGGCCGACCTCGATGACATCGTCACCGAGCTTGAAGAGCAGCTTCCCGGACACCACGAAGTAGATCTCCTCCTGGGTGCGGTGGCGGTGGCCGTAGGAGCCCTTGCCGCCGGTGCCGACGGGCATCGAGCGCCAGGTGAACGCCACCTGCTCGTTCTCCAGCGATTCCGTGAAGAACCGCATCTCGCCGTAGCCCGGGTACTGGGCCATGAAGTCCGGGGCCTCGTCGCGCGTGACGATGCGTGTAGCCGCTCATCCTCTCCTCCTCCTCGTTCCCCGGACCGGGCGCTAGTCCTCGCGCCCGACCTCCTGGCCTTCCTCGCCCTCGTTCTCGTCGGGGTCGTCCAGCTCGAGTGCGGTCTCCGATACCGAGCCGTCGAGGCCCGGGTGGTAGTGCGTCTGGAAGCGCTCCAGTGCGGTGTCGCGCGCCTCCTCGTCGACGGGGACATCGTCGGTGATGCGGACCCAGTCCGCGCCCTCGTAGGCCTCCATGTTGAAGACCTCCTGGTCGATCGAGACGGAGTCGTCCACGATCACCACGACCTCGGTCTGCGGGTTGAAGTAGGTCCCGGGGCGGACGAGGGCGTCCTCGATCTCGACGATGTGGTCGTCGGTGTCGGCGTCCGGAGCCATGTCCGCAGACTAAACCTCCGCCGCCACCGGCGGCTACTGGCCGAGGCCCTCCAGGTCCCGGAGCTGGCGCTCGACCTCCGCCTCCACGTCGAGGGGGTCCTCGCCGCGGCGTTCCCGGCGCGCGTTCCGCGCGATGACGAGCTGGCGGACCTCCTCCACCAGGGCGGGGTCGTCCATGGCGGGGGCCGCGGCGGCCTCCTCGGCGCGGATGCGGGCCAGCTCCGTTTCCACGTCCAACGGGTCCTCGCCGCGCTCGCGCTGGCGGTAGGCCTTGGCCTCCAGCATCTGGCGCAGCTCGGCGTCGCGAATCCGGGTCGCCTCATCTGCGTCGGAGTCGGTGACCCCCCCGGGGAGGTCGTGCTCGAACTCGACGGAGAACTGGCCCCTGCCGATCTGCTGGAACGCGGCGCCGCTGAGCGCGAACGAGAGCGCCCCGATCGGGATCGCGGCGAAGACGATGATGAGGATCACCTCGCCGTTGGAGAGGGCCAGCGTCAGCACGGCCACAGAGGTTAGATCGGCGCTACCGCGGGCCCCGTGCGCTACGCTTCCGGAGCGATTGACTGATCAGTCAATCACCCACGGCAAACCCTTGAAAAGGAGCACCCCTCAGTGGTCGACTTCACCCTCACCGACGAGCAGAAGGACCTCCGCGAGCTCGCGCACAACTTCGCCGAGAAGGAGATCCGCCCCGTCGCCTGGGACTACGACAAGGACAGCACCTGGCCCCAGGAGATCGTCGAGAAGGCCTGGGAGGTCGGCTTGATGAATACGCATGTGCCCGAGGAGTACGGCGGGCCGGCCCTGGACTTCCTCTCCGGCTGCCTCATCGAGGAGGAGTTCGGCTGGGGCTGCTCCGGCATCGGCACCTCGCTCGCCGCCAACGGCCTCGCCATGACGCCGCTGGCGCTCGGCGGTTCGGACGAGCTGCAGAAGGAGTACCTCGGGATGCTCACCGAGGAGCCGAAGCTCGCGTCGTTCTGCCTGACCGAGCCGGACGCCGGCTCGGACGTCTCCGGGATGAAGACCACCGCCAAGAAGGTCGGCGACAAGTGGGTCATCAACGGCTCCAAGTGCTTCATCACCAACGGCAGCCACGCGGACTGGTACACGGTCTACGCCAAGACCGACAAGGACGCCGGCCATCGCGGCATCTCCGCCTTCCTCGTCCCTCGTGACGACACCGTCACGATCGACAAGAAGGAGGACAAGATGGGCCAGCGGGCCTCGAACACGGCCACGGTCGTGTTCAACGAGACCGAGATCCCCGCGGGCAACCTCCTCGGCGAGGAGAACAAGGGCTTCAAGCTCGCGATGATGACCCTCGACCGCACCCGCCCCGGCGTGGCGGCGATGGCCGTCGGTATCGGGCGCGCCGCGTTCGAGTTCGCCGCGAACTACTCGAAGGAGCGCGTCCAGTTCGGCGTCCCGATCGCGATGCACCAGGCCGTCTCGTTCATGATCGCCGACATGGCGACCAAGGTCGAGGCCGGTCGCCTGCTCACGTGGTCGTCGGCCTCGCAGCTCGACAACGGCCTACGTAACACGCTCGCGTGCTCGCACGCCAAGCGTTTCGCCGCCGACTCGGCGATGGAGATCACCGTCGACGCCGTGCAGGTCTACGGCGGCTACGGCTTCATCAAGGAGTACCCGGTCGAGAAGCTCATGCGCGACGCGAAGATCATGCAGCTGTATGAGGGCACCTCGCAGATCCAGCGCCTCGTGATCGCGAAGGAGGTCCTGATGGGCCGCGACGTGAGCGAGCCCCTCCCGGAGTCGGTCAAGACGCAGACCGACGCCGCGGAGAAGGAGTCCGAGACGGCCCCGGCCGCCGTCTAGGCCAGACCTACGACGGGCCTTCGGCGGTTCGGGCTGACCGCGATCATCGCGCCGACCACGGTGAAGACGATGCCGCCGAGGACCACCCACTGGGCCCAGTCGTCGAGGATCTCGATCGTGGCCCAGCCGAGGACGAGCGCGATCGCGCTCGCGATGACCATGAAGATCCAGACCGACCGCTGAGACTTCACGCGCACACCGGTGCTCCGCTCGCGGAGGTCCGGGCGGTCGAACTGCATCCGCTGGTTCTCGGTCATGTTCGACAAGGCTTCTCCCCTGGTAGACGGAACGGCGACCCTACGGTGCGGCCGCGTGCCTGTCAATGACGGCCGTCACGCAGGCGGCACCGCCCTGGGCCCGCCTATAGTCGCCTGCATGGCGGAGCGGGCGAAGCCGAAGCGACGGGGCTCGGGCCGGTCCGCGCCGGACCCGGTGGCCCGGGCGGCACGTACCGCGCGGGAGCGGGCCGTCGCCGAGTCTCCGCCGGCGGCCAAGGGGAGGGGCCGCTCGATGGACGTGTTCGGCGGCGAGATCAGGCGGCGCGACGTCGTCCCGCTCCTGGTGCTGCACCTGATCGCGCGGGAGCCCGCATACGGCAACCGGCTGATCGAGGAGATCGAGCGGATCACCGAGGGGGCCATCTCTGCCAACCCCAACACGATCTATCCGATGCTCCGCGAGATGGAGTCGCGCGGGCTGATCGAGGGAAGCTGGGAGCACCCGGACCGCCGCAGCCGCCGCTACTACTCCCTCACCCGCGACGGCAAGCGCGAGTACAAGCGCCTGCGCAAGGAGGTCGAGCCGTTCCTCGACTCCGTGATCCGCTCGGTCACGCTCATCAAGAGCGAGATCTATCCGTGAGCGACGTCTCCGCCTCGGTGCTGGTCGAGGCTTCGCTGGCCGAGACGTGGGACTACTACTTCGACTCCCGCTGGTGGCCGACGTGGGCGGACGGTTTCGGCTCCGTGGCGGCCAACGAGGGCTACCCCGACGCCGGCGGCACCCTGCGCTGGCGCTCCACCCCGGCCGGCCGGGGTGAGGTCACGGAGTCGGTCCTCGAGCACCACCCGCGGCGCGTGCACCGGGTCGAGTTCACCGATCCCCAGGCCCAGGGCGAGCTGATCACCACCTTCGAGATCAAGGGCGACGGCCACGCAGGTCGAGCAGCGACTGAGCTACGGCCTGGTCGGCGCCGGGGCCTTCGGCCGCGTCTCGGACGTGCTGTTCATCCGCACCCAGCAGCGGCGCTCGCTCGAGCGCTCGCTCACCCGCCTCAAGCACGAGGTCGAGGAGTCGGCTCACTTCAGCTAGCTGGGGTCGCCCGGAGGCTCATCCCGCTACCGTTCCGCGCGCTCTTACCGACTACCTCCACCCCTGAACGGAGGGACATGTTCGTTTTCAAGGCCGCCGTTGTCGGCGCCGGCACGATGGGTGGCGAGATCGCCCAGGCCATTGCCGCAGCCGACATCCCCGTCGTGCTGAAGGACATCAAGCAGGAGTTCGTCGATCACGGGCTCGACAAGGCCCGCGAGGTCACCAAGGGACAGCTCGACAGGCTGGTCGCCAAGGAGAAGCTCACCCAGGAGCAGGCCGACGCCCGCCTGGACGAGGTCATGGGCATGATCACCGGGACCCTCGACTACGCGGATTTCGGCGACGTTGATTTCGTGATCGAGGCGGCCCCGGAGAAGATGGAGATCAAGCAGGCGGTCTTCCGCGAGCTCGATGCGGTCACGCCCGGCCACGCGATCCTCTCCTCCAACACATCCTCGCTCTCGATCACCGAGATGGGCGACGCGACGCTGCGCCCCGACAAGGTGGTCGGCTTCCATTTCTTCTACCCGGCGTCGGTGATGCCGCTGCTGGAGATCGTCGAGGGCGAGGACACCTCGGCCGACACGACGCAGGCCGCGTACAACTTCGCGCAGGCCATCCGCAAGCAGCCGATCACGTGCGCTGAGGTCCCCGGGTTCGTCGTGAACCGGATCCTCAACTCCGCCGTCGGCGAGCTGTGGCGCGCTCAGGAGGAGCAGAACCTGTCGATCCAGAAAATCGACGCCAAGGTCGCCGAGGCGCAGCTTGCGCCGATGGGGCCGTTCATCCTCACCGACCTCCTCGGCCTCGACACCGTGATGCACGTCGCCGAGCACCTCAACGAGTCCTACGGCGACAGCTTCTACGTCCACGAGGGCATGCGGAAGCTGGTGGCCGACGGCAAGCTCGGCGCCAAGTCCGGCGGCGACGGCTTCTACAAGGACGGCGAGCCCCAGATCGAGGGCGACGGCGAGCCCGACGACGCGCTGGTTGAGACCTTCGGCCTGAAGGCGCTCGTCGAGGCGTGCCTGCTGCTCGAGGAGGGCGTCGCGACCGCTCGCGACATCGACCTCGGGATGATGGCCGGAGCCGGCCTGGACCCGCGCCGCGGCCTGTTCCCGCCGTTCATGAAGGCCGACCTCGAGGGCATCGACGTGGTCCTCGAGAAGCTCGAGAAGGCCAAGGACGCCCACGGCGAGCGCTTCGAGGCGCCCACGGTGCTGAAGCGCCTGGCGGCGCAGGGGCGCCTGGGCCAGAAGAGCGGGCAGGGCTTCTACGCCTACCCGCAGCCCGACGAGGGCGATCAGGCCGACACGGTGAAGCTGGAGACCCGCGGCGATGTCGCGATCGCCTGGCTCACCAACCTGCCGATGAACGCGATCTCCCCCCAGGTGATCAAGGACCTCGGCACGGTCTGGGAGAAGGTCACGGCCAACGACGAGGTGGGGGCGATGGTCATCGCCTCGTCGATCCCGGTCGTCTTCAGTGCCGGCGCCGACATCAAGGCGTTCACCCAGATGGACGAGGGCAGTGAGGAGCTGATCCACTCGGGCCACGCGCTGCTGCGCGACCTGGGCTCGAACCGGGTCTCGACGGTCGCGGCGGTGAACGCGCTCGCCTTCGGCGGCGGGTGCGAGCTCGCCATGGCCTGCGATTTCCGGATCGCGGCCGAGTCGGCCGTGTTCGGGCAGCCCGAGATCAAGCTGGGGATCATCCCCGGCTTCGGCGGTACTCAGCGCCTCCCGCGCCTGGTCGGCCCGGGCAAGGGGCTCGAGCTGAACCTGGTGGGAGACGCGATCTCCGCCGGTGAGGCTTACGAGTACGGCCTGGCGACTCGCGTCGTGCCCGACCACGAGCTGTTCGACACCGCGCTGATGTGGGCCCGCAAGCTGGCGGGCCAGGCGCCCGTCGCGGTCGAGCTCGTCAAGGAGGTCTCCTACAAGGGCGACCTCGACGAGGGGATCGAGGCCGAGAAGGCCGGGTTCGCCAAGGCGTTCACCACCGAGGACGCGAAGGAGGGCATCTCGGCCTTCCTCGGCAAGCGCACACCGAAGTGGCAGGGGAAGTAGCGCGGAGGCCGCGAGTCGCGCAGCTCGCGGGGCTGATCCGCGAGTCGCTCGCTCCACGGTTGCGCTGACCGGGGCCGGGATCTCGGTTCCGTCCGGGATCCCGGACTTCCGCAGCCCGGGGACCGGGATGTGGACGAAGGTCGACCCGATGAAGGTCGCCCACATCGACGCGTTCCACCGCGACACGGCGGGCTTCTGGGAGTACTACCGGCCCCGCTTCGAGATGCTCGGCGACAAGCGCCCCAACCCGGCCCACGAGGCCTTGGCGGAGCTCGAGGGCCGCGGCCTGCTGCACGGTGTGGTCACCCAGAACATCGACCGCCTCCACGCAGCGGCGGGCTCGCAGAAGGTGATCGAGGTGCACGGCTCGATCGCGACGTCCAGCTGCACCACCTGCGGCGCGACCTATGAGCTCGAGCGGGTCGCCGCGCTGTTCGACGAGGACGGGATCGCGACCTGCGGCGGCTGCATGGGCAAGGTGAAGCCGGACGTCGTGCTGTTCGGCGAGCACCTGCCGGTCGAGGCGATGCTCGAGGCCCAGGAGCTCTGCGCCGCGGCCGACCTGCTGCTGTGCGTCGGCTCCGCACTCGAGGTCTATCCCGTCGCCGGCCTGCCCGAGCTGACGCTCGCCAACGGCGGCGCCGTGGCCATCGTGACCAAGAGCGCGACGCCGTACGACGACGCCGCGAAGGTTCGCCTCGACGGCGACGTGGTGGACGAGCTGGGCGCGGTGCTGGCGGCTCTGTAGAGCGGGCGCCCTACTGCGCAGGATCCGCCGGCGCGCCAGCACGCGCTCGCAGAGGCGCGAGGGTGTCGGCCACCTCGGCCGTGCGCTCGGCCGTCAGCTCACCCGTCAGGGCCTCGTTCGCCGCCTCGCCGGTGGCGGAGCGCCGGCCCTCGAGCTCGGCGAGGTCCGCGACCTGCCTCGCGGCCTGCTCGGCGCCGATCTGCGCGGCGCCTCCCTTGCCGGCGGGCGCGCTGCTCGGGCTCACCTCGGCCAGCAGCGCCTCCAGCCCGACCCGCAGCTGCAGCGCCGCCTCGCGTGGGCGCTCGCCGTCGAGGTCGGCCCGGGCTCGCAGCAGCAGCGTCTCGCACGCGTCCGCGCGCCTCGCGGCGCCCCAGGGTCGAGGCGAGCCGCTCCTGCGGGCGGAGCGCGTCCACCCGCCCACGTGGGCCCGGGGCGGGGGGGACCTCGATCGCGTCCGTGAACTGGCCGTCGACGAGCTCGTCGCCGGTGCCGTAGCCCACGCGCGTGGTCGAGGGCGAGGGCGGCGGGCACGCCGCCTCCGTAGGGGTCCTGCGTAGCGAGCTGGTGCGCGTGCATCGCGCGGTTGACGATCCGCAGGCCGTCGTCGACGAGCTCGTCGGCCCCGTCAGGCGAGTCCTTCATGCCGGCCAGCCAGTCCTCCGCCTCGTCGACGCCGCCTGGCAGCGGCTCGGGGTGGATCACGGTGAGGCGCGTCACGGGAACGTCGGGGCTCCGTCCTCGGTCGCGTCCTTCGCCTTCCCGCGCTTGCGCCGGCCGCGCTTCATCGCGACGGCCAGGCCCGGTCAGCCCGCCCACGACCAGGACGTGCTCGGCGTCGCCCGCGGCGGAGCGGACGATGTAGCGGCCGTCGTCCGGGCCTAGGCGCCCGGGGTAGTCGAACTGGACGAAGGAGAGAAGGTCCGCGATGGCGGCGAGGCTACTCGCCGACGTGGGCGGCGGAGGCGCGGTGCCCCTTGCCCTTCTCGGCGGGCAGCGAGAACTTCGACGGCTCGGTCGGGACGTCCGGATTGTCGATCTCGGCGATGCGGCCGATCAGGCGCTTCCACTGGTCGGGCTTCAGGAGCTGGACGAACTGCTTGTCGGGCTCCGTGCCGGGTCCGGAGACGGGCGAGTAGCCGATGTGCACGTGATCGTGATGGTCACTCATCGCGAAGCTGGGGCCGCCGAGGTCCATGAGGCTGATCACCTGGTCGGGCAGGATGGTGCCCTGGAGGCTCAGCACGTCGCGGATCAGCGAGTAGCTCTGAGTGCCGGCCCCCTGGTTGCCGAGGACGGCCTGGCCGTTGATCTCGGCGATGTCGATCGCGGAGCCGAAGGAGTGGTGGCTCACGTTGCCCGACGTCGTGATGCTGGCCTCACGGCCACACAGCATCGAGGTGATCGTGAGGTCGTAGCCGCGGGCGGTGAGGTACTCCATGATCGCCATCAGGCGGCGGTCGATCTGGCCGTCGCGGACGTACTCGCGGTCGCAGGCGGCGAGCTGCAGGCCGGGATTGGCCAGCACCCGGCGCTCCAGCTGCTCCTTCGACATCAGGAGGATCTGGCCGACGCTCACGCCGGTGCCCTCGAAGGGGTTCTTGCCGGCGGCGCGGTAGATCGCGGTCGCCTCGAGGAGCTTCCAGCCGTCGAGGATGGGCTTCGGGTCGACCTTGGGCGCGCCGCGGCCGGCCGGCTGGATGGCGAAGTTGAGGTGCGGGGCGAGCTCACCCTCGGAGCCGATCCGGCCGAGGACGGTGCCCGCGACGACCCTCGAGCCCTCGCGCAGCGGCTCCAGCTCCATCTGGTCGGCGTCGAACTTCATGACGCCGCCGAGGTAGGCCTTGAAGCTCTCGTAGCCGGGGAAGCGGCTGGCGAGCATCTCGTCGAGCTGGCCGGTGACGTCGGCACGGCCGAGGTTCTTCGGGCGCTCCGGGAAGGCGTAGAGGCGGTCGCGCATGTCCTCCGTGTTGAGGGGGCCGAACGCCTCCTGCTTGGCGTCGGCGCGGCTGGCCGGCTCGGAGCGCTCGGCGTCGGAGGAGGCGAGGAGGCGAGCGTCGTCGGCGGCCTGCGAGGTCTGGCTGGCCGGCTCGGTGGGCGCCTTGTCGTCGCCGGGGCTGACCAGGCGGAAGTCCTCGGCGCTGAGCTTCTGCTCCTTCGGGACCGGGTAGGCCTCGGAGACCCGCCCGAGCTCGGCGTAGGTGAAGCGGTTGCCGTAGGAGTCCTGGAGGACGAGGTACTTGCCGAGCCTCTTGGACTCGCCGATCTCCTTGATCGTCCCGTCGTTCACCGCGACGACCGGAGCGTTCTCCTTGGAGTAGATGTTGATCCCTCGACGTGTGGGTGAGGCTGAGACAACGTCGGCCGCATTCCCGGCGACGCCCTTGCGCGGGGCGGAGCGCTTGGCGGCCTCCCGCTCGGAGATGTCATCGGCGTAGCGGGCGTCGGCGGCGACCGGGAAGCGGGCGCCCTCGGTGAGGCCGGTGAGCGAGCCGACGAGGTCGTCGGGGAGGTTGCCGTACTGCTTGGCGTACAGCAGGACCTCATCGACGTACCAGTCGGCGTGGTTGTAGGCGAAGATCGCGGTGCGCAGGTCATCCTCGCCGCCGGAGGCGTTGAGGTAGCGGGCGGCGGCGCAGATCGCGTCGACCGGGTTGTAGGGGTCCTTGCGCCCGTCGTTGTTGGCGTCGACCCCGTATGCCTCCCAGGTCGCGGGCATGAACTGCATCCAGCCCAGGGCCCCGGCCGTGGAGACGTTGAGGTTGGTGCCGAACGCGGTCTCGATCCGGTTGATCGAGGCCAGCACCTGCCAGGGGATCCCGTACTGGGTTCCGCAGGCCTGGTAGATCGGCAACAGGAAGGGCGGGATCGAGAACTGGTCGATCACGAAGTTGGGGACGCCCATCGGCGCCGGGCCGAAGTCGGCGACCGTCAGCGTCGGGTTGGTATCGGTGGGGGAGCCGTCGGTGTTGCGGTCGGCGGGCTCCTCCATCGGGTCGTCGTCCGGCTTGTCGTTGCCGTCGCCGGTGCCGCCGGAGCCGTTGTCGCCGCCATCGCCGCCATTCCACGTTCCCGCCGCCGGAGGAGCCGCTGCCGCTGCCGCCGCCCACCGCCACCGGGATCGCCGCCACCGGGACCGGTGCCCGGGCCGGGGGGAGGATCGACGGGGGGATCGACCGGCGGGGGATCGACGGCGGGCGGGTTGTCCTCGGCGGCCTCGGTGTTGTCGAGCGGATCGGCGCAGTCGCCGTCGGCCAGGTCGGTGTTGCCGTCGTCGTCGTCGTCGCGAAGATTGGAGCACTCGGGGAGGCTGCCGAGCGGCGGGAGGTTCTCGCCGCCGGGAATGTTGACGCCGACGCCGGCCTCGGAGCTGTCGAGGAGATCGCTCCTGGCGCCAGCCGATCCGACCACCACGAGAGCCCCCGTGATGGCAAGCGCGATCGCTACTAGAAAGTTCCGTCTCATCCCAAAAAATCCCGGCGGGCTACCGGCCCTGCCGACCCTCCATCAGTGCCACGGCAATCGCCTGCTCCGGAGCGCAGGAAACGCTTCTTGTTTGACTCATGCCTAGCAACGATCTAACGGGCGTGGCAACCGTACCCGAAACCATCGGATTGATGCGGGAGCAGTCGGCCACTTAACCCTCGCCAAACAATCGGCAAAGTTGTGCCTGTCCTTGAAGGTTTCACCGTAGCGGTACTCTGCCGCCCCGGGCACGGCCCGGAGCCATGGACGAGAAAACCCCCGAGCAGAGCGACCGGAGCGGCATTCGGGCCAAGGGCGAGGAGGCCCTCGGCGAGCTGGCCGAGGCGCTGCTCGACAACCCGGTTTTCAGCCAGGCGCTCTCGCGTGCCCTCGGGGCCGGTGAGCGCGCGGCGCAGGCTCAGCGCAGCGCGATGAGCGCCGTGGGCGTGCCGGCCGCGGCCGACTCGAGCGGATCGAGCGGCGGCTGCGCTCGCTGTCGGGGCGCATGGAGGAGATCGAGGACCGGCTCGACGAGCTCGGCGACGACGTCGCGGCGCTGCGCGCCCAGGCTCGCTCCTCAGCCGAGGAGAGCGGCTGAGGCAAGCCGTCCCAGCTCGAGCGATGCGGCCTCGACCTCATCGTCGCTGAGCTGCCGCGCCTCGTCGCGGGCCACGACCAGGACGCTGGCGACCTCAACCCCAACTCGAGGCCCGGTTTCGAGTAGGGCGGCGGTGCCGAGATCCACCACGCTCGCCCCGGCCCGAAGCCAGGCTTCCCGCCGCCGCTCGGCCTCGGGGTCGTAGTAGCAGGTCGGTGCCAGCGACCAGCGACGGGCTGCAGTGCAGGCTCGCCGTCGCCCAGCGCCGACGTCAGCCGCGGGTCGGCCTCGGCGGGGATCTCGGCTCCGGGTGAGAGCGCTGAGGTTGCGACGCACGAGGTCCCCGGCCTCGACTGCCGTCGTCCAGCGCCGTGCAAGTTCCCACCCGGATCGCCCGGCGGACGCCGAGGGAGGCGAGCTCCGTCAGCACGATCGCGACGCTGGGCCCGCCGATACCCGTCGACTGCACCGTGAGCTCGTCGCCCCCGGGCGTGAGCGCCGATGTAGCCCCAGAGCCCGCGCGCGTGGTTGGCCATGCGCGGAGACTCGAGGAGGTCCTGGGCGAGGGCCAGTGCACGGCCGGGGTCCCCCGGGAGGACGGCGGCCGGCGCGATCGGCGCGGTGGGGCGGAGGTGGTCGGTCATGAGGTTCTAAGCTTCCCAGCCCTTGACCGAGAGTCGCGAAGAGACGGGTGATCGCGGGGTGGGCGACGCCCTCCGCGATGCCGTCGAGCGCACGCTGGCGGCCACCGCCGGCTCGGCCGCGAGCACTCGCGATCGCGCCGGCGAGCTGGTCGACGGGATCACGCGCCGCGGCCGTGAGGCCGGCGACGAGCTCAGCCGCCGCGGCCAGGAGGCCCGCGACGAGATCGCGCGCCGAGGGCAGGTCGCCGGCGCCGAGCTGGCGAAGCGCGGCCAGGACGCCGGCGCGGAGCTGGCCACGGCGCCTGGAGGTGCTGGAGGCCGGCTCGCCGAGGTCGAGGACGGACTCCGCCGTCAGGCCGGCGCAAGCAGGGGGCGAGGAGCGCGCGCCCCGGACGCGACGGAAACTAACCCTAAGGTTGAGGATTAGGTTTGGCCACAGGGAGCCGGATCGTCATCACCGGGGTCTCCGGCCATTGGGGATCGGAGCTCGCCCGGCGCCTGGCGCGCGACCCCGCCGTCACCTACGTGGGCGGGATCGACTCGAGGCCGCCGCCAGAGGATCTCGAGCTCACCGAGTTCATCGAGGCCGACATCCGCAACCCGCTCCTGTCGCGGATCCTGCCCGAGCACCGAGGCCGACACCGTCGTCCACTGCGGCATCCTGCTCTATCCCGAGCCCGGGAAGCCGGCGCGCGCGCTGCACGACATCAACGTCATCGGGACCCTCCAGCTGCTCGCCGCCTGCGAGCGGACCCCGACCCTGGAGCGGGTCGTGGTTCGCGGCTCCGCCGCGATCTACGGGTGCGAGGCGTGCGACGCCGTCGTTCTTCACCGAGGACCTGGCGCGGCGGATGCCGTTGCGCAGCCGTTTCCAGCGGGACATCTCCGAGCTCGAGGAGTACTTCTCGAACTTCGCCCGCCGCCACCCGGAGATCGCCTGCTGCATGCTGCGCCATCAGCCCGAGATCGGTCCGAACCTCGACATGCCGATCGCGCGCTACCTGTCGCTCCCCGTGGTCCCGACGCAGCTCGGCTTCGACCCCCGCCTGCAGCTGATGCACGCCACAGGACGCGACCGGCGCGCTGGCGGCCGCCATCCGCAGCGACGTGCGGGGAGCGGTCAACGTCGCGCTCCGAACGGGTCCATCTCCCTCAGCCGCGCCCTGCGCCTCGCGCGCCGCCCCTCCGTGGGCATCCCGCATCCGCTGTTCGAGCCCGCGCTCTCCCGGCTTGGTGACCGGCTCGGAGTCGGGCGCCTGTGGGGCGATGGCGTTCGCCTGCTGCGCTATGGCCGGGGCGTCGACAACACCCGGATGCTCGAGGAGCTCGGCTATCAGCCGGCCTTCGACGCCGAGGGCGCCATCCGCGACTTCGCCCGCGGTCTCCATGGCCGCAGGGTCGGCCCCGACCTCCATCCGGGAACGCTGGTCGACCGGCTGACCGGTGCCCGCCGTGAACGCGCCGTCGGCCGCCGCGCCCGAGGCCGTCGCGGACTTCCTGCGCCGCCTTCGCCAGGGCGTCGAGGGCGGGTTGGACCCGCTGAACGCGGCAGAGGGCGCGGCCTCCGCGCTGCCCGACCGGCTCCAGCACGGCCTCGAGACGCTCAGCCGCCGGCTCCAGGGCGAGTACCACGAGGACGAATGGGGCTTCGACGAGGACTTCGCGGAGGCCGTCTATCCGCTGTTCGAGTTCCTCTACGAGGTGTACTGGCGGGTCGAGGTGACCGGGGTCCAGAACGTGCCAGGCCATGGACGGGCGCTGCTGGCCTCCAACCACGCCGGCGCGCTCTTCCCGTTCGACGCCTCCATGATCCTCGCCGCGATCATGAAGGAGCACCCGCTGCCCCGCTGGGCCCGGTTCATGGTCCTCGACTGGGCGTTCGTCCTGCCGTACCTGTCGACGTTCATGCGCCGGGTCGGCGGGGTGCCGGCCAGTCCCTACAACGCGATGCGGCTGCTCCGCCAGGACGAGCTGGTGATGGTCTTCCCCGAGGGAGTGAAGGGAACCGGCAAGCCGTTCTCCGAGCGCTATCGCCTGCAGCGGTTCGGCCGCGGCGGCTTCGTGGAGGTCGCGCTGAAGACCGGCGCGCCGCTCGTGCCGGTGGCGGTCGTCGGCTCCGAGGAGATCTATCCGAAGATCGGTGAGAGCCGGACGATCGCGAAGGCGGTCGGGGCTCCGTTCGCGCCGATCACCCCGACGTTCCCGTTGCTCGGGCCGCTGGGCCTGATCCCGCTGCCGTCCCGCTGGCGGATCGAGTTCTGCGAGCCGATCGACCTCTCCGAGCACGGCCCCGATGCGGCCGACGACCGGCGCGTGGTCTTCGACGTCTCCGAACAGGTGCGGGAGACGATTCAGCAGAAGCTGTTCGAGAACCTCGCGAAGCGCCGCTCGGCGTTCCTCTAGCGCCACCTCCCGATTGCCGGCCCGGCTGTGCGGGCATATAGTCGGCCTATGAGTAGTGCGGTTGCGCTCAAGGAGAAGATGGTTCATCGGCCGACTCCGTCGCGGGCCGAGTTCAGGGAGTTGCTCGAACGGGTTCTCGTCGAGGTCGACGGCGACCAGCGGATCGGGCCGCTGATGCGGGCCGCGGACATCCGGCTGCGCTTTCGCTACCCCGACGTGGACACCACGCTGAACGTGGCCGCCACCGATGAGGACGGCCACCACCTGAAGTGGGCGTTCTCCGATGACATCGACTGGAAGCCGAAGCTCCAGCTCGAGATGAACTCCGACGTCGCCAACGGCTACCTCCAGGGCCGGGAGAGTCTCGCGGTCGCGATCGCCCGGCGGCGGGTGCGGGTGAGCGGCGACTCGAAGGTCACGCTGCTCTACCTGCCGGCGATGCGGCTGGTGTGCGAGCCCTACCGGCGGATCGTCGGGGCGGACTACCAGCACCTCGCGATCGCCTGATCCGGTCCGGACCAACTGGCCGTTGACACCTCGCCCCGGCGGGCGTAGGGTGAGTTGCACGAAGAAGGCAACAGGCCGCAGTGGGTTCCCCTGCCCGCCCGCCCCGAGGCGACTGGGGCGAGATGGCGAAGACCCCGCAAGGTGCCTCTGGCGCCGCAGGCCGACGTAGCGGGCCGTGACGTCCGCAAGCGACGGGGCCCATGCGACCCCGTCGCTACGTCCGGAGGCCTTTTCGTGAACGCCCCGGTCACAGATGGGCGGCCGGTGGATAGGTAGCGTGCGCCCGGTGAGCGACGACGCGATCAGCCTCAGCGAGGCCGCCCGCATCTCGGGGGTCTCCGCGTCGACCCTGAAGCGATGGGCGTCCGAGCGCGTGATCCCGGTCCGCAGGGACCAGTGGACCCGCGCGGCCGCGGCCCAGGCCCGGGTGGTGGCGCGGATGCGCGAGCGCGGGCACTCGCTGGAGGATCTGCGCCGGGCCGTTCGCGACGGCCGCCTCGCATTCGGCTACATCGAGGACCTGCTGCCCGGCAGCGAGCGCTCCCTCACCCGCGACGCCGCATCGGAGATCTCGGGTCTGGAGGAGCAGTTGATCGAGCGGATCATGTCGCTCCTGGGGACGCCGACGGCCCTGGAGGGAACGCTCACCGCGGAGGACGCGGAGGCGATGGAGACGATCGGCGAGGTCCTGAAATCCGGCTTCCCACTCGTCGCCGTCCTCCAGCTCATCCGCGTGTACGCGCAGTCGATCCGCAAGATCGCCGAGGCCGAGGTCCGCCTGTTCCACCTGTTCGTCCACGAGCCGCTCATCCGGCAGGGCGTCGACTCGCTGGAGATGGCCGAAGAGATGGAGGGCCTCGTCCGCGAGCTGCTGCCGCTCACCTCGCCGCTCATGGAGTACGTCCACCAGCGCTACCTCCGGTTCTACATGGAGCAGGACGTCGTGGGGCACATGGAGGCCGAGATGGCGCCGGGGACGATGGGCAGGGTGCAGATGGCCTTCTGCTTCGTCGACCTCACCGGCTTCACCCGCTACACGGAGGAGGAGGGCGACGAGGAGGCGCTCGACCTCGTCGAGCGATTCGTCGAGAGCGTGGAGGCCACGCTGCCGTCGGAGGCTCTGATCGTGAAGACGATCGGCGACGAGGTGATGATCGTCTCGCCCGACCCGGGGACCCTCACGGAGTGGTCGGTCGGCTTCCTGGGCCTCTTCGGTGAGCGGCCCCAGCCGAGGGTGGGGCTGCACTACGGCAAGGCCGTGTACCGCGACGGCGACTACTTCGGCGGCGAGGTCAACCTGACCCACCGGGTCGTGGCACGCGCTCTCGGCGGCGAGGTGATGGTGACCGCCGCAGTGGTCGACGCGATCGGCAGCTCGGACTACCTGAACTTCGAGCCGATCGGGCGGGTCGACCTCAAGGGCCTCTCCGAGCCGGTCGAGCTGTTCGTCGTCACCGCTCGCGATGTACTCGAGTGAGCACCTTTAGGTGCGAAAGCAGCATGTAAGGACGGCGAAGCCGTCCGCAGGTGATTCAACGTCCCTCGATCGCCTTAGTATCGCCGCCGTGGAGAGCGCTGCCAGCCCACGGCACCGGGATCGCGACGCTGCGCTCGCCGAGCTGGCGACCGCCGCGAACGCGAGTGGCCTGATCTCGCACGGGGCCTCGGCCGTCGTGATGGTCTCGGGCGGTGCCGACTCCGCGTGTGCCGCCGCCGCGCTCGCCCGCCTGCTCGATCCCGGCGACGTCCACGCCGTTCACGTCAACTACGGACTTCGCGATGGAGCCGCCGCCGACGAGCGCGCGTGCCGTGACCTGTGTGGCGACCTGCGCCTGGACCTCCACGTCGAGCGCCCCCAGCTCCGCGAGGGGAACCTCCAGGCGGCGGCGCGTGAGGCGCGCTACGCCGCAGCCGAGCGCCTGCGCGAGAAGGCCGCCGCCGACGTGATCGTGACCGGCCACACCCGGACCGACCAGGTCGAGACGGTCCTCTACCGGCTCGCGGTCTCGCCGGGTGCCCGCGGCCTCCTGGGCCTCTCGCCGCGGAACGGCCGGATCGTCCGCCCCCTGCTCGGTCTCGACCGCGCCGACACCCGCCGCCTCGCGGCGGCGGCCGGCCTTCGTTTCAGCGACGACGAGACGAACGACGACCCCTCCTTCGCCCGCAATCGGGTCCGCATCGAGGCGCTGCCGGTGCTCCGCGATCTCAACCAGGCGGCCGAGCGGAACATCGCCGAGACGCGCGCCGAACTGGCCGAGGACGCCGCGCTGCTCGAGCGGGTGGTGCTCGAGGAGCTGCAGCAAATGAACGCGGGCGCCGGCGACGTCGCGGTCGCCGTCGACGAGCTCGCGCGCCGCGAGCCGGCCCTCCAGCGTCTCGCCCTGCGCACCCTCGCCGAGCGCGCGGCCGGGCGGCCGGTGGCCCTCGGCCGCTCCCGCGCCGCGGAGATCATGCGCCTGGCGCACGCGCCGGAGGGCGGCGAGCTCGACCTGGGCTCCGGCCTGATCGCCGTCTGCGAGAGCGGCACGGTGAGCTTCGCCACGTCGCGAGCGGCCGACGCCGCGCCGGTGCCAATCCTGCTGGGGGTGCCCGGCGCCGTGCGGCTCGGGGACTGGGAGCTCCGCGCGGAGCTTCATCCCGCGCCGGTCGACGCCGCCGGGCCCGAGCTGGCCACCCTCGACGCCGCCATGCTGGCCTCACGGCTGGAGGTGCGCACGTGGACGGAGGGCGACCGGATGCAGCCCCTCGGGATGGAGGGGACGAAGACCCTCGGCGACCTGTTGGCCGAGCGCGGGATCCCGCGCTCCGGGCGCGGCACGATCCCAGTGGTCACCTCCGCGGGCGAGGTCGCGTGGATCCCGGGGGTCGCGGTGGGGGAGCGGTTCCGGCTGGGCCCCGAGACCGCCCACGTCGCCGTCCTCACCGCTCGCCTGACAGAGTAGGAGCAGGATGAGCAGTCCCACGACCCGCACGCACGCGGATGACGCACGGGTACCGTCGCCGGCTCGGGGTCATCGGGACTCGCCCGTAGTCACGACTACGGGCTTCGCCCTGCTTCCCCGCCCGGCTCGGTCCCGTGCGCCCCCGCGCACGCGCGGGCATGGAACTGATCATCTGATGGCCGGCATCGGCGAGATCCTCGTGAGCGAGGAGGACCTTGAGCGGCGCATCGCCGAGCTCGGGGCCGAGATCAGCCGCGACTACGCGGGACGTGACCTGCTGCTCATCGGCGTCCTCAAGGGCGCCGTGCCTTTTCTCGCCGACCTCATGCGCCAGCTGGAGGTCGACTGCGAGGTTGACTTCATGGCCGTCTCCTCCTATGGCTCGGCCACTGACTCGTCGGGCGTCGTGCGCATCCTCAAGGACCTGGACGCCTCCATCGGGGGCCGCGACGTCCTGCTCGTGGAGGACATAATCGATTCCGGCCTGACCCTGCATTACCTGCTGAAGAATCTGAAGGCGCGCGATCCCGCCTCGCTGGAGGTCTGCGCCCTGCTCACCAAGCCCGACCGCAGGCGTGTCGACCTTCCGATTCGGTACGTCGGCTTCGAGATCCCGAACCGCTTCGCCATCGGGTACGGGCTCGACCACGCGCAGCGCTACCGCAACCTGCGCTACGTGGCCGTTCTCGACGACTGAGACAGGCGTCCCAGCCGTACGTAGGACCTTGTGGAGCGCTTTATGCGTACTGGTACGCTGAAAAACGTCGCAGGGCACCGGAATCCTTTGACCATGCGCGAAAACGCTAGACCTCAAATGCAGGCGATCGAACGATGAGACGGCTCTTCCGCAGCGCTGCGTTCCCGATCCTCATCGTGATCGTGCTCGCCTTCTTCGCTCAGCGGCTGATCAGCCCCGGGGAGAAGGAGGATCCGCCCACGTACAACGAGTTCATCGCGCAGATCGAGAACGACGCCTCCTCGATCGACACGGTCACGCTCGCCCCGAAGACGCAGACGGCCAAGGTCGTCGAGACGAACGGCGAGGAGTACTCCACCGGCTACCCGCCGAACACGGAGGAGTCCCTGGTCAACACCCTTCAGCGGAACGACATCGCCACCGACGTCGAGTCCACCGGCGGTTCCAGCTTCCTCAACATCCTCACCTACATCCTCCCGTTCCTCCTGTTCTTCGGGTTCTGGATCTTCCTGATGAACCAGATGCAGGGCGGGGGCTCGCGCGTGATGAGCTTCGGCAAGTCGAAGGCCAAGCGGATGTCGGTGGACGCCCCCAAGATCACCTTCCGCGACGTCGCCGGGGCCGACGAGGCGGTGCAGGAGCTGCACGAGATCAAGGAGTTCCTCGAGAACCCCAAGAAGTTCCAGGCGCTGGGCGCCCGGATCCCGAAGGGCGTGCTCCTCTACGGGCCTCCCGGCACCGGTAAGACGCTGCTCGCCCGCGCCGTAGCGGGCGAGGCCGGCGTGCCCTTCTTCTCGATCTCCGGCTCCGACTTCGTCGAGATGTTCGTGGGCGTCGGCGCCAGCCGCGTGCGCGACCTCTTCGAGCAGGCCAAGCAGAGCTCCCCCTGCATCATCTTCATGGACGAGATCGACGCCGTCGGCCGCCACCGCGGCGCCGGCATGGGCGGCGGCCACGACGAGCGCGAGCAGACGCTCAACCAGCTTCTCGTCGAGATGGACGGCTTCGAGATGAAGGACAACATCATCCTCATCGCGGCCACCAACCGGCCCGACATCCTCGACCCGGCGCTGCTGCGGCCCGGCCGCTTCGACCGTCAGGTCGTGGTCGACCGGCCCGACCGCCTCGGCCGCCGCAAGATCCTCGAGGTCCACACCCGCGGCAAGCCGCTGGCGAAGGAGCTCGAGCTCGACACGCTGGCCGCGCAGACACCTGGCTTCACCGGCGCCGACCTCGCGAACCTCATCAACGAGGCCGCCCTCCTCACCGCCCGCTCCGGTAAGCGCGAGATCACGATGGTCGAGCTCGAGGAGGGGATCATGCGCGTGATCGCCGGCCCCGAGAAGAAGACGCGGGTGATGTCGGAGAAGGAGCGCCTCGTCACCGCCTACCACGAGATGGGTCACGCGATCGTCGGGCACCTCCTGCCGAACTGCGACCCGGTCCACAAGATCTCGATCATCTCGCGCGGCCAGGCCCTCGGCTACACCATCGCCCTGCCCGGCGAGGACAAGTTCCTGACCACGCGCGCCGAGCTGACCGACAACATGGCGATGACGCTCGGCGGCCGCGCCGCCGAGGAGATCGTGTTCTCCGAGATCACCACGGGCGCGTCGAACGACCTCGAGAAGGTCACCGAGAGCGCGAAGGCCATGGTCATGCGCTACGGCATGTCCGAGCGCCTCGGCCCCCGTGTCTTCGGCCACGACCGTTCGCAGCCCTTTCTCGGGCGCGAGTTCTCGGCCGAGCCCGACTACTCGGACGAGATCGCTCGCGAGATCGACGACGAGATCCGCCGCATCGTCGAGGAGGGCCACCAGACCGCGCGGGGCATCCTCGAGCAGAACCGCGAGCACCTGGAGCGCATCTCGAAGATCCTGCTCAACCGGGAGACGATCGACGCCGAGCAGTTCGTGAAGCTGCTCGACGGCGCCGTCGAATCGGACGTGTTCGTGGACGAGCCCGAGGCCGAGGAGACGGCGGAGGAGCCCGAGCCCGAGCCGGAGAAGAAGCCGGCGCACGAGGGCCCGCGCCCCGTCACACCGCCCAGGCCCGGATTCGCCGGCGGCTCGGCGGACATGCGGGCTGACGGCCCGGAGCGGCCGTAACCGGCGTCCTCGTCGGCTCACGTGCAGAGCACGCTTCGCCTCCTGCGTCCTTGGTTACGACCCCTCCGCGCTCGTCAGTGACTCGCCTGATGGGCATCCTGAACGTCACCCCCGACTCGTTCTCCGACGGGGGGCTCTTCCTCGACCCCGATGCGGCGGTCGCGCACGGGCGCGAGCTGGCGGCCGACGGCGCGGAGATCGTCGACGTCGGCGGCGAGTCCACACGGCCCGGCGCGGCCGAGGTGCCCGCGGCCGAGGAGGTCGAGCGGACGGCCCCGGTGGTCGCGGGCCTGACCGACGCGGGCATCCCGGTCTCGATCGACACGTCCAAGGCCGCCGTGGCCGAGGCGGCTCTCGACGCGGGCGCGCGGATGGTCAACGACGTGACCGCGCTGAACGGCGACCCCGGCCTCGCCGCCCTGTGCGCGGACCGGGATTGCGAGCGTCGCGCTCATGCACATGCAGGGCACTCCGCGGACGATGCAGGAGAACCCGACCTACGGAGACGTGGTGGAGGATGTCCGGGCGTTCCTCGCCGAGCGGATCGAGGTCGCCACGGCCGCCGGGATCGACGAGGAACGCATCTGGATCGATCCCGGCATCGGGTTCGGCAAGGCGCTCGAGCACAACCTGGAGCTGCTGCGGCGGCTGGACGAGCTGCGCGACCTCGGGCGGCCCATCCTCATCGGCACCTCGCGCAAGAGCTTCATCGGCAAGCTGACGGGCCGGGAGGTGGGCGACAGGCTGGGCGGTTCGATCGCCACCAACGTCCTGGCACTGCGCGCCGGTGCCGAGATGCTGAGGGTGCACGACGTGCGCGAGATGCGCGAGGCTTGCCTGGTGGCGGAGACGATCCTCGGCTAGCGCTTCAGCTCGATCCACAGGCCGTCCGCCCAGGCGCACGGGCGGCCAGAGGCGTCGTAGATCGCGGTCCCGGAGTGGTGCTTTCGCCCGTCCCGGCCAGCCGACCAGCCGACCACGATGTGCGGCTGCGCCGGCTCGATCGGGCGGTCGATGTGGCCGCGCAGGCGCGCGAGCACCATGGCGCCTTCATCGGGCGCGTAGTGATGGGCGGCGATCCCACTGGGGCAGTCCAGCGCGGCCCAGACGATCTCGTCGCGCACCCCGTCCGCTCCGGCCAGCTCGAGCTCCGGGGTCCAGGTGCACGCCAGCAACTCGTGGGCGTCTACATGGCCCGGGTAGATGCACAGGCCATCGCCGGGATTGCGGTCGGGCCCGCAGACGAAGCAGCCCGGGAAGGCGTGGTCGTCGTAGAACGCGGATCGCTGGTCGGCATCCTCGGCCTCGTGGAACGGGGGCGGCTCGGGCAGCTCGATTTCGACCGACTCCAGCCTCGTCCCCTCTGCCACGACCTCGCCGTCGTCGAGCAGGCGGGCGCCGTCGCCGTCGGCCTCGACCACAAGCGCCTTGTCCAATGGCGGCGGCCGCCGGAGGTTGACCTCGGCCGTGCGAGCGCCGAGCGCGCCGGCGACCAGGCCCGAGGTGTAGCCACCGTTCGCGCTCGCGGGGGGTCCCCGGAACCGGCGCTCGATCACCACCTCATCGGCCATGCCGGGACTCTCTCAGATCGAGAGCGCCCCGAGTTTCCGTCAGAGGGTGTTCTCGAACTTGTACATCCGCAGGTAGCCGCGCTCGAAGCGCAGGGCGCCGCCGTGGAAGCTCTGGTTGTCGTGCATCGAGGCGCTCGCGCCCACGGTGAGGTTGAGGTGGTAGGTCTGGTTCGAGTCGTTCTTGAACCGCAGCACCCCTCCCTTGTAGATCGCGCAGGGGCTGTCGTGGCCGGACCGGCCGCCGGTGCAGGTCCAGCCGTTGCGCGGTGAGACGACCGGGTACTCGGCAAGCCCGTAGAGGCCGCGGGGCTCGTTCGAGCTCACCTTCTTCCCCAGCATCAGCTCGTTGCGGATCGCGGCGTTGTACGGGAGGTGCCCGACCTTCGCCACGTACTTCGACTCCACCCAGTAGGTGTCGCCGGCGCGGGGGTTGCGGATCGGCAGCGAGTAGATCGTCTTGCGCGGCCCCTCCTGGCTCTCCGGCCGGAGCTTGAAGGAGTTCAGGATCTTCGACGTCGAGTCGCGCCGCGGCATGTCGGTGTCGCGCAGCCGAAGCATGCTGAGTCCGGCACGGTTCTGGTAGATCCGCAGGTCGTCGTCGAACGACCCCATCGTCACCTTGTGGCCGTTCTTGGCGCGCGGGTGCGAGGCCGAGACGACCATGTGGAGATAGCAGGGGGAGCAGTCGTGCTGGAGGCGCTCCTTGCCCGGCGGGACGGTCATCAGACAGTGCCGGTTCGCGTTCGGGATGTGTTGGGAGCACTGCAGTGCCCGCCGCCGCGAGATCGCCACCGCCCGGGGGTGGTCCGGGCGCTTGGACGGCGAAAGCAGAAGGTGCGCCGTGAGCCTCGGGTCGTAGGAGTAGATCTTCCCGACGCACGGAGACTGCGGCCCCGCCCGCGACTTCAGGCAGATCGTCATCTCGTACTCGCCCTGGGCCCACACCATGTCGCCGGCCCGGAACGCTCCCACCTTCGAGGGCGGCAGGCTGATCAGCGCCTTCGGCGAGCGGCTCGCGTTCCGCTCGATCGGCAGGGTCTTGATCTGCTCGGCGTTGTGGGTCTTGTAGGCCAGGTGGGCGGGATCGGACGGGTCGGCCGTGGTCGTGGCCGCGCCCGTGGCGAGCGCGCCGACGGCCACGATGCCCAGGAGCGTCGAACGATGGAACCTCATGGATCCTTCGTCGGCAGCGGGGCCGCGGGACTTCAACGAAAAGGCGCTACGTTCCGCGCGATGCCGCCCGCCGACGACTCCGAGAACCGCGTCTGCATCGAGCTCCACGGGATCTCCGCCTACGGCCACCACGGGGTGACCGAGGCCGAACGCGAGGTGGGGCAGCGGATCGAGATCGACCTCATCATCGAGCTGCCCGACGCCGAGGCCACGCGTAGCGACGAGCTGTCGGGGACCGTGGACTACGCCGAGGCGTGCGAGATCGCGGTGACGGCGACCACCGAGACCGGCTACCGGACGCTCGAGCGCCTCGGTCAGGTGATCGGCGAGCGTCTGGTCGAGCGGCTTGGCGCCGATGTCGCGATCGTGCGCGTCGCCAAGCCCGAGCCGCCGATGCCGCACATCACCGGCGCCGCCCTGGTCGAGGTGACCGTCCGGAGCGACGACGCTTGAGCGCTCGCACCGGCTACCTCGGACTCGGCTCCAACGTCGGTGAGCGCGAGGCGAACCTGCGGGCCGCGATCGAGGCCCTCGGCCGGAACGGGGTGGAGGTGACGGGCGTCTCGTCTCTGTACGAGACCGAGCCCGTCGGCGAGGTCCTCGACCAGCCGGACTTCCTGAACGCCGCGATCCGGATCGAGACGGAGCTCGAGCCGGTTGAGCTGCTGGCCGCTTGCAAGGCCGTCGAGGCCGAGCTGGGCCGCGAGCCTGGCGCCCCGCGCCACTCGCCCCGCGCGATCGACGTGGACCTGCTGCTCCTCGGCGGCATCGAGCTGGAGACCGACGAGCTCACGCTTCCGCACGCCGAGGTGAGCTCCCGGCGCTTCGTGCTGGAGCCCCTCCTGGAACTGGACCCGCGGCTGGAGCTGCCCGACGGGACGCGCCTGGCGGTAGCGCGAGACGGCCTCGAGGGCCAGCGCGTGCGGCGGGTGGGAGAGCTCTCCCCCTAGGCGGCGGCCGGCGCCCGCAAGGGCTCCAGCCATTCGGCGGGCAGAACCGGCGGCGCGTCGCCCGGGTAGTCCGGGATGAGGCGCATCGCCAGCTCACCGGCGGGCCGCGCGGCGATCGCCGGGCGCAGGTCCTGGAGCGTCATCGCCAGCCGCAGGGCGGCGGCGATCTGGAAGTCGGCTGCGCTGGACGGATCGCCGCCAAGGACGCCCTCGGAGATCCACTCGTCCACCTGGTCGAGCCAGCCCGGGAACGCCGCGAGGTCCGCGCGGACGCGGTCGTCGGTGATGCCGTGGATCCTGAACTCGGTGGCGATGACCGGCGCCGCGGTCGCGACCGCGAGCTTGATCGGGACCCCGAGCTTCGCGCCCTCGGCGTAGCTCGCAAGGGAGTTGCGGTCGCGCTTGAGCGCGTCCCAGAGGACCCGCCGCACTCCGTCGGAGAGCACCTTCTCGCCCCAGACCTCGGCCTCCTCGACGGCGGCGCGTGCCTCGGGGTCGGCCGGGAACAGGGGCGGATCCGGCTGGATCTCGTCGAGCGCCCTCGAGATCGCCCGCGAGCCAGTGACCTTCCGCCCATCGAGATTGACCGACGGGATCGTGGTTCCGGGAAACCGCATGGCCTTCAGCACGCCCTTGCTGATGACCGGCATGAGGTCGCGGCGCTTGTACGCGATCCCCTTCTGATCGAGCATGCGGCCGACGGCGATGGCGGGGTGTGATCCGGGGATCGAGTAGAGCGTGACTTCCATGCGGCGGCATCGTAGACACCGCTCATGCACCCTGCTTCGGTTCCGCCTGGATAATCGTCCCGATGCTTCTCGCGATCGATGTCGGCAACACCCAGACCCACCTCGGCGCCTTCGACGGCACCGAGCTGGTCGAGCACTGGCGCTTCCAGACCCGCGCGGGCGCGACGGGCGACGAGCTGGCCGAGCGCATCAAGGGCCTGCTCGAGCTGAGCGGCTGCGACTTCGCGGCGCTCTCCTCCGTGGTCGTCTCGTCGGTCGTGCCCCCCCTGGGGACCGAGTACGAGGCGATGGCGGGCCGCTATCTCAACGCCCCCTGCCTGCTGGTCGGGCCCGGGATCAAGACCGGGATGGCGATCCGCATCGACAACCCCTACGAGGTCGGTGCCGACCGCCTGGTGAACGCCGTCGCCGCCTACCAGCGCTTCCAGGAAGCCTGCGTGGTCGTGGACTTCGGAACCGGGATAAATTTCGATGCGGTCTCGGCGCAGGGTGAATACCTGGGCGGGGCCATTGCGCCCGGCGTGGAGATCTCGCTCACCGCCCTCACCGAGCGCGGCGCCCGGATCCCGCGGATCGATCTCGACGAGCCGGAGGAGGCGATCGGCAAGTCCACGCGCGGAGCCATCCAGTCCGGCGTGGTCTACGGGTTCGCCGGCCTCATCGACGGCATCGCCCGGCGGATCGAGGCCGAGTTGGGAGCGGGGGCGCCGTTCATCGCCACCGGCGGCCTGGCGTCTGCCATCGCGCCCTTCTGCGAGACCATCGACGAGATCGACGACATGCTCACGCTCACCGGCCTGCGGCTGATCTGGGAGCTGAACGAGTGACGCCACGTCCTCAGCCCGAGCTCACCACGCCCTTCCGCATCGGCGACGTCGAGATCGCCAACCGGGTGCTGCTCGCCCCGCTGGCCGGCATCGGGAACTGGTTCGTGCGCCTCCAGGCGCGCCGCCACGGCGCCGGCCTCGCGGTCTCGGAGATGGTGTCCAGCTTCGCGATCCGCCACGGCAACGAGCGGACCCTGCGCGAGATGCTCACCGTCCATCCCGACGAGCACCCCGTCTCGATTCAGCTCTTCGGCCCGGACCCCGACGTGATGCGCGGCGCTGCCGCGGTGGCCGCCGAGGCGGGAGCCGACATCGTCGATATCAACATGGGCTGTCCCGTCCCGAAGATCTGCAAGTCGGGCGCGGGCGCGGCGCTGCTGCGCGAGCCCGACCGGGCGGTCGAGGTGGCACGCGCCGCGATCGACGGCTCGGGGCTGCCGGTAACGGTGAAGCTGCGCTCGGGCCTCGAGCCGGGGGACCGCTCGGGGTTCGACCTCGCTCAGCGCCTGGTGGCGGAAACGGATGTGGCGGCGATCGGCTTTCACCCCCGCTCGGCTGCCGTGCACCATTCGGGCAAGCCGGACTATGCGCTCGCGCGCGAGCTGGTCGCATCCATCGATGTGCCGGTCGTCATCTCCGGTGGGCTGCGCTCCGCGGAGGCGGCGCGCCACGCCTACTCCGAGTCCGGCGCCGAAGCGGTGATGATCGCCCGCGGCGGCCTTGGCTCGCCGTGGATCTTCGAGGAGCTCACCGGCCGCCGGACCGCGCCGCCCAGCCGGGCCGAGATCCTGGCCGAGTTCAGCTGGGTGCTCGACCGGGGCGAGGAGCACTGGGGCCCTGGGCGCGCCTCGCGCAACCTGCGCAAGTTCTATCCGTGGTACCTGGACCAGCTCGGGATCACCGGCCGCGAGGCGGACGCCTATCAGCGGACCGAGTCCCTCGACGAGGTCCGCGCCAGGCTCCGAGAGCTGCCGGAGCGGGACGTTGCAGCCCATCTGGCCGGCGAATCACCCTCGCTATAATCGCGCGCCGCCTGAGTGGGTGTGCGTCGAGAGGCGCCGCGCGTCGGGCAGTTTTCGTGAGGTGGGGAGCCTTGCGTAACCACTTCAAAGTACGAGGACGAGGTTCGAAAATTGGCTCGGGAATCGCTCATCACCAAGGACGGCCTGAAGAAGCTCAAGGCTGAGATCGAGCACCTGTCGACCGGGCGCCGCCGCGAGGTGGCCGCCCGGATCAAGGAGGCGCGGGAGTTCGGCGACATCGCCGAGAACTCCGAGTACGACGACGCCAAGAACGAGCAGGCGCTGCTGGAGCAGCGGATCGCCCAGCTCGAGGAGCGGCTGCGCCGCGCCACGGTGGTCGACGTCAAGGCGATCGACACCTCGACCGTCGGGGTCGGCGTGATCGTCCACGTGAAGGACCAGAAGTCGGGCAAGTCCGACAAGTGGCACATCGTCGGGTCGGCCGAGGCGAACGTCACCGAGCACAAGCTCTCGAACGAGTCGCCGATCGGCCGCGCCCTCTTCGGGCAGAAGCGCAACGACGTCGTCACCGTCGAGACGCCGCGCGGGCCTAAGAAGAAGCTCAAGATCACAAAAATCGAGGCGGCATAGGCGTTAGGCTCGCCGCCGCGTGAGCGACGAGCCCGAAGACGCCCAGCACGAGCCCGGTGCGATCGCTGATCGCCGGGCGAAGCTCGAGCGCCTGCGCGAGGCAGGGGTGGAGCCGTTCCCGCACTCTTTTCCCGGGCGCGTCGAGAACGCCGCTGTCCGCGAGGCGCATGAGGGGCTCGACGACGGCGCGGAGACCGAGGACGCCTACCGCCTGGCCGGCCGGCTCGCTGCCCGCCGCGGGCACGGCAAGTCGGCGTTCCTGGACCTCGTCGACCGCAGCGGCCGGATCCAGCTTCACGCCCGCGAGGACGTCCTCGGCGAGGAGCGTCATGAGGAGCTCCTGAACGTCGACCTGGGCGACTTCATCGGCGTCGAGGGCACGGCGTTCAAGACCCGCCGCGGCGAACTGTCCCTGAAGCTCAACTCCTTCGAGCTGCTGGCGAAGAGCCTGCGGCCGCCGCCCGACAAGTTCCACGGCCTCGAGGACACCGAGACCCGCTACCGCCGCCGCGAGCTGGACCTGGTCGCGAACGAGTCCACCCGCGAGCTCTTCATCAAGCGCGCGAAGACGATCGCGGCGACGCGCCGCTGGCTGGACGATCAGGGCTTCCTGGAGGTCGAGACGCCCGTTCTTCAGCCGCTTTACGGAGGGGCGCTCGCGCGCCCGTTCACGACCCACCACAACGCGCTGGACCGCGACCTTTACCTGCGGATCGCGACCGAGCTCTACCTCAAGCGCCTCATCGTCGGCGGCCTCGACCGGGTGTACGAGCTGGGCAAGGACTTCCGCAACGAGGGCATCTCCTACAAGCACAACCCCGAGTTCACGATGCTCGAGTGGTACGAGGCATACGCCGACTACAACGACGCCGCCGAGCGCCTCGAGCAGCTGGTCGCCTTCGTCGCCCAGGAGGTCAACGGCACGACCAGGGTCGAGCGCGACGGCAAGGACATCGATCTCGCGCCGCCCTGGCGGCGGGTGACGTTGCGCGAAGCGATCCTCGAGCGCAGCGGCATCGACGTCGCCGAGCACCCCACGCGGGAGGCGCTCGCCGCCGCGATGGACTCCGAGGCCGATCCGAAAGAGGGCTGGGGCAAGCTCGTGGACGGACTGCTCTCGAAGGACGTGGAGCCCAACCTCATCGAACCCACCTTCATCACCGACTACCCGGTCGAGCTCTCGCCGTTCGCCAAGCGCCACCGCAGCACCGAGGGGCTGACCGAGCGCTGGGAGGCGTTCTGCGGCGGCTTCGAGATCGCGAACGCCTTCACCGAGCTGAACGACCCGGACGAACAGCGCCGCCGCTTCGAGGCGCAGGCCGAGGAGATCGCCCGCGGCGACGAGGAGGCCCAGCCCTTCGACGAGTCGTACGTGGAGGCCCTGGAACAGGGCATGCCGCCCACCGGCGGCGTCGGCCTCGGCATCGACCGCCTGGTGATGCTCCTCACCGGGGCGAAGACGGTGCGCGAGGTCGTGCTCTTCCCCGCCATGCGCACCTAGGCTTGCGCGCCGCCGCGAGGCGTGGTCGAATGTACGCATGGCCGCCGAGGAATCGCCGGAGATCGCCGAGGCGGAACGCCTGGGCGATCCGTTCCTCGTCTGGTCCGACGCCCACGAGCGCCAGCAGGTGCTCTCGCTTCGCGACGGCTGGGAGAAGGTCACCATCGGCCGCGGGCCCTCCTGCGACGTCGGGCTGCCGTGGGACTCGGACGTCTCGCGCGTGCACGCAGAGGTCGTGAGGATCGGGGACGACTGGGCCGTGGTCGACGACGGCCTGTCGACGAACGGCACTTTCGTCGGCGCCGACAAGGTCGAGCGCCGGCGCCGGCTGCGCGACGGCGACCTGGTCCGCTGCGGGTCCACCGAGCTTCGGTTCCGCGCGCCGTATGAGGGCGTGGACCGTACGAACGTTGCGAATCCGAAGCCCCCTGGGCTCAGCGAACTTCCCAAATCGGGGGAACGCAAGGCGCAAAGGGGTCGGGCGGGTCTAGACCCCCCTCTATAATCGGGGCCTCGTCAAAGAGAGGGACAGGTTGTTCGAGCGATTCACTGAACGGGCAAGGCAGGTGGTGGTTCTTGCGCAGGAAGAAGCCCGCACGCTCAAGCACAACTACATCGGTACCGAGCACATCCTGCTCGGGCTGCTTCGCGAAGAGGAGGGCCTGGCTGCCCGCGTCCTCGAGTCGCTGGACATCACGGTCGAGCGCGTCCGCGCCCAGGTGGTCCGCATCGTCGGCTCCGGCGAGGAGGTTACGTCCGGCCAGATCCCGTTCACGCCGCGCGCCAAGAAGGTGCTCGAGCTGGCGCTGCGCGAAGCGCTCTCCCTCGGCCACAACTACATCGGCACCGAGCACATCCTGCTGGGCCTCGTCCGTGAGAACGAGGGCGTAGCCGCCCGGATCCTCCTCGACTTCGACGCCGACTCGGAGAAGATCCGCAACGAGGTCATCCGCATGCTCTCCGGCCCCGGCGGCCGCCGCCAGGGATCGGGCTCCGGCTCGGGCGAGGGCAAGAAGTCCTCGAAGCTGCTCGACCAGTTCGGCCGCAACCTCACGAAGCTCGCCGCCGAGGGCAAGCTCGACCCGGTCATCGGCCGCGCGACCGAGATCGAGCGGATCATGCAGATCCTCTCGCGCCGCCAGAAGAACAACCCCGTGCTGCTGGGCGAGCCCGGCGTGGGCAAGACCGCGATCGTCGAGGGCCTGGCCTCCCAGATCATCAAGGGCGAGGTCCCCGAGCTGCTGCGCAACAAGCAGATCTACACGCTCGACCTCGCCGCACTCGTCGCCGGCTCCAAGTACCGCGGCGAGTTCGAGGAGCGCCTCAAGAAGGTGATGAAGGAGATCACGCAGCGGGGCGACATCGTGCTCTTCATCGACGAGCTCCACAACCTGGTCGGCGCCGGCGCCGCCGAGGGCGCGATCGACGCGGCATCCATCCTGAAGCCCGCGCTCGCCCGCGGCGAGCTGCAGACGATCGGCGCCACCACGCTCGACGAGTACCGCAAGTACCTCGAGCGCGACTCGGCGCTCGAGCGCCGCTTCCAGCAGATCAAGGTCGAGGAGCCGCCGGTGCCCGACACCGTGAAGATCCTCGAGGGCCTGCGCGAGCGCTACGAGGACCACCACCGCGTGAAGATCACCGACGACGGCCTCCAGGCCGCCGCCGAGCTCGCCGACCGCTACATCTCCGACCGCTTCCTGCCCGACAAGGCGATCGACCTCATCGACGAGGCCGCATCACGCATGCGCATCAAGTCGATGGCGTCGCCGCCCGTCTACCGCGACCTCGAGGAGGAGATCGAGGAGACGCGCCGCGCCAAGGAGGCGGCGATCGAGGCCCAGGAGTTCGAGAAGGCCGCCAACCTGCGCGACAAGGAGCGCACCCTCACCAACAAGAAGCGCGAGCTCGAGGACCAGTGGACCGAGGGCGACGGCGGCGAGCGTCCCGAGGTCGGCGAGGAGGAGATCGCGGACATCGTCTCGATGTGGACCGGGATCCCCGTCTTCAAGCTCACCGAGGCCGAGACCAAGAAGCTCATCCGGATGGAGGAGGAGCTGCACAAGCGCGTGATCGGGCAGAACGTCGCGATCGAGGCGGTGTCGAAGGCGATCCGCCGCTCCCGCGCCGGAATCAAGGATCCCAAGCGCCCGGCCGGCTCATTCATCTTCCTCGGCCCCTCCGGCGTCGGCAAGACCGAGCTCGCTCGCACGCTCTCCGAGTTCCTGTTCGGCGACGAGGACTCGATGATTCGCATCGACATGTCCGAGTACATGGAGAAGCACGCCGTCTCCCGCCTGGTCGGTTCGCCGCCCGGCTACGTCGGCTACGACGAGGGTGGCCAGCTCACCGAGGCCGTGCGCCGCAAGCCGTACTCGGTGCTGCTGCTCGACGAGATCGAGAAGGCCCACCCCGACGTCTTCAACATCCTGCTCCAGATCCTGGAGGACGGGCGCCTGACCGACGCCCAGGGGCGCACCGTGGACTTCCGCAACACGATCGTGATCATGACCTCGAACGTGGGCGCCAAGGACATCGCGCGCAACGTCTCGTTCGGCTTCGCGATGACCGACGACGACACGGGCGCTTCCTACGAGGACATGAAGGGCAAGATCATGGGCGACCTGAAGAAGGTCTTCCGGCCCGAGTTCCTCAACCGGATCGACGAGGTCATCGTCTTCCACAAGCTCTCGAGGGAGGAGATCCGCGAGATCATCGACCTCCTGATCGCACGCGTCCGGGCGCAGGTCTCCGAGCACGAGCTCCAGCTCGACCTGACCGACGAGGCCAAGGACCTGATCGCCGAGAAGGGCTGGGACCCGGCGATGGGCGCGCGCCCGCTGCGCCGTGCGATCCAGCGCTACATCGAGGATCCGCTCGCCGACGAGGTGCTCCGCGCCGGTTCGATCACGCCGGGGACGACGGTGCTCGTCGAGCGCGACGAGTCGGGCGACGAGGAGGACAAGCCCCTCAAGCTCAAGATGGTCAAGCCGCGCAAGCCGCGCGCCAAGAAGAAGGAGCCGGCCGCCGTCGGCGCCCGCGGCGACGACGAGCCGGAGGTCGAGCCCGAGGTCCCGCCCGTCGAGGACCTCCCCACGGCCGACGCCAGTGACCCTCGGGGCGACGCCGAGCCCGAGGCCGGCGACGCAGCCGACGAGTAGCACCCCCTAGGTCCCGCGCGCAGGTGCCGGTTCCGGGGGCGCGGTGCCGTCGGGCGGGCTTGAGAGAGTCAGGGTGATGGCGAAGGCCCGCTCCACATATGTCTGTCAGTCCTGCGGCCACGAGGCGCTCGCCTGGTCGGGCCGCTGCGCCGGTTGCGGGGAGTGGAACACGCTGGTCGAGACCGCGCCGGCGCCCAAGGCCTCCTCGGGCGGCCGCCCGCGCGCCCGCTCGGCCGGGTCGAGGCCGGTCGCGCTTCGCGACGTCGCCACGCCCGAGGTCGCCAGGCTCCGCACCGGCATCGACGAGCTCGACCGGGTGCTGGGCGGTGGGCTCGTACCGGGCTCGCTGGTCCTGCTGGGCGGCGAGCCGGGGATCGGGAAGTCGACGATCACCGGCATGGCGCTCGGCAACCTCGCCGCCGCGGGCGCCGACGTGCTCTACATCTCGGGCGAGGAGTCGGCCGCCCAGGTGCGCCTTCGCGCCGAGCGCCTGGGCAAGGGGGCCCTCGACGTGCCGGCGATCGCCGAGACGTCGCTGGAGCAGGTCGTCGCCACGCTGGAGGCCGAGCGGCCGCAGGCGTGCGTGATCGACTCGATCCAGACGATGCACGCGGAGGGGATGACCGGAGCGCCGGGCTCGGTGGGACAGGTCCGCGAGGCCGCCACCGCGATCATGGGGGTCGCGAAGCGGCTGGATTGCGCGGTGATCCTGGTCGGACATGTGACGAAGGAGGGCGCCGTGGCCGGGCCACGGGTCCTCGAGCACCTGGTGGACTGCGTCCTGTTCTTCGAGGGCGAGCGCGAGCGCCACTTCCGGACGCTACGGGCGCTCAAGAACCGCTTCGGGGCAACCAGCGAGGTGGGCGTCTTCGAGATGCGCGCCGGCGGACTGGTGGAGGTGGAGGACGCGTCGGCCCGCTTCGTCGCCGAGGCAAGCGCGGCTCCGGGCTCGGTCGTCCTCTGCTCGATGGAGGGCACCCGGCCCCTCCTGGTGGAGGTCCAGGCGCTCGTCGCACCGACTGAGATCGTGCCGCCGCGCCGGATCGCCACGGGCATCGACCGCAACCGCCTGGCGATGATCATCGCCGTCCTCGCGCGCCACGGCGGTCCGTCGCTCTCGGGCTCGGACGTGTTCGTGAACGTCGCCGGCGGCGTTCGGGTCGACGAGCCGGGGGCAGACCTGGCCGTCGCCCTGGCGCTGGCATCCGCCCATCGCGGCGAGCCGCTTCGCGATGCCGGCGGCAAGCCGCTTGCATGCTTCGGCGAGATCGGGCTCACGGGCGAGCTGCGTGGGGTCGCCCACGCCGACCGCCGCATCGCGGAGGCCTCGAAGTTCGGCCTGGCCCCGGTCCTGGGCCCCGCCGCCTCCGAACGCACCAAGGGCCTGACCCAAGCCGAGACCCTCCGCGACGCCCTCCGTATCTCAAAGACCCGCGGCAAGGGCGCCGGGGAGATCAGAGAAGCGGCCTAGAGCCGACGCCCGGCCCCCTTGACAAGCGGGTATCCGACCTCTCCAGACGGGATTGACCGTCAGTCGCCCCCGCGGTTCTTTTGTCATCATCGTTAGGTGACTGACCCCTGCCGCGCTCCCAGGACCGAGTGACACGCGTGGCTTCCTCCTCGGATGACCTAACCGAGCTCGAGGCGCGGCAGGACCCGCGCCTCCTCAGAGCACTTGACATGGTCGCCCCGGGCACCCAGCTCCGGGAGGGCATCGACAACATCACTCACGCCCGGTCCGGCGGGCTGCTCGTCATCGGCGAGACCGACGACATCTCGTTCCTCTTCTCGGGTGGCATCCGCCTTGACGTCGACTACACGCCCGGGCTGCTCTACCAGGTGGCAAAAATGGACGGGGCGATCATCCTCGACCCATCCGCCACCAAGATCGCCTGGGCGAACGTCCAGCTGATGCCCGACCCGACGATCCTCTCGATGGAGACGGGCACCCGGCATCGCACGGCCGAGCGCGTCTCCAAGCAGACGGAGGCCCTGGTAATCGCGGTCTCGGCCCGCCGCGACGTGGTCTCGCTCTACTCCGAGGGGATCAAGTACATCCTCCAGGACATCCCGACCGTCCTCTCCAAGGCCAACCAGGGCCTGGCGACGCTCGAGAAGTACCGCACCCGGCTCGACCAGATGTCCTCCCGCCTCACCGCCGCCGAGTTCGCCGCCGAGGCCGTCCTCTACGACGCGCTCGCCGTTCTCCAGCGCGCCGAGATGGTCACGCGCATGGCCGCGGAGGTCGAGCGCTACATCATCGAGCTCGGCACCGAGGGCCGTCTGATCGAGATGCAGCTCGAGGAGACCGCCGTCGGCGTCATGGCCGACCGCGCCGCGATCGTGCGTGACTACGCCACCGAGGACACCGAGCCGCGCGTGGAGAAGACGCTGCAGGAGCTGGCGGACCTGCCGCACGAGGAGGTCCTCGACTTCGGCCGCCTTGCCGAGCTCCTCGGCTACGACCGCAAGACCTCCACCGTCGATTTCACCGTCGCCCCCCGCGGATACCGGGCGCTGTCGCGCATCCCACGGCTGCCGCGCCTGGTCGCCCAGCGGGTCGTGCAGCGGTTCGGCGACCTCGGTGCGCTGCTCGCGGCGAGCGCGGGCGAGCTCGCCTCGGTGGACGGGGTGGGGGAGACCAGGGCCCGCGACATCCGCGAGGGCCTGGCGAGGCTTCAGGAGGTCGACCTAGTCGACCGTTACCCATAGATCAGGACGGTGGCCGCCGCCAGGTGGCCGCTTCAACCACGAAGGGAGTACCCAATTCCACAGGTAGCAGTAGAGGAGGAAGCGCTCGAGCTCGACGAGGAACTCGTCCCCGTCGAGTGCACCTTCGAGGAGGGCGACAACGTCGTCTATCCGCATCACGGGGCCGGCATGGTCCTGAAGAGGGAGAGCCGGGACATGATGGGTGAGCAGCGGGACTACCTCACCATCAAGATCCTCCACAACGACATGACCGTCATGGTTCCCTGCGAGAACGCACACCGCGCTGGACTGCGCCGCGTGATCGGAGAGGCCGATGTCAAGCGGGTGATCGACGTTCTCACCGGCGAGGTGTCCGATATGCCCAAGAACTGGAATCGCCGGTTCAAGTACAACCGCGAGAAGATCAAGACGGGTGACGTCTTCGAGCTCGCCGAAGTGGTGCGCAACCTCGCCATCCGCGAGATGGAGAAGGGGCTCTCCACCGGCGAGAAGCAGATGTACACGCGGGCGAAGAAGATCCTCGCCTCCGAGTTCATGTATGCGCGCGACACCGACGCCGAGGGCGCAGAGGAGTACATCGACGGACTGCTCGAGGAGCGGTTCAACGACCAGGTCCCCGCCGGGGCCGCGGCCTAGGCCAGGCCCGACCGGCCCGCGATGACCGCTGCCGCACAGGCGACGGCGGTCATCGCGGCGGCCGGCGCGGGCGAGCGCCTCGGCGCGGGCGGGCCCAAGGCGCTCGTAGAGGTCGGCGGGCGGCCGCTGGTCGCGTGGTCGCTCGATGCGATGGCGGCCGCGGGATCCATCACGGACGCGGTCATCGCCGGCCCCGAGGACCATCTCGACGAGCTGCTCGAGCTCGGCGGACCGCTCGGGGCTCAGGTAGTGGCCGGGGGGGCCACCCGCTCGGACTCCGTTGCGGCGGCGCTCGAGCTGGTGGGCTCGGAGCTCGTGGCCATCCACGACGCGGCGCGCCCCCTCGTCACGGCCGAGCTGATCGACGCGCTCGTGGGTGCGCTTGCCGACGCCCCCGACGTGGACGGCGTGATCGCCGCGGCCCCGATCGCCGACACCGTCAAGCGCGCCGACCGGCCCAGGACCCAGGGGCCCGCTCGAGTGGCCGCGACGGAGGACCGCGAGCTGCTGTGGGCGGCCCAGACGCCGCAGGTGTTCCGGTTAGACGCGCTCCGGGCCGCCCTGGCGGCCCCCGGCGCTGACACCACGGACGAGGCAATGATCATCGAGCGGGCGGGGGGCGGGGTGCTGATCCATCCGGCGCCGGCCACGAACATGAAGGTCACGACGCCCGACGACCTGCGGGTCGCCGAACTGCTGCTGGCATCGCGCTAGCGGCGGAGCAGCACGTACACCAGAGCGAGCACGAAGGCGAGCGTGCCGAAGGTGAACGCCGAACCGGTGTTCTCCGCGCCGGCCGCCGCGGCGATCATGCTGCCCGCGGCGAAGGCCAGGGCCAGGATTGCCAGGTCGGTGGCGGTCCGCGAGGTCATCGTTCCTCCGCCGGATGCTGGTAGGTGGCGCTGCCCTCGCGGCGGCTGTGCCCGATCGGGAGCCCGGCCGCCTCGCGTTCGGGCCGCTGGAGGTGGGCGACGCGGCGGCGCATGTAGATCCGCCGCTGCACCCACAGCGTGGCGATGCCGGCGAGGAAGATCCCGAGCAGGTTCACGCCGAGCTGAGCCATGGCGCCGCGCCATTCGTTCCACTGGCCGTAGGCGGCGGCGACCCCGATGTTCGCCGCGGCGGGAATCGTCGTGACCGAGATCAGCACCCCGACGAGCGCGCCTGACTTCGCCGAGGTGAGCGAGAGCACTCCGGCGCAGCCGGCGAACATCGCCACGATTAGCGAGAAGGCGTCCGGGTGGGAGATGAACTGGGTGAGCGGGTGGATCTCCGCCGAGAAGTCATCGGGCGTGAGGCCGACGGCCCGGATCAACAGCGCGAAGATGAACGCGGCGGTGATCCCGATCGGGAAGCCGATCAGGAGGGCCCTGCGCGGAACGGCGGAACACGTCCGGCCGCCTCTGCACCGCGGCGACGCACAGTCCGGCGATCGGCCCGAACTCCGGTCCGACGACCATCGCGCCGATGATCAGGATCGGCGAAGTCCAGCATCACGCCCACGGACGCGATCAGGCATGCCAGGACCATGAACGCGAGGAAGCTCGCCGACATCTCGATGTTCTCGGAGGTCCGTGACTCCACCTCCTCCCAGATCACGGCGTCCATGGGGCTCCCCACGGCGGCCTTCTCGGCCCGCTCGGCCGCCTCGGAGATCTGGGAGTCGATCTCCTCCATCGCGATCGACCCCTCCTTGTCGATCTCCAGTTCGCGAAGGTCGGAGATGATCACGCTCGCGTCCTCGCGCGCGACGTCGCACAGGATCACATCCCCCTCCGGGCGCCGTGCCGCTCGCTCCAGGAAGATCAGATTGCAGACCGACGCCGAGTTCTCGAGCAGGTCCATGGTGTGACCGCTCTGATGGCTGGGGACGACAATCCGCAGGTGAACCATCCGCCGCTAGCGTAACGGCGGTGCTGACGGACTATCACGTCCATCTCCGCCCGGATGACTTCGACTCGCCGCCGGAGCGCTTCTTCACGGCCGAGAACGTGGATCGCTATCTGGAAGCGGCGGAGGCCGCCGGGATCGAGGAGCTGGGGGTCTCCGAGCACATCCACCGCTTCACGCAGTCACTCGACCTGTGGCAGCACGAGTGGTGGCGGCAAAACGCGAAGGACGATCTGGCCGCGTACTGCGACTTCGTGCGCGCGAGCCCGTTGCGGCTCGGGATCGAGATGGACTTTCTCCCCGGCCTCGAGGACCGCACCGCGGCGCTCCTCGACGAGCACCGCTTCGACTACGTGGTCGGCTCCGTCCACTTCCTTGGCGAGCTCGCCGTGGACCACGACGGCTGGGACGTCTGGGACGCCGGGGGCGACGCGGACGCGATCTGGCGCCGCTACTTCGAGACGGTGGCCGCGGCCGCGCGCTCGGGCCTGTTCGACATCCTCGCCCACCCCGACCTGGTGAAGGTGTGGGGCCCCGCCCGCCCGGGCCCGGAGCGCGACATGAGATTCCACTACGAGCCGCTGGTCGAGGCGGTGGCCGAGACGGGCGTGGCCGTGGAGGTCTCCACCGCCGGACTGCGCAAGCCGGCCGAGGAGCTCTACCCGGCGTCGGCGCTCGCCGAGATGCTGGTGGATGCGGGCGCCGCGTTCTCGCTCTCCTCCGACGCCCACGAGCCCGCGCACGTGGGCTGGGAGTACGGTGCGACGGTGGAGCGGATGCACGACTGGGGCATCACCGAGGTCGCGGTCTTCGAGGGCCGCGAGCGACGCATGGAGCCCCTGGGCTGAGCATGAGCGCGCGCGTGGGCACCGGCTACGACTCGCACCGCTTCGCGGCGGGCCGGCGCCTGGTCCTCGGAGGGGTGGAGATCGAACACGAGCAGGGGCTGGCCGGCCACTCCGACGCGGATGTCGTCACCCACGCCGTGATCGACGCGGTCCTCGGCGCGGCCGGGCTCGGCGACCTCGGCGCGCACTTCCCGCCCAGCGACGAGCGCTGGCGCGACGCCGATTCCCTCGACCTCCTGCGCACCGTCCTCGGCGAGCTGCGCGGCTTCGTCGCCAACGTGGACGTCACGGTCATCTGCGAGCAGCCCGCGATCGGGCCCCACCGGCCGGAGATGGAGCGGCTGCTGGGCGAGGCGCTGGCGGCGCCCGTCAACGTGAAGGCCACTACCAACGAGGGAATGGGCTGGGTCGGGCGCGGCGAGGGGATCGCGGCGATCGCGGTCGCCCTGCTCGAGGTGGACTGACTGCGACGCTCTCCTCGCCCCGCGTCTAGGCTTCGCGACGTGGACCTGAAGCGGATCAACGTCGGCCCTCTGGGGCCGATCACGGATGTCCCGTTCAACCTGAAGACGCTGCACGGCGCGGGCGTCATCCGGCCGGTGCGGCCCGACAAGCTGGCCCGCACCGTCCGAGAGCTGATCCGCTACGGGCCGTCGCCGGCGGCCGGGATCGCGGGCGCCGCGATCAACCACCCGGATGAGGTCGCGTTCATCGACGAGGCGGGCGAGCTGACCTTCCGAGATCTCCACCTGCGCTCCAACGCTCTGGCCAACGGGCTGGCCGAGGAGGGCATCAAGGCGGGCGACGGGATCGCGATCATGGCCCGCAACCACCGCAACTTCATCGACGTCACGCTCGCCGCGGCGAAGCTGGGCGCGCACGCCCTGTACCTCAACACGATGTTCTCCGGCCCGCAGCTGGAGGGCGTGATGGACCGTGAGGACCCGGTCGCGCTGGTCTACGACCAGGAGTTCCGCGAGCTCCTGTCCGAGGCCGACGCCGACACGGGCGTCAAGCGCTTCGTCGCCTGGAACGACGGCGATGTGGCGGACACGACCATCGACTCCATCATCGAGGCGAGCGACGACACCACTCCCGGTTCGCCGGACGATCCGGCCCGATTCATCATCCTCACCTCCGGCACCACCGGGACGCCGAAGGGTGCGCAGCGCTCGGCGCCGGACACGCTCGCCCCCCTCGCCGCGATGTTCTCGGTCATCCCCCTGCAGTCGCGAGAGAACACAGTGATCGCTGCACCACTCTTCCATTCATGGGGCTTCGCGCACTTCCAGCTCGGGCTGGCGCTGAACTCGACCTACGTCGTGCAGCGCAAGTTCGATCCGGAGGCGACCCTGAAGTCCATCCAGGAGCACGAGGCGACGGCGCTCGTGGTGGTGCCGGTGATGATGCAGCGCATCCTCCAGCTCGACGAAGACGTGCTGTCCAAGTACGACCTGCCCAGCCTCCGCGTGACGGCGGTCAGCGGCTCGGCGCTCCCGGGCCCGCTGGCCGAGAAGTGGATGGACCACTTCGGCGACAACCTCTACAACCTCTACGGCTCGACCGAGGTGGCCTGGGCGACGATCGCCACACCGAAGGACCTGCGTGCGGCTCCCGGGACCGCCGGCAAGCCGCCGCGCGGGACCATCGTGAAGATCGTCGACGAGAAGGGCGAGGGCGAGGTGCCCGAGGGCGAGACCGGGCGCGTGTTCGTAGGCAACGACATGGCCTTCGAGGGATACACCGGCGGCGGCAGCAAGGACGAGTACCAAGGCCTGCTCTCGTCCGGCGACGTCGGCCACTTCGACGATGAGGGCCGCCTGTTCATCGACGGCCGCGACGACGAGATGATCGTCTCGGGCGGCGAGAACGTGTTCCCGCGCGAGGTCGAGGACCTCATCGCAGGCCACGACAACGTCAAGGAGGTGGCGGTCATCGGCGTCGAGGACGACGAGTGGGGCCAGCGCCTGAAGGCGTTCGTCGTCACCTCCGGCGGAGACGTCTCCGAGGACGAGGTGAAGAAGCTCGTCAAGTCCAACCTCTCCTCGTACAAGGTGCCGCGCGACGTCGAGTTCCTCGACTCGCTGCCGCGCAACGCCACCGGCAAGATCCTCAAGCGCGAGCTCGCCTAGGCGTCGTTTTCCAGGATCGCGCCCGGGGTAGGCGCGTCCCCGGAAGCGACCAAGGAGGAACGATGCCCCCCCGCGGAGTCAAGAAGGGCACCAAGCGTGCCCGTCAGTACGAGCACGTCAAGAAGAGCCAGAAGGAGCAGGGCGCCTCCGAGGACCGTGCCGAGGAGATCGCGGCGCGCACGGTCAACAAGGAGCGGGCCCGCTCGGGCGAGTCGCGACAGGCTTCGCGCAGCTCGACGCGAGGACATCTCCTCCGGCCGCCGCGGCGGCAAGCGCTCCGGGTCGGACGGGCCGCGCGGTCGCACGCGCGAGCAGCTCTACAACGAGGCGAAGAACCTCGGCATCGACGGGCGCTCGAAGATGAACAAGCGCCAGCTCGTCTCCGCCATCAACGGCAAGAAGAGCTGAGCCCACCACCATGGGGTCAGCCCCGTGAGTGGTGGCGTCTAGATCTCGGCGGGCTCGCGCTCGGCGCGCCGGCGTGCCGCCTCGGCTCGCAGGCGCTCGTGCTCGACCTGGCGCTTGAGCTGCTGGAGCGACTTCCGGAGGTTGCTTCCCAGGCTCGGGGAGGCGACCAGCTCGGCGATGTAGCCGGGGATTCCGGCGCCCGCGACGCCGTAGGCGTAGCGGAGCTCGACTCGGGTGCGGCCGTCCTTCAGCTCCCGCAGACGCCAGCGCCCGCGCTGATCCACACCCATCACGGAGCTCCAGGCGAGGTCCAGCTCGGGCTGCCACTCGACGACCTCGATCAGGCCGCCGACCTCGGCCGAGCCGACGCGGATCAGCATCCGGTACCGGGCCCCAAGGCCTTGGCGCTGGTCGCCCTCGACCTCCCAGCGGGTGATGCCCGACATGAAGTGGAGGTAGTTCGACGGCTCCGCGATGTGGTCCCAGACCAGCTTCGGCGGCGCCGAGATGACGATCGACTCGTTCAGGCGCATCAGCCGATGAACGGGTAGCGGCGCTCGGCCGCGAGGGCTTCGAGCGTCTCCTGCATCTGCCGCGTGAGGTGGTCGTAGACCTCGTCCGGGTCAGGCTCGGGCCCGAACTGCTCGCGAAGGTCGATCGCGGGGAGGACCTCCGTGGTGATCTTGGCCGGGAGCGGCACATGGCCCAGGAAGTCGCCGACGTTGAGCCCCCAGGGGACCGCCAATGAGATCGGAAGGACCTTTAGGCGGAAGATCCTGTCGAGCTGCAGCGCCGTGGCCAGGCGGTCGCCCCGGCTGAGGAAGAGCGCGGTCTCCTGCCCGCCGATCGAGACCACGGGCACGATCGGCACGTCCTGGTCGAGGGCGAGGCGGATGAAGCCCTTGCGGCCGGCGAAGTCGACCTTGGCGCCGTCCCAGGTGGGCCGGTGGACCTCCCAGTCGCCGCCGGGGTAGACCAGCAGCACGGCGCCGGCCTCCAGTGCCTTCTGCGCGTTCTTGTGGGAGGCGGCGACGGTGCCGCCTCGGCGAACCAGCGCGCCGCTCACCGGCAGGGTGACGACCAGGTTGTGGGCGAGCTGGTGGAACTTCCGCTCGATCCCGAAGTAGCTCGAGAACGCGAGCGTGAAGATGAAGGTGTCGGGCGTGACGTTGCCCCCCGAGTGATTGCCGACCAGGAGCACCGGCCCCTTCTCGGGGATGTTGCCGAGATTGCGCACCTCGCCCCGAAACCAGATCGTCGAGAGCAGCCACAGCAGCGGGAGGCGCTCGCGCAGCCAGTCCGGGTCGCGGTCGTCGAGGTCTGCGCGCAGCCGCTTGTTGACCCGGCGCGCGGCCGATCCGGCCGCCTCGGTCGCCACGTCCTGTGCCGCCGACAGCACGCCGCGTCCGATGCGCCCGAGCGGCCCGCCGATGCCGGACGCGGCGCGCAGCGGCGCCAGGCGCTCGCGCAGCCCGCTCTGCCCGTTGGTGTCGACCGGGGCGGAGCCGTTGCCATTGGCACGGGCGCGACCGGCGACCGTGGAGGGATCAGCCATGGCGCAATCTTAGGGCGGAGCGGGGGGTGTCCGCGCCGGGCACGTAGCGCCCCACGCACAGGCGTGGTCGCGAGGCAATGAGGGATGAGAGGGGGCGAAAGTCCAGGCCTTGGCGACTTTCTATGCGTATGGCAAAGCAACGCGCCATCTCCGCCGTTGATCGGGCCATCGGGCGGCTGGGGGCCCTTCCGTACGGGGTCTTCTCCCTCGGTGATGCTCAGGCCGACGGGGTGTCGTCGAGCGCACTGACCCCCAGGATCCGCGCCGGCACCGTCTTCAGGCTTCATCGCGGCGTCTACTCGGTCGTCCCGCCGGCGCTGCTCAAGCGCGAGGGGCGCTGGCTGGCGGCTGTCCTCGCGTCCGGGCCCGGCGGCGTTCTGTCTCATACGCACGCCGCTGCCTTGTGGGATCTGCGCCACGCGCCCTCCGGTCCGATCCACGTCACCGTCCCCACCGCCGCTGGCCGCGCCAAGCGCCCCGGAATTACCATCCACCGCTCAAGCACCCTCGTGCCTAGCCAGACCACGCTTCGCAGCGCCATCCCGGTCACCCGGCCAGGCCGAACATTGTCGGACATCCGGCACCTGGTCCCGCCTGACGACTACGAGCGAGCCCGCAGTCGCGCCCTGGACCAGCACCTCGATATCGGCGCCCTCGGTGACGGCGCGCTGCCGTCACGCAGCGAGCTCGAGCAGCGTCTGAAATCACTCTGCCGCCGGCACTCCCTACCCGGCCCGCGTGCACAACAGGTCGTCGGTCCCTACACCGTGGACTTCCTCTGGCCGGACCGACGCCTCGTAGTCGAGATGGACGACTACAAGACCCATGGCACCCGGTCGGCATTCGAGTCGGACCGGGTACGGGATGCATGGCTCACCACGCGCGGCTACCGCGTGCTGCGGTTCACCTGGCGGCGGCTTCGAGACGACGCTCAGGGAGTGGTCGCCGACTTGCGCGCTGGGCTGAGGGCCGCCTAGCGCGTTGAGAGCGCGGCGACCTTGCCGAGCAGGCGGCGCGCCCGTGGCCCCTGCCGCGCCTGGGCCGGCGCCGGGACGGCGGTGGGGTTCTCGGCGATCAGCTCGGCGACCATGCCGTTGGTGAGGTCGGGGAGCTCGACCTGGGGGACGTGCCCGCACTCGGTGAGGATCTCCTGGCGTGCGTCGGGCAGCGCCTCGGCCACGTGGCGGGCGAAGCCGGCCGGCACCAGCCGGTCCGAGTCGCCCCAGATGAACAGGGCCTCCGGCTCCATCCCGGCCAGGCGCGTCCAGAACCCGCGGTCGCCATGCGGGGCGTCCAGGTAGATGTTGCGGAGGGCGGCGAAGAAGGCGATGCGGCCGGCGCGGGAGCGATACGTCTCGCAGAACTCGTCCGCGACGATGTCCGCCGCAGCGGGGTCCAGCCGGTCGGGGCGCGCGAACAGGCTCCAGAAGGTCTCGCGGACCTGGTCGGCTCGCATCGCGTGGGGGATCGCGGCGAGCTCCGGTCGCAGCAGGCGCACGAGGGGCGCGAAGCCCCGGTTCCGCCGCCAGGCGACGGACGGGGCGAGCAGGCTCACCGAGCCCACCCGCTCGGGATGCTCGAGCGCGACCTCCAGTGCCACGCGACCGCCCATCGAGTTGCCGACGAGGTGGGCCTTGTCGATGGCCATCGCGTCGAGGTAACCCAGGACGGAGCGGGCGAACCAGGCGGCGTTGTAGGCACCGCGGGCGGGCTTCTCCGACGCTCCGAACCCCGGCAGGTCGAGCGCGTGGACAGTGTGCTCGGGGGTGAGGGCCGAGATCGTCTCGAAGAACGAAGCCTTGTTCGAACCAAGCCCGTGCAGGCAGATCACCTGCTCCGGGCCATCGCCCGCGATCAGCGTCGAGATCGACGGTCCGGCCGAGTGCACGTCGGTGATCCGCAGCAGGGGCGGGCGGTCGCCCGGGAGCCGAAACAGCCCCTCGAAGCCGAGCGCCAGGTCCAGGTTGCCCCGGCAGTACAGGCGCCGCAGTGCGAACGCGTCGATCCCCGACAGGCGGCCCTCGCGGAGCGCCAGCCAGGTCGCGGAATCGGTTCCGATCACCACGTCCGGCTCGCCGCTCGGAGCGGGGCGGACCTCGCAGTCGTCGCCGGAGACCCGCACGTGCCACGTCCTTCCGACATCGCCGAGGCGGATCTCGTACGTGGCCTTGAAGCCGGGCTCCGCGCCGAGATACCGGTGGGGGAGGGTGGCGAACGCCGCCTCCACGCGCAGCCGTCTCTGCTCTGCGAGCGACGCGCTCGCCGAACCCCCCGTGCCTGCCTTTGCCTTGCCTCGGGCCGCCATCGGCCGGCGGAACGTTAACGGCCTTCACGGCTGGTCCCCCGATACCCCTCAGGGACCTTTCCGCAAATACCGAACTTCCGCTCGCGGGCTCGTTCGTGCCTGGGACCACGGGTAGCATCGCCGGGCATGCGCGAGGTCCGCATCAGCGACACGCTCACCGGGGAGACCCGCCCGCTCGAGCCACGCAACCCGCCCGCCGTCGGGATCTACGCCTGCGGCCCGACCGTGTACTCGCGGATCCACATCGGGAACGCCCGGCCCTTCGTGGTCTTCAGCCTGCTTCGGAGGTTTCTCGAGCGGGAGGGCTATGACCCGAAGCTGGTCATCAACGTCACCGACGTCAACGACAAGATCTACGACGCGGCGAAGAGCCTCGGCGTGGGCTCCGCCGAGCATGCGGAGGAGATGACGAGGCTTTATCGCGAGGACACCGGCCGTCTGGGCCTGGGCCGGCCCGACGCCGAGCCGCTGGCGACCGAGACCATGCCCGAGATCATCGCGCTGATCGAGGCGCTGATCGAGCGCGAGCACGCCTACGAGTCCGGCGGCGACGTGTACTTCCGCGTTCGCAGTCAGCCGGACTACGGCAAGCTCTCGAACCGGGATCCGGACGACATGGACCAGGGCGAGGAGGCCGGCAGCGCCTCGCTTAAGGAGGACGCCCTCGACTTCGCCCTGTGGAAGGCGACCAAGGACGGCGAGGACACGTCCTGGGATTCGCCGTGGGGGCCGGGGCGCCCGGGCTGGCACATCGAGTGCTCGGCGATGGCCGAGAAGATCCTGGGCACGGACTTCGAGATCCACGGCGGGGGCCGCGACCTGGTCTTCCCGCACCACGAGAACGAGGTCGCGCAGACCGAGGCGGGGCGGGGCGAGCCGCTGGCGCGCATCTGGATGCACAACGGGATGCTCGAGCTGGCGGCGGAGAAGATGTCGAAGTCGGAGGGAAACATCTTCGGGCTTGCCGAGGCCCTGGACGCCCACGGGCCGCAGGCCGTCGTCGCGTTTCTAGTCTCCGGCCACTACCGCCAGCCCCTCGAGTTCTCCAACGGGGCGCTCACCGAGGCCGCCGCCCGCGTCGAGCGGATTCGCAACTTCCTGCGCGAGCCCGCCGTCGAAGGCGATGAGGACGAATTCGTGGCCGGAGAGCGTGAGGCGCTGCTCGAGTCACTCGCCGACGACTTCAATACGCCGCGCGCCTTCGCTGCCCTGTTCGAGCTGATCGCCGAGGCCAACCGGCGCCCGCTTCCCGGCGCCCGGGCGGCCGTTGCGGACGCCCTGCCTCTGCTGGGGCTCGAATCGCTGCTCGACGAGGAGTCCGACGCCGATCCCGAGGCGGAGCGCCTCGTCGCCGAGCGGGACGAGGCCCGCACTGCGGGCGACTACGCCAGGGCCGACCAGCTCCGCGATGAGCTGGCGAACCGGGGCTTCGACGTGCGCGACGGGCCGGACGGGGGACGCCTGGTGCCGAGATGAGTGCCCGTGGCTGAGCGGATCCGGATCGAGGGCGACATCGTCTACGGGCGCCGCCCCGTGGCCGAGGCGAAGCGGGGCCGGCGCCAGGTCCGAAGGGTCTGGACGGCGGACGACCTGCCCGACGCCGAGCTGGAGCGGATCGCGGGAAGCCCGGACCACCAGGGGATCGTCGCGGAGGTCGATCCGTACCCCTACGCGGATCCGACGACGCTGATGGACGCCGACGACGCCCTTGTCGTCGCGCTGGACCAGATCCAGGACACGCGCAACCTCGGGGCCATCTGCCGCTCGGCCGAGTCGGCGGGTGCGACCGGAGTCGTGATCCCGTCCCGCCGCGCCGCCTCGATCACTGCGGCGACGTGCAAGGCGTCCGCCGGCGCCGTCGAGCATCTGCGGGTCGCGCGGGTGACGAACCTGGCGGACTGGCTGTTGGGCGCCAAGGAGGATGGCGCCTGGATCTACGGCGCCGAGGCGAACGCCGAGGGCCCGTACGGGCAGGCCGACTTCACCGGCAAAGTCGTCCTGGTCATGGGAGGGGAGGGGAAGGGACTACGGCCGCGGGTGGCCGACACCTGCGACCTGCTGGTCTCGATCCCCGTCCGCGGCAACGTCGCCTCGCTGAACGTCTCCGCCGCCGCCACCGTGCTCCTGTTCGAGGCGCTGCGGCAGCGCGGGGCGGTCTGAATAGCAACGCCCGCGGACGAGTTACGGAAACTGCAACGAAACCTGCATGACCCCGCAGGGGTTGACAGAACCACCAAAGCGCGGCTAGAGTTCTACATAAGGGTGAACTAAAGGTCGAACCCCGGCCTGCCGATCACCTGGGAAGAAGGAGAGGGCGCCTACTGGGAGGTACCGGCGCCACGACAGGTCCAAACAAGGAGGACCCCGTGGCCGTACCGACCGCATCCACCCAGAAGCTTGCCGCTGCTGCGGCGGCGCCGGCTGCCACCGCAGCCGTCCGCACTCAGGCTCAACCCGAGCTTGATGATCAGTATCTCGTCGCCCTCGCCAAGCGGGGAAGCGCCGACGCCTACGAGCGTCTCATCCGCCGCTACAGGGGATTCGTGCGCCTGAAGGCGTCCTCGTACTTCCTGCTCGGCGGCGACTCCGACGACCTCATCCAGGAGGGGCTCGTCGGGCTCTACAAGGCCATCCGCGACTACCGGACCGACCGCGAGTCGAGCTTCCGAAACTTCGCGGAGCTCTGCGTCACGCGCCAGATCATCACCGCGGTGAAGACGGCGTCGCGCAACAAGCACGCTCCGCTCAACCAGTACGTCTCGTTCGCGCAGACGCCGGCGGCCGCCATCGACTCCGACGCCACGCTCGAGGAGGTCCTGCCGGGCCCCGTGAGCGAGGACCCGTCCGAGCGCGTGATCGCCTCCGAGGAGCTGTCGAGCCTCGTGGAGTGCCTCTCCCACGTCCTCTCCGAGCTGGAGAGCCGTGTGCTGTCCCTGTACCTGGACGGCTACTCCTACGACGTCATCGGCGAGCGGCTCGAGTGCGACACCAAGACCGTCGACAACGCCCTCCAGCGCGTGAAGCGCAAGGTCAGCCAGCACGTCGCCAGCCGCGACATGGTGATCTAGGCGCGTACCCTCAGACCCAATCGCGCCCGGATAGCTCAACTGGTGGAGCACCTGATTTGTAATCAGGAGGCTGTGGGTTCAAGTCCCACTCCGGGCTCTTGAGCGAGGGACCGACCCAGCTACCCAACGCGCGCGACTTCACCTGGCATGACGGGCCGCGCGTGGTCCGCTTCGGGGAGGGGGCCCTCGCCGGCGCGAATGACACGCTCGCGGCCAGCGGCTGGGACTCCTTCGAACTCCTGAGCACACCGCGGGCGCTGGCGGAGGCGCCTGCCGATCTCGTCAACGCGGCGTCCGCAGTGCACGAGGTTCCCGCCGGGAAAGGTCGCCGACACCTCGGCCGCGCTTTTCGACGCCGTCGGCGCAGACCGCCTGGTCGCCCTCGGCGGCGGACGGGTGATCGACACCGCGAAGGCCATCGCCGCGGTGCGGGAGGGGCAGACGGCCGCGATCCCGACGACGATGTCGGGCGCCGAGATCACCGCGATCCACCGCCTCCCGGAGGGCCGCACGGCAGCCGCGGCTGAACCGCCCGGTGGTCGTCGTCGCCGACCCGACCGCCATGACCAGCCTCCCGGAGGAGGACGCCCTGCGCGCGACCGCCCTGAACTCCCTGGGCCACGGCGCCGACGCCCTGTTCGGTCCCGTCGCCAACCCCTTCTCGACGCTTTCCGCGCTCGAGGGGATCGAGCTGATCGCCGGCGCCCTCGACGAGGCGCCAGGCGACCGCGACCGAGTCAACCTGGCGCTGGGATCGCTGTTCTGCGCGCACGCGATCGACGGCGCCGGCCTCAGCCTCCATCACGCCGTCTGCCAGGAGCTGGTCCGCGGCGTCGGGATCGCCCACGCGGAGACCAACGCGACGATGCTGCCTCACACGATGGGGGCGATGCGCGAGCGCGAGCCCGCGGCGATGGAGGCCCTCGCGCGGGCGCTGGGAACGGAGCTGGATGGCCTTCCCGGCCGCCTGACCGAGCTCGGCGGCGGGCCTCGCCACCTGGCCGATCTCGACCCGGACCGCGAAGCGCCTGGACGCCACCCTGGACTCGATCCACGGCCGCCTCGAGCACGCCATGCGCCAGCCCCTCAGCCGCCAGGAGCTGGCCGAGCTGGTGGAAAACGCCTGGTAGCACTCGTGCGAGCGCGTCCGGCGGGGTAACGCACACCCCATGCGCGTGTAGCACTGGCATGGACCAGCAGCCCCGCAGGTCGGCTCCGCCGCGCACGGACAACGTCATCAGCGACGAGCGCTTCCACGGCTACCACGACTTCGCCCGCCGCCACGGGGTCAACCGCGTCATCTACATGATCGCGCGGCTCATCCTGGTCCCCTCGTTCCTGATCTGGTTCCGCCTGCAGCGGACGGGGCGCGAGCACGCCCGCGTGAAGGGCGGGATGATCGTCGCCTCCAACCACCGCAGCTTCCTCGACCCGTTCGTGATCGGCGCGCTGCTTCCCTGGCGCCGCCAGATCCAGTTCGTCGCCAAGGTCGAGCTCTTCGAGAAGCCCTGGCAGGCATGGATTCTCAGTCGCCTTGGCGCCTTCCCGATCCGCCGCGGCCAGTCCGACGAGGTCGCGATGGAGACCGCCCGCCTTGCCGTCGAGCGCGGCGGCACGGTCGTGATCTTTCCGGAGGGGACCCGGCACCGCTCCGGCTCGCTGGGCACGCCCAAGCGCGGCGTCGGCCGGCTCGCGCTCGAGTCGGGCGTCCACGTGCTCCCGGTCGCCGTCCACGGCAGCGAGCACGTTCGCAAGGGCCTCCGCATCCGGCCGCGCAAGGTCAAGCTGCGCGCCGGCACGCCAATGACCTTCCCCCAGACCGAGCGCCCGTCCCCCCAGCTCGCGGCGACCGTGACCGACCGGATCTGGCCGAACATCGAGCTCCAGTGGGAGTGGCTGGGCGGCCTGCCGCCGCTGCGCAAGGCCGCCGTGATCGGCGCCGGCAGCTGGGGCACCGCCGTCGCGGTGCTGCTCGCGCGCGGCGGAGTGGAGGTGCAGCTGGGCACCCGCTCCGAGGAGAAGGCCGCGAGAGATCGCCAGGAAGCGCGAGAACGAGGAGTACCTGCCCGGGGTGAAGCTCCCCGAGGAGATCACCGTCTGCCGCAGTGCCGACATCGAGCTCGGCGCCTGCGACCTCGTCTGCCTCGCGGTCCCGTCGGCCGGCCTCCCGGCCACCGTCGGCGCCCTCGCCGACAAGATCGGCTCCCGCAGCGCCGTGCTTCTCCTCTCCAAGGGCCTCGTCCAGCCGAAGGGCACGCTGCCCAACCGCTACGTCTCCGAGCGCGTCCGCGCCCGCGCGATCGCCTGCCTGGGCGGGCCCGCGCACGCGCGCGAGGCCGCCGCCGGCATGGCCGCCCTCGTGCTCGGCTCGACCGACCGGGACCTCCGCTCGCAGCTCGGCGAGGTCTTCGACCGCGCCGGCCTCGTCTGCGAGCGCACCGACGACGTCGTCGGTGTCGAGATCGCCGGCGTCACCAAGAACGCCGCCGCCTCGCCGCCGCGGCCGCCGAGTCGCACGGGATGAACGCAGCCGGGATCGCCGCCGCCGGCATCTGGCGCGAGTGCGTCGACTTCGCGCTCGCCCAGGGCGGCGAGCTGGACACCTTCTCCGGCCTCGCCGGCATCGGCGACCTCACCGCCACCGTGCTCGCGCCCGGCAGCCGCAACCGCCAAGCCGGCGAGCTGCTGGGCACGGGCGTCCCCGCCGACCAGATCCCGGGGAGGATCGGCCAGGCGTCCGAGGCGCTCGACTCCGTGCCGCTGCTGGCCGAGGCCGTGCTGGAGGCGGGGATCGACGCCCCGGACCTCGAGGGCCTGGCCGCGCTCGTGGCCGGCGACATCGACGCCGGCGAGTGGGTCGCCGGTCTCAGGCGCACCGAGCGCGCACGACGGGCGGCGTGATGCGTCCACTACCCTGCGCACCGATGACCGAGGCCAGTACGCCCGCGCCGGGCACGGCGGAGAAGGCCAAGCTCGACCGCGACTTCGAGGCGCTCTACAAGGAGCACCTGCGCGACGTCTACTCGTACTCGTACTACCGGGTGGGCAACCACCACGACGCCGAGGACATCACCGAGCAGACCTTCCTGCAGGCCTACCGGCACTTCGAGCGGGCGCAGCGCGAGTCGCACGGCCGCCCGCTGCGCCCATGGCTGATCCGGATCGCGCACAACCTCGCCGCGAACCATCACCGCGACCGCTCGCGCCGCCCGGAGGCGAACATCGAGGCGGTCGAGCCGCCGGCGCACCCGCACGACACCGAGCAGATCGTCGCCGGCCGCGAGGAGCTGCGGGCCGTCATCCGCAGGCTCGACGACCTCTCCGAGGAGCGCCGGGAGGCGCTGATCATGCGCTTCGCGCTCGACATGTCGAACCGCGAGATCGCGCGCGCCCTGGGCAAGTCCGACGGTGCCACGAAGGTGCTGATCCACCGAGCGATCAAGCAGCTCGAGGAGCTGATCGCCGCCGAGGACGGGATCGCCGCAGGAGGAGGACGATGACTGAATCGCATCCCGAGAAGCACCTCGACCTCGAGTCGCTCCTTCACGACGCGCTGCGGCCCGATCGAGCCGCCCGAGCGGCTGGCCGGGCGCGTCGAGACCACGCTCGCGAACATCACCGAGCAGGCGGCCGCCTCGCTGTCGAGCTGGGCCGACGAGCTCACCGAGAGCGAGCTGGAGTCGCTGCGCGACCCGCGCAACTGGGTCCGCCCCGTGGCCGCGATCGCCGTCGGCGCCGCTGCCGCCGGCGCGCTCGCGGTCGTCGGCACCGGCGTCGCAAGCGGCCGCACGGCCTGATGGAGGGCGCCGAGAGCGCACTCCGCGGCCTTCGCCGAAGTTGATCCGCCGCTGACCCCCTCCCCGCCCCCGTAGCCCCTCCCATGGGGCACGTCGTCAGGCATAGAGAAAGCCTGCGGCGGGACACAGCAAGCGAATCACGGAGGTGCCCATGAGCACCAGTACCGAGCAGCAGCCCAGTGCGCTGCGGCGCATCGCGGCAGACCCGGTGTCGCGACGGCGATTCTTCGCCGTCGGCGGCGGCACCAGCGCTGCACTGTTCCTCGCCGCGTGCGGGGACGACGACGACGAGACGACCTCGTCGAGCACGACCACGATGCCCGACGACGAGACGGCATCCCAGTTCGGAGAGGGCGACATCGGCATCGCCAACTACGCCCTCACGCTCGAGTACCTCGAGGCCGACTTCTACGACCAGGTCGCCGAAGAGCGGTCTGTTCAAGGGAGACGACCTCGCGCTGATCGAGGCGATCGGCGAGAGTGAGCAGCAGCACGTCGACGCGCTGATCACGATGGTCGAGGACGCGGGCGCCGAGCCGGCGCAGGCTCCGAAGACGGAGTTCCCGCTGGACGACGCGACGTCGGTCCTCGAGCTGGCAGCGACCGTCGAGAACCTCGGCGCCGCCGCCTATCTGGGCCAGGCGGCCGCTGATCGAGGATCCCGCGATCCTCGCCGCGGCGCTCTCGATCCATTCCGTTGAGGGCCGCCACGCGGCAGCGCTCAACGTCCTGACCGGACAGTCACCCACCCCCGACGGCGCCTTCGCGAAGCCGGCCGACATGAAGACGGTCCTCGCCGAGGTTCAGCCGTTCATCGTCTCGTAGGCGATCGGGACGAGAAGAAAGGAGCACAACATGGCTGAACTGAAACCATGAAGCACCCGCAGCTCGCCGCGATCGAGATCGAGGAGATGAGCCGTGGGTCGATGATCATGAAGGGCGCCCTTGGGGCCGCCGCCATCTACGGAACCCTGGCCGCTGGGCCGCTCGTGACGGCGGGCGTTCGCGCAGGGATCCGGAGGTGACGTCGACATCCTCAACTACGCCCTCACCCTCGAGTACCTCGAGGCGGCGTTCTACGAGCAGGCGCTCGCGGAGGTGCCGAAGCTCAGCGGCGAGGTCAAGGACCTCGCAACTGAGATCGGCGCCCACGAGACCGAGCACGTCGACGCGCTGACGGCGACGATCGAGGACCTGGGCGGCAAGCCCGTCAAGGCCCCCGGCGTCGACTTCGGGAAGGCGTTCGCCGACGAGGCGGCGTTCCTGGAGCTGGCGCAGACGTTCGAGGACACCGGCGTCAGCGCCTACAACGGCGCCGCGCCGATGATCGAGTCGAAGGACGTCCTCGCGGCGGCCGGCGGCATCGTTCAGGTTGAGGCGCGCCACGCAGCGGCCATCCGGCTGCTCCGCGGCGAGTCACCGGCCCCTGAGGCCTTCGACATGGAGCTGTCCATGGACGAGGTCCTGAAGGCCGTCGAGCCCTTCGTCAAGCAGTAGGGCTACGCGGTGGCGGGCGGCGCCGAAGGTTTCGGCGTCGCCGCGCCCGCCGCAAGACCGGTGAGACCCAGGATCAGGTGCAGCCAGTTGTCCTCGCTGTTGATCGGAACCAGGTCGAGCAGGACGGCGACCCCGTTCTCGGTCTCGAGAAATCCCCAGAGCGCGAGCACGACGTAGAGCAGGCCGACGCCGAGCGCGTAGGTCCGCGCCGCGTAGCCGGCCGCCATCAGGCCGAGCAGCCCGAGGAAGAGGTGGACGAGGTTGTGCCACCCGTTGACGGCGAGGATGCCGAAGACGTCGTCGGCGACGACCTCGTTCGCCGGTGGCGAAGCTGGCCTCGTAGAAGAAGCCGATGATCCCCGCGATCACGAGGACGCCTCCGACCAAGGTGCAGTACAGGCGCGCTGGGCTTGATGATTCCATCCCTGTTCCTCCTCCGCGGGATCGCTTCCGCCCACTATCCACGCTCGCGCGGACGACAGCGACCGGTGATCCGCCCGCACAGGCGTAACGTAGGCAGGAGCGTGATGGATCGACCGGTGACCTGCAGCATGAAGCGCGACCACGTACAGCGCCTTGCCGACGAGGATCTGATGACCCTCGTCGACCGCAAGGACGAGACGGCCTTCGAGGTCTTCTACGAGCGCCACGGCGGCCCGGCCTACTCGCTCGCCCACCGCATCGTCGGCGACCGCAACCTCGCCGAGGACGTCGTGCAGGAGGCCTTCCTCTCGATCTGGCGCAGCAAGGCCGGCTACGACCGGGCCCGCGGCAGCGTCCGTTCCTGGTCGCTGGGGATCGTGCGCAACCGGGCCATCGACGCGCTTCGCCGCTCCTCGACGCCCGCGCCGAAGCTCGACCTCGACGACGACGCCACCCTGGAGGCAGCAGCCCGGCTCGGTCATGACCGACTCCGAGGTCATCCGCCGCGAGACCGCCCGCCAGGTGCGCGGCGCGCTCGGCGCGCTTCCGAGCGAGCAGTCGCAGGTGATCGAGCTCGCCTACTTCGGCGGCTTCAGCCACTCCGAGATCGCCGACATGCTGGGCGAGCCGCTGGGCACGATCAAGGGCAGGATGCGCCTGGGGCTCGAGAAGGCGCGTGCGACCTCGCGGAGGGGATGGCCGTGCGCGAAGCTTCAGAGGTTCTGCCATGACGGGGGGACAGCAGATGCACGCAGAGAGGCGCGACGACCTCGCGGCCTACGCGCTCGGCGCGCTCGACCAGCCCACCGCGGCTGATCTCGAGGCGCACCTCGCCGGCTGCGAGGCGTGCTCGGAGTACCTGCGCTGGCTCGAGCCGGCCGTGGACCTGCTGCCGGCCTCGGTCGAGCAGGTCGAGCCCCCGGCGAGCCTGAAGAGGAACCTGATGGACGCCGTCCGCGCCGATGCGGCCACCGCCGCGCCGGCCGCGCCGGCCAGGAGCCGCGCAAGCGCTGGAGCTGGAGCGGCTTCGCCCTGCGGCCGGCCACCGTCCTGGCGGCCGTCGCGGTGCTGATCGCCGGCCTCGGCGTGGCTACATCGTCAGCGACTCGGGCGACGACCAGCGCGACTTCTCGCAGGCGGACGCCGTCGGCTCGGTGCCTCGGGCGCCCTCGCGGCCACCCTCGAACACGGCGCCGGAGGCGACGCGATCCTTCACGTCGAGCGTGCCCCGGCACCGGGCCAGGGCGACGTCTACCAGGCGTGGGTCAGCCGCGGCGGAACGATGGAGCCCGCCGCCAGCTTCACCCCGCATGAGGACGGGACGCAGGAGGTGGCCCTCGGCGACTCGCTCGACGGCGCCGATGCGGTCCTGGTGACCGAGGAGCCGTCCGAGGATCAGGAGCGGCCGACCTCGGAGCCGATCCTGCGCGCCGACATCGCTGATTCATCCCTCTTGAAGCCGCCCGGCTAGGCTCGGGCGCCGATGCCCGACTGCTACCGACACCCCGGCCGCGACACGACCGTCGCCTGCTCGATGTGCGCGCGGCCGATCTGCCCGGACTGCATGATCGACGACGCCCGTGGGGATGCGCTGCCCGGAGTGCGCGCGCCAGCAGCACCGAGGTGCGTCGCGTCAGCACCAGCGGCTTCGGCCAGGGCGCCGAGCCCGCGACCTACGTCCTGATCGGGCTCAACGTGCTCGCCTTCCTCGGCCTCCGTGCTGGGGGGCGGCAGCGCCACCTCGCTCAGCGGGGGAGGGGACCTGATCAACGACGGCGGCATCAACGCCTTCGCCATCGATGTCGGCGGCGAGTGGTGGCGGATCGTCACCGCCGGCTTCCTCCACGCCGGGATCATCCACCTCGCGTTCAACATGTTCGCCCTCTACGTCCTCGGGCTCGCTCCTCGAGCCGGCCGTCGGCACCGCCCGGTTCGTCGGCATCTACTTCGTCTCGCTCCTGGCCGGCTCGCTCGGCGCGCTCATCCTCTCCCCGAACGACCTGACGGTCGGCGCCTCGGGCGCGGTCTTCGGGCTGATGGCGGCCGCGTTCATCATGGCCCGGCACCGCGGCGTCGAGCAGATCGCGTCCCAGATCGGGATGTTCGTGGTGCTGAACCTCGTCTTCACCTTCGCCGCGTCCAGCACGATCAGCGTGGGCGGCCACATCGGCGGCCTGATCGGCGGCGCCGTCGCGGCGCTCGTCGTCGCGTTCTTCGAGCGCGCGCGGATGCCAAACCGGCTGCCTTTCGAGATGGGAATCATGATCGCGCTGTCGGCGGGCCTGGTCGTGGCCTGCCTCGCCGCCGCGGCGGCCGGCGTCCCGGAGCAGTTCCAGGACGTGGCTCCTGACCCCGGGTAGCGACGTCAGGCTCCCTGTGCAGAGCCCCTAGGCGTCCGCGCGCCGCAGGCCTACGTACGCCAATTCAGGCCGGCTGGAGCTCGCGCCAGGCCAGCGATCCGGGCGCGTCGACCAGCTCCGGGTGTAGCAGGTGCCCGAGCAGCTCGACGCCGTCGACCAGTCGCGGGCCGGGCCGGGAGAACGAGGACGCGGCATCGACGGCGACGACCCGCGAGACGCCCAGCGCCTCGAGCTCGGCGCGGTGGGCGAGCGCCTGCTCGGCCGCCTCGTCCGCGTAGAGGCCGCACGGCATCACCACGGCGATGTCGGCCCGGGCCGCTGCCAGCTCGTCCCACGTCGTCGTCCGCCGACTTCACGCCGGCCGTCCCGATCGCGTCCATCCCGCCGGCTACGTCGATCATCTCCGGCACCCAGTGGCCGCCGATGAACGGCGGGTCGAGCCACTCGAGGGCAAGCACCCGCGGGCGCCGCCGCTTCCATGTGGCCGTTCGGACCGCATTCAGCCGCGCCTGGAGCCGGTTCTGAAGGGGCGGCGCGAGCATCGGCTCTCCGGCCGCAACGGCCACGCGTCCGATGTCCGCGATGAGGACCTCGTCCAGCGTCTCGGGGTCGAGCGAGAGCACCTCGGGCCGGCTCGGCAGGCGCTCGGCGACGGCGCGGACGTCGTCGTAGGAGACGGCGCAGACGGCGCACAGGGCCTGCGTGACGATCAGGTCGGGCTCGAGTTGTGCCAGCTCGGCCTCGTCGAGCGTGTAGAGCGCCTCGCCACGCGCAGTCACCTCCCGCACCTGGGCGTCGATCTCGGCGGGCGGCGAGGCCCTCCGGGATCACGCTGGCGGTCAGCCGGGGCAGCCGCTCGCCTCCGCGGGCCAGTCGCATTCGTGCGTGACGGCGACGACGCTGTCGCCCAGGCCGAGGGCGAACAGGATCTCGGTGGCCGAGGGCACCAGGCTCGCGATTCGCACGGGATCAGAATAGGCTCACGCGCATGCTCGATCACGTTGGCCTGAACGTCTCCGACTACGAACGCAGCCGCGACTTCTACGCCCAGGCGCTCGCGCCGCTGGGCTACGAGCTGCTGATGGAGCCGATCCCCGCCGTCGGCGGATTCGGGTCGCCGGAGGACCAGAAGCCGTTCTTCTGGATCAGCACCCGCGAGACGCGCGAACCAGCGGGTCCATGTGGCCTTCGGCGTGGACTCCCGCGAGCTCGTGGACGCCTTCCACGACGCGGCGCTCGCCGCTGGCGGCACCGACAACGGTGAGCCCGGTCCGCGCGAGATCTACCACCCGAACTACTACGGCGCCTTCATCCACGATCCCGATGGCAACAACATCGAGGCGGTTTGCCACCTGCCCGCGGGGTAGGTGTCCCCCGATGGCTGACCTGCTGAGCGACGACGCGATCGACGAGCGCCTGGGTGCGCTCGACGGCTGGTCGCGCGACGGCGAGCACGATCACCAAGGAGTTCAAGAACGAGGACTTCGTGGGATCGGTCAAGTTCGTCGATGCCGTGGTCGAGCCCGCCGAGGACATGGGACACCACCCCGACCTCGAGATCTCCTGGGACACGGTGAAGGTCTCGATCACGAACCATCAGGCGGGTGGACTCACCGAGGCCGACTTCGAGCTCGCCGGTCGCCTCGATGGCCTCGGCTCCTGACGCCGTAGCCGCCCGCGAAGACGTCCGCTTCGGCTCGGACGGCGAGCAGTGCGCCGCCTGGCTCTACCGGCCGGCCGCCGCGGAGGGCCCGGTGCCCTGCCTGGTCATGGCCCACGGGTTCGGGGCGCTGAAGGAGGGCCGCCTGGACGCCTACGCGGAGCGGTTCGCCGCCGCCGGCTACGCCGCGCTCGTCTTCGACTACCGCCATTTCGGGGACAGCGGAGGAGAGCCTCGCCAGCTGCTGAGCGTCCCGCGCCAGCACGCCGACTGGGAGGCAGCCGTGGCGTATGCCCGGAGCCTCGACGGCATCGACCCGGACCGGATCGTCCTGTGGGGCTCCTCGTTCTCCGGCGGCCACGTGCTGCGGACCGCCGCCCGCGACGGGCGCGTGGCGGCCGTGATCTCCCAGGTCCCGCACACCGACGGGATCGCCACGCTGCGCGAGCTGAACCCCGTGCAGGCCGCGAAGCTCACGTGGGCGGGCATCCGCGACGGGCTCGCGGCGCTGGCGAAGCGGCCCGCGCACTACATGCCGACGGTCGGCCCGGCCGACGGGTTCGCCGCGATGACGAACGACGACGCCGGGGCGGGTTATTCGGAGATGTACCCGGAGGGCTTCGAGTGGCGGAACGAGGTGGCCGCGCGGATCATGCTCACCTTCGCGACCTACTCACCGGGCCGCGAAGCGAAGAAGGTCGCCTGCCCCGTGCTCTTCCAGGTCGGCACCGAGGACCACATCACTCCGCCGGCGCCGGCGATCAAGGCCGCGCGGTCCGCGCCGAGGGGTGAGCTCATCACCTATCCGCTCTCGCACTTCGAGATCTACCTGGGCGAGCCATTCGAGCGCGCCGTCGCCGACCAGCTCGAGTTCCTCGGCCGGCAGGCGCCGCCCGGCTGACGATCGGCCTCCCCGTACGCTGCGGGCGATGCGCATCGTCCACGTCCTCGGCACCCGTCCCAACTTCGTGAAGATGGCCCCGGTCATCGCCGCCACGCGCGACGCCGGCCACGACAACGTCGTCGTCCACACCGGACAGCACTACGACCGGGCGATGTCGGACATCTTCTTCGAGGAGCTCGGCGTTCCCGAGCCCGACTACATGCTGGGCGTCGGCTCCGGGTCGCACGCCGAGCAGACGGCGCGGGTGCTGGAGCGGCTCGAGCCGGTGCTCCAGCCTGAGCATCCCGAGCTCGTCCTCGTGCCGGGCGACGTGAACTCGACCCTCGCGGCCGCGCTGTGCGCCCAGCGCCTGGGCATCCCGGTCGGCCACGTGGAGTCGGGCCTGCGCAGCTTCGACCGCGCCATGCCGGAGGAGATCAACCGGGTGGTCGCCGACCACATCTCCGAGCTCCTGTTCCTGCACTCGGACGAGGCGATCACGAACCTCCGCGACGAGGGGATCGGAGACGAGCGCATGCACTTCGCCGGCAACACGATGATCGACACGCTGGTGGCCCTCCGTGACCGCTTCGAGGCGCGCGAGGCCGCGCGCGGCCTGCGGGTCGAGCCCGGCTCCTACCTGCTGGTCACGCTCCACCGCCCGGCGCTCGTGGACACGCCGCTGCTGGCCGACGCCACCGCGGCGCTGGCCGAGGTCGCGGCCGAGATCCCGGTCGTCTTCCCGGTGCACCCCAGGACGCGCAAGATGATGGGCGACGACGTGCCGGCCGGCCTCCGCCTGGTGGACCCCGTCGGCTACCTGGACTTCCTCTCGCTCGAGGCCACCGCCGCCGCGGTACTGACCGACTCGGGCGGGATCCAGGAGGAGACGACGTTCCTCGGCGTGCCCTGCTTCACCCTCCGCGACAACACCGAGCGGCCCGTCACCACCCGGGTCGGCACCAACACGCTGCTGGGGCTCGACCCGGCGCGCATCCGCGAGATCCCCGGCCTGCTGGCCGATCGCCGCGGAATCCCCCGCAACCGCCGGAGAAGTGGGATGGGCAAGCGGCATCGCGGATCGCCGATGTCCTCGCGGATTGGTAGCTTGACCCCGTGGCCCTGCCCTCCCTCGTCCCCAAGGACAAGGTCTTCTTCGACCTGTTCAACCAGGCCGGCCAGAACACCCTGCGCGCGGCCAAGCTGCTGAAGGAGATGCTCGAGCAGTGGCCCGACGAGAAGGGGCTTCAGCGCGAGATCCTGCTCGCCGAGCAGCAGGGCGACAAGATCACCCACGACATCGTCCAGCGGGTGCAGACCACCTTCGTCACGCCGATCGACGGCGAGGACATCTACAACCTCGCCACCCAGCTCGACGACATCGTCGACTACATCGACGAGACCGCCGACTTCCTCGGCCTCTACAAGATCGAGGCGCCGATGGAGCAGTCGCTCGCCATGGCCGACGTGCTCGTCAAGTCCTGCGAGCAGCTGGCAGCCGCGCTCGAGCACCTGCGCGGCTTCAAGGACCTCGAGCCCTACTGGATCGAGATCCACCGCCTGGAGAACGACGGCGACCGCCTCTACCGCGACGCCGTCGCCTCGCTGTTCGCCAACGGCATCGACCCGATGGTCGTGATCCGCTGGAAGGACATCTTCACCGTGCTCGAGCGGGCCGTCGACGCGTGCGAGACGGCGGCGCACATCATCGAGGGCATCGTCATCAAGAACGCGTAGCGCCTAGCGCCCCGGGCAGCCCGCCATGGCCGAGCAGGACCTGATCCTCTACATCGTCGTCGCGACGGCGCTCGCGTTCGACTTCACGAACGGCTTTCACGACACGGCCAACGTCGTCGCCACGTCGATCTCCACCCGCGCGATGGCGCCGCGGGTGGCGGTCACCTACGCGGCGATCCTGAACTTCGTCGGCGCCTTCATCTCGCTCGCAGGTGGCGGCGACGATCGCATCCGACGTCGTCGACGCCGGCGCGATCACGCCGCTGGTGATCTTCGCCGGGCTCGTCGGCGCGATCGCCTGGAACCTGATCACCTGGTACTACGGGCTGCCCTCGAGCTCCTCGCACGCGCTGATCGGCGGCGTGGTCGGCTCCGTGGTGGCCGCGGTCGGGTTCGACGCCGTGATGGGGGAGGGGATCCTCGGCAAGGTGCTGATCCCGGCGCTGATCGCCCCTGTGGTCGCGTTCATCGTCGGCGGGATCGCGATCGTGATCTGTTACCGGGTGGTTGGGCGCCAGCGCCCCGGCCCCGTCACCCGCGGGTTCCGGCTCGGCCAGATCGTCTCCGGCGGGATGCTCGCCCTGGCCCACGGCACCAACGACGCCCAGAAGACGATGGGCGTGATCGCGCTCGCGCTGATCGCGAACGGGAACCTCTCCGAGGGCGCCGACCCGCCCAGCTGGGTGGTCGTCTCGGCAGCCGCGGCGATCGCCCTCGGTACCTACTCGGGCGGGTGGAGGATCATCAAGACGATGGGCACACGCATCATCAAGATGGACGCTGCGCAGGGATTCTCCGCGCAGGGGGCGGGTGCCGCCGTGATCCTCGCCTCATCGCACTACGGGTTCCCGCTCTCGACCACCCAGGTCATCTCCGGCGCCGTGATGGGCGCCGGCGCCGGCAAGCGCGTGTCCGCGGTGCGCTGGGGCGTGGCCGGCAACATCGTCACCGCGTGGCTGCTCACGTTCCCGGCGGCGGCGGCGATCGGCGCGCTCACCTATGGCTTCACGCGGATCTTCGGGACCGGCGCCCTCGGCCCGTTGATCGTGTGCGCGATCGGTCTCGTCGCGCTCGCGGTCTTCCTGACGAAGCGGGCGCGTAACCCGATGTACGCCACCGGATGATGACGGCCCGATGATCAGCGCATTCATCGACACCGGCGCGCTGGCCAAGACCGTCGCGGCGGCATTCATCTCCGGAGTGGGGATCACCCTGATCTTCTCCGTGGCCATCTATGGGATGTCGCGCTTCGCGGAGCTTGGCCGCGAGGGTCGCAACTCGGCGGCGATCGTCTACGGCAGCATCGGGATGGTCGCCGGGCCTCGCGTTCGTCGCGGCGATCGTGGTCGGGATAATCGTCATGACCTCGAAATGAGAACCGCGCGCAACATCGCGATCATCCTCGCCCTCGCGTTCGTCGTCGCGGCCGTGCCCGCCGGCGACAACGTCGCGGAGGCGGTGCTGACCGCGATCTCGCTCGCCTTCATGGTGGTGATCGGTCTCGCCGCCTACCAGATCTACCGATCGCAGCGGCTGTCGATCATGGCCCTGTCGGACCGCGACCGCGGGATCCTGGTCGGGGCCATCGGCCTGATCGTGCTGATGATCGCGGGCGCCGACGAGCTGCTCGACACCGGCTTCGGCGCGCTCATCTGGATCGGGCTCCTCGCGATCGCGGGCGTCGCGATCTGGCGCCTCTGGGTCGAGTCGCAGACCTACTAGCCGCCTGGCGCACTCTCGGCGCGATCCACGCGCAACGTGTGTGGCGGGGCCCTTCACGTTGGGCGGGTGTCGTCTCTTGAGCGTCAACGTGGCCAGGCGTCGGTCGAGCTGGTGGCGGTGCTGCCGGTACTGGTGCTGCTCACGTTGCTGGCCGTGCAGTTGGCGCTCGTCGGCTGGGGGCTGTGGACCAGCGGCGGTGCGGCCCGGGCGGGGGCTCGAGCGCAGCTCGTCGGCGGGGATCCGCACGCAGCTGCGCTCAGCGCCGTTCCCGAGCCGCTGAGGGAGGGCTTCGAGGCGTCGGGCGAGCCCTTCGAGGTTTCGCTGCGCGTCCCGTCCCTGATTCCCGGCGTGAATGGGATCCCGGTCAGCGCGCGCTCGTCGCTGGACCCGGACGGCCATGGGTGAGCCGCGCCTGCGCGGCGCGGCGGGGCAGGCCTCGGTGGAGGTCCTCGCGGGCATCCCGGCGCTGCTGCTGGCGGGCGTGATCGCGCTGCAGCTCCTGGCGGTCGGCTACGCGGCGACCCTGGCCGACGGGGCGGTCGAGGCAGGCGCGCTGGCCCTCGCGGCCGGCGAGCCGGCGGAGGAGGCGGTTGGCTCCGCGCTTCCGGGGTGGGCGCACGATCGGGTTGAGACCCATGTCGACGGCGGATCGGTCGAGGTGCGCCTGCGCCCGCCGGCGCTGCTCGCCCCGTTGGCCGATGCACTCGAGGTGGAGGACTCCGCGTGGGTTCGGCCGGCCTCCTGATCGCCACCGACGTCGGCTCTCCGGGCGATGGGATCGCCACGGCCGCGGCGGTCGCGGTCGCCATGGCCTCGTGTGGTGGGTGCGGCCGAGCGGGGCGTCCTCCTGGTCGAGGCGGATGCGCGAACCCGCCGCCGGCCGACCCTGCTCTCGTCCACCTCGGCGAGGGAGCTGGAGGCCCGCCTGAACTCGGCCGACCCGCCGGTGGCGGCCGCCGCGCGCGGGCGCATCTGCTGGGCCGAGCTGAAGCTGGGGGAAGGGTGGGAGGGAAGGCTTGCGGAGCTGACGGCGCTGGCCGGCGGGCCGGTCGTGGCCCACCTCCCACCGACGGCCTGGCGCCAGGTCCTTGACGACCCCGGGTGCCCGGTCTCGGGGGCGCTCGTGCGGGCGGACCCCCGCGAGCACAGGCACCTCCTTGCCGTCCTCGCCGCCGAACTGCGCCAGGACGCCATCCCGCTGCGCGTCGCCGCTCGTTCCCTCGGGCTGGTCGGGGCTCGCCGGGCCCTCGCCGGCCTCGATCCGGGTGGGCCCGCGGCGGGGCGCATGCGCCGCATCGCGAACCGCTTCGCGCCGGCCGGCGGCCAGGCGCTGCCGCTCGTCGCCGGCCTGTGCTTCGTCACCCTGCTCGTCGCGTCGGCGCTGACGGCGATCGGCGGAGCGGTGGCCGCGACCTCGCGGGAGCAGCGTGCGGCCGACCTCGCCGCCATCTCCGCGGCTCGCTCGATGCGCGACGACCTGCCGCGCCTCACCGCTCCGGAGCTGCTGCCCGACGGATCGCCCAACCCGGCGCACATCGAGCGCGACGAGTACCTGACGCGCGCCCGCGAGGCGGCGTCGCATGCCGCCACCCGCAACGGCGCGGGGGCCGTCGACGTGGAGTTCCCCGACGAGGCCGAGGCGGTGCCGGTCCGCGCACGCGTCGAGTTGGCCTCCGATCCCGACCGCTGGGCGCTGGCCCAGGCCTCACCTCCGGCGGCTCCCCTCACCACATCGGCGAGCGGCGACTACTCGGGCCCGCTGGTCACGCGCCAGGGCAAGCGGATGCGCCCCGACGTCGCCGAAGCCTTCGACCGCATGGCCGCCGCGGCCCGCGGGGCGGGAGTCGCGCTGCTCATCAACTCGGCGTACCGCTCCGATGCCGAGCAGGCCCGCCTCTTCGCGGCCAATCCGGATCCCCGCTGGGTCGCCCGCCCGGGCACCTCGCTGCACCGCTGCGGCACCGAGCTCGACCTCGGCCCGCCATCCGCCTACGGCTGGCTCGCCGTCAACGCCCCTCGCTTCGGCTTCCGTCAGCGCTACGCCTGGGAGGCCTGGCATTTCGGGTTCGATCGCGGTCCCGCGCCGTGCTCGGCCGCGTCGAGCGCCTCGGGCTCGGGCGGGGACGGCTCCGCGCCGCGCTCGCTACCGGACTTCGTCCCCGTCGCCTACAGGGCGCCGATCGAGGCCGCCGCGTCGCGCTGGGGCGTCTCGTCGAACCTGCTGGCCGCCCAGCTCCAGGCCGAGTCCGGGTTCGATCCCGCCGCCGTCTCGCCCGCCGGCGCGCGCGGGATCGCCCAGTTCATGCCGGGCACCGCGGCCGCCTACGGCCTGCGCGATCCGTTCGACGCCCGCGCCGCGATCGATGCCCAGGCCCACCTCATGTCCGACCTGCTGGACCAGTTCGGCGAGGTCCCGCTCGCGCTCGCCGCCTACAACGCGGGTCCGGCCCCGGTCGAGGCCTGCGACTGCGTGCCCGCCTACCCCGAGACCCAGGCCTACGTCGCCCGGATCCTCGCGCTGATGGGCGGGGCGGGGGAGTGGTCGCAGCCGCTCGAGGTTCAGCTCGTCGCCTGAATGGCGGCCCTTCCGACTTCGGATAGGGTGGAAAAGCTGCCGACCAAGGGAGGAACTTCGTGAATCCAGGAGAGACCACTGTGAGGCGCTCGCGTCGCCGAGCCATCTTGGTGACCCTGAGCGTGCTCGTAGCGGGGATGGCACTGCCAAGCAACGTCGCAGGCGAAAGAGAAGCTGCCGTCGGAAGCAAGGCCTCCGGTTGCCCCGCCGTCTACTGCCTCTGGACCAAGATCAACTTCAACGGCGAGAAACTCGAGGTCGACACGCGGAGGCCGGTCAACATGCCGGCGTTCATGAACAACGCCGCCTCGTCGCTGAAGAGCCGGCTCCCCGAGAGCCAGGCTCTCTTTCTCTTCGACTGCCAAGAACGGCAACGGCCCATTCCTCTGCGAGGACGGCCAGTTCAACGTCTCCAACCTCGGGAACACCGGGCTCGGCGACGCGATCTCCTCCACGGATGCCGGGCCGGAGGCGAACTGCTGAACGAGGCGGTACGTTTTCCCGAGGATGGGCCACAGGGGTTTGCTCGCATCGGCAGGGGCCACGATCGTGGTCGCGTCTCGTCGTGCTCGCCGGCGGGCTTGCCGGCGCCGCCGAGAAGGGCGGGACGGTGACCGAGACCTCGGCCAAGGGCTACCGCTACGTCAAGGTCGCCAGCACCGTCTCCGACAACACGCAGGCGGGCAACGAGGCGATCTGTCCCGACGACGAGCCGGTGGTCTCCGGCGGCGCCTACGCGCCCGCCGCCTTCGGGCGGCGCGTCGAGATCAACACATCCCGACCCTATGACGACGACGCCGACGGGAAGCTCGACGACGGCTGGATCGCCTATGTCGACAACCTCAACTCGGGCGATCCGACGGACTCGGAGTACATCGTCTACGCGATCTGCGACAAGCGGGCGGCGGAGAAGGACTACCGCTACAAGGCGACCGCATCCGTCCCCGCGCCGGAGGGCTCGCAGGTCGGCGTCGTTGCCGACTGCCCGGACGACGAGCCGGCGCTGGGCGGCGGCGTCTCGTCGAGCGGCTTCCTCAACGACGAGATGGCGCTGAACACGGCCCGGCCCTTCGACGACGGCGACGCGGGCCAGCGCATGGACGACGGCTGGAGCATCTACGTCGACAACAACAACGTCGGCAGCCCTGGCCAGTTCATCGTCGGATACGTGGTCTGCGACAAGGCTCGCGCCCCGGGCGACTACATCTACAGGGGCAGTTCCGTGGCGGTCGACGACGGAACCCAGAACATCGCCGCGAGCGTGTGTCCCGGCGCCACCCGGCTGGTCGGTGGCGGTCTGCGCTCGAGCGGCGCTACACCGCAGCGGATGTTCGCCGTCGCGAACCATCCGGCCGACGACGGCGGGCCACTGGCGCCCGAGACCTGGCGCGCGGGGGTCAACAACGCGACCGGCGGCGGGAGCTTCCAGAGCGTCACCGCGTACGCGGCCTGCCGCAAGTAGGTTTTCGGGCCATGCCGCCCGTCGAGGTCACATCCATCGAGCAGCTCCAGGGCCTGATCGGCCAGGAGCTGGGCCCCACCGACTGGGTGACCGTCACCCAGGAGGACATCAACAAGTTCGCCGAGGTCTCCCGCGACGACCAGTGGATCCACGTCGACGTCGAGCGCGCGAAGACCGAGAGCCCGTTCGCCACCACGGTCGCCCACGGGAACCTCACGCTCTCGCTCACCGACGGCTTTCGCCAACAGTTGATCACGCAGTCGGGCGTGAAGCTGGGCGTGAACTACGGCTTCGACAAGGTGCGCTTCCCCGCACCGGTCCCGGCAGGCGGCCGCGTGCGGGCCCGCGCTGAGCTGATCAAGGTCGACGAGCTCGACGGCGGGTGGTGGCACATCGTCACCCGCTTCACGATCGAGGTCGAGGGCAACGAGAAGCCCTGCTGCGTCGCCGACTCGGTCGGCCGCGCGCTCGTTGGTTAGTTCCTGTCCCGAAACGACGACGGCGGCCCGGAGGCCGCCGTCGAAACGTTCGCCTGCGCGGGAGCTACTCGACGGTAAGCGTGCCCTCCATGCCGCCCTCGCGGTGGCCGGAGACGCTGCAGTAGTACGTGTACTCGCCCGCCTCCAGGTCTGCGTCGAGCGTGGCGGAGTCTCCGGTGACCGTGTCGGAGCACCCGACCTCGGAGCCGTCCGACTCGAGGCAGAAGTCGTGCCCAAGGGAAGCCGGGTTGTCGAACTCGAACGTGGCGGAGCCTGCCGCCGCGGTCAGTTCGGTCTGGTCGAATGCCAAGCTGCCGTCGGACGCAGCCGAAACCGCAACGGTCTCGCTGCCGCCCGTATCCCCCCCGGTGTCGTCGGCGGCCTCGGTGGTCTCCTCGGTCGTCGTCTCCGCTGAGGTATCGCCCTCGTCGTCATCGTCGCCGCCGCACGCCGCGAAGGCAAACGGGATCAGCATCAGCATCGCGAGCAGCGCTACAAGCTTCTTCATCCGCCTACTTCCTTTCCTCGGGAACTCGATTCCTACTCTAGACCTCTCAACCCGCCGGAGAAGGTGGCCTCACGCTTCTCGAAGAAGGCCGTGACGCCCTCGCGGAGGTCGTCTGTGGCCATCGAGTCGGCGATCCCGTGCCGTTCCAGCTGGAGATGGTCGGCCAGCGAGTTGTCCAGCGAGACGGCCACCAGCTCCTTGGCCTGGCGGACGTAGTGCGGGGCCTTGGCGGCCAGCTCCTCGGCCTTGGCGCGCGCACGGTCCATCAGCTCGCCGGCAGGCACGACCTCGGTCACGATCCCCTCCTCGAGCGCATCCTGCGCGCTCAGCATCGGGTCGTTCAGCAGCAGCTCGACCGCGCGGGCAGGGCCGACCATCCGTGGTAGGAAGTAGGTCATCCCGCCGTCGGGCGAGGCGCCGATTCGCCCGTAGGCGCACGCGAACGAGGCCTCCTCGGAGGCGATGCGGAGGTCGCACATGAGCGCCAGCGAGAAGCCCGCCGCCGCGGCGACGCCGTTGATCGCCCCGATCACCGGATACGGGATCCGGCGGAAGTCGACGATCGCCTGGTGGAGGACGTCGGCGCCCCGGCGCACGTCGGACGGCAGGTCGAACTCATCCGAGTCGAGGCCGCCCTTGAACCAGTTGATGTCCCCGCCCGAGGAGAACGCGCGGCCGTTGCCCGTGACGATCAGCGCCCGCAGTGGAGCGCGGTCGGCGAGCCATGATCGCGGCGACGAGCAGCTCTGCGATCAGGTCCGGGCTCATGGCGTTGAACGAGCCGGGCCGGTCGAGGGTGAGGGTGCCGATCCGGCCGTCGACCTCGAGCTTCATGGTCTCGAGCTCGGGTGGTGTCGTCTCGCTCATCTCGGGCTCCTTGCGTAGTCGTCTTTGCCGGGGGGCGCGGAGCCTAACCTTGGAGGCGATGGCGGATATCGCACCAGCAACGTCGCGAGCTTCCCGACCAGCCGGGCGTCTACCTCTTCAAGGACGAGAAGGGCAAGGTCCTCTACGTGGGCAAGGCGACGTCGATCCGCAAGCGGGTCGCGGGCCACTTCTCGGGCAAGTCCACGATTCGCGACATCACGGGGCAGGTCGCGAGCATCGACTTCCTGGTCACCGAGAACGAGGCCGAGGCGCTCATCGCCGAGCAGCAGTTCATCAAGCGCCACCGGCCGCGCTTCAACATCCGCCTGCGCGACGACAAGTCCTATCCGTACATCGGGATCTCGATGGACGAGGAGTTCCCGCGCGTCTACTTCACCCGCGAGCGCCACCGCTCCGGCAGGCTGTACTTCGGGCCCTACTCGAACGCCAAGCGCACGCGCGAGACGCTCGACCTGCTCGGAAAGCTCTTCCAGCACCGCACCTGCGACGGGCCGGAGCCCGGTAGGCGCTCGGGCGTACCCTGCCTCGACTACTACATCAAGCGCTGCCAGGCCCCCTGCGTCGGGTACATCGACCGCGAGGAATACCGGCGGAACATCGAGGCGATCGCCAGCTTCCTCTCCGGCCGCTACCGCGACGTCGAGCGCGACGTCGAGCGCAAGATGAAGGAGGCGGCCGAGGCCGAGGAGTTCGAGCGGGCCGCGATCTACCGCGACCGTCTCGACGCGGTGCGCTCGCTGATGCAGCGACGAAGCATCGCCTCCGACTCGCACGAGAGCGCCGACCTCATCGGGGTGGCCGTGGACGGCGCTGACGCCAACGCCCAGGTCTTTCAGGTGCGCGACGGGATCCTCGCCGAGCGCCACGGCTTCTACCTCGCCAACGAGGCCAAGCGCGGGGAGGAGGAGGTCGCCGAGGAGTTCCTGGCCCAGTACTACGCGGCGGCGCCCTCGGTGCCGCGCCTGATCGTGGTCGGTGAGGCGCTCCGCGACAGGGCGCTGGTGATCGCCGAGGCACTCTCTGTCCAGCGCGGCGGGTCCGTGGAGGTCCGCGTCGCTGAGCGTGGCGACAAGCGGCGCTTGCGAGAGCTGGCCGAGCGCAACGCAGGGCTGGCCCTCGCCCAGGACCGGCTGCGCCGCGAGCGCCGCCGCCAGCAGCGCGTGGACGCGCTCTCCGAGCTGCAGGAGGCGCTGGAGCTGCCGCGCCTGCCGGTGCGCGTCGAGGGCTTCGACGTCTCGAACATCGGCGGCCAGCACACGGTGGCCTCTATGGTCGTCTTCGAGGGCGGAGCGCCGAAGAAGGCCGACTACCGCCGGTTTCGCATCCGCGGCGACCGCACGGCCGGCCCGGACGACTTCTCCTCGATCGAGGAGGTGCTCGGCCGCAGGCTCGCCCGCTACCAGGAGGGGGCCGACCTCTCGCCGCACGACTCGGAGCGCGACGAGAGCTTCGCCGCACTGCCCGATCTCATCGTGATCGACGGCGGCAAGGGTCAGCTGTCGGCTGGGATGCGCGCGCTCGCGCCACTCGTCGACGGCGGCCACGAGCCGGTGACGGTGATCGGTCTCGCCAAGCGGATCGAGGAAGTCTTCGTGCCCGGCCGCTCCAGCCCGGTTCCGGTGCCGGCCGACTCCGAGGCCCTGCGGCTGCTGCAGCGGGTGCGCGACGAGGCGCACCGGTTCGCGATCACGCACCACCGCGGCCGTCGCGACCAGGCGATGACCACCTCGCTCCTCGACGAGCTGCGCGGCGTCGGCCCGGTGCGAAAGCGCGCTTTGCTCAAGCACTTCGGCTCGCCCGAGCGACTGGTGCAGGCCAGCAGGGAGGAGCTGGAGGCCGTGCCCGGGGTTCCCGGCAAGCTGGCCCGCGACATCCACCGGCAGCTGAACAAGGCGGGATGACGGCCGCGGGGGCACACGACGGGGACGGCGCGGGGCGGCACGTCGACCTGGTGGTCATCACCGGCTACTCGGGCGCCGGCAAGTCGGAGGCGATCGCGGCCTTCGAGGACGGCGGCTACTTCTGCGTCGACAACCTCCCGCCTCGGATGATCGGCGCCCTCGGCGAGCTGTTCCGGCACGAGGGCAGCGGGGTGCGCAGGGCGGCGGTGGTCTCCGACGTGCGTGGCGGCGAGTACTTCCAGGACCTCACGGCGGTCCTCGAGGAGCTCGAGGCCGGCGGCCTCGAGCCCCGCGTGCTCTTCCTCGAGGCCGACGAGGAGACACTGCAGGACCGCTTCAAGGAGACCCGCCGCCGGCACCCGCTGGCTCCCGACGGCCGCGTGGTGGACGGGATCCGCGAGGAGGGCGAGATCCTGGCCCCGCTGCGCGAGCGGGCCGACCTGGTCATGGAGACCTCCGAGCTGACCGGGGCGATGCTGCGGCGGCGAATCGCGACCGAGATGCTCGGGCCCCACGGGCCCGCCCAGCTCGCGCTGACGATCCTCACGTTCGGGTTCAAGAACGGCCCTCCGCGCGACGCCGACCTGATGTTCGACGTTCGGTTCCTGCCCAACCCGCACTATCGCGAGGACCTGCGTCCGCTCACCGGGCGCGATCCGAAGGTCGTGGAGCACGTGGAGGCCGGCGACCTGGCGAGCGAGTTCTACCAGCGGCTCCTGCCCCTCCTCGATTTCCTGCTGCCTGCGTACGTGGCGGAGGGCAAGACCCACCTGACGATCGCGGTCGGCTGCACCGGGGGGCGCCACCGCTCGGTGACGATCGCCGACCGGGTCGCGCAGCACCTCGTGGGGCGCGACGACCTGGTGCTCCGCGTTGTTCACCGCGACGTCGAGCTCGATTAGTTCGGGTGCGCGTGCTGCCGACCGTTGGCAGGTCCCCTGCTTGAATCACGCGGGTGACTGACCCGGTCATCCGCGTATCCGGCCTGCGCAAGTCGTACGGCGACGTCGAGGCCGTCCGCGGTATCGACCTCGAGGTCATGCCCGGAGAGATCTTCGGCTTCCTGGGTCCCAACGGCGCCGGGAAGACGACCACGGTTGAGGTCCTCGAGGGGTATCGCGACAGATCAGGGGGCGAGGTCTCGGTCCTGGGCGTCGATCCCGGGAAGGCCGACCGCGAGTGGCGCGAGCGCATCGGCATCGTCCTCCAGCAGAGCCGGATGCACCCCGAGCTGACGGTCAAGGAGACACTTCAGCTGTTCGGCGGGTACTACGCCAAGCCCCGGGACGTCGACGAGACGATCGAGCTCGTCGGCCTCACCGAGAAGGCCGACACGCGCGTGCTGCGGATGTCGGGCGGGCAGCAGCGCCGGCTCGACGTGGGCCTGGCCCTGATCGGCGACCCTGAGCTGCTGTTCCTGGACGAGCCCACCACCGGCTTCGATCCCTCGGCGCGCCGCCATGCCTGGGAGGTCATCGGCAATCTCCGGGACCTCGGCAAGACCGTCTTCCTCACGACGCACTACATGGAGGAGGCGCAGGCGCTGGCCGACCGGCTCGCGGTGATCGCCCGCGGCGAGATCGTGGCCCAGGGAAGCCCAGCCGACCTGGGTGGCCGGGAGACCGCCGCCGCTCAGATCACCTTTCGCGTCCCGCAGGACGCCGCGTCCCGGCTGCCCGTCGACGGAACGCAGAGCCCCGCCGCCGACAACGGTGGGACCGATGTCGTCGTCGAGGCTCAGGACCCGGTGCCGGTCCTCGCGGCGCTCACCTCCTGGGCGGTCGACCACGGGGTCGAGCTCTCCGGTCTCGAGGTCCGCCGGCCAAGTCTCGAGGACGTCTACATCGAGCTCACCGGGGCCGCCGAGGCGGAGTACCGCGAGTGAGCGCCGCCGCACTGGTAGCCCACCAGTTCCGCTTCGACCAGAAGACCTTCTGGCGCAACCCGGCGTCCGTGTTCTTCACGGTTCTGTTGCCGGTGATGTTCCTGCTGATCTTCGCGACGATCTTCGGCAACGACAAGATCGAGGAACTCGGCGGGATCAAGACGACGACGTACTACGTCCCGGCGATCATCACCCTCGCCGTGGTCTCGGCGACCATGCAGAGCCTTGCCATCTCGCTGACGGTTGACCGCGAGAACGGGTTGCTGAAGCGCACGCGCGGCACGCCGCTTCCCACCTGGGTCTTCATCGCCGGCCGCGTCGGCAACTCCATGGTGGTGTCGGTGCTCAGCCTGATCGTGGTCGCGTTGATCGGGCGGATCCTCTACGGGGTGGAGATCCCGTTCGAGCGCCTGCCGGCCGTCATCGTCGCGCTCCTGGTGGGCGCGGCTTCGTTCTGCTGTCTGGGCTTCGCACTTACCGCGGCCATTCCCACCGAGGACGCCGCGGCGCCCATCTCGAACGCCGCCCTGCTGCCGCTCTACTTCCTCTCCGGCATCTTCATCCCGGAGACCGAGATCCCGGACGACGTCCTCAAGTTCGCCGACCTGTTCCCCATCCGCCACTTCTTCGAGGCCTTCTTCACCGCCTGGAGCCCGACCACCACTGGCGCCGGCTTCGAGTGGGGCCAGCTCGCGATCGTGGCCGCCTGGGGCGTGGCGGGCCTGCTGATCGCGATGCGGACCTTCCGCTGGGAGCCGCGTGCCTGACACCTGCCGTAGGTTTCCCCGGTGATCCACCACGTCAGCCTCGAGGTCAGCGAACTGGAGCGAGGCGCCTCGTTCTACGACTCGGTGCTCGGCCCCCTCGGCTGGCGCCGCCAGGTCGAGACGGATGAACGAGTCGGCTGGGGGATCTTCCGGCCGGTCTTCTACGTGGTCCACCGCCGCGATGCGGCCAGCGGAGGCGGCCACGTCGCCTTCGGGGCGAACGGGATCTCGGCCGTGAAGGCCGCCTGGGAGGGCGGCGTCAACGCCGGTGGGATCAATCAGGGCGACCCGGGCCAGCGTCCGGAGTACGGGCCTACCTACTATGCGGCCTACCTGCGCGACCCCGACGGGCATCGCATCGAGATCACCGTCGGCGTCGACTGACGATTCAGACCAAAGACGACCCAGGAGGACCGATGGCAAGCGTGAAGGTGGGCATCAACGGCTTCGGCCGGATCGGCCGAAACCTGTTTCGGGCAGCCCACGAAGCCGGAAGCGACATCGAGTTCGTCGCCGTCAACGACATCGCCGACGCCGGCACGCTGGCCCACCTGCTCAAGTACGACTCCGTTCTCGGCCGCTTCCCCGGCGAGATCAGCGAGTCGGGCGGCACGATCAGCGTGGACGGCCAGGAGACCAAGATCCTCTCCGAGCGCGATCCCGCCGACCTTCCGTGGGGCGAGCTGGGCGTGGACGTCGTGATCGAGTCCACCGGCATCTTCACCAAGCGCGACGACGCCGCCAAGCACCTGGAGGCCGGCGCGAAGAAGGTGATCATCTCGGCCCCCGCGAGCGACCCGGACGTGACGGTGGCGCTGGGCGTGAACTTCGACTCCTATGACCCCGAGCAACACCACATCATCTCCAACGCGTCGTGCACCACGAACTGCCTGGCGCCGTTCGCGAAGGTGATCAACGATGCGGTCGGGATCGAGCACGGCCTGATGACGACGATCCACGCCTACACGTCCGACCAGCGCCTGCACGACATGCCGCACAAGGACCTGCGCCGCGCTCGCGCCGCCGCGCTCAACCTGATCCCGACCACCACGGGGGCGGCCAAGGCCGTCGGCCTCGTGCTGCCGGAGCTGGACGGCAAGCTGAACGGGCTCGCCGTGCGCGCCCCGGTTCCCACGGGCTCCGTGGTAGACCTGGTCTGCGTTGTCTCGCGCGAGACCTCCGTTGACGAGATCAACGCCGCCGCCAAGGAGGCCGCGGACGGACCGCTGAGCGGGATCCTCGCCTACACCGAGGACCCGATCGTCTCGACCGACATCGTGAAGGACCCGCACTCGTCGATCTTCGACGCCGAGCAGACGATGGTCATGGAGGGCACGCTCGTGAAGGCGGTCGCCTGGTACGACAACGAGTGGGGCTACTCCAACCGCTGCGTCGAGCTGGCCGCGAAGGTCCTCGAGCCGGCGGCAGTGGGGGCTTGACCACCGACACGACCCGCGGGGCGTTCGCCAAGGCGAGCGTCCGCGACTCGGACGCCTCGGGCCACACCGTCCTCGTCCGCGTCGACTTCAACGTCCCCCTGGACGGCGGGATGATCACGGACGACTCAAGGATCCGCGCCGCCCTGCCGACGATCGAACTCCTGCGTGAGCGCGGCGCCGCTCTGGTCCTGGTCTCGCACCTGGGCCGCCCCGACGGCGAGGACCCCTCGCTCTCGATGCGACCGATCGCCGAGAACCTCGCGGGGCATCTGGAGGGCGCCGATGTGCGCTTCGCCCCCGCCGTCGTTGGCCCCAGGGTGGAACAGGCCGCCGACTCGCTTCCCGCCGGGGCGGTCCTGGTCCTGGAGAACAGCCGTTTCGAATCGGGCGAGACCAGCAACGACCCGGAGCTGGCCGGGCAGCTGGCGAAGCTCGCCGACTTCTACGTCAACGATGCGTTCGGGGCGGCGCACCGGGCGCATGCGACGACCGAGGGGGTCGCGCGCGAGCTTCCGGGCTTCGCGGGACTGCTGCTGGAGCGCGAGGTGCGCGAGCTCACGGCCGTGCGCGACGATCCGGAGCGGCCGCTCTGCGTGGTCCTGGGCGGTGCCAAGGTGACCGACAAGATCGGCGTTCTGGACCGGTTCCTCGACATCGCGGACCAGGTCCTGATCGGCGGCGCCATGTGCTTCAGCTTCTTCCGTGCGCAGGGAATCGAGACCGGCGATTCGCTGGTCGAGGAGGAGGGAATCGAGCTGGCGCGCGAGGTCCTGGAGCAGGCCGATGACTCGAACTGCGACCTGCTGCTGCCGTCGGACCTCGTCATCGCCGATCGCTTCGACGCCGATGCCGAGCACCGGGTCGTTGAGGGCACGGAGGTCCCCGAGGGGTGGATGGGGCTTGACATCGGGCCGGCCACCGCCGAGCGCTACGCGGCCGAGATCGATCGCGCCGGAACCGTCTTCTGGAACGGCCCGATGGGCGCGTTCGAGCTGGAGCCCTTCGCCGCCGGCACGCGGGCTGTCGCCGACGCCATCGCGGCCGCTCCCGGCGTGACCGTGGTGGGCGGCGGCGACTCCGGCGCCGCGCTCGCCGCGTTCGGACTCTCCCAGCAGGTCGACTGGCTCTCTACCGGGGGCGGCGCATCGCTGGAGCTGATGGAGGGCCGAGAGCTCCCCGGCGTCGAGGCGCTCCAGGATGCCTGAGACGCGACGCCCGCTCGTGGCGGCCAACTGGAAGATGAACAAGACCCAGGACGAGGCGAACGACTTCCTCGAGCGCTTCGTCCCCTCCACGGAGATCCTCGACGCCGTGGACATCGTGCTCTGCGTCCCCTACACGGCGCTCGCAACGGCCGTCGACTTCACTCGGCGCAGCCCGGTGCGGATCGCGGCGCAGAACATGCACTTCGAGGCCGACGGCGCCTTCACCGGCGAGATCTCCGCCGGGATGCTCACCGACCTGGGCGTCGGGTCGGTGGTGCTCGGACACTCCGAGCGCCGCGGGCTTTTCTGCGAGACGGATGAGGCTCTCGCCAAGAAGGTCCCGACCGCCCTCGAGGCCGGCCTGCTGCCGATCCTCTGCGTCGGCGAGTCCGAGGAGCAGCGCGACGGGGGCGAGACGGAGGCCGTGCTCGCCGCACAGATCGAGGCCGACCTGGCCGAGGTCGACCCGGCTCGCCTGGCCGAGGTCGTCGTCGCCTACGAGCCGATCTGGGCCATCGGCACCGGCCGGACGGCGACGACCGAGCAGGCCCAGGAGGCCATCGCGTTCGTCCGCTCGGAGCTCGCCAAGCGCGACGCGGAGGCCGCCGCGGGCGTGCGCATCCTCTATGGCGGCTCGATGAAGCCCGGCAACGCCGAGGAGCTCATCGCGCAGCCTGACGTGGATGGCGGGCTCATCGGCGGCGCCAGCCTCGACCCCGAGGACTTCCTGGCGATCTGCCGCGCAGGTGTGGCATGAGGCGCTTTAGCGCCGAAAGCAGCATGTCGGGCGGCGAAGCCGCCGCAAGCGTTTGATGGGCCTGCCGGAGGGCGCGTCGGCGCTCCCGGTTCCGGGCCTGGCGCTGATCATCCTGGACGGGTGGGGCCTGGCCCCCGAGGGGCCGGGCAACGCGATCTCGCAGGCCGAGACGCCCACGTTCGACGAGCTCTGGGAGCGCTACCCGCACACCACGCTCTCCGCTTGCGGCAGCGACGTCGGCCTGCCGGACGGGCAGATGGGGAACTCGGAGGTCGGCCACCTGAACCTGGGGGCCGGGTCGGTCGTCAAGCAGGATCTGACCCGTCTCGATGAGGCCGTCGCCGACGGCAGCTTCTTTCAGAACGAGGTGCTCGTCGACGCCTGCCGGGCGGCCAAGGCCAGCCCAAGGGGCCGCCTTCATCTGATGGGCCTCGTCTCGGAGGGCGGTGTTCACTCGGGCTGGGCCCACGTCGAGGCCCTGATCGAGCTCGCCGCTCGCGAGGGGGTTCCGGACGTGTTCGTCCACGCTTTCACCGACGGCCGCGACACGCTCCCCGATTCCGCGGCCGGCTACCTGGCGCAGCTCGAGGGCTGGCTGGACGGAAAGGGCCGCGTGGGCACCGTGTCCGGTCGCTACTACGCGATGGATCGCGACAGCCGCTGGGACCGGGTCAAGCTCGCCTACGACGCGCTCGTCCACGCGAACGGCGAGCGGGCAGATACCGCGCCCGGTGCTGTGGAGGCCGCCTACGCCGCGGAGAAGACCGACGAGTTCATCCCCCCGACCGTCGTGGGCGACTACGATGGGATGGCCGACGGGGACGTCGCGATCCACTTCAACTTCCGCCCCGATCGCGCGCGCCAGCTCTGCCGGGCACTGGGCGAGGAGGACTTCGCCGAGTTCGACCGCGGTGAGGCGCCGTCGATCTCGCTGACCGCGCTCACCGAGTACCGGGAGGGGTGGCCCTATCCCGTCGCCTTCCCGCCGGCCAGGCCCGAGATCACCCTGGCCGAGGTCCTCGCTGAGCATGGGGAGCGCCAACTCCACGTCGCCGAGACCGAGAAGTACGCGCACGTCACCTACTTCTTCAACGGCGGACGGGAGGACGAGTGGGAGGGGGAGGAGCGCTGCCTGGTGGAATCGCCGCGTGACGTCCCCACCTACGACCACAAGCCCGAGATGAGTGCCGGTGCAGCGGCGGAGGCGTTCGCGGGCCGTTGGCGGGACGGCGGGTACCGCTTCGGGATCATCAACTTCGCGAATCCAGACATGGTCGGCCACACGGGCGACATCCCGGCGGCGGTCAGGGCCGTCGAGGCGGTCGATTCATGCCTTGCCAAGGTTGTCGCGGCGGTCCACGAGGCGGGGGGCGCGTGCATCGTGACCGCCGACCACGGGAACGCCGACAACATGCTCGAGCCCGACGGCTCTCCGAACACCGCGCACTCCACGAACCCTGTACCGCTCATCGTGAGCGTGCCGGGTCTCGACCTCGCGGACGGCGGGATCCTCGCCGATGTCGCCCCGACGGTTCTCTCCCTCCTGGGCATTCCACAGCCGGATGCCATGACCGGCCACGCCCTGGCCGGCGACTGAACGCGAGATGCGAACCGCCCCGGAGCGGCTGAGCTTCGAGATCGATGCCCGTGACGGCGCCGCCCGGGCCGGCCGGCTGGTCACGGCTCACGGCGAGGTCGGGACCCCGGCGTTCATCCCTCTTGCCACCCGGGGCGCCGTTCGGTCGCTGGACTCGGCCGACGTCGCCGGCCTCGGCTACGAGATGGTCCTGGGCAACACGTTCCATCTGTTCCTCGCTCCCGGCGCCGAGCGAATCGCGCGCCTGGGCGGCCTGCACAAGTTCATGGGGTGGGAGCGGGCGATCATCACCGACTCCGGCGGGTTCCAGGTGTTCTCGCTCGCCCACGGGACGGTGGCGGACGAGATCAAGGGCAGGCGCGGCCGCGCGGGAAGCTCGGGCGGCGTCCTCGAGATCTCCGAGCGCGGGGTCCGGTTCCGCTCCTACATCGACGGCTCCGAGCGGTTTCTCGGGCCGGAGGAGTCAATGGAGGTCCAGGCGGCCCTGGGCTCCGACATCGCCCTGGTGTTCGACGAGTGCACGCCGTTCCACGCCGACCGCGAGTACACAGCCCGCTCCATGGAGCGAACCCATCGCTGGCTCGATCGCTGCCTCGACTGGCACGGCGAGCACGGGCCGAAGCGCCAGGCCGTCTTCGGCATCGTCCAGGGCGGTGTTCACGAGGACCTGAGGCGCGAGTCGGCCCAGGTCGTGTCCGCGGCCGGCGTCGACGGGATCTCAATCGGAGGCACGCTGGGGGAGGACAAGCCAGAGATGTACCGGGTCCTCGACATGACCCTTCCCCATCTCGAGAGCGATGCACCGAAGCACCTGCTCGGGATCGGCGAGCCCGACGATCTCGTCGAGGGCATCGCACGGGGTATCGACGTGTTCGACTGCGCAGTGCCGACCAGGCTCGCGCGTCACGGCATGGCCCTTGCGCCGCGCCCGGGTGAACGCTTCCGACGGAACGTGCGACGTGGGGAGCTGGCCGATGAAGATGCCCCGCTCGTGCCCGGCTGCCCTTGCGCGACGTGCGCGCGTTACAGCACCGCCTACGTGCACTACCTCGTCAAGGAGCACGAGCTGACCGCGGTGCGACTGCTCACGACCCACAACCTCGCGTACCTCCAGCGGCTGGTGAGCGGTGCCCGGGCCGCGATTCGGGGCGGGGCGTTCGCTGCCTACGGGGAAGCGATTCTCGCCGGCAGGGCGCCGTGGGAGGCGGGCTGACGCGGTCTACTGCGTGTTCTCGCGGATGAACTGCTCGAGCGAGTCGATCTGGTCGTTGATCGTGTCGCGGATGAAGTCGCCGGCGTCGGTGCCCTGACCGGCGTCGGTGAGCAGCAACACGCCGCCCGCGATCAGAGCTGCGAGGACACCGATCAGGACCAGCAGGCCGAGCACCCGCATGAACCGGCCGAACGCCGAGCGCTTGGGTTTGGCCGCGGGCGCGACAACAGGGCGGGGCGCCGGAGGCGGCGGGGGAGGGGGGCGCCGGACGGCGCGCTGCTCGGCCACCGGGGTGGGCGGATCGGCCATCGCACTCGTGGCCGCGGTCTCAGCCGCAACGACCCGGGTCGGCGCATCCGAGGCAGCGACCGGAGGCTCGATGCCCGCGAGCCCGGACCTCATGGCCGCGGAGAAGTCGCGCGCGGTGGTGTAGCGGTTGGCCGCGTCGCCCTCCAGTGCACGGAGCACGGCGGTGGAGAGCTCCTCCGGGATGCCCGGGTCATACGAGCTGGGCGACAGCGGCCGCTCGTTCTCCCGCCGGATCGAGAGCTCGGCGAGCGTTGAGCCCTCCCACGGAAGGCGCCCGGTGAGCATCTGGTAGACGACGACCCCGAGGGCGTAGACGTCGGCGGCCGGCGTGGCCTCCTCGCCTCGGGCCTGCTCGGGCGCGAGGTAGGCGGCGGTCCCGACCACTGAACCCACCTGCGTGAGGCGGGTCTGCTCGGCGGCACGAGCGATGCCGAAGTCGGCGAGCTTGACCGTCATCTCTCCGGTCGGTGGGTCGTGCCCGCCCGCCCCGCGCTTGCGGTTGCCCGCCGGGCCGCCGATCAGCAGCAGGTTCCCGGGCTTGACGTCGCGGTGGATGATCCCTTGGCGGTGCGCGTACTCCAGCCCGGAGCACGCCTGGACGCCGATCTGGACCGAGACGTTCGAGCCCAGCCGGCCCTCCGTCTGCAGCAGCTGGGCGCCCGAGCGACCCTCCACGTACTCCATCACGATGAAGTGGCGGTCGTGGCTGACGCCGGTGTCGTAGACCTGGACGATGTTGGGGTGGATGAGCTTCGCGACGGCCAGGGCCTCGCGGCGGAACCGTGCGACGAACTTCTCGTCGTCCGAGAGATGCTCGGCCAGGACCTTCACCGCCACCGTCCGTTCCAGCACGCGGTCCTGGGCCGCCCACACCGTCGACATGCCACCGGATCCCAGGCGTTCGCCCAGCTCGTAGCGGTCGGAGATCAGCTCGCCCGCCATCAGCCGTCCTCCCCGGAGAACCCCGAGGCGCCGGTGTCGGTCTCGGTCGTGGACGTCTGCTCCTCGTCCGGCTCGGCGCACTTGGTGGGGTCCTCGATCAGGTCCTCGAGGTTGTTGGCTGCCTCGAACAGATCCCCCTTGGTCTCCGCCCCGACGTCCTTCGGCAGCAGGTCGATCTGGCTCACGAGCTGGCTGGCGTCGGTCCGGGCGCTGGTGCAGTCCCCGTCGTCGACGTTGCTCTGGATCTGGGTGAGGGTTGCGAGCAGTGCCTCGGCTTCGCCCTCGGGGATACTCCCGTCGCCGCTGGAGCCGCATGCGGCTAGCCCCAGGGCTGAAACCACGAGGAGGATCGCCGTCGATTTGCGGCCGCGTCGTGGCATCGCCGCGAGTCTAGATGGGGAAAAACGCCTCATTGCCCGATGTGCAGCCGCTTTGCAAGGTGTTCGGGAAGGTCGGCCTGGAGGATGGCCTCGGCGGCCTTGTCGATGTCGTATTCGACGCGGTGATAGGTGGCCGTCCAGGCATCCGTGTCGAGCTCCAGCCAGGCTGCTCGGGGATCCCCGTCTCGCGGCTGGCCGACGCTGCCGGGATTGATCAGCCAGCGGCCTTCACTGACGTCGAGGGTCGTGGCGCCCTCGGCCTGGGCGCCCTGCGCGATGCGCGGCGGCTCGGCCTCGCCATTGCTCTCCGGAAGGCTGAAGTGAAGCGCGACGTGCGAGTGCCCGACGAAGCTCACCCGGGCCGCCTGCGCCGCGAGGCACTCGGCGGCCTGGTCCGGCCACAGCACGTACTCCCACACCGGGTCGCGGGGCGACGCGTGGTAGAGGGCCACCTCGCCGCTGGTCTCCGAGGGCTTCAGGCCGCGCAGGAACCGCAGGGTCTCGTCGGCGACGCTTCGCTGGGTCCAGCGCACGGCCGCGGAGGCGGCCGGCGAGAACGAGGAGATGTCCAGCTCGCCCGTGACCGCGAGGTCGTGGTTTCCGACCAGGGAGACGGCGCAGCGCTCGGCGACGGCGCTGGCGCACTCGTCCGGGTGCGCTCCGTATCCGACGACGTCCCCCAGGCACCAGGTCTCCTCGACGGCGGCGGCGTCGATCGCGTCGAGAACAGCCTCGAACGCGGGCATGTTGGAGTGGATGTCGCTGAGGATCGCCAGTCGCATACAGGGCCCCGCTGGGCGGCGTTGAAGGCCGACTATCGTACGGGCGTGAGGTCCCGCGGAGCCCGCATCGGCGTGATTGTGGTCGCGATGGTGGTCGTGGCCGAAGGCGCTGCGTGGGTGCTTGCGCCCGCCGACCCGGCCTCGGAGCCCGAGACGGTCAACGAGGAGGACTACTTCGAGCCGGAGGCGATCGAGCGTGCGCGCGAATACCGGGGCGGGCAGCGGGCCCTCATGTTCGCCGGACTCGCGGCGCAGGGCGTGATCCTGGTGGCGCTTGCGACCGGCCGGCCCCGGCTCGCCCGAACCGCGCTGGAACGGCTGGGCGAGCGCCCGGTGCTGGGGGCGGTCGCAGCCGGGGCCGGCCTCTCGCTCACGATCACGCTGGTGGGGCTTCCCTTCGATGTCGCGGCGCACGAGCGCTCGGTCGACGCGGGCCTCTCCACTCAGTCATTGGACGCCTGGCTGGGCGACTACGCGAAGGGCACCGCGATCAGTGTGGTGATGGCCGGCGCCGGCGCAGCGCTCCTGCTCGCCCTGGTGCGGCGCTTCCCTCGCGGCTGGTGGGCCCCTGCCGCCGCGGGGGTCGTCGCGATCTCGATCGTCTTCTCGTGGCTCGCCCCCGTGGTCCTCGCGCCGCTGTTCAACAAGTTCGACGCGCTGCCAGAGGACAGCCGGCTCCGGGCGGAGGTCCTGGAGCTCGGGCGCGAGGGCGGCGTGGACATCGGCGAGGTCTACCGCATCGATGCCTCGCGCCGATCGACCGCGCTGAACGCCTATGTGGGCGGGTTGGGGCCGACCAAGCGCGTTGTCCTCTACGACAACCTGATCGACTCCGCCGAGCGTTCCGAGCTGCGCTCGGTGGTGGCGCACGAGCTTGGTCACGTCGCGAACAGCGACATCCGGCGCGGGATCCTCTTCATCGCGATCGTGACACCGCTTGGCCTGCTGTTCGTCCGTGAGACGGCCGGGGCGCTGACGGACCGCTCCGGGATTGCTCCGGGATCACCGGCGGCGCTGCCGGCGTACGCGCTGATGATCGCCGTGGTGACGTTCGTCCTCAACGTCCCGGGAAATCAGCTCTCGCGTGATGTGGAGGCCGCGGCCGACGACTACGCGCTCGAGCTCACGGATGACCCGCAGGGCCTGATCGACCTGCAGCGCCGGCTGAGCTCCGAGAACGTCTCGGACCCCGACCCGCCTGGATACGTCAGCGTCCTGTTCGGCACCCACCCGAGCACCGTCGATCGGATCGGCGCGGGGCTGGCCTACGAGCGGAACGAATCGACCGTCGACTGAAGCCCGGCCTCGAGGCTGAACTCCGACGACCAGCCCAACTCGGACCCGGCCTTCGAGGAGTCGATCGAGATCCTCTGCACCTCGCCGGGGCGGGCGAGAGCCATCTCGGGTTCGAAGGTCGTGTCGCACAGCGCCGCGATCGCCGCCCCGAGCGCGAGGACGCTGGTCTCCGCTCCCGTGCCGACGTTGAAGGCACCCGTCGCGTCGCTGTCGGCCGCGGCAAGGAAGGCGGAGACGACATCGCCCACGAAGACGTAGTCGCGGGTCTGCTCGCCGTCGCCGAAGACCTTGGTCGGGCCCCCGCTCAGCAGGGCGCTCGAGAAGATGGCGACGACCCCTGCCTCGCCGTGTGGATCCTGCCGCGGGCCGTAGACGTTGCCCAGTCGCAGCGCCGCGGTCGAGAGGTCATACAGGCGTGAGTAGAGCCCGATGTAGCCCTCGGCGGCGAGCTTGCTCGCGCCGTACGGGGCATCCGGCCGGGCTGCCGCGCCTTCGTCAAGGGGCAGATCCCGCTCTGCGCCCTCGCCGTAGATCGCGCCGCCGGTGGATGCGAAGAGGAATCGCCGGGTCTCGGCCTGTCGCGCGGCTTCGAGCAGGTTGATGGTGGCGCCGGCGTTCAGGGCGAGGTCGTAGGCCGGGTCGGCGACCGAGCGCCTCACATCGATCTGGGCGGCGAGGTGGAAGACCAGCTCGGGAGCGTGGTCATCGAAGAGGGCGGCCACCGCGGGCTTGTCAGAAACGTCAGCCACCTCCAGTCGTGCGCCGGCCGCGATGGCACCGGCGAGGTTCTCATGGCGTCCGCTGGACAGGTCGTCCAGAACGAGCACCTCATCGCCTCGGGCGACAAGCGCATCGACGAGGTTGGAGCCGATGAACCCGGCGCCGCCTGTTACGAGAGCCCTCACGCGGAACGCAGCTTAGACTCGGCGCCCGTGACCGACCCCCTTGCAGAGCTCCGCGCAACGATCGATGCCGCCGCCCGCGCCCTGGCCGATGGTGCCGGCGAACGGGCGACGCTCGAGCGGCCGCCGAAGGCGGAGATGGGTGATTACTCGACGAACGCGGCCATGTTGCTCGCGCCGGTTCTCGGGGAGAAGCCCCGCGACATCGCCGAGCGGCTGGCAGCCGACGTGGGGGAGCGGCTGGGTGATTCCGCGCGTCAGGTGGAGGTGGCAGGGCCGGGCTTTCTGAACGTACACCTGACCGACCGCTGGCACCGGGAGGCGGTCGCGACCATCCTCGACGGCGGTGAGTCCTACGGCAGATCCTCGCCTCCGAGCCCCGAGCGAGTCCTCGTCGAGTACGTGTCGGCGAATCCCACGGGGCCGCTCACGGTCGCCGGCGGCCGCGGTGCCGCGTACGGGGACTCGGTGGCTCGCCTGCTCGAGGCGTGCGGATACGAGGTCGGCCGCGAGTACCTGCTGAACGACACCGGCGGCCAGGTGGATCGCTTTGCCGCGTCGATCGCGGCGCACATGCGTGGCGAGCCGGTGCCCGAGGACGGCTACACCGGGGACTACGTCGCCGAGCTCGCGAACGACCTCAAGGATCAGGGCTTGGGGCCTGAGGACCTGGATGGGCTCGCACGGGCGGGCACGGATGCGATGACCGCTCGGATCGCCGCGACGCTGGAGCGCTTCGGTGCGACCTTCGACACCTGGTTCTCGGAGCGAAGCCTCCATGAGTCAGGGGCGTTGGAGACCACCCTGGGCGAGCTGCGTGACAAGGGTCACATCTACGACAGCGAGGGCGCGGTGTGGCTGCGCACGTCGGAGTTCGGTGACGAGAAGGACCGGGTGCTGATCCGTGCCGACGGTCAGCCCACCTACTTCGCCGCGGACATCGCCTACCACCGCGACAAGCTCGACCGTGGCTGGGAGCGCCTGATCGACCCGCTGGGAGCGGACCATCACGGATACGTGCCGCGCGTGAGGGCGGCGCTCGAAGCACTCAGAGGCGGCAGGAGACGCCTACGAGGCGCCGATCATGCAGCTCGTCCAGGTGGTCGAGGGCGGCCAGCGGGCGAAGATGTCCAAGCGAAAGGGCGAGTTCGTGACGCTCGACGAGCTGATGGACGACGTCGGTGTGGACGCGGCCCGGTTCTTCATGGTCCAGCGCAGCCACGACACCGCGCTCGACCTCGACCTGGACCTCGCGCGCAGCCAGTCGCAGGACAACCCCGTGTACTACGTGCAGTACGCGCATGCACGTATCGCCAGCATCCTGCGGAAGGCGGCCTCGGAGGGCGTTGCCGCCGACGCGGCCGACTCAACGGTGGAGTCCGCGCTCGACGCTCCGGCGGAGGCCTCGGAGCGGGCGTTGGTGCGGCGGCTTTTAGAGCTGACCCACGTCGTCGCCGAGGCCGGTGCGAGGCGCGCCCCTCACAGGCTGTGCGCCTACGCCGGGGAGACCGCCGCCGGCTTTCATGCCTTCTATCGCGATTGCCAGGTCGTCGGGGTTGATGCCCCGACCGAGGCCGCACGCCTCGACCTCTGCGTGGCCACGCAACGAGTGATCGCTGCCACCCTCGCCCTGGTCGGAGTCGGCGCGCCGGAACGGATGTAGGCGCTGGTTGCCGCCCCGTCGGATGAGCGGGCGCCGGGGTCACCATCCAGAGTCACTGTTACATTCCGCGACCGTCAAGCCTGAGAGCTACTGAGGAGGAATGAGTTGACCAAGGCAGAGTTCGTAGACCAGATCGCGGGGAACTTCGACAGCAAGAAGGCCGCGGCCGACGCCGTGGAGGCCGTGCTGGACGGGATCGCCGACACGCTCAAGGGCGGCGGTGAGATCAGCTTCACCGGCTTCGGCAAGTTCAGTGTGGCCGAGCGCAGCGAGCGCCAGGGCGTCAACCCCCGCACCGGCGAGCGCATCACGATCGCCGGCGGCAAGGTGCCGAAGTTCTCGGCGGGCGCCGGCCTCAAGAAGACGGTCAAGGGCTGACCAAGCCCTTCGCAGATCGGCTCGTCGCTCTGGTTTCGGAGCGGCGCAGCCAGGTCTGCCTTGGACTGGACCCCGCCGCGGCGGATCCCGCCGCGCTCAGCGCCGACTGTCGCGCGCTGATCGCCGATGCGGGGCCCGTCTGCGTGGCGGTCAAGCCCCAGCTCGCCTGCTTCGAGCGCCTGGGGGCCGGCGGCTACGAAGCGCTCGCCGAGGTCATCGCGGCGGCGCAGGAAGCCGGGCTGCTCGTCGTGGCGGACGGCAAGCGGGGCGACGTCCCGGTGAGCGCCGAGGCATACGGGGAGGCTCTGTTCGGCCCTCCGCCCGGACTCGGCGCCGATGCCGCGACCGCCAATCCGCTGCTCGGCGGTGACGCGCTGGAGCCCCTCGTCGCGGCCGCCGAGGAGAACGGGGCCGGCGTCTTCGTCCTGGTCCGCACCTCCAATCCGGGGGCCGCGGACATCCTCGACCTGCCCAGTCCCGACGTGCCCCTGCACGAGAGGCTCGCCGCGCTCGTGGCCGAGCGGGCCGGACGCCTGGCGGGGGAGAGCGGGCTGTCGGGCATGGGTGCGGTCATCGGGGCCACGGAGCCGGAGCACCTCGGGCGGCTGCGAGAGCTCATGCCCACGTCGGTGTTCCTGATCCCTGGCGTGGGAGCGCAGGGAGGCAATGCGAGCGATCTCGCGCCGGCCCTGGGCGAGCATCCGGCGTCCATCCTCGTGCCTGCTTCTCGCTCGATCGCGAACGCGGACGATCCCGGGGCCGCGGCAGAAGCCTTGCGGGCGGAACTGTGGAGCCTGACCGGCGCCTGAGAGCCCGTACCATCGTCGCCCCTCAAACCGCGGCAACAAGCCACGGGGGAGCGAATGGAAAGCAGCACGACGAACGCAGCAGGGCGGGCGAGCATCGGTCGCTGGATCGCCCGCATCCTCGCGGTCCTGGCCGTGGCCGGCGCCGCGATCGCGCTCTTCCTCGTGATCTCCGGGTCGATGGAGTCCGACGAGAAGGGAAGCGGCAAGAAGGCTGCGACAGAGCAGAAGCAGGAGCAGGAGAAGCCGGACGAGTCGAAGGAGACTCCGGACTCTTACGTGGTCCAGCCCGGCGACTCTCTCGGCAGCATCGCGGTGAAGGTCGGCGTCTCGGTGGAGCGCATCGAGGAGCTCAACCCGCAGATCGATCCGCAGGCGGTCCCCTCGGGCGCCACGCTCAAGCTGAAGTAGCCCGACGCGTGCCGCGTCGGGCCGTCGCGGCGCTGGTCGCAGTCGCGTGCCTCCTTGGCACAGCGAGCTCCGTCGAGGCGCAGGAGGCGCCGCGCCCGGAGGCGACGTCCTGGGTGCTCGTGGATGCCGAGGATGGCGACGTGCTCACCTCGCACGCGGCCCACGACGAGCTGCCGATGGCGAGCACGACCAAGCTGATGACGGCCGTGCTCGCCCGCCGCGACCTCGATCTCGACGACGTGGTGACAGCGGCTCCGTACTCGCCCGGGCCGGTGGAGTCGCTCATGGGCCTGCGCGAGAACGAGAGCGTCTCGGTCCACGATCTGCTCTATGGCCTGCTGCTTGCAAGCGGCAACGACGCCGCGCAGACCCTGGCGGTGGCCTCGTCGGGCTCGGAGGAGGCGTTCGTTCAGGAGATGAACCGGACGGCCGCCAAGATGGGCCTCGACGAGACCTCGTACGAGAACCCCATCGGGTTCGACGCCCCGACTCAGTACACGTCCGTGAGCGACCTGGTCGACCTCGCGATCAAGGTGCGCCGCGACCGCTTCCTGCGAAAGGTGGTGGATACCCCCGCGATCACGCTCGACGAGGGGGAGAAGATCCGGCGGATCGTGAACCGCAACAACCTGGTCCGCGAGCTTCCCTTCGTCAACGGCGTGAAGACCGGGTTCACGAACGGCGCCGGGTACGTGCTCGTCGGGTCCGGCACCCGTGGCGGTGTGACCGTGGTCTCCGCCCTCATCGGCGCTCCCTCCGAGGCGGCTCGCGAGGCCGGCACCCTCGACCTCCTGCGATACGGGCTCGGCCTCTACTCCGAGAAGACGGTGCTCGAGGAGGGCGAGCGGCTCGACGAGGTGGCGATCCTGGACCGCGACGTGTCCGTTCCGGTGGAGGCGGCTCGCGGGGTGACGCTGACGGTGCGCCGCGACGAGAGGGTCGGGGTCCGGGCCGACGGCGTGCCGGCGGAGGTCAAGGGGCCCGTGAAGGAGGGGGAGCAGCTCGGCACGGCGGTCGTCACCGTCGACGGGGCCGAAGAGAAACGCGTGCCGCTTCTGGCGACCCGCTCGGAGGACGCGGCGAGCCTCATCGAGCGCATCGACGCCGCCCTTCCCGGCGAGCGCGCTGGGCGCCTGGGGCATCCTCGCGCTCGGAGGCGTGGCGCTGCTCCTCCTGATCGCCGTGCCGGTGGTCTGGATGCTTCGGCACCAGAGAAACCACCGCTGAGGCCTGACCCGGCTATCGTCCCGGCAGGGAGAGGTTGGAACAGAGTTGATTCTCACTGTCACGCTGAACGCGGCGATCGATCGCACGGTCGCCGTACCGAACTTCAGGCTCGGGCACCGCCATCGGGCGGTCGAGTCGACTACGTCCGCCGGCGGCAAGGGCGTCAACGTCGCCCGCGCGCTGAAGCTCCTGGGTAAGCCGGTCATCGCCACTGGTCTCGCCGGCGGCGCCACCGGCAGCCGCGTCCTCGAGCTCCTGTCGGCCGAGTCGATCCTGAACGACTTCACGCGGATCGAGGGCGAGTCCCGCACGAACCTCGCCGTCATCGATCCGACCTCCGGTGAGCAGACCGAGATCAACGAGCGCGGGCCCGAGGTCTCCGAGCGCGAGGTCGAAGCCTTCCTGGAGAAGCTTTTCTATCTCGCCCAGGGCGCGACGATGTGCGTGATCGCGGGGAGCATCCCGCCCGGAGTCGAGCCCGGCATCTACGGCCGGTTGATCTCGGGGCTGAGGGACCGCGGCGTCATCTCGGTGCTCGATTGCGACGGTGAGCCGATGAAGGCCGGCCTCAAGGCCCAGCCCGCCGTCGTCGCCCCGAACGTCCTGGAGGCGGAGGGTGCCGTCGGTCATGAGTTCGACGGCCCCGCGGAGCTCTCGGCCGGCCTCGAGCGCCTGATCGAGATGGGCGCGGGGGAGGCGATCATCACCAACGTCAACGGCTGTGTCGCGATCGTCGGCGAGCAGGAGAACGGTTCACCGCTCGGGCGCCGCGCGGGGGAGGCTCCTCACGGGACTCGCTACGAGGCGGAGATCGAGCAGCTGGAGCCCGTCTCGACGGTGGGCTCGGGCGACGCTTTCCTGGCCGGCTACGTGGCCGCTCGCTACGAGGGGCTCTCGCCGCGCGAGTGCCTGGCATATGGCGTCGCCTGCGGCGCCGATTCAACGCAGCACTTCGGGGCGGGCGCGCTCGATCAGGGTGAGGCAAAGCGCCTTCTCCGTCAGGTCGAGGTCCGCGACCTCCACGTCCCAGCCAGCGTCAGCTGACGCCGGCTCAGCCCTGGGGTCCGGCGGTTTACCGCTGTTATCATCGCCTGGGCGTTGGGAAACCGCCCGCAGAGCCCGCATTTTCCGGCTTTCAGGCCCCGCGATCGCGGGGCTTTTTCGTCCGCGCCCACGCATAGCCTGGATGCTTCATTCGATGGAGGTACTTAGGCAGTGGAAGTAGAGATCGGTCGCGGCAAGAAGGGCCGTCGCGCATACGGGTTCGACGACATCGCGATCGTGCCGTCCAGGCGCACGCGGGACCCTGACGACGTTGATATCTCGTGGACGCTCGGGCACTACCGCTTCGAGCTGCCGCTGCTCGCCTCCGCCATGGACGGCGTGGTCAGCCCGGCGACCGCAGGTCTCATCGGCTCCCAGGGCGGCCTGGCCGTTCTCAATCTCGAGGGCATCTGGTCGCGCTACGAGGACGTCGACGCCGAGCTCGACCGCATCTCGAAGGCGCCTCCGGCCAAGGCCACGCAGCTGATGCAGGAGATCTACGAGGCGCCGGTGCGGCCGGAGCTGATCGCCCAGCGAATCGAGGAGATCAAGGCCGCCGGCGTCGTCGCCGCGGGCTCGCTCACGCCGCAGAAGGTCACCGAGTACTACGAGGTGGCGCTCGAGGCCGGCCTCGACGTTCTGGTCATCCAGGGCACCGTCATCTCCGCCGAGCACGTCTCGCAGAACTCCGAGCCGCTCAACCTCAAGGAGTTCATCGGTGAGGTTCCGGTGCCGTGCATCCTCGGCGGCTGCGCCTCCTACAACACGGGCCTTCACCTCATGCGCACCGGCGCCGCCGGCGTGCTGGTCGGGGTGGGTCCGGGCGCCGCGTGCACCACGCGCGGCGTGCTGGGGATCGGCGTCCCGCAGGCCACCGCCATCGCCGACGTCGCCGAGGCCCGCTCGCAGCACATGCTGGAGACGGGCGAGTACTGCAACGTCATCGCCGACGGCGGGATGCGCACCGGCGGTGACCTCTCGAAGGCCATCGCCTGCGGAGCGGATGCCGTGATGATCGGCTCGCCGCTGGCCCGCGCGGAGGAGGCCCCGGGCCGGGGCTACCACTGGGGCATGGCCACGTTCCATCCATCGCTGCCGCGCGGCACCCGGGTGAAGACCGTGCAGGACGGCACTCTCGAGCAGATCCTGAACGGGCCCGCCCATGAGAACGACGGCACGTTCAACCTGATCGGCGCCCTGCGGACCTCGATGGCCACCTGCGGCTACGAGGACATTCGCGACTTCCAGCGCGCCGAGGTCATGGTCGCGCCGGCGCTCCAGACGGAGGGCAAGAAGCTCCAGCAGGAGCAGTCGGTCGGGATGGGATCGAACGGCCGCGCGGTCGTTGCAGCGGGAGTCGCCGCCTCGGATGACTAGGGCCCCCGCGGAGCCGCGGGTAGAGGATCAGCCGGCGCCGCGGGAGATCGCGGTCGGTGATCCCGAACTGCCCGCCGCCCCCGCCGTCAGCGAGCTCACGCCGGAGGACCGCGAGGTCGCGGCCGGGCGTGAGGAGGTCCTGGTCCTCGACTTCGGCGGGCAGTACTCCCAGCTGATCGCTCGCCGGATCCGCGAGTGCGGCGTCTTCGCCGAGATGCTTCCGCACGACGCGGACCTGGAGCGGATCCAGGCGCGCCGCCCCGTCGCGCTGGTGCTCTCCGGGGGACCCGCATCGGTGTACGCGGACGGCGCGCCGGCTTTGCGCCACGAGTTGCTGGACCTCGGGATCCCAGTGCTGGGCATCTGTTACGGCATGCAGGCGATGGTCCACGAGCTCGGCGGCCGCGTGGAGGGCGCCGAGTCGGGGGAGTTCGGCCGCACCGAGCTGACGCTCACCAACGACGGGGGCGAGCTTCTCCACGGCCTCCCGGCCGAGCAGCAAGCCTGGATGAGCCACCGCGACTGCGTCTTCGAGGCGCCCGAGGGTTTCACCGCGCTCGCCGCCAGCCCCGGCTCGCCGGTCGCGGCCTTCGAGAGCACCGAGCGCGACCTCTACGGCATCCAGTTCCATCCCGAGGTCGTCCACACGCCCTACGGCACCCAGATCCTCGAGCGCTTCCTGCGCCAGATCGCGGGTGCCGAGGAGCGGTGGACGCCGGAGTCGGTGATCGACGAGCAGGTTGAGCGCATCCGCGCCCAGGTGGGCGATGCCAAGGTGATCTGCGGCCTCTCGGGTGGCGTGGACTCGGCGACGGCCGCCGCTCTCGTGCACCGCGCGATCGGCGAGCAGCTCACCTGTGTCCTGGTCGACCATGGGCTGATGCGGAAGAACGAGGCGGAGCAGGTCGTCGAGGCGTTTCGCGACCAGCTCGGGGCGCAGCTCGTCCACGTCCGCGCCGAGGACCGCTTCATCGACCGGCTCGCCGGCGTCGACGAGCCCGAGCGGAAGCGCAAGATCATCGGCGAGGAGTTCATCCGGGTGTTCGAGGAGGAGGCCGAGAAGCTTCAGGACGCGCGCTTCCTCGTCCAGGGCACGCTGTATTCGGACGTGATCGAGTCCGGCGGCGACGGCCACACGGCGGCGACGATCAAGTCGCACCACAACGTCGGCGGGCTTCCCGAGGATCTGGACTTCGAGCTGGTGGAACCGCTCCGGATGCTGTTCAAGGACGAGGTCCGCGCGGTGGCGGCCGAGCTCGGGCTGCCGGACCGCCTGGTCTGGCGCCAGCCCTTCCCCGGCCCCGGACTCGGCATCCGGATCGTCGGCGGCGAGGTCAACCGCGAGCGGCTCGAGATCCTGCGCGACGCCGACGCGATCCTCCAGGAGGAGGTCCGGGCCGCGGGGATGTACCGCGAGCTCTGGCAGTCCTTCTGCGTTCTGCCGGTCGTCCGCTCGGTCGGCGTGCAGGGCGATGGCCGCACCTACGCCTACCCGATCGTGATCCGTGCGGTCACATCCGACGATGCGATGACGGCCGACTGGGCGCGGCTCCCGTACGACCTCCTCGAGCGGGTCTCGAGCCGGATCATCAACGAGGTGGCCGGGGTCAACCGTGTGGCGCTCGACGTGAGCTCGAAGCCGCCGGCCACCATCGAGTGGGAGTAGCCGCGCGCGGGTAGGCCCCCGCCCCGCTCACCGGTCCGAGCCGTCCGGGTCGCCGGCCGGCGACTGATCACGGATCACGTAGAGCGGCCGCTGCCTGACCTCGTCGTAGACGCGACCCAGATACTCGCCGATGATGCCGACGGCGATCAACTGCATCCCGCCGAGCAGAAGGACGACGATCAGCAGCATCGTGGTTCCTGGGATGGACTCGCCCGCGATCCGCGCCGCGATCGCTACCGGGATGGCGAGCAACGCGAGGGCCGAACAGAGAAACCCGAGCAGGGTGGCCAGCCGCAGGGGGGCATGGGAGAAGGAGAGGATCGCGTCGAGTGAGAGTCGCAGCCCCGTCGTCAGCGTGTACTTCGATTCGCCGGCGAACCTGGCGTCGCGCCGGTACGAGACGCCGACCTGCGAGAAACCCACCCAGATCGACATGCCTCGAAGGAATCGGTGGCGCTCGGGCATCGACAGCAACGCGTCCACGGCTCGGCGATCCAGCAGGCGGAAGTCGCCGGTCTCATGCTCGAGGCTCAGCTGCGTCAATCGTGAGAACACGCGATAGAACCACCGAGCGGAGCTGAGCTTGAGGCGGGTTTCGCCGCGCCGTTCCTCGCGGACCGCGTAGACGACATCGATCCCGCCGCTCCAGCGCTCGAGGAGCCTCGGGATGACTTCCGGCGGATCCTGCAGGTCCGAGTCGAGGATCGCGACGGCGTCACCGCTGGCCTTGTCCAGGCCGGCCGTGATGGCGGCCTGGTGACCGAAATTGCGCGACAGGGTCACGGGCCGGACGCGCACGTCGCTGGCCGCCAATTCGCGCAGAATCTCGGGGCTCTCGTCCGTGCTGCCGTCATCGACGAGCAGCAGCTCGAACGGGATTCCGGTGAGCGCCGCCACCACGCGGTCGTAGAACTCGTGCACCGTGTCGGCCTCGTTGAGGACCGGTGCCACGACGCTCAGCAGCCCCAGCTTGCGTCCAGGTGATCCGGGATTGGCGGGGCTAGAGGGATTCATCCACCACGGCCAGCCGGGCCTCGAGCTCCTGCGAGGAACCCGGCGCAAACTCGTCTCCGGCTCGCGGCTGCGGGTTGCGATAGAGCAGGTAGAGCAGGCCGCAGAGCACGGCTGCGCCCACCGCGAACCCCACCTCGACCTGGCGGAACACGTCACCGTTCCCGAGCAGGTTCCAGATGACGAATCCTGCGGCGCAGCCGATCCAGCAGAACGCGGCCCGCCGTGCCTGGCCCTGGGCCAGGGCCGCCTGGTTCAGGGTGGCCGCCGAGAGGTAGAAGCCCATGCCGATCGCGACGATCACCAGGCCCTCGCGGTCGTAGGTGAACTTGTCGCCGAAGGCGATCTGCATCAGGGTGGGGCCGGCGATCAGGAGCACGATCGAGAGGAGCACACTGAGGGCCGCGATCACGAGGATCGTCAGGCGCACGGACAGCCGGAACGCGTCGTCGCTCGACTCGTCGCCCTTCGAGCGCAACCGGGTCAGGTGGGGCAGCAGGCTCGCCGCCACCGCCTGGAAGAGCACCACCGGAGCCCGGGCGACCATGAGGATGTTGAACATGAATCCGGCGGCCGCGGCCCCGGCTTCGGCCCGCGCGAACAGCGCGCCGCTGGAGAGGAAGATCTGCTCGGAGAGCATGATCACCAGCACCGCGGCCGCGAACCCGGCGCCGTTGGCGAGCGTGAACGTGGGGGTGTCCATGCCTGGCCCGTCTCCCTCGCCTGCTCCCGGGGTCGGCACCTCCGCGGGCCGCCGCGGCTGGCGGAGCGCGAACGGCACCACCAGCAGGCTGAGTGTTGGGCCGGCGACCACGCCGAGCGCGATCGGGTCGACGCCCTCGGCGATCCCGACCGCGACCGCGAGCGAGAAGGCGAGCCGGCCCGAGCTGTCGATGATGAGCAGCAGCGAGAACAGGCCGAATCGCCGCTCGCCGGCCAGGAACCCACGGGCCAGGAAGCTGGCGCCGAAGGCCAGCACGGATCCCACTAGCGCGTAGAAGAGGAACTCGTTGCCCTCGAGCAGCTCGTCCTCGATCACGTCGCGAAGCGCGAAGGCGACGATCACGAACAGCACCGCGAGGCCCGCCTGGATGGAGCTAGCCACGCGCATCGCGTGGCCGATGTGCTCGCCGCGGGTCTCGAGCTCGGCGATCGTCCGCGACGCGAGCTGCTCGACCGGGCGGAACAGGATCGAGACGACCATGAACACCACCGACCACATGACGACGACGAGGCCGTAGTCGTCGGCGCTCAGCGAGTGCGATGCCAGCGCGAAGAAGCCGTACGTGAGGAGCCCGGCCGTCGCGAGCGCAACGGTGAGCATGCCCGCGGCCACGCCGTAGCTGCGGGCCTCCTCGGTCGCCTTCTTCTCGCTCACGAGTAGTCGTCCCAGCGCTGGAGCGGGGGCTTCGGGTTGATCGGCGATCCGTGGTGCCAGCCGTTCGGCCAGATCTCGAAATGCAGGTGGCAGGGCGTGGTGCGCGCGTTCCCGGTCTTGCCGACGGCGCCGACCCGCTCACCGGTGTGGACGCGATCGCCCTCGCCGAAGGGGGAGGGGGACGGCATGTGCACGTACAGGTGGTCCGTGGAGGAGCCACGGGTGTCGATCACGATGTAGTGGCCGAGCAGCTCCGGGTCGTAGTCGCGCTTCTGGATGCGTCCCCCGCGCGCGGCCTCCAGCTTCGTGCCGCAGTTCGCGTAGACGTCCTGGCCGAGGTGCCGCCGGCCGCCGCTGCGCGGGGCGCCGAAGGCCTGCAGCGATCCGCCGTAGCTGTGCGAGCCGCGGATCGGGAACTTGTAGCCCCGGAGCTTCAGCGATCCCGCCGAAGTGGTCGGCTCGCCGAACTCGCCGATACGGAACTGGTAGCGCCCGTCATCGGCGACGTCCCCGTCGCGTTCGAGCGCATTCCAGGACTGCGTGTGCTTCGAGTAGGGGAGGACGCCCTGCTTGCGAAAGCCCTTGATCACCTTGTTGCCCTTCGCGCGCACGACCTCCACGCGGATGCCGGTGCGGCCCGGGGCCTCGAAGCGGTAGCTCGCCCGGATCGGCTTGGCCTCGTCGAAGAACACGCTCCTCGGGGTCACCTTCGCGCTGCGGAGGCGGAAGCCGTTGGGCACCTGGCCCGCGTCCGCGACGCGGAGGCGCTGCTTCGTCGCGGCGTCGGCGCCGCTCGCCTTGGCCAGGCGCAGGTGGCCGGTCACGGCATCGGGCGGGACGGTGACGGTCAGCCGGGTGGGGTCGGCCCTGATGGGGCGCGACGACGACCGGGCCGGCGGTGCCGGCGAAGCGCACCTCGGTCACGGTGCCGAGGCGTTTCCCGGTCACGACTATCTGGCCGCCGACGGCCGCTGCGCGCAGCCCGGCGCATTCCGAGAGGCAGCGCAGGTCGGCCGGCGCGGGGCGATTCGCGGCGCCCTGGGATGATCCAGGGAGGGCGGCCGCCACGGTCGTGGCACACACAAGCGCCGCGACGACCAAGAGGTTTCGGGCCCGATCGACGATGGCGGCAGGATAGGGAGCGTCACGGGCGCCTATATCCAGTCTGTGAGCCTCTATCATCACCGGGCCGCGCGACGTGTGTGCCACGAGCGCGGCTTTTCGCGCGATGCCCCACGCCCGCGCCGGATTGATGAAGACTTTCGTAGCGACACCCGAGAACCGCCAGCGTGACTGGTACGTCGTCGACGCCGAGGGCAAGACCCTCGGCCGGCTCGCGACCCAGATCGCCGACGCGCTGCGCGGCAAGCGCAAGCCCGAGTACACGCCGCATTGCGACACCGGCGACTACGTGGTCGTCATCAACGCGGAGCGCATCGAGGTGACCGGCAAGAAGCTGACCGACAAGATCTACTACCGCCACACCGGCTACCCGGGCGGCATCAAGCAGCGCACGCTCCAGGAGATGCTCGACCGCCGGCCCGAGGAGGTCATCCGCAAGGCAGTGAAGGGGATGCTCCCCAAGAACCGCCTGGCCCGCCAGCAGATCACCAAGCTTCACGTCTACGCCGGCCCCGAGCACCCGCACCAAGCACAGCAGCCCAAGCCGATGGAGGTCGACGCCTGATGGCCGACGAAGAGCAGCAGGACGACGCCCAGCCCGAAGAGCAGCCCGAGGCCGAGGCTCCCGCCGAGGAGACTCCCGAGGCCGAGGCTCCCGCCGAGGAGACGCCCGAGGCCGATGCGCCGGAGTCGGAGGCACCCCAGGCCGAGACCGCCCGAGGCCCCTGAGGAGCCCGCGGTGACCGACGCCCCCGAGGAGGCCGACGCCGACGCCGGCGAGGCGCCCGAGGAGGCGCCGGTCGCCCGAGCCCGAGCCGACGCCGGACCGCGCCGAGGGGCGCCCCACGGCCGGCGATGCAGCGGCCGAGGCTGAGGAGAAGCCCAAGCCGAAGGCGAAGGACGCCGCCCCCGGCGCCGACCTCGAGCCGATCGCGCTCGAGCCCGACCGCCCGCTGTCCGCTGAGGAGAAGGCCCGCGCCGAGGCCGAGGCGGAGGAACGGGCCCAGGCCGAGGCCGCCGAGGGCGACGACGTCGTCGCCGACGAGCCGCTGGAGCGCAAGGCGGTCAAGCTCGAATCCGACGCCCGCGTCCAGGCCACTGGCAAGCGCAAGAGCGCGATCGCCCGTGTGGTCGTGCGCCAGGGCAGCGGAACCTTCCTGATCAACTCGCGCGAGCTGAAGGAGTACTTCCCGCGCGACATGCACCAGACGATGGCGCGCCAGCCGCTCGTGACGGCCGGCTACGAGGGCACGGTCGACGTTCACGTCCGTGTCCACGGTGGCGGGGTCGGCGGCCAGGCCGGCGCCGTGCGCCACGGCATCGCCCGTGCGCTCACGGAGATCGATCCCGAGCTCCGCGGCGAGCTCAAGCGCCGTGGCTACCTCACTCGCGATGCCCGCGAGAAGGAACGCCGTAAGGCGGGGCTCAAGAAGGCCCGTAAGCGGCCGCAGTTCTCAAAGCGCTAAGGGGCTCACCCTTGGCCAAGAAGCTCTTCGGCACCGACGGCGTCCGCGGCGTTGCGGGCGAGGTCCTGACCGCCGAGCTCGCAACCGCCCTGGGCCACGCCGCGGCCGAGACCGCCGGGCCGGAGCGCCCGCAGGTCCTGATCGTGCGCGACACACGCGACTCCGGGCCCATGCTCGAGGCGGCCCTCGCCGCCGGGATCGCGCAGGGCGGGGGAGACGCGTTGCTGGGCGGCGTGCTGCCAACGCCGGCCGCCTCGGTTCTGGTCCGCGGCCACGGCCTGGACCTGGCCGCCGTCGTCTCCGCCTCGCACAACCCGTGGCGGGACAACGGGATCAAGTTCTTCGGCCCCGACGGCGCCAAGCTGGCCGATGAGACGGCCGCCGAGGTGGAGGCGTTCGTCCACGAGCGGCTCGAGGGCGAGCCCGGCGCTGAGGGCGTGAGCCACTCCGCCGAGACGCTCGGCCGCGTCGACACCCTCGAGGCCGCACACGCGGACTACCTCCGGGAGCTGGGACGGGCCTTCGACCTGGACCTCAGCGGGCGCAGGATCGCGCTCGACTGCGCCAACGGCGCCACCTACCGCGTGGCCCCGGCGGCCTTCGAGGCGCTTGGCGCGACCGTCGACGTCATCGGGGACGAACCCGACGGGCGCAACATCAACGACGGCGTCGGCTCCACCCATCCCGAGGCTCTCGCCGAGCGGGTCGCGGCCTCGGGCGCCGAGCTGGGCTTCGCCTTCGACGGCGACGGCGACCGGGTGCTCGCGGTCGACGCACGGGGGGCGGTGCGCGACGGAGACGAGCTGATCGCGATCGCGGCCAAGCACCTCGGGGACACGGGGCGCCTTGGCGGGGGCATCGCGGTGACCGTGATGACCAACTACGGCTTTCACCAGGCGATGGACAGGGCCGGAATCGAGGTCGCGACCACCGACGTCGGCGACAAGCACGTCTCCGCGGCGCTTCGCGAGCGCGGGTGGACGCTCGGCGGCGAGCAGTCCGGCCACATCATCTGGACGGAGTTCGCTCCCACGGGCGACGGCATCGCCGCGGCGCTGCTGGTGGCGGGCGCGCTGGCGGATACGCCCCTGGCCGAGGCGAGGCCGTTCGAGCGGCTGCCCCAGCTCCTCCAGAACGTCGAGGTCGCCGACCGCGAGGCGATCGCCGGGGCCGAAGCCCTCTGGAAGGCGGTCGAGGACGAGAACGCCAAGCTCGAGGGCCGCGGCCGCGTGCTCGTGCGTCCCTCGGGCACCGAACCGCTCGTGCGGGTGATGGTGGAGGCGCCCGACGACGAGGAGTGCCAGGCGGTCTGCGGCCGGCTCGTCGAGATCGTCGAGCGCGACCTCACCTAGGAGCGCCACGGGCCCGGGCCCAGGCACCCGCATCCCATAGTCTCCGTCGCAAGTGCGCAACACGGAGGAGGCGGCATGAAGATTCGCGCGGCGGTGCTGGAGGAGTTCGGCAAGCCACTGAACGTCCAGGAGCTCGACCTGGCCGACCCGGGTCCGAAGGAGGTGCTGGTCAGGCTCGTCAACTGCGGCGTCTGCCACACCGACCTCTACACGGCCTCGGGGGTAGACCCGTCGGGCTACGCGCCCGCCGTGCTCGGACACGAGGGCGCGGGAGTGGTGGAGGCCATCGGCAACGAGGTCACGTCGGTCGCACCCGGCGATCACGTGGTGACGCTCTTCTCGCCCCAGTGCGGCGAGTGCGTGCACTGCCTGGACCCGCGAACGAACCTCTGCCTCGCGATCCGCGAGCAGCAGGGCAAGGGCTACCTGCCCGACGGCACCACCCGGCTCAGCCGCGACGGCGAGGAGATCCGCCACTTCATGGGGACCTCCACGTTTGCCGAGGCCACCGTGATGCCGGAGATCGCGCTCGCGAAGGTCGATCCCGAGGCGCCGCTCGAGGGCGCCTGCCTGTTCGCCTGCGGTCTCTCCACGGGCCTCGGCGCCGCGATGAACACCGCCAAGGTTGAGGAGGGCTCGACCTGCGTCGTCTTCGGAGCCGGCATGGTCGGCCTCGGCGCCGTGGCGGGCTGCCGCCTGCAGGGGGCCGAGCGGATCATCGCCGTGGACCTCTCGGAGGACCGCCTGGAGCTCGCGAAGGGCCAGGGCGCCACCGACGTCTGGGTCGGCGGCGAGGACACCGTCGAGAAGGTGCTGGCCGAGACCGACGGCTTCGGCGCCGACTACACCTTCGAGGCCACCGGCAACGTGAAGGTCATGCGCCAGGCGGTCGAGTCGGCGCGGATGGCCTGGGGCCTCGCGACGATGGCCGGCGTGGCGGGCAAGGGCGAGACCCTCGACGTCATCCCCCGGTTCCTGATCACCGGCCGCCGCATCGCCGGATCCTCATTCGGCACCGTGAAGGGCCGCGAGGGCGTGCCGAAGCTGGTCGACCTGTGGATGCAGGGCAAGATCGACGTCGACCCGTTCATCTCGCACCGCATCTCGCTGGACGAGGTGAACCGCGGCTTCGAGCTGATGGAGGCCCAGGACGGCATCCGCAGCGTCATCGATTTCTGAATCCGCCCACCTAAGGAGGCCCACACCTTGATCCTGCAGCGCGTCGAGTCCCCCGACTTCCTCTCCAACGCGTACTTCGTCTGCGACGAGCCCGGAGGCACCGGCGTCCTGGTCGACGCCAACGGCGTCGTCGAGCCCCTGCTGGAGCGCGTCGACCGCGAGGGGACCGAGATCACCCACGTGCTCCTCACGCACCATCACTGGGACCACGTGATCGACGTGCAGGAGATCGCGGCAGCGCTACTCGGCGCCGATCCTGGCCACCCCAAGTGCGCCGAGCTCCTCGAGCGGCAAGGTCACCGAGACGATGGACGAGGGCGACGTGATCGAGACGGGCGGCCTGAAGATCAAGCCGCTCCACACCCCTGGGCACTGCGCCGACCACCTGGCGCTGCGCATCAACGACGCCGACGTCCTGACCGCCGACGTGCTCTTCAAGGGCACGGTGGGGGGGACGCGGGCGCCGGGCGCGACCGGGTTCGCCGACCTGAAGTCGTCGGTGATGGACAAGCTGATGAAGCTGCCGCCGGAGACGCGGGTTCATCCCGGCCACAAGGAGCCCACGACGATCGGGGACGAGTGGGAGCAGAACCCCTTCGTCCAGATCTGGCGCGGCGAGGCCGAGGAGGGCTCGGAGGCCGTATCGATCGGCCCGGCCGACGCCGACGAGCGCGAGGAGGCAACCCTCGTGCTCTGGGCGCCCGACTACGACGGCGGCAACAAGGCGTGGGTCCGCTTCCCCTCAGGGGAGGACGCGATCGTCGGCGGCTCCCAGGTAAAGCGCGAAAGCTAAGGGCTCGACGGCGGCCGGCTGAACAGCACGCTCTAACCTCTTTCCGCCCATGTGCGGAATCGTCGGATACGTAGGCAATCGCCCCTGCCGGGACCTGTTGGTCGCCGGGCTCGAGAAGCTCGAGTACCGCGGCTACGACTCGGCCGGCATCTCGCTGCTCGAGGACGGGCGGATCGACTCCGTGCGGGCGGTCGGGAACCTGGCGAACCTGCGTGAGGCCGCCGGGATCGCGCCCGAGGGCAACGGCGGGGTCGCGGTGGCGGCGCCGCCGGCGACGATCGGCCTCGCTCACACCCGCTGGGCCACCCACGGCCGAGTCACCGAGGAGAACGCCCACCCGCACGGCGACTGCTCCGACGACGTGCACATCGTGCTCAACGGCATCGTCGAGAACCACTCGGAGCTCCGCGCCGAGCTGACCGAGCAGGGCCACATCTTCTCGTCCGAGACCGACGCCGAGATCGTCGCCCACCTGATCGAGCGCAACTACGAGGGCGACCTCACCGAGGCCGTCCGCAAGTCCTTCAACGAGCTCCGCGGCCACTACGCCTTCGCCGCGATGCACGCCGAGCAGGCGGAGACGCTGGTCGCCGCCCGCCAGGAGTGCCCGCTGATCGTCGGCATCGGCGAGGGAGAGACCTTCCTCGCCTCAGCGATTCCCGCCTTCCTGGCCCAGACCCGCCGGGCCCTCGCGATCGAGAACGGCGAGATCGTCACCGTCACGCCCGACGGGGCGACGCTCACCGACGCCGAGGGCACCCCGATCGACCGCTCGCCCGACGAGGTCACCTGGGACGAGGACACGGCCGAGAAGGGCGGCTACGAGACCTTCATGCGCAAGGAGATCGACGAGCAGCCCGACGCGGTCGCCGAGACGATCGCCGACCGCCTGCCCTCGACGGACCGCGTGGACCTCTCCGAGCTCGACATCTCGCCCGAGTTCATCGCGAGCATGCGCCGGATCGTGATCGTCGCCTGCGGCACCTCGCTACCACGCCGGGCTCGTGGGCCGGTACGCGATCGAGCAGTGGGCGCGGGTGCCGGTCGAGATGGACATCGCCTCCGAGTACCGCTACCGCGATCCGGTGGTCGGGGAGGACGACCTCGTCATCGGCATCACCCAGTCGGGCGAGACCGCCGACACGCTGGCCGCGATGCGCCTGGCTCGCGAGCGCGGCGCGACGGTGCTGGCGCTCACGAACATCATGGGCAGCCAGGCGACGCGCGACGCCGACGCCGTGCTCTACACGCGCGCCGGCCTCGAGATCGGTGTTGCCGCCACGAAGACGTTCACGACCCAGGTCGCTGCGATGTACCTGTTGGGCCTCTGGATCGCCCAGCAGCGGGGGACGATGGAGGACGACCGGCTCGCCGAACTGATCTCCGGCCTCAAGAACCTGCCGCACAAGATCCAGGAGACGCTCGACTCGGTCGAGGACCAAGTGGAGGCCGTCGCTCGCGCCGAGCACGAGGGCCGCTTCTTCCTCTACCTCGGGCCGCAACATCGGCCTTCCGATCTGCCTCGAGGGCGCGCTCAAGATGAAGGAGATCTCCTACATCCCCTCCGATGCCTACGCGGCCGGCGAGATGAAGCACGGACCGATCGCCCTGCTCGACGAGTCCACGCCGGTGGTCTGCGTCGCGACCGACAGCCCGACCCTGGACAAGATGCTCTCCAACATGGAGGAGGTGAGGGCCCGTGGCGCCGACGTCATCGCCGTGGCCACGGCGGGCTCCCGGGGGGTCGAGGAGGCGTCCGACCTGCTGATCGAGGTTCCGCGGACCGACTGGGTCCTGCAGCCGATCGTCGCCGTCCTCCCGCTCCAGCTGCTCGCCTACCACGTGGCCCGAATGCAGGGCCTGAACGTGGACCAGCCCAGGAACCTGGCGAAGACCGTCACGGTCGAATAGCGAGGCGGCACCGCTAGGATGCCGCGCTCGTGTTCGGCCGCCCGCAGACGATCCGCTTCGCCCTGCTCGCCGTGGGGGCCGCGGTCGCCCTCGGCGGCTGTGGCTCCGACGACGGCGAGACCGCCGGCACCTCCCAACTCGTCCCGCCCGACGCGCCGCTCTACATGGAGGTCGCGCTCTTCCCCGACGACGACCGCTCCGAGGCGCTCGCCTCGCTGACCGACCGGATCGCCGGGATCAGCGACCCGAAGGGCCAGCTGACGGCCATGCTCGACGCCGAGCTCGCGGGCGAGGGGACGGAGCTCAGCTACTCCGAGGACATCGAGTCGTGGCTGGGCGAGAGCGCCGCCGCCTTCGTCCGCTCGTTCGAGCCGGCCGACGCCGCCGCGGGCATGATCGACGCCGCCTACCTGCTGTCGGTCACCGACACGGACGCCGCCGAGGACTTCATCGCCAAGCTGGGCGAGTCCGACCCCGAGGTGAAGCAGGAGGAGCGCGAGTACGAGGGCGCCACGTACCTCATCGACCCGGTCTCCGGCACCGCCGTGGGCCTCGTCGACGGGACGATGGTCGTCGGCACCGAGCCCGCGTTCAAGTCGGCAGTCGATGCGTCCACCGGCGACTCGCTCGCCGACACCGAGGATTTCTCCAACGAGGTCGGCTCGCTCGACGACGACGCGCTGGCCGAGGTCTGGATCGACCTCGGGACCGCCCTCGACGCGGCCTCGACCTCGTCGGGTGTGGATCCGGCCGAGATCGACGCCGCGCGCGCCGCGCTCGAGCCGCTGCTGGCCGAGCCGATCGCCGTCTCGCTTCAGGTCGCCGACGACTCGATCGCCGTGGAGAGCTCGGCGGCCGGCGGTGCAGGGATCACGGGAAACACCGAGCTGCTCGAACAGATGCCGGCGGGTTCCTGGTTCGCCGTCGCCATCGAGGGCGCGGGGGAGGCGCTGCAGGAGTCGCTCGCGGGCGTCGGCTCCCTGGGCGCCGAGCTGGGCGACCCGACCCTCGATCCGGATGCCATCGCGGGCCTCGTGGAGGCTCAGACCGGGCTCGACCTCGAGGACGACCTGCTCTCCTGGATCGGGAATGCCGCGTTCTTCGTCTCGGGCACCAGCGAGGCCGAGCTCCGGGCCGGCGGCCTGCTCGAGACCTCCGATCCCGCCGCTGCGACCCAGGCCCTTGACGCCGCCAGAACGGCGTTCGAGGAGCAGGCGGGCGTGAAGGCCGAGCCGCCGCGCCTGGAGGGCGCGACGGAGGGCTTCGCCGCCACTGGCCCGGGCGGCGATGCCTCGGTCGAGCTCTCGCTCCGCGACGACCTCGTCGTGGGCGCCTTCGGCGGGCCGGACCCGGCGACCGAGCTCGTCGAGTCGGGCGAGCCGCTGACCGAAGACGAGCGCTTCTCGGCCGCTCAGGACGCGCTGGGCGACGACTTCGCGGCCAGCGTCTACGTGGCCATGCAGGACTTCCTCATCGTCGCCGAGAAGGGCGACGACGGCGACACCGACTACGACGCCGCCCGCCCCTACACCGACGCGCTCGACTACCTGATCTTCGGCACCGCGGTGGAAGACGACCGCGAGCACAGCCGCATCGTCCTGGGCGTCTCGGAGTAGACCGGTGATCGGGATCGACATGCTCGAGGTCGGCCGCCTCGAGCGTGCGCTCGCGCGCCGGCCCAGGCTGGCGGACCGCCTGTTCACCGAGGCCGAGCTGGAGTACGCGTCCTCGCGGATGCGCCCGGCTGTGCACCTCGCGGCGCGGTTCGCCGCGAAGGAGGCGGCCGTGAAGGCGCTGGGCGGCGGCATCGTGTCGCTTCGGGAGATCGAGGTGACGGGCGGCGACAAGCAGCCACCGGTGCTGCGGCTCCACGGCGGCGCCGCCGAGCTGGCCGAACGGCTTGGGGTCGAGCTGGATGTCTCGCTCACGCACACGCGTGAGCATGCGGCCGCCGTGGTGCAGGCCCGCCCCGCCACACGCGGATAGCCCCGGCCGGCGGGCTACGCTGCGCCGGGATGGAGAGCTGGCTCGAACCCGTCCACGACGCCGCGGGCATGCGGGCGATCGACGCCTGGGCGATCGAGGATCGCGGGGTGCCGTCGCTGGATCTGATGGAGGCGGCCGGTGCTGCGCTGGCCGCCGGCGCTGAGGAGGCCTCGGGCGAGGGGCCGATCCGGGTGGTGTGCGGCAAGGGCAACAACGGCGGTGACGGGCTGGTGGCCGCCCGCCTGCTGCGCGAGTGGGGACATCAGGCCGAGGTGCTGCTCCTGTGGCCGCGCGACGAGCTGAGCGCTGACGCCGCGGCGAATCTCGACCGGCTCGACGGCGGGGTGGAGGAGGTGGCGCCCGACGAGGTCGCGGCCGCTCTCGCCGGATCGGGCGCCGTGGTGGACGCGATCTTCGGAACCGGGTTCGACGGGGAGCCACGCGATCCCGCGGCCTCGGCGATTGAAGCCATGAACGCGTGCGGCGCCCCGGTTGTCGCGGCCGACATCGCATCGGGTGTCGACGCATCGACCGGGGAGGCGGCCGAGCGGTCCGTTCACGCGGCCGCCACCGTGACCTTCCACACCGCCAAGCTCGGGCACTGGGTCAGTCCCGGCAAGGGATGTACGGGCGAGCTCACGGTCGCCCCGATCGGGATCCCGGACGGCGGGCCGAGCGACCCGGTCGCGGGGCTGATCGGCGAGGACGTCCTGCGCACCGCGCCGCGACGGGCTGCTGGTTCCACGAAGTTCACATCGGGCGAGGTTCTGGTGGTCGGCGCATCGCGGGGCTTGACGGGCGCGGTCTGCCTGGCCGCCTCGGCGGCGATCCGAGCCGGTGCCGGATACGCGACCGTCGCGGTCCCCGCCGACCTCGAGCCGATCTTCGAGGTGAAGCTCACCGAGGTGATGTCGAAGGGTTTCGGGGCCGCCGAGGGCCGGCTGGGCGCGGGCGACGCCGACGCCATCGCCGAGGCCGGCGAGCGCGCGGCCGCGGTCGTCCTCGGCCCCGGGATGGGCCGCGATGGGGCGACGCTGGCGCTGGCCCGGGCGCTCGGCGAGCGCATCACCTCGCCGCTGCTGGTCGACGCCGACGGGCTGGCCGCGTACGCGGACGAGCTCGGCGCGCTCGCCGGCAGGACCGGCCCCACGGTTCTCACTCCTCATGAGGGCGAGCTCGCCCGCCTACTGGGCCGGGAGTCCTCGGAGGTTCAGGCGCACCGCCTCGACGTGGTTCGGGAGGCGGCTGCGCTGAGCGGCGGGGTCGTGGTGCTGAAGGGGGATGACACACTCGTGGCATTCGGTGATCGCGTCGCGGTCTCGCGCGGCGGCGCTCCGGCGCTCGCGACCGCCGGCACCGGCGATGTCCTTTCGGGGACGATCGGCGCGCTGCTCGCCCGCGGGATGGGCGCCTTCGAGGCCGCCTGTGCCGGCGTCGAGGCACACCGGCGCGCCGGGCGGATCGCGGCCGGCAGGATTGGCTCGGCCGACTCGGTGATCGCGGGCGACGTCGTGGACGCGCTGGCGGAGGCGCTCACATGAGTCCCCAGGAACGGGCGGTCGCCGCGGTGGATACCGGCGCGGTCGAGCGAAACTGCGCCCGCCTCGCGCGCGGCCTCAGCACCGGCGCCGAGCTCTGCGCCGTCGTGAAGGCCGACGCCTACGGGCACGGTGTCGCCGAATGCGCCGCCGCGGCCGGCCGCGGAGGCGCGGAGATGCTGGCCGTGGCGACCGGCGCTGAGGCGCACGAGCTGCGGGCGGCCGGCGTCGAGCTGCCGATCCTGACGATGGGCGCGCTCACCGACCACGAACTCGACCTGGCCCTCGAGGCCCGCTCCGAGGTGGCCGTGTGGGGCCGCCACTTCCTCGAGGCAGTGGAGAGCCGAGGCCGCGCGCTGGGGGTCACGCCGCGTGTGCATGTGAAGTACGACACGGGCATGGGGCGCCTGGGCGAGCGCGATCCTCGGGTGGTGAGCGAGCTGCTCGGGCTCGCCGAGGACTCCGGCGATGTCGAGCTGGCCGCTCTGTGGACTCATTTCGCCACGGCCGACGAGCCTGGATCGCGGGTACTTCGAGCAGCAGCTCGGGCGCTTCATGGACCTGGCACAGGCGGCTCGCGCCGACACACATCCCTCACTTCGCCTGCACGCGGCGAACAGCGCCGCCACGCTCCGCGACCCTGCGTCGCATCTCGACATGGTGCGCTGCGGGGTTGCGATCTACGGACTCGACCCCTTCCAGGAGGACCCGGCCGCGCGGCAGCTGGAGCCCGCGATGTCGGTGCGCTCTTACGTCGCCGCCGTCAAGCGCTTCGAGCACGGAGCCTCCGCTGGCTACGGGCAGAGCTGGCGGGCGCCCGCCGACACGTTCGTGGGCGTGGTGCCGGTGGGATACGGCGACGGCATCCGCCGTGCGCTCACCAACAACTCCGAGGTGCTGGTCGGCGGCCGCCGCTATCCGGTGGTGGGCACGATCTCGATGGACAACCTCACGATCGACCTCGGCCCGGATACCGAGGTGGCGATCGGCGACGAGGTGACACTCATCGGGACCCAGGGATCCGAGCGCATCCTCGCCGAGGAGGTCGCGAGGCGGCTGGCGACGATCAACTACGAGATCGTCTGCGGCGTCTCGCCCCGCGTCCCGCGCGAGTACAGATCGTGAACACCCGGGAGCTGAACGACCGGCTGGCCGGATCGCCGGCGGCGGCGATCGTCTGGAACGAGCTCGCGGGGGACGGGGTCTGGGTCGTCGGCGGGGCGGTGCGCGACGCGGTGCTGGGCCGCGACGTCGTGGACGTGGACCTCGCGGTGGCCGAGGGCGAGCGCGATGCGGCCAAGGCGATCGCCAAGGCGGCGGGCGGCCACGCCTTCGAGCTCTCGGCCGAGTTCGCGACGTGGCGCGCCGTCGCGCCCGAGGGGTGGCACGTCGACGTCGCGCGCCTGCGCGGGGCCGGCATCGAGGCCGACCTCGGCGCCCGGGACTTCACGATCAACGCGATCGCGATGCCGGTCGCCTCCACCGGCACCGAGCCGCTCGATCCCACCGGCGGGCTCGCGGACCTCGAGGCGGGCGTGCTGCGCGCTCCGTCGGCCGGCGCCTTCGAGGACGACCCGCTTGCGCCTGCTGCGGGCCGCCCGGCTGGTGGCCGAGCTGGGATTCCGCGATCGACGAGGAGACGCTCGAGCTGGGCCGGGCCGCCGCGCCGCGCGCCGGCGAGCCGGCGGGCGAGCGCCAGCTCTCCGAGCTTCGCTGCTGTTCGCCTCGTCGGATCCGGTGGCCGGCATCGAGGCCCTACACGAGCTCGGGGCGATGGGGGGCGTCCTGCCCGAGGTCGAGGGGATGAAGGGCGTCGAGCAGAACCCCAACCACCATCTCGACGTGCACGGGCACACCATCGAGGTGCTGCGGCGCCTGATGGAGCTGGAGTCGGACCTCGAGCGCGTGGCCGGGGAGCGGGCAGGGGACCTGCGCGAGATGCTGGCGCAGCCGCTGGCCGACTCGTTCACGCGAGGTGAGGCCCTGCGCTTCGGCGCTCTTCTCCACGACATCGGCAAGCCCGCCACACGCGACGCAGGCCGGGGCTACATCACGTTCGTCGGCCACGACCACGTCGGCGCGCGGATGGTGGAGGCGCTCAGCGAGCGGCTGAAGGCATCGCGCGCCCTCACGGCGTACCTCCGGGGCGTGACGCTCCACCACCTGCGACTGGGCTTCCTCACGGCCCAGCGCCCCCTTCCGCCGCGGCGGATTCACGAGTATCTGCTGGCGACCGAGCCGGTATCGGCCGACGTCACCCTGCTCACCGTCGCCGACCGGCTTTCCGCCAGGGGCCAGGGGCCGATCGCCGCGCCCGAGATGATCCGCGCCCACGTCGAGCTGGCCGGGGAGATGCTCGCGGCCGCGCTCGACCGCCGGCGCGACGGGCCGCCGCGGTCGCCCATCGCGGGCGACGAGCTGGCCGAGGCTCTGGGGATCGAGCCTGGTCCCGAGCTGGGCCGGCTGATCGAGGAGGTCGAGGCGGGCGTATACGCGGGCGAGGTCTCGGGCCCTGACGATGCCGTCACGATTGCCCGCGCCGCGCTCGAACGAGACGGATAGGCTCCGCCGCCGATGGACGACTGCCTCTTCTGCGGGATCGTCGCCGGCGAGGTTCCCGGCCAGATCGTGGACTCCGACGAGCGCACCGTCGCGTTCATGGACATCAACCCGGCCACCCGCGGCCACGCCCTCGTAGTGCCCCGGCTCCACTCCACCGACCTGATGGAGATCGCCGACGAGGACCTCGAGGCGACCATGGTGGCGGCGCGCAGGTTGGCCAGGCGCATGGAGGACACGCTCAAGCCGGACGGGTTCAACATCCTGAACGCGTGCCGGCCCGCGGCGTGGCAGACGGTCTTCCACTTCCACGTACACGTCATCCCCCGCTACACCGACGACCCGCTGAAGCTCCCGTGGATCCCGCGCGGAGCCGAGCCGGACCAGATCGCGGCCGTGGCGGACCAGCTAAGAGGAGCCGAATGAGCGACGCGACCATCACCCTCAGCCGCGACGGTGACGTCGCCGTGATCACGCTGGAGAACCCGCCGCTCAACCTCTTCGCCGACAGCTCGTGGCACGAGCTCCTGGACTGCGTCGGCGAGGTCGAGGGCTCGGACGCCCGGGCGCTCGTGTGGCGCTCGACCGGCGAGATCTTCACCGGCGGCGTCGATGTCGCCGGGTTCCAGGCCGTCCTCGACGCCGGCCCGGACGCGGCGAGCGGCTTCGCTCAGCCGCTGATCGACGGCGTCAGGCGCCTGGAGGCGCTGGAGATCCCCTCGCTCGCGCTGGTGCACGGATTGTGCCTCACCGCGGGACTGGAGATCGCGCTTGGCTGCGACATCATCTGGGCCGAGCGCTCGTCTAAGTTCGGCCTAGTCGAGGCGGTCGTGGGGCTGACCCCCGGCGCCGGCGGCACGCAGCGGATGGCCGAGCGGGCGGGCCCCGGGCGGGCGCGCGAGTTCGTGATGTCTGGCGGCCTCTACGACGCCGAGGCACTCGAGCGCTGGGGCGTTGTCAACCGCGTGGTCGACGACGGCGAGGTGCACGAGAAGGGCATGCGCTTCGCCCACCGCCTCGCGGCGGGGCCGACCAAGGCGCACGCGGCCACCAAGCGGATCGTCCGCGGCTACTGCGAGGGCGGCGTGGACCGCGCCGACGAGGTCACGCCCGGCCAGTTCGCTGAGCTGTTCGCCACCGAGGACCTGAAGGGCGCCGTGAAGACGTTCCTCGAGGAGGGACCCGGAAAGGCCACTTTCAGCGGGAAGTAGGCGTAACCTGGCTCCGGTCGGCCTGTTCGAAGGGCGGACCGGGGATTGACCGCACATCCGAAGAGCCTGACGTTGGCGCTCGCAGCGCTCGCGCTGCTGGTGCCGACCAGCGCTGAGGCGGTCCCCGAGTGCTTCGGCCGCGAGGCGACGATCGTGGGTACGCCGGGCGCCGATCCCGACCTCGACGGCACGGCCGGCGACGACGTGATCGTCGGGCGCGCGGGCAACGACACCATCGACGGCATGGGCGGCAACGATCGCATCTGCGGCGGGCCAAGCGGGCCAAACGGCGACGACCCGTTCGCGATCTGGGGCGAGAATCTCGACGGGGGAGCGGGCGAGGACCGGATCTCCGGCGATGGCGGGCCCGACGGGCTCTCGGGCGATGGCGATGATGACGTCCTCCGCGGTGGGCCCGGCGAGGACGTGACGGACTACGCGCTCGCCACGGGCAGTGTGATCGTCGACCTCGCCGCCGGCACGGCCATCGGGGCGGCCGGAACCGACCAGCTGACTGGGATCGAGGACATCAACGGCAGCGCCGATTTCGCCGACGACCTGCGCGGCGACGGGGGCGCCAACCGGATCCAGGGAGGCGGGAACGCCGACATCATCGACGGCCGGGGCGGCAACGATTTCCTGCGTGGGTGGCTGGGCGCGGATGAGTTGAGCGGAGGCCCCGGCGCCGACGCGCTGTGGGGCGGGTTCAGCTCGAACGAGGACGACGAGCTCCTGGGAGGCGGCGGCGCCGACTCGCTTCATCCGGACGCCGATCCCGAGCTCAGCCCGGGCTTCTGGGAAAACGGCGACGACGAGGTGGACGGCGGCGGGGGCCAGGACCATCTCGACCTCGCACGCGTCATCGACGCCGTTACCGTCGACCTCGAGGCAGGGACCCTCACGGGCCAGGGCAACGACGACATTGCCCGAATCGAGGAGGTGACCGGAGGTGACGACCACGACGATCTCACCGGCGACGACGAGGCGAACAACTTCTTCGGGGGGCCCGGCAACGACCTTGTGATCGGCAACGGGGGCAACGATCTGATCGACCTCGGCGAGGACGGGGGTACCGGCGGGGGCGGTGACGGAAACGACCGCATCGTCGGGGGCAGCGGGGGCGGAGGGCCCGGCCGCGACGTTCTGATCGGGACGGGCGGGCTCGACGGGCTCGGTGGCGGTGCGGGACGCGACCTGATCCGCGCCAAGGGCGGCGACGACACGATCGAATCCCCGAGCGATGAAGCCGTGTCCGGGGGAAACGACGAGATCGTCGCCGGTGCGGGTTTCGACACCGTCTACGCGGTCCGCGGCAGCGACAGCGTTGCCGCGGGGCCGGATGTGGACGCTCTCGTCTACGGCGGAGGGGTCCCCGGGGCGGTGGTGGTGGATCTGGCCGCCGGAACGACGACCGGCGCCCTCGAACAGGAGCACTCGAACTTCGAGATCGTTTACGGCACGGCTCACGACGACGTGCTTCGCGGCACCGACGGGCCGAACGAACTGCGTGGGCTCACGGGCGATGACCGGTTGTTCGGCCGGGATGGCGACGACACACTGCTCGGCTTCTTCGGCGCGGACGACCTCTTCGGAGGCGACGGCGAGGACGACTGTGACTACATCGCCAGCGAGGACGACACCTTCGACAGCTGTGACCCGTTCTGAGCGTGAATTGCGGGTCCTGACGGGGGCAGGCGCTACGCTCTTCGGCGCGTATGGCCAATAAGGAAGAGAAGATCGAGATGGAGGGCGAGGTCACCGAGGCCCTGCCCAACACGATGTTCAAGGTCACGCTCGACAACGACCACCAGGTCCTCGGGCACATCTCCGGCAAGATGCGCCGCCACTACATCCGCATCCTCCCGGGCGACCGGGTGAAGATCGAGCTCTCGCCGTACGACCTCGACCGCGGCCGCATCACCTACCGCTACAAGTAGCGCTCCCGCTGCCTAGAACGGGAGTTCGTCCGCGATGTCCGCGAGCTTGGGGGCGCTCCGGTCACGTTCGGACACCTGAGGATCAGTGAGGGGCCAGTCGATCGCGATGTCCGGGTCGTCCCAGGCGATCCCGGCCTCCGTCTCCGGGTCGTAGTAGCTCGAGAGCTTGTAGGCGACGTCGGCCAGCTCCGACAGCACACAGAAGCCGTGGCCGAAGCCGGCGGGGACGAACAGCTGACGGTTGTTGGTGTCGCTCAGCTCGTAACCCTCCCACCGCCTGTAGGTGGGGGAGTCCCTGCGCAGGTCGACGGCGACGTCCCAGATCGCCCCACGCACGCAGCGCACCAGCTTCGCCTGGCCCGGCCGGGTCTGAAAGTGGATGCCCCGGAGGATCCCCTCGCTCGAGCGCGAGTGGTTCTCCTGCACGAACTCCACGTCCACGCCCGCCTCCCGCCAGGAGTCCTCGCGAAAGCTCTCGAGGAGGAACCCCCGCTCGTCCCCATGGGCCTGAACCTCGAGGAGAACGAGCCCGTCGATCTGCGTATCAATCCGCTGCGGCACCCCGGGCACGCTACCGACACATCCCGCGCACAACGAGGCACATCCGCCGCGCCACCCTCGATTCATGCCAGACGCTTGGAGCATCTTGCCCGCTATGCGGGAAGAATCCTCCCACCGTCGTCGGGGGCGGGCGATGACGGTGCTGGCGGAGGCTCAGCACTGGGTCGTCACGTTCGCGCAGCTCATTGCGCTGGGCTACAGCACGTCGGCGATCGGGCGGCTGTTGCAGGCCGGCCGGCTTCATCGGCTCCATCAGGGCGTCTACGCCGTGGGCAATCCCGCTCTGAAGGTCGAGGGCCACCGGCTTGCCGCCGTTCTGGCGTGCGGTGAGGGGGCCCTGCTGTCCTGGGCCGCGGCCGGCGCGCATATCGGTCTGCGGCCCTCCGAGGCGGCAAGGATCGATGTGACGGTTCCCGGTGGTCGGCGCATCAGGCGACCCGGCCTCCGCATCCATCGGTGCAGCACGTTGATCGATGAGGACATGACGGTGGTGGATGCGGTGCCGTGCACCAGCGTCGCTCGGACCCTCCTCGACCTCTGCTCCCTCATTGATGATCGAGGTGTTGAGAGGGCCCTGGAGCGCGCTGAGATTCTGGAGATCTACGACCACCGGAAGATTCATTCGCTGCTGGCGCGGATGCAAGGCCATTCAGGTGCGCCGCGACTGGCACGAGTGGTGGAGGCAGCCAGTCCCGGCACCACGCTCAGCAAGAGCGAACTCGAGGAGGCGATGCTCGCAATCTGTCGTTCAGCCGGCCTCCCGGAGCCGAGGCTCAACGCTCACATCCTGCTTGGCGGTGTTCACACCGAGGTCGATTTCCTCTGGCAGGCGGAGCGGGTGGTCGTCGAGGTCGACAGCTGGAAGTACCACCGGCAGCGGGGGCAGTTTCGCCGCGACCGGCGCCGCGACCAGCTTCTGGAGTTAGGGGGCTGGGGTCACGCCCGGTTCACGGACGACGAGGTCGTCGGGCAATCTGGGCACGTCGAGGGCGTGGTGGGCGGCTTGCTCGCCGGCCCGCGGCGGATTCTGCCCGCATAGCGGGAGGAATCCACCGGGTCTCGCCTAGTACGAGAAGCGGCGCATCCCGCGCAGGGCGAGCGCGCCGAAGATGCCGATCAGCACCACCATCGCGACCAGGCCGGGCCACGTCTCGCCCCAGGTGATCGAGCCGGTCACGAAGCCCTGGCGTGCGGCCTCGATGACGTCGGTCACCGGGTTGATCGCCGCGATGTCCGCGAGCCATGGCTGCAGGAGCTCGGCCGGCGCGTACGCCGTCGTGAAGAGCACGAGGATGAACATCCCCGACTGCATCAGCGGGGCGGCCGACTGGCTGCGGAACTTGAGCGCGAGCATCGTGCCCCAGCAGGCCGCGGCGGTGCCCATCGCCATCACGAGGAACACGGCGAGCAGCAGCCCCGGCAGTCCGGGCCAGTTCGACCCCCAGCGCGAATCCCACGCTGAGCAGGACAGTCGCCGGAATCAGGGCACGCACGGCGGCCGAGAGCACGAAGCCGGCGAGCAGCACCGAGCGCGGGGCGGGGGAGGCGATCAGCCGGTCGAACCAGCCCTGCTCGATGTCGCGGGCCATGTTCACCCCGGTGGCGGCGCCGGTGAACCCGGCCCCCTGCATGAGGCTCACCGGGATGATGAAGCTCTGGTACTTGTCGGTGTCGAAGCCCGGCAGCAGGGTGAGGCTGCCGAACACGGCGGTGAGGCCCAGGAAGAAGATCGTCGGTGCGAGCACGCCGGGGATCGCCGCCCCCGGGACTCGCAGGAGCTCGTTGCGGGCACGGCGGATGAGCGCCGCAAGCATCTCCCGCGACGCGGCGAAGTCGAAGCGCCGCTCCACATGTGCGCCCGACGCCTCCATCAGCCGGTCCTCAGGCGCCGGCGGAGCGCCAGGTTGGACAACCCCAGGCTGAGGACGCCGACGAAGATGATCGCGCCCGCCGCCTTCCAGAACGCCTCGGCGGTGAGCGTGGAGATCACGAGCTCGCGGATCCCCTCGACGATGAACGACAGCGGGTTGTAGTCGGCCACGCTCGCGGCGGGCTCGAGCATGAGGTTGGCCGGGAAGAACGCCGAGCTCAGGAACAGGATCACGAAAACCAGCGGGAACAGGCCCTGCACGACGGAGGCGCTGCCGGTCCGCAGCGCGATCGCGGCGCCGACGCCTCCGAACGCCACCGCCGTGAGGCTGACGAGGATCACGATCCCGATCGCGCCCAGCACGCCCTGGGAGATCGAGGCGCCGAAGATCAGGCCGATCGCGATGAACCAGATCGCCGCGGCGGCGCCCAGCGCGGCGGTCCCCGCCAAGCGCCCGAGCACCATCGCGAAGCGCGAGATCGGCGCCGCCAGCAGCCGGTCGGTGAAGCCCATCTCGATGTCCACCGCCAAGGCGATCCCGCCGCTGTTGGCGGCCAGGAGCGTCGACTGGATCATCGCCCCGGCGAGCATGAAGTCGAGGAACCCGTTCACCTGCGGGAAAGCCGGGCAGGTCGACCGCACCCGCCGCGCCGCCGGTCTGGATCGCGAGGAGCAGGGTCGGGAAGATGATGATCGGCGCCATCAGCTGCGGCCGGCGGAAGGTCTGCTTCACGGACCGCTTCCCGAGGGCGCCGACCACACGGAGGTTCAGCAGCAGGCTGCTCGATCACGGGTTCGCCGGCGGGTACTGCTCGGCCACGGGCGGCACGCTCTCGTCCTCCGGCTTCGCCATCGTCGTCGCCTTCGAGGTGGTATCCGGTCTTCTCCACGAACACGTCGTCGAGCGTGGGCTGCACCAGGTCGAGGCCCTCGACGACCACGCCGGCCTCGTCGAGCGCCGCGACCACCTTCGCGCACGTCGGAGGCGCCGCCCTTCGAGCTCCACCAGCACTCGCCCGTCCTTACGCGGCATGACCTTCCCGAAGCCGGCCACGACTCGCTCGGCCTCGTCGGCGCTGCCGTCGGCAAGTCCGACCTCGAGGTGCGCGCTGCCGATCTCCGCCTTCAGCGACCCCGGGGTGCCCTCGGCGACGATGTGCCCGGAGTCGATGATGCCCACGCGGTCGGCGAGCTGATCGGCCTCCTCGAGGTACTGCGTCGTGAGGAACACGGTCGTTCCCTCGGCGTTCAGCTTCGCGACCTCCTCCCAGATCGCCTTGCGGCTGACCGGGTCGAGGCCGGTCGTGGGCTCGTCGAGGAAGAGCACCTCGGGCTCGTGGACGAGCGCCGAGGCGAGGTCGAGGCGGCGGCGCATCCCGCCCGAGTAGGTGCCGACGCGCCGGTCGGCGGCGCGCTCGAGCCCCACGCGGTCCAGCAGCGCCTCCGCGCGCTCCTCTCCGTCCTTGCGGGGCAGGCCGTGGAGCGTCGCCTGCAGGCGGATCAGCTCACGTCCGGTCATCAGCGGGTCGAGCGCGGCCTCCTGGAGCGCGACGCCGATCTTGCGCCGCACCTCCGCCGCGTCGCTCACGACGTCGAATCCCGCCACGCGGGCGACTCCGCCCGTGGGGCGCAGAAGGGTGGTGAGCATGCGGACCGTGGTCGTCTTCCCGGCCCCATTCGGGCCCAGGAAGGCGTAGATCTCGCCCTCCGCGACCTCCAGGTTCACGCCGTCGACGGCCCGTATCTCGTCCCCGAAACTTCGTTCGAGCGCCTGGACTTCGATCGCGGCCATCGGATGAATCTACTTGCGACTCAATCTTTTCTTCATTGCACTCTCCGTGGACTCATCTAAGCTATGCGCGTAGCCCATGGCTGCGACGACGACACCGGCAGGGTCGACGCGAAGCCGCCTGATGGCGGCCGCTGCTTTGGCGTGCCTGGTTGCAGGCGGAATCGCGCTCTCATCCAGCGGTGAGGCCGACGCCGTGAAGGCGAAGGAGATCGGCAAGACGGGCAACACGCCGAAGGCCAGTTGCCCGACCCCCAGCGGTAACGACTTTCCCGCGCGCCGGGGCTGTCAGGTACTGGGCGAGGTAACCGCGATCCAGCTCTCCGCCAACGGCAAGGACGGGATCATGAAGGTCCCCGACGACGGGCACATCGTCGGCTGGTCGGTGGACCTCGCCAAGCCCAGCGACAGCGAGCGGAAGTTCTTCGAGAAGGTGCTGGGCAACCGCGCTTTCAACGGTGCGCCCTCGGCCCGCCTGGCCATGCTCTCCAAGGCCAATGGGCGCAAGTATCGCCTGCGCGCCCAGAGCCCGGCGGTCCGGCTCAACCCGTTCCTCGGCCGGCGCCAGTACTACACGCTGAACAACCCGATCGAGGTCAAGAAGGGCTGGCACGCGGGGCTCACCACGCAGACGTGGGTCCCGTCGTTCGCGCACGACCTTCGCAACGACGACCTCTGGCGCGCCAGCCGCGACCAGGGCCGCTGCGAGGGCGAGAAGAACCTCACGCAGCGCAGCCATCCGCATCTGAACCCCGGGTCGGTCAAGACCTACGGCTGCACGTACTCGGACGCTCGCGTCCTCTACTGGGCCTACTTCAAGAAGGCCTAGGGCCGGCCGGAGCGTGAGCGCCTAGGCGCAGGCGCCCGGGTTCTTCTCGCAGCGGTCCTCGATCTCCTCGGCCTCGCTGCCCTCGGGCGGCTCGATGTCGTTCTCCTCGGTGTCCTCTTCGGGGTCGTAGCCGCTGCCGCCGGAGCCCGTGCCGCCGGACGACGACGTCGAGGTCGTCGAGGTCTCGCCTGTGGTGCTGGTGTCCGTGGTGGTCTCGCCCGTCGGCGTGTTCTCGGTGGTCGAGCTCGTGCCGGTCGTCGTGGTGTCCTCGTTGTCGTCGCCGCAGCCCGCGAGCGCGAGCGCTCCGGCCACCACGCCGATGGCGAGCCAGTGCCGGCGACCCGGGGCCGCCTTCCGATCCACCGTGGTGAAGGTCATTCCGCTGCGCCGAGGCGCATGCCGCAGTACGGGCAGTCGCTGAGGTCGAGGCCCACGAGCTGGTCGCAGCGCCCGCAGGCGCGCAGGTTCTCGGGGGTGCGCAGGAGCGCCGAGTCGGACGGGGCCAGCGGCAGGGTGCGAGTGACCGGCTCCATCTCCTCACCGGTCTCGCGATCCACGTAGACGCGGCCGTCGGAGACGGCGGCCAGGGCCTCGCGGCCTGAGGCCGGCGCGCGGAGGCGGTAGGTCTGAGCGTCGTTGCTCACGAGCGGAACTTTATCCGCGATCGCCCCGGTCAAACCGCCTGCCATAGATTCATCGGCGGATGCGCGTCTTGATCTTCCACGGCTACCTGCTTCGCGGCACCGGCTCGAACGTCTACAACGCCTCCCTGGTTCAGGCGCTGGCGGGCATCGGACACGAGGTACACCTGCTGTGCCAGGACCGCTCGGCCGACGAGCTGGAGTGGGTGGATTCGGTCGGTGGCGCCGGCCGGCCCGGGGCGGTGACCGTCCACAACCCGGACATCGGCGGCCTGCTCCCCGTCTACGTCGCCGACTCCTACGCGGGCTTCGAGGTGAAGACCTTCGCGCAGATGAGCGACGAGGAGCTCGACCGCTACATCGAGGCGAACGTGGCGGCGGTTCGCCACGTGGTCGACACCGCCGGGCCACCCGACGCCGCGCTCGCAAACCACCTCGTGATGGGCCCGGTGATCCTCGCCCGTGCCGGACTCTCCGCGGCCGCGGGCGGCCCGGGCTTCGCCGCCAAGGTCCATGGCTCGGCGCTCGAGTACACGGTGAAGCCCGAGCCCGAGCGGTTCCTGCCGTTCGCCCGCGAGGGCATGGAGGCGGCCTCGGGCGTGCTGGTCGGCTCTCGCCACACCGGCGAGAGCCTGTGGGCGGCACTCGACATGGAGGACCTGCCCGCGAAGACCCGCATGGGACCGCCCGGCGTGGACATCGACCTGTTCGCGCCCGCGGAGAGCGCCGAGGACGCTCGGGCGGGCGTACAGGAGCTGATCATGGACCTCAAGCGCGACTCGTCGGGCGCCGCTCCCGGGAGCTGGGGGCGCGACCCGCGGACCGCCGCCGACGCGCTGGAGTGGTTCGCGGAGGGCGACGGGCCCAGGGCGCTCTTCGTCGGCAAGCTCATCGTCTCCAAGGGGGTGGACCTGCTGCTGGCCGCGTGGCCGCTGGTGGCTGCGCGCCAGCCGGACGCCAAGCTCCTGGTGGTCGGCTTCGGCGAGTACCGCGAGCCGCTGCAGCGGCTGTGGATGGGCCTCGCGACGGGGAACGCCGCGACCGGACAGGAGATCGCCGCCCGCGGCCGTGGGCTCGAGGGTGGGGAGGAGGGGCGCCTGGAGATGCTCGGCGACTTCCTGGGCGACCCCGAGCGTGCTTCCCGCGAGTACTACAAGGCGGCCGTGGCCGCGCCCGGCAGCGTCCGGTTCGCCGGTCGCCTGGAGCACGGCGAGGTGGCGAGCGTCGTCCCGGCCGCCGACGCGCTCGTCTTCCCCAGCACCTTCCCGGAGGCCTTCGGCATGGTCGCCGCCGAGGCGGCCGCCGCCGGCGTGCTGCCGGTCGGGGCCGCGCACTCGGGGATCGCCGAGGTCAGCCGCGAGCTGGCCTCGTCCCTGCCGCCGTCGCTGGCGCCGCTGGTGTCGTTCCCGCTGGGCGACGGCGCGATCGAGGGGATCGCCGACCGGCTGAACGCCTGGTTCGCCCTCGGCCCGGACGAGCGCGAGCCGGCCCGGCTGGCGCTCCGCGAGACCGTCGGGCGGCTGTGGAGCTGGGAGGGCGTCGCCAGGGGCGTGATCGCGGCGTCCGGTGGGCGATCTGGACGAGCTCGCCGAGCTCCCGCCGGAGCGCTAGTGCCTGAAGGCATTAGAGGCTGGCGGGGGCCGGGGGCGGCGGAATATAGAATCCCGGCTCGGTGACCCGCACCACGTACCTCAAGCTCGCCGCGGCCATGGTCGTGCTCACGATCGTGAGCTCGGTGATCATGCTGATCCCGGACTGGAACGGCTTTGCCGCGTCCGAGGAGGCGGGCCCGATCGACACGCTGCTGGACGTGATGATCGTCCTCTCGTGCTTCGTGTTCTCGATCGTGATGGTGATGTTCGCCTACGCGGTCTGGAAGTACCGCGCCAAGCCGGGCGACGAGTCCGACGGTGAGCCCATCCACGGCAACACCCGCCTCGAGATCGCCTGGACCGTGATCCCGACGGTCATCGTGCTTTTCGGCGCCGGCTACTCCTGGGCGATCCTCGACGACATCGAGGAGGTCGCGCCCGCGGCCGAGCGCGTCCCGATCAACATCACCGCACAGCAGTTCGCCTGGACCTTCGAGTACCCGGAGGAGGGCGTCACCTCGAAGCAGCTTCACGTCCCCGTCGACAAGCAGCTCGACCTCAAGCTCACGGCGCTCGACGTCCTGCATTCCTTCTGGGTTCCGGAGTGGCGCATCAAGCGCGACCTGGTGCCGGCGGGCCCGGGAGGCGACGAGGTCGACGACACCGTCCAGGTCACGCCGAACGTTGAGGGCACCTACCAGGTGGTCTGCACCGAGTACTGCGGCGCCGGGCACGCGACGATGCGCGCGATCGCGGTGGTCGAGTCCCAGGAGGAGTTCGACGCCTGGATCGACGAGGAAAAGGCCGACGCCGCACCTGCGGAAGAGGGCGGCAGCGCCGCCGAGGCAGCTGAGTAGGCTGCGCGAGAGGTAACGACTTGCCGACGGCACTCAAACAACCGGGCATGATCAGGGCGTTCTTCGGGATGTTCCTGGGCGGAGCCTTCGGCTTCCTCCTGGTGGTCTTCCTGCGGGAGATCTCGGGCCTGCCGATCTTCCAGACCGAGCCCACCGGCTACCCCCACCTGATCGTCCCCGCGATCACCGCGCCGCTCGGGTTCCTGGTCGGCATCGGCGGCTTCGACTACTGGTTCCGCTGGGCGGCGGGCAAGCCCACGATCCCCGACGACCACTCCCAGCACGGCGCGAAGTCCTGGCGCGACTACTTCAAGTTCAACACCGATCACAAGGTGATCGGCATCCAGTACATCGTCACCACGTTCTTCTTCTTCTTTGCGGGTGGCCTGATCGCGATGGTCATGCGGGCCGAGCTCGCGCAGCCCGGCACGCAGGTGGTGGATCCGAGCGTCTTCAACGGCCTCTTCTCCACGCACGCCGCGCTGATGATCTTCGTCTTCGTGATCCCGGTCTTCGCCGGCATCGCGAACTACGTCCTGCCGCTAATGATCGGGGCGCCGGACATGGCGTTCCCGCGCCTGAACGCGCTGTCGTTCTGGATGCTGCCGATGGCCGGCCTGCTGTTCCTGGCCTCCTACCTGGTGCCTGGCGGCGCCTTCGACGCCGGCTGGACGGGCTACGCGCCGCTCTCCACCGGGGCGCCGTTAGGCCAGTCGTTCTTCAACCTCGGAGTGCAGTTCGCCGGCGCCTCATCGGTGGCGACCGCGCTGAACTTCCTGGTCACGATCATCACCATGCGCGCGCCGGGGATGAACTTCTGGCGCATGCCGCTGCTGGTGTGGGCGAACCTGTCGACCTCGCTGCTGGTGGTCGCGGCCACGCCCTTCATCGCCGGCGTCCAGTTCATGGTCCTGTTCGACCGGGCGCTGCACACCAACTTCTTCCAGGCGGCGTTCGGAGGCGACGTCCTCTCCTACCAGCACATCTTCTGGTTCTACTCGCACCCAGCCGTCTACATCATGATGCTGCCCGGCTTCGGGATCGTCTCCGAGGTCATCTCCACGCACGCCCGTAAACCCATCTTCGGATACCGGCTGATGGCGCTGGCGCTGATCGGGATCGTGGTGCTCTCCTACACCGTCTGGGCGCACCACATGTTCGTCTCGGGCATGTTCAGCTGGCTGCGCGTGCCGATGATGATCACGACGCTGCTGATCGCGGTGCCGACGGGGATCAAGATCTTCTCCTGGCTGGCGACGCTGTTCAACTCGGTCTTACACCTGTACTCAACCGCGATGTTGTTCAGTCTGGGCTTCATCGTCACCTTCGTCATCGGCGGCATATCCGGGGTCATGCTGGGCATGGTCCCGATCGATATCCACGTCTCCGACACGTACTTCATCGTCGCCCACATCCACTTCGTGCTCTTCGGCGGCTCGGTGTTCACGATCTTCGCCGGGATCTATCACTGGTTCCCGAAGATGACCGGGCGGATGTATGACGAGAAGCTCGGGCGCGTCCACTTCTATCTGACGCTCGTGGGCATGCTGGGCACGTTCATCCCCATGCACTGGATCGGCATGGAGGGCATGCCTCGCCGCGTGGCCGACTACTCGGAGCAGTTCGGCAACTGGAACCTCTTCATCTCCCTGTGCGCGTTCCTGCTTGGCGCCGCGCAGCTGGTGTTCGTCTACAACATGGTCGTCTCCTGGCGCTACGGCCCGCGGGCAACCGCCAACCCGTGGCGGGCGAAGACCATCGAGTGGCAGGTCTCCTCGCCGCCTCCGATCTTCAACTTCGACGAGATCCCGCGCGTGGTCGGCGGCCCGTACGAGTTCGGTGTGCCCGGCGCGCGCCACGCGATCATGCACAGCGAGGACGCCGAGGTGAAGCCGCCCACGCCGGCCGTCGCCGGGGCGAGCGGGGGCGGGGGACACCCGCCGAAACGGGATGACACTTCGTGACCGTTGATCAGGCTGAGGCCTCGGCTCCGGTGGAGCCAACGGCGATGGCGCGATGGCCACGCAGGGGACGATCCTCGCGTTCCTGAACGAGGTGGCCGGCGGCCGCGGGCTGCTGAACGCCATCCGCAAGCGCGTCGACGCCGGCGCCGAGGGAGTGGCCCTGGTCGCGCCGCAGAACCAGCCCGTCGCCGGGCAGATCGTGGACCGCGACGAGCTCCGCGAGGCCGCCCAGAGCCGGGTGGAGGTCACCGAGGCCGTGCTGTCGGAATTCGGCATCGAGGCCGTCGGGGCCGTGATGGATCCCGATCCGCCGCTCGCCCTCGACGACGCCGTTCGGGCCTTCCGGCCCTCGGAGGTACTGATCTCGGCGCTGGCCGAGACGCGCTTCGGGTTCAGGCGCCGTGACCTGCTGGAGTGGGCCAAGGACCACTTCGAGGTGCCCGTCACGCACATCCCCGTGCGGATCGAGGACGACGCCGTGCGCTGGGACGTCACCCACACGCTCGTGGTCGCCACCAAGACGGTTGCCAGCCCCGAGCTGGTCGAGAAGCTGAAGGCGAAGGCGGCGGACTCGCCGCACCGCTACACGATCATCAGCCCGAGCTCCGGCGACCTGCCTCGCGAGGAGGTGTGCGATCGCCTCGCGCGCCTGCTGGCCGAGCTCTACCGCGACGAGGTCGACGCGACGGGCCAGCCGATGAGCCCCGAGCCGTTCGGCGCCATCCAGAACGCCATCGAGCACTACCGGATCGACGAGGTGCTGATCTCCACGCTGAAGGGCGAGCAGTCCAAGTGGCTGGAGGAAGGCCTGATCGACGAGGTGAAGGGCATCACCGACGTGCCGATCGAGCACGTCGAGGCCAGTGACGCGGTCGCGCCGAGGACGGCCGGTGAGCCCGCTCCGAAGGCCGACTCCGACCCGGAGGCCGACCCGGCTCAGGCGCCCACCGACTTGGCCGCGGCCGATGCGGAAACCGCGGAGCACGTGCCCGAGGAGACCGGCGAGGCCGAGGGAGGCCCCCAGGAGGCCATGCCGATGCCGGATTCCGGGGAGGACAAGGACTGATGGAGAGCGCGACCGCCACCGCCGATCACGCCCACCACGGCCCGCCCGAGGCGCACAAGAGCTCCTCGATCGACCGCCAGACGCTCGGCATCCTCATCTTCATCGTCTCCGAGGCGATGCTGTTCGGGGCGTTCTTCGCCTCCTACTTCTTCCTGCGCGTCGTCGCGAACGACGGCCCCTGGCCGCCCGAGGGCTTCGAGCTGCCGAAGGCTGTCGCCGGCGTGAACACGGCGATCCTCGTCTCGTCCTCGTTCACGATGCACTGGGCGCTCGAGGGCGCGCGCCGCAACAACCGCCGCGCGATGCAGATGGGCCTGGCGATCACGTTCCTGCTGGGCGCGACGTTCCTGTTCATCCAGATGAACGAGTACATCCACCTCGGCTTCTCCGCGCGCGACACCGCCTTCGGCTCGATCTTCTACGGCCTCACCGGCCTCCACGGCGCCCACGTCTTCGTGGGGCTGACGCTGCTGGCCTTCGCGAACATCCGCGCCTGGAAGGGCCACTTCGGGCCCAAGGCCGAGGATCACCTGGGCGTTGAGGTGCCCGGGATCTACTGGCACTTCGTGGACGTGATGTGGATCATCGTGTTCACGACCGTCTACATCCTCTAGCGGCCCGCATGGGCAAGCTGATCCCTCGCTCCGAGGCCGAGGCGTTCCGCCTGCTCGTGATCATCATGATCGGCGCCGCCGTGGTGATCGCGGCCTCGCTCGTGATCGACCCCCTGGCGGGCGCGATCGTGTTGGTGGCGGAGCTGGTGCTGGCGGTAGCGGCGCTCGTGCGCGCGTAGGGCCTGCCGAGGGGGCGCCCACGCGCCCCGGCGTTTACGTCGCTGGGTAGGGGGAGTGGAGGCGGGAGCGTGCGCGCTCGGGGGGCGAGTTCGGGGCGTTGACGACTTCCTTCAGTCAGATGCGAAGGAACTCGTCAATGCGAAGTGGGATGCCCTCATCGCCCGGGTGGCGGGAAGGCAGCACGGGGTGATCACCACTGAGCAGCTGCTCGCCGTCGGGCTCTCGCCCGCGTCGATCACGAACCGGGTGCGTGCGGGACGCCTGCACCGCCTCCATCGCGGCGTCTACGCCGTCGGCCATACGGATCTGGCGCCAGAGGGCTATTGGATGGCGGCGGTGCTCGCCGGCGGCCCGGGCACGGTGCTCAGCCACCTCAGCGCCGCCTACCTGTGGCGGATGCTCGACCCCAAGACGGGCCCGATCCACGTCACCGTCCCGACGCCCGGTGGCAGGGCACGGCGCAAGGGCCTCGTCATCCACCGGGCCACTCTCCTACCCAGCCAGACCACGCACCGGGCCCGTATCCCGGTCACACGGCCAGAACGCACGCTTAGCGATCTCCGCCGCGCCGTCCCAGCCCACGAATACCGTCGCGCCCTCCGCCAGGCCGACTACCTGCGGCTGCCTCTCGAGCTGGGGACCGATGGCACTCGCTCCGAGCAGGAGGCCGACTTCCTGGGGATCTGCAGACGGCATCGGATTCCGCTGCCCGAGGTGAACCAGAAGCTCGGGATCTACACCGTCGATTTCCTCTGGCGTGTGAAGCGACTTGTCGTCGAGACCGACTCCTGGAGCGCCCACGGCGGCAGGGTGGCCTACTCAGAGGACCGCGAGCGCGACCTCTGGCTCACCATGCGCGGATACCGGGTGGTGCGCTTCACCAACGAGCAACTCAGGCACGAGCCGATGCGGGTCGCCGAGGCGGTCCGGGAGTTGCTGGCGCGGGGCGCCGGTGCCTAGGAGGCCAGTGCTCTGGCTTCGTCGCGGAGACGCGCCAGCTCGGCCTGAATGTCTCGAAGCTGAGCCTCATCTCGGGGGCTGTCGCCGTGCGCCTCGATGCTGCGCGCGATCTTTGAGAGACCTTCGCGCCGCATGGCGTTGAACCTGAATGCCCTGCGGTGCATCTGGCAGGCGTGCGTCCGCGGGATCGGGCACTCGTCGGCTGAGGCCAGTCCCGTGGCCGCCGCACCACCGCTCGGTCCGTCGTCGGGTTCTCCGCTGACCGCGTACGCGATGACGGCAGCCACGACGAGCGTTCCCAGAATCGCCAAGCCGCGAAGGACCATGCCCGGACGGTACCTCAGCCGACCGGGCTACGCAGGCAGAAACCGCGCTAGGAGCAGCCCTGGGCGGTCGGGTCGCCCGCGCAGGTGGTGAGGAACTCGACCAGGAGCGCGAGGTCGTCGGGCGGGATGTCCGTGCCGTAGGACGGGGGCATGATGTCCTCGAAGCCGGCGACGATCTCGGCGCCGGGGTCGACGATCGACTCCTCGACGTCCGCGGGCTTCTGGCCCGCGAGGTTCTCGTCGAGGTTGGGGCCGGCGGTGCCCGACGAGCCGGCCGCCTCGAACGTGTGGCACGAGCCGCAGCCGTTGTTGGCGAAGACCTGGCCGCCGGGACCGCCCGGGGCCTCGGGTGGCTCGATGCCAGGGACGCCGGCGACGCTCGCGATGTACGCGGCGACGGCCTCGGAGTCCTCGCCGGTGACGAGCTCGGCCGGCATGTAGATCTCGGGCTGGTCAGGATTGGCCGGACGGGGGTTCTCGATCTGGTGCTGGACGACGCCCTCGATCGTGTCCTGGTCCATGCCCGTCTCGCGGGCGGCGGCGAACGCGTCGTCGAGGTTGGGTCCGATGTCGGCGGTGGTCGAAGCCTCCGCGAGCACGTGGCAGGTGCCGCACTTCGCGATGAAGAGGTCGCGGCCGCGCTCGAGGTCGGCGTCCTCCTGCAGGTCACAGCCGGCGACGGCGAGGGCCCCGAGCAGAGCCACGCCCACGGCGAGCGGCTTGCCGGCCGCCCGGCCGAGCTTTCGACGACTGATCACGCGCGGAATCCTATCCGTCGGGGCTGTCGGGCTAGCGCGACCCCGCGCCTGCCCATGCAATAAGGTTGAGCCGATCTGCACTATCTATGCCGCCGGGCGATTCCGGGGGCGGACGGGAACCAAACAAGTGGAAGTTCGTGAGGGCATGTCGAGCCTGATCCTGACCGTCGGGCCGGGGCACACGCTGCGCGAGGCCGCACGCCGGATGAGCGAGAAGGGCGTCGGGGCCGCGGTTGTGATCGACGAGGAGCAGCCAGGGCCCGGGCTCGTCTCCGAGCGCGACCTCATGACCTCCCTGGGACGCGGCGAGGACCCCGATACGGAGCTCGTCGGCGCGCACATGTCCGACAAGGTCATCTCGGCCGCGCCCGACTGGAGCCTGGAGCGCGCCGCAGCCGAGATGTCCAACCGCCACATTCGCCACCTCGTCGTGATCGAGAACGGCGAGCTGGTGGGGATCCTCTCGATCCGCGACATCGTCCGGGTGTGGATGTCGGACGGCGCGACGTCCAGCATGGAGCGGCCCGAGACGGACCAGGCCACGGCCTGAGCGGACCGTAGCGCCGCTAGTTCTCGCGGGCGCTGCGCATCGGCGTCGCCGGCAGCGGCGCCGTGGTGACGTCCTGCTCGCGCGGCAGGCGGCGAAGGTCGTCGGCGACGTCCTTGATCCACTTGCGCAGGGCCGCCAGGCCGAGCACGGCCCCGGCGGCCATCCAGACCCAGCCGGCGAAGATCCCGACCAGCACGCAGGCGAACCCGGTCGCCACGAACAGCGGCGTCCAGGAGGGCTCGGGCAGGTACACGAGCTCGGTGGGCGCTGGGGCTCTGCCGTTCTCGCTCATCAGCCGATGTAGAGGATCGCTGCGAAGAAGGTGAGGCCGAGCATGGCGACGGCCAAGGCGGCGACCCGAAGGCCGGCTCTCACGTTGGTCTGTGCGACGTTGCGATCCATCGGGGAGGTTCTATCAGAGCGTCCTGTCGAGAGCCATCGCACAGAAGAGCAGTGCCAGGTAGGCCAGCGACGAGAGGTACAGGCGCAGGGCGGCTCGCTTCGACGGATGCATCGACAGCCTGACGGCCAGGGCCACGAAGCCGCCACCCAAGACGAGCGCGCTCACCAGGTAGGCCGTGCCGAACAGCCCCGTCAGGTACGGGAGGACCGTGAACGCGGTCAGGACGATGCTGTAGATGAGGATCTGCTTTCGCGTGGCGGCGTCGCCCTTGACCACCGGGAGCATCGGCACGCCGGTGCGCGCGTAGTCGTCCTTGATCAGCAGTGAGAGCGCCCAGAAGTGCGGCGGCGTCCACAGGAAGACGATCGCGAACGGGTAGAGGGCATCGAGGGTGAGCCCGCCCGTGGCGGCGGCCCAGCCCACCAGGGGCGGCATCGCGCCCGCGGCGCCGCCGATGACGATGTTCTGCGGCGTCAGCGGCTTCAGCCAGAGCGTGTAGACGAAGACGTAGCCGAGCAGGCCACCGAGCGCCAGGGCGGCGGACAGGGCGTTCACGGTGATCGCGAGCTGCACCGTGGCGAGCGCTCCGAGCACGATCCCGAAGACGAGGCCGTGCCAGGGCTCGATCCGGCCGGACACGAGCGGCCGCGAACGGGTGCGCGCCATCCGGGCGTCGCGCTCCCGGTCGAGGTAGTGGTTGATGGCGCCGGCGCCGCCCGCGGCGAGGTATCCGCCGAGCATCGTCCACAGGATCACGCTGAGCGGCGGGCCGCTGGGATCGGCGACGAACATCGTCGCGACCGTCGTCACCAGCAGCAGCGAGATGATGCGCGGCTTCGTGAGCGAGATGTAGTCGCGCGCGGTCGCGACCAGCTCGCTCGCGGTGGCGCGGTGCGCGGCGGGACGGACGGGCTCCGGCTGGCGAGCCGGAACGGGCGGCCGCTCGACCGGGCTGCGGGGGGTTGTCGTCGTTGCGCTTTCCATGAACTACCCGTGAATCATGCCGTCGCGGGCGTGGTGGACGCGGCGCCGACGCGCCGCCCGGCCGGCGCCGAGGCGGGGAGGAGGGATGCGGCGGCCACCATGACGACGCACCAGAGGGCGGTGCCGAGCATCAGGTGGGAGGCGATCAGGCCGGCGTGCTCGCCCAGCATCACGTTGGCGATGCCCAAGCCGATCTGCGCCGCCAGCACCAGCGAGGCAATCCAGAACGCTCGGTTTCGCACTCCCTGGCGCAGCGCGAGGGCCGTCATGGCGAGCACGGCGATCGTTGCCAGATACATGAACGCTCGGTGCGTGAGCTGGATGTCAATCAGCCGGTCCTCTCCGAACGGCATGAAGCTCCCGACACAGCCCGGGAACTGCTCCCCGCAGGCCGTGTGAGCGCCCAGAACGGGCTCTGAGGGCTTGCCCTCGCCCTCCGTGCCCGCAACCAGCCCGCCGGCCACGATCGTGCCCAGAACGAGCACGCTCGCGATCACCGTCACGACGCGAAGCGAGCGCGATGCCTGCACCTGTTCCTCCTGGGGGCTCGCGGCGCGCCTGACCCCGATCAGGAGCGCCAGCAGCAGCATCGCCAGGCCCAGGTGGGCGGCGACGAGGTATTCGTGGAGGCCCTCCTCGACGGTCAGTCCGCCCAGCCCGGCCTGCGCGAGCACGAGTACGCCGGCGGCGACCGAGCCGTAGAGGATCCCCTTGCGGTCGCGCAGCTTCCGCCAGGCCATCACGAACATGGCCAGGATCAGCACGCCCACCACGGTGGCGGCGATGCGGTGCGAGAACTCGATGACCGATTCCGAGGAGGCCTGGGGCAGCACACCGCCCTCACAGAGGGGCCAGCCGTGCGTTCCGCTGCCCTCCGGGCCGCAGCCCAGGCCGGAATCGCTGACGCGCACGATCCCACCGATCAGGACCAGCACGAGGGTGGCGGCGATGGTGATGCCAACGAGCCGGCGGAAGCGGCGCAGCGACTCGTCCGCTTCGCCACTAGGGGCGACTGCGCTCATCCGCTCAGGATAGGGAGGCGTCGTCGCCGCCCGTGCCGCGGCGGACGGCGTCGCGGATGTCCAGCAGCGGCTCGCCGCTGCGCACGTCCGGGACCGCGTCGAAGTTGTGTGCGGGGGGCGGGGAAAGCGTGAACCACTCGAGGGTCGTGCCGCCCCACGGATCGGGGCTGGTGGCGCGGCCCTTGGAGTAGCCGTGGGCGAGGACGCCGAGCTCGAGGAAGGCGCCGATCACGAACACGAAGGCCGCGATCGACGCGAAGAGGTTGAGCGTGGAGAGCCCGCTGTTCTCCGGGTAGCGGAAGATGTCGACCTGCTGGCCCTCGAGGCCCGCGAAGAACATCAGCAGCACGTAGACGTTGAGCCCCAGCAGCATCAGCCCCAGGGCCGCCTTGGCCAGGCCGTCGCCCACGACGCGCCCGGTCATCTTCGGCAGCCAGTAGTGCAGGGCGGCAAACCCGCCGAACACGGCCCCACCGACGAGGACGTACAGCGTGTCGCCCTGCGACGCCGTGGTGTTGGCCAGCTGCCAGCCCACCGGGATCACGGTGTATGCCAGTTCGCCCGCGAGCCCGATCGCGAGGGCGGAGATCGCGGCCGCCGGCATACAGGATCGGCGCGCCGATCCGAACCGTCCCGCGCCACAGCGTTGCGAGCCAGACGATAGAAGAGCGTCCCGAGCGGGACCACCAGCGACAGCGCGACGAACATCGCGGCGATCTGGAAGCCCTCCGGGATCGACGCCGAGTACATGTTCTGCATCCACGCGAGCGGGATCAGCACGCCGACCGCGACGATCGACGTGGCGGCGGCCCGGTGGCTGAAGATCGGCTTGCGGGCCATCGTGGGCACGATCTCCGAGATCACGCCGGCCGCGAACACCACGACGACGGCGTACATGCCGGTCATGAAGATGTAGACGAGGTGCTCGTAGAGCATCGGCGAGCCGCCCTCGCCCGGCGTCGAAGAAGACGCCGTCGAAGTGGCGGTCGATCGTGAGCATCGCGAGCGCGGCGATCATCACCGGGCCGACGACCACGATCAGGTACGGAGATCACGGTGGCGGCCCAGCTGAAGAGCGGCAGGCGCCGCCAGGCCATGCCCGGCGCGCGCATCCGGCGCACGGTGACGATCATGTTGACCGCGAACAGGACGAAGCCGATGATCGCGAGGCCGAGCCCCATGATCCAGTTGTCCATGCCGCGGCCGGGGTTGAAGACGGTGTCCGAGAGCGGCGCCAGGCCCAGCACGCCGCCCTCGCCTGGCGTGTAGGCGAAGCCGGCGTAGAGCACGACGCCGCCGGCGATGTACAGCCAGGCCGAGAGCAGGTTGAGGCGGGGGAACGCGACCCCGCGAGCACCGATCTGCAGCGGCACGACGAAGCCGGCGATCGCCAGCACCATCGGCACGCAGAACAGCATCAGGAACGTGATGCCCGAGGCCGACAGGAGCCTGGCGAAGGTCTCCGGGACGATCAGCGTCGAGTCGGGCACGATCAGCTGCACGCGCATCAGCGCCCACTGCACGAGCGCGACGACGAGGAAGCTCAGGGCACCGCCGAGGTAGAGCCGGGCGACGCCCTTGTGGTCACCGCTGGTGGCACGCTCGACCCAGCCGACCTTCTGCTGGGCGGTACCGGTGCGGGTGACGACCTCGGGCCGAGCCTCGACTGCGGTGGGCGGTGGCGTCATGGCGTCTCCCGTCTCCGTCGCCTCTTCCGAGGCGGACTCGGCGGCGGCGGCCTGGACGACCGCGTCCTGGGCCTCGGCGAGGTCGCTCGTAAGGCCCTCGACGTAGGTCTCGTACTCGGCCGCCTCCACCACGCGTACCTGGGCGGTGAGCGACGGGTAGGAGGTCCCGTCGAAGACGGTGCCGCGGCCGTAGTAGGTGCCGACCTCATCGGCCTTGAACCAGGTCTGCGAGATATCGCCGGGGATCGCCTGCACCTGGCCGGTCAGGGCCGGGACCCACCAGGAGTGGATCACGTCGGTGGAGTCGATCTCGAGCACGACGGCGGTGTCGACCGGAACGACCAGCTCGCCGTAGGAGAAGGTGCGCTGGCCGGGCGTTCCGCCCGGATACTCGAACCGCCACAGCCACTGCTGCGCGATCGCGTCGATCACCAGCGGGTCGCCCGCGGCGGGCTTGAATACACCGCCCTCGGGCTCCTCGCTGAGCGTCGCGGTGTCGGCCGCCTCGAGCGCCGCATTCGAGACGCCGCGGATCGGGACCTGAGCTGTGCTGCGAGTTAGCCGCCGAGAGGCCCTCGGCGCCGCTTTCGTCGACCGTGCGTGCGCGGTCGGACATGACGATGCCGAAGATGAAGATGACGAGCGCGACGACGCCGAAGCCGGTCGGCGATCCGGGCAATCGCGCCGCGGCCGGCCGTGACCCTGACAGGCATCCTGCCCGCGCTGTGACTTGAAGCGCACCAGCGCGGCGATTAGTGCGCCGTTGATCGCGACCGCGACGATGATGGTCACGATCAGCATCACCCAGTAGGTCGTGGACATGTCGTCGGTGTTCGGGCGAGTGCGGCGTGTCCGGGCGCGAGCTGAAGCGCCTGGGCGGGCGCCGCGAGGAAGAGTGCGCCAAGCGCCGCGAGCGCGAAGGCGCCGCGAATCACGCGCAGGGTCGCCGCCCCCTCCGGGGCCGTCTGTTCACTGGACGCCAAGGCGCGAGCATTCTATGCGTTCCGCGGACAGCGGCCGTCGCTAGCCGACCTATACTCGCCCGCCCTGATGATGCGAGCCAAGCGTCGCCGCGCGCCCAGCCCCGCCGCCCGCACGGCCGTTCGCGCCGGAGCGCTCGCCGCGACTCGCCGCCTCGATCGCCGTTCCACTGGTCCGCAAGCGGTTCCGGATCCCCACCGCGGTCACGACGGCCGCGGTGGTCGCCGGCCCGCTCGCGATCGCCGTGTTGCGCCCGCGGACGCAACGCCCGCGACGTCGTCCTCTTCACGGTTCAGATGTGGGGCTTCGGCGTGGCGCACGAGCTTCCCTACGACGATCCGGAGGCGCTCCGCCGGCGCCTTCACATCCACTATCCGATCCGCACCGACCGTCCGCCTTGGCCGGGCGAGCTCCCGAACGTCCGCCTGCAGCGGGCATTGTCGGAGCCGGGCCGGGCGAGCGCGCTCGACCGCGTCCTCTCGCTCGCCCACTGGGCGTGGTTCCTGCAGCCGCACGCGTCGCTCCTCTACGTGCTGGCCCGCGACCCCGAGCGGTTCCCACGCGCCGCGCGCCAGATGGCCGCCACCTACGACATCGGCTGCGCCCTCTACTTCCTGGTTCCGACCGCGCCGCCGTGGTGGGCGTCCGAGGAGGGCTACATCGCCGAGGAGATCGCGGCCCACCGCAAGGAGGCGGAGGGCGAGCCTCCGGCCCTCCGGCGCCTGATGCTCGACGTGGGCGAGGAGGTCTGGGGCCCGAGGATCTGGCCGAAGCTCTACGACTCGCTCGGCGGCAACCCATGGGCCGCGATGCCCTCGCTTCATTTCGCGACGTCGCTGATGGCCGCGCTGCTCCTGGCCGAGTCCGGGCCGGTGCCGGGGGCCGCCGGCTGGGCCTACGCGATCACGCTGGGCTTCGCGCTCGTCTACCTGGGGGAGCACTACGTGACCGACCTGATCGCGGGGGCCGCGCTGGTGGCGGCGGTCCGCCGCGGCGAGCCGCTCGCCGAGCCCGTGGTCGACCGGATCAACGGCGGTGCTCCAGCGCCTCGAGCGCATCGCGACGGCGTAGCCAAACGCATTCGGTCGGCGCGCCCTGCGAGGATGAGGGGTGGATGGCCGGCCCCGGCGAAGAGCAGCCTGACGTGGGGGGGCAGGTCTCGGGACCCCAGATGGACGGCCCGAGGACTCCGAGGAGGATGAGGGAGACGACGAGGAGCCCTCGTTCTTCACCGATCCCAAGCGCCTGCTTCAGACGTTCGCGATCGTCATCGTCGTGGTGGTCGGGATCTACCTCCTGCTGCCGAGCATCGTCGGCTTCGAGGACGCCCTCAAGAAGCTTGGGAAGGCCGATCGCGTGTGGGTGGTCGTGGCGCTCGTCTTCAACGTCCTCGCCTTCGCCTCCTACGTCGCGCTGTTCCGAGGCGTCGTCGGCGAGAACCTGGTGCACCTGACCTGGAGCGAGAGCTACCAGATCACGATGGCCGGCCTGGCGGCCACGCGCCTGTTCTCGGCGGGCGGCGCCGGCGGCATCGTCCTCACCTACTGGGCGCTCCGCAAGGCGGGGATGCCCAGGCGCCAGAGCGCGACACGCATGCTGGCGTTCCTCGTCCTCCTCTACGCCGTCTACATGCTCACCGTGATCATCGACGGGATCCTGCTGCGTACCGGCGTGTTCAACGGGCCGAACCCGGCGGGGCTCACGATCGTGCCCGCCGCGATCGCCGGTGCACTGATTCGTCGTCTTCCTTCTGATCGCCCTCGTACCGACCGACTCTCGAGCGCCGGATGCGCGCCCAGACCAGCGGCCGCCGGTTCAGCGTCCTGCTTCAGCGGCTGGCGACGGTGCCGGCCTCGATCGCCGCGGGGGTGCGCACCGCCATCGACTTCGTGCGCAACCCCTCCCGCGGCGGGCTCGCGATCGTCGGCGCAATCGGCTTCTGGGCCGCGAACATCGGGATCCTGTGGGCCAGCTTCCACGCGTTCGAGGTCGAGGTCCCCCTCGGCGTGATCGTCCAGGGGTTCTTCGTGGGGATGGTCGCAAACCTCATCCCCTTCGTGCCGGGCGGGGTGGGGGCGGTCGACGCGGGCCTGATCGGCACCTTCGTGCTGTTCGGATACCCCGGCAGCGAGGTCTTCGCGGCCGTCCTCGTGTACCGGCTGATCGCCTTCTGGCTGCCGATCCCGCCGGGCATCGTCGCCTTCTTCCAGCTCCGTCGCACGGCCGCCCGCTGGGAGGAGGAGCGAAACCACGGTGCCGTGGGCAGCGACATCGCCGAGTCGCTTCCGGGACCCGCAACCCCCGAGCCGACGTCCATTACTTCAGAAAGTAAAGTATTATGAACGTAGCGAACATCCGCCCGCCGCGACTGATGTAGTGGTAGTCGCGAGACGAGGAGCATTTGATGAGCGAACAGACAATCGAGAACGTGATCATCATCGGCGGAGGCCCCGCCGGCTACACGGCCGCGCTCTACACCTCCCGCGCGAACCTGGAGCCGCTGCTGATCGAGGGCTTCCAGTGGGGCGGGCAGCTTCAGAACACGACCGACGTCGAGAACTACCCGGGCTACCCCGACGGGATCATGGGCCCGGAGATGATGCAGCAGTTCCGCGCCCAGGCCGAGCGCTTCGGCACGCGGTTCATCACCGACGACGTCAGCCGCATCGAGCTCTCCGCCGACGGCGGCGTCCACAAGGTCTACCTCGGCGACGAGGAGCACCTGGCGAAGACCGTCATCCTCGCGATGGGCGCCGAGCCTCGGCGCCTGGGCATCCCCGGCGAGCTCGAGCTGGCCGGCCGCGGCGTCTCCACCTGCGGCGTCTGCGACGGCGCCTTCTTCAAGGGCGAGGACGTGGTCGTCATCGGCGGCGGTGACTCGGCGATGGAGGACTCGATCTTCATCTCCAAGTTCGCCTCGGACCTGAAGGTGGTCCATCGCCGCGACGAGTTCCGCGCCTCGAAGATCATGCTCGAGCGCGCCGCCGAGCGCGACAACATCGGCTTCAAGACGCCGTACATCCCCGAGGAGTTCGTCGCGGGCGAGGACGGGAAGATCGACCACGTCCGCCTGCGGAACGCCGAGACGGATGAGACCGAGGACCTCGAGGTCGGCGGCGCCTTCGTCGCCATCGGCCACGTTCCCCGCTCGGAGCTGGTGGAGGGCGTCATCGACACCGACGAGAATGGCTATGTGAAGACGCAGGACGGCTCCACGCGGACCAACCTCGAGGGCGTGTTCGCCATCGGTGACCTCGTCGATCACACCTACCGCCAGGCCGTGACCGCGGCCGGCACCGGCTGCATGGGCGCGCTCGACGCGGAGTGGTACCTGCGCGACACGCCGCCGTCGCCCGAGGCGCACTGGCAGAAGGGCGGCGAGCCCGTCGAGGTCGCGCCGCCCGTCGCCTCCTAGGGCTTTCGGCTTCGGCTACGGCGCGGGACAGGCGTTGCCGGTGAACTTGGCGGTGTGCCTGGCCGGGTCGATCTCGATCTCGCGGCGGCGCTCGTTGTTGCTCACGGTCGCCTCGGAGATCTGCGAGGCCCCGCCGGGCGGGTTCGCCACGGATGCGAGGCAGTAGGTGCCGGCGTCGACTCCCGTGATGTCGAGCCGCTGTCCCGGCAGCGAGTAGGTGTAGACGTCGGCCCAGCCGACGGACAGGCCCATCGCACCGGGCCCATCGTCCGGGTCGCCGAATCCACATCCGAAGCCGGACGGCGTGTTCTCGGGATAGACGCCCGACAGCGGCGAGCCCGGGATGTCCGGGTACTTGCGGTCGCCGTCGAGGATGCAGAAGCCGATCTTGCGCGACGGGCCGGCGATCAGCTCGCCGGTCTCGACGTCGTCGAGGCGGTACTGCGAGAAGTCCTGGAAGTGCCAGTGGGAGTGAGCGTTGTGGTACTCGAAGCAGCCGACCTTGGGCGTCGAGGAGACCTGGTCGTCCTGCTCGTCGAATTCGCCGTTCTCGTTCGTGTCCTCGAAGATCGTCTGGTTGGCGTCGCGGTCCGCGCCGACCGGCTCGGGGTAGTCGCCCACCGTGCAGTCGGTGTTGCCGCCGGGCCCGCCGCTGGCGGTCGCGTTCGTGGCGTAGAGCTCCAGCGGCCCGTTGCCCTGGTTGGCGATCTTGTTGGAGATGCGCAGCGTCGCGGTCGAGCCGTCGCGCTTGGCCTTCAGGTCAAGGCCGAACGGCCCGGCGGCCACTGTGCGTAGATCGGGCAGGAGAGGCTCGGCGGGCGCGCCGGCTTCGACCGTCCCGGCGAGGGCAACGGAGACTGCGGCGGCGGTCACCACTCCCGATGCGAGCCAGATGCGAATTCGAGTCCCTGCGTCCATGCTTCTCCAGTCCCGGGGCGAGACTACCAGCGCCGCCCCCTACCCTCGGATGATGGATCGCCGCTCCTGGACTCTGCTGATCGTGCTCGGCGCGATCTGGGGGGCGAGCTTCCTGCTGATCGAGATCGGGCTCCGCGATCTGGCCCCGGGACTGCTCGCCTGGACGCGCATCGCGCTCGCAGCGATTGTCCTCATGGCCTGGGCCAAGATGTCCGGGGCGCTGGCGGGGCTTAGCCGGAGGGTGTCCATGATCATGGTCCTAGCGGCGGTGCAGGTCGCCGGGCCGTTCCTGCTGATCGCGGTCGGCCAGCAGGAGATCACCTCATCGCTCGCCGGGATCCTGATGACGACGGCCCCGATCTTCGGCGCGGTGCTCGCGGTCTGGGTGGACCACGAGGAGCGCTCATCTGGCCTGCGCCTGGTCGGAGTAATCCTCGGATTCGCCGGCGTCGTGGTGCTGCTCGGACTCGACCTCGACGGCTCGGCGATGGCCTTGCTCGGTGGCCTCGCGGTGGTGCTCGCCGGGTTCGGGTACGCCGTGGGCGGGTTCATCGTCAAGCATCGCTTCCACGACTATCACCCCATTGGTGTCGCGGCGGCGGTGATGACCGGGAGCGCGGTGTGGCTCACGCCGGCCGCGATCGCGTCAGTCCCGGCGGCCGCGCCCGACGCCGGACCAATTCTCGCCGTCGTCACGCTTGGGATCGTGGGCACCGGGCTCGCCTTCGCCATCTACTACGCGCTGTTCGCGTCGGTCGGGCCGGCACGCACCCTCCTCGTTGCCTACCTGATCCCCGGGTTCGCCGTGATCTACGGCGCGACCTTGCTCGGCGAGAGCGTTACGCCCGTGACCGTGATCGGGCTGGCCCTGATCCTCGCCGGATCCTGGCTCGCCGCCGAGGGCCGGCTGCCCTGGCGCCCGCGTGCGTCAGCCGGCGCGGTCGCGGAGCAGGGGGGCGACGTCGTAGCGCTGCTCCCCGGTGGCGGCGCGGAGCTCGTCGAGGACGCCGACTAGCCGCTCGGCACCCAGCCCCTCGACCCACTCGAACGGGCCGCGGGGGTGGTTCAGCCCAAGGCGCATCGCCGAGTCGATGTCGGCCGGCGCCGCCACGCCCTCGCCGGCTGCGAACGAGGCCTCGTTCGCGAGTTGGGCGACCACGCGCTCCAAAATCGCGCGGGCGGCATCGGGCGCGAGCGGGTCCGGCTCCGCGCTCGCCGCGTCCTCACCGTATTCGTAGAAGCCACTGCCGCTCTTACGGCCCAGCCGGCCAGCCGCCACCATCTCCTCCTGGATGCGATGGGGCTGCCAGCGCGGCTCGGCGCGCTGGCGGTAGAACGATCGCGCGACCTCGAGGTTGACGTCGATGCCGATCAGGTCCATCAGCTCGAAGGGGCCCATGCGGTACCCGCCATCCGAGCGCATCGCCTCGTCGATCTGTGCATGTGTGGCGATCCCCTCGTCGAGGATGCGAAGCGACTCGAGGGCGTAGGGCCGGTTGCAGCGGTTGACGATGAACCCGGGGGAGTCGGTGCAGCGAACCGGCTCGCGCCCCATGGCCCGTGCGGCCTCCTCGACCGAGGCGAGCCGCTCCTCGGCCGAGTCTGCGGTGGCGACGACCTCCACCAGCTTCATCAGCGCCGGCGGGTTGAAGAAGTGCATGCCGCAGACGCGCTCGGGGTGGGGGAGGCCGGTGGCGATATCGGTGACCGGGAGGGAGGAGGTGTTCGTGGCAAGGATCGCCTCGGGCCCACAGACCTCTGCCAGGCGCCCGAACAGCTCGCGCTTCAGCTCGAGGTCCTCCGGGCAGGCCTCGATCACCAGCTCGCAACCCTCGAGGTCTTCGATCGCGCCGGCAGGGGTGATCCGCGCCGAGGCCGTCTCCGCTTCGCCTGTGCTCCAGCGACCCTTCTCGGCGCCCTTCGCGAGCTGCTCGCTGAGGCGTTGGGCCCCGCGCTCGAGCGCCTCGGGCTGGGGATCGTGAAGGCGGGTCTTGTACCCGCCCAGCGCGGCGACCTGAGCGATCCCGGCGCCCATGGTGCCGGCGCCCGCGACGCCGACCGTGCGGACGCTCAACCGTCCGCCGGCGGAGGCGGCAGCTCGCCGTCCCACATGTCGACCGAGTCGCGGCGGAAGTAGACGTCGTGGATGCCTTCCGCGGAGGACCCTGGAGGGCGCCCGAAGGCGCTCAGCTTCTGCGACTCCGGGCGGATGACCACGTCGGGGGCGTTCATCTCGCTGATGAGCAGGATCCGCACGGGATCCGTGCTGCGGTTGACGACCTGATGCGCGCCGGCCTCCCCGACCGGGAAGCCGACGACCTCTCCGGCGGCGAGCTCCCGCTCGCCCTCGAGGGTCCGCAGGACCGGGCAGCCGGAGAGGACGATCAGCATCTCCTCGTTGCCCAGATGGAAGTGCATCGGGAACGCGGCCGACCCGGGCGCAAGCTCGAACATGCTGGCCCCAAGCCGCTCGGCGCCGGCAGGTGGGCCCATCTGTGCCCGCTTGATCTCGAACCCCTCGCGGTCCATCCCGGAGTCGAACTCCGGCTCGAAGATGTTGGCCATCGTTATCTCCCCTCGAATCTCGGCTTGCGCTTCTCCAGGAACGCCTTGGTTCCCTCGACGCGGTCCTCGCTGGCCATCGCCAGCTCGTAGAGGCGCCGCTCGTATTCCAGGCCGCCGGCCAGGGCCGTCTCCTCGGCGGCGAGCACGGCCTGCTTTCCCAGCCGCGACGCGATGGGCGCCTGCTTGGCGACCCGGGCCGCCAGCTCCATCGCCTCGTCCATCCAGACCTTCTTCTTGGCCACCAGGTTCACCAAGCCCAGCTCCTTCGCCTCCTTGGCGTCGAAGTGGCGGCCGGTGAGCACCAGCTCCATCGCCCGCTGCTTGCCGATCACCCGGGCCAGGCGCTGGGTGCCGCCGCCGCCCGGGATGATTCCCAGCGTGATCTCGGGCTGGCCGAACGTCGCCGTCTCGGAGGCGACGATCAAGTCGCACAGCAGCGCCAGCTCACAGCCGCCGCCGAGGGCCCAGCCGGAAACGGCGGCCACGAGCGGGGTGCGGCAGCCCGCGACCCGCTTCCAGAACTCGGCGGCGGGGTGAAAGAGCGCCTCGTGGAACTCACGCTCCGAGAGCGAGCGGATGTCGGCGCCGGCAGCGAACACCTCGTCGGTGCCCGCGATGACGATGCAGCGCACGTCCGGGTCGGCGTCGGCACGCTCCAGCTCGAAACCCAGCTCGGCCATCATGTCCGGCGACAGTGCGTTTCGCGCCTCCGGGCGGTTCAGCCGCAGTAAGGCGACGTTGTCGGAGACGGACGTCTGAACGAGCCCGGCCAACCCGGCTACTCGGGCTTGGGCGGCATCATCGCGTTGATTCCGGTGGCGTCGCGGGCGATGATCAGCTTCTGGATCTGTGACGTGCCCTCGTAGAGGGTGGTCACGCGGGCGTCGCGCAGGTAGCGCTCGACCGGGTGGTCGTCCACGTAGCCGGACCCTCCGTGCACCTGGATCGCCAGATTCGCGCACTCGATGGACGACTCGGTGGCGTAGAGCTTCGCCACCGAGGTCTCGACGGTGCTGGGCTCGCCGGCGTCCTTCAGCTCGCCGGCGCGGCGGACGAGGGCGCGCGCCGCGTCCCGTCGGACCACCATGTCGGCGATCATCGCCTGCACCAGCTGGAAGCTCGCGATCGGGACGCCGAACTGCTTGCGCTCGGTCGAGTAGGCGACCGACGCGTCCACGCAGCCCTGGCAGATGCCCACGCAGCCGGCGGCCACCGAGTAACGCCCGAGGTCCAGCGCCGACATCGCGATCTTGAAGCCGTCGCCGATCTCTCCCATCAGCGCGTCGTCGCCGACCTCAACGCCGTCGAGGGCGAGGGACGCGGTGTCGGAGGCCTTCAGGCCCAGCTTGCCGTGCACCTCCTGGCTCGAGAAGCCCTCGGTATCGGTGGGGACCAGGAAGCAGGCCATCCCGCGATGCCCCTGGGAGGGGTCGGTCTGGGCGAAGATGAGTGCCACGTCGGCGACGTTGCCCAGCGAGATCCACATCTTCTGGCCGTTGATCTTCCAGCCGGTGTCGGTCTTCTCGGCGCGGGTGCGAACCGAAGCGGCGTCCGAGCCGGTGTCGGGCTCGGTGAGGCCGAAGCAGCCGAAGAACTCGCCGGAGCACAGCTTCGGCAGCCAGCGCTGCTTCTGCTCCTCGTTGCCCCAGCGCTCGATCGAGCCGCAGACCAGCGAGGTCTGCACGGAGACGACGGTGCGCTGGGCGGAATCGCCGCGGCCGACCTCCTCGACGATCAGGCCGTAGGTGACGTAGTCGAGGCCGCGGCCGCCGTACTCCTCGGCCACGGGCGCGCCGAGGTATCCCATCTCGCCGAGCTGCCGGGCCAGGTCGGCGTCGAAGCGCTCGGCCCGGTCGCTTTCGCGCGCCCTTGGGATGACCTCCTTGTCCACGAAGTCGCGGGCGGTCTCGGCGATCAGCCGCTGCTCGTCGGTGAGTCCGTACGACATGCCTGGAGCCTAGTGAGTGGGACTCAGCCCAGTGCTTCGGCGACGGCGGCGTCGAAGGCCTCGCGGCGCCTCCGCGGTTCGCGGGCCGGCCGGTGTGAACTCGGTCTCGTCGACCCGCGTGATCGGCTGGACTTCGCGGACGGTCGAGGCGAGGAACGCCTCGGAGGCGCCGAGCAGATCCTCCAGCGGGTACACGCCCTCCTCCACCTCGAGGCCCTCGACGATGCGCCGGCGGGTGATCGAGTCGAGGATCCCCGCTTCGATGGCGGGCGTCTTCAGCCCGCCGCCCTCCGTGGCCCAGAAGATGGTGGAGGTCGGCGCCTCCAACACGGTCCCGTCGGGGCGGACCAAGAGGGCCTCGTCGCCGCCGCGCGCCTGGCCCAGCCGGGTGGCCTGCATGTTGGCTCCGTAGGAGAGCGACTTGACGCCGGTGAGGATGATGGTGGGGGCGTAGGAGACGGTCGCGAGGGCCACGGTCTCGCCCTTGTCCGGCAGGATCTCGGTGGCGGCGATGCGGCGACCGCCGCGGGTGACGAGCAAGCGAAGCTGCGCGTCGGCGTCGCCGAAGCGCTCGAGGAGCGCGGCGATCTCCCGCTCGAGGGGGTCACGCTCCACCGGCAGCTCGATGGATGCGGCCGAGCGCTCGAGCCGATCCAGGTGCTCTCCCAGCGCGTACGGGCGCCCGGCGTAGAGGCGGATTACCTCGAAGACGCCGTCGCCGCGGTAGAGGCCATCGTCGGCCAGCGGGATCATCGCCTCGGCGGTGGGCGTGATGGTCCCGTCGACGCTTGCCAGCTCCTGTGCGCTCATCCCGGCGAGGCTATCCCATGGGTCTAAGGTGAGGCCGTGGAGTTCATGCTCGTATCCATGGGGATGATCGCGATCATCGTGCTCGTCCTCGTCCTCCTTGCGCGGTCGTATCCGGGCAGCGGGGCCGACCTCGTCGACTGGAAGCCGACCCGCTCGTTCGAGACGGAGGCGCAGCTGGAGGTCGACGACGTGCAGCAGATGATGGACGCGCAGAACGAGCGGCGCCGGCGCCGCGGGCGAGCCGAGATGACCCACGACGACCTCGACCGGATGGTGGCCGAGGACGAGGAGATCCGCGCCCGGGCGCATCCGGATCTGACCACCGCCGAGGAGATCGATCTCCCCGAGGACGAGCCTGCGTAGTGGCGCGCGCTCTGATCGTCGGTTGCGGCTGCCGCGGCCGTGGCCTTGGAGCGGCGCTGGCCGGTTCCGGGTGGCAGGTCCGCGGAACGACTCGCGACGAGGCGAACTTCCCCGCGATCCGGGAGGCCGGGATCGAGCCGGCACTGGCCGACCCGCTGAGCGTCGGCACGGTCTACGACCACATCGAGGGCGTGGCGATCGTCTACTGGCTGCTGGGCTCGGCCGCGGGGGGCGACGAGGACCTGGCCGCCGTCAACGGCGCCCGCCTGGAGGCCCTGTTCGAGAAGCTCGTGGACACGCCCGTCCGGGGGCTCGTGTTCGAGGCCGCGGGGAGCGTCGATGCCCGGCACCTGCAGGAGGGCGCGCGCATCGCCCGGGAGGCGTCGGAGCGGTGGCGGATCCCGGTCGAGCTTGTGGGCGCCGATCCGGGCGAGCCGGCGGCCTGGCAGGCGGAGATGCTGGCCGCGGGGGAGCGGGCGCTACTGCAGCGGTGAGGGCGGCGTCTGGGGCGCGTCGGCCTGCGACCAGGGCGCCTGATCCTCGTTCGTCTCGGGCGCCTTGTCGAGCTCGCCCGCGAGGAGGATGAAGCCGATCACGATGACGGCGAGGACAGCGAGCACACCGCCGTAGAGGGTCGCCTGCCTGGCGAAGCTGGGCCCGTAGCTGGCGCCGACGACCTCGCGCCGCTTGTCGAGGCCCATGGCGTCGACGTCGGACTGTTCGTGCCTGGCGAGCCGGGTCTCGGGATCCTCGCGCTCGATCGTGGTGTTGGGCCCGATCGAGGGCGCCGTGGTGTCCGAGATGTCCTTCTCATCCGTGCTGCTGTTGTCCTCTTCCTCAGCCATCCCGAAGAACTCTACGCCTCTTCCTCACGGGTCGAGCCGGTCGAGCAGCTCGCCCAGAATGCGCGCAGTTGCGCCCCAGATCAGGTGATCGCCGACGACGTAGGTGGGAGTGCGGATGGGGACGCCTCTGCGCACCAGGCGGCGCATCGCGAACGACTGGCGCAGCTCCGAGACGCGGAAGCGGAGCACCGCCGCGACCTCGGTCGGGTTGGCCTCGAGCTCCGACGGGTCGGGGATCACGCCCACGAACGGGTGGACCTTGTAGTTGGTCACGAAGGTGCCGATCGGCGGCAGCGCTCCGACCAGCTCGACGTCCCCGGGGTCGAGCCCCACCTCCTCGTGCGCCTCCCGCAGGGCCGTCGTGAGGAGATCCTCCTCCGGGAAGTCGCGGCGGCCGCCGGGAAACGAGATCTCGCCGGCGTGGCGGCGCAGATCGTGGCGGCGCTCCGTGAAGACGATCGCGGGGTCCGTCCCCGGGCCGAGGATCGGGACGAGCACCGCCGCCTCGGTCCGCCCGTGGGCGTCCATGACTGCGGCCTCCTCCGGGTCCAGCAGCAGCGAGCGCAGCTCCGCGAGGCGCTCGGCGCTCATCCAGCGATGCGTTCGATTCGGTCCTCGACCGACACGGGCGTCTCGCTGGCGAGCATGCGGTGCACCGGGCACTTGCCCGCGATCACGAGCAACCGCTCCAGCTGGTCGTCGTCCAGGTCGCACTCGACCCGCATGCTCACCGTGAACGAGCGTGAGCCGGAGTCGGTCGACTCCATGTCCACCTCGACCTCCATGTGCCCGAGGTCCCACCCCTTTCGCCCGGCGTACATCTCAACGGTGATCGCGGTGCAGGAGGCCAGCGCGGCGGCGACGAGGCGGGTTGGGGAGGGGCCGGCATCGGTGCCGCCCGTCCTCGGTGGGCTCGTCCACGACGAGGGCGTGGCCGTCGACCTTGACGTCGTGCACGTACCCGTCGCGCCTGCGGGCGGTGGCCCGGATGGTCGTCAAGAGTCCTCCTCGGAGGCGTCCCTGCCCGCGAACAGCTCGGGGCGGTCGCGTGTCGGTGAAGCGGGCCATGGCGTAGACGGCGTCGGAGGCGCGGTTGAGGTAGCGGATCACCTCGCCCGAGATCTCCTCGGTCTCCGCGAGCGCGACCACGCGCCGCTCGGCGCGGCGGATCGCGGTCCGGGCGATGTCGAGGGCGGCCGACGTGGGGCGGCCGCCCGGGATGACGAACTTGGGCGGGAGGTCGACCTGACCCATGTAGTTGTCGATCACGCCGTCGAGGGAGTCGGTCATCTCCGCCGTGACCCGGGAGACGCCGTCCTCCAGCCGATGGTTTGCCTCGGGCGCGGTCGCCAGCTCGGCCCCGAGGATGAACAGGTCGTTCTGAATGCGCAGGATGTCGGCCTCGACCGGCTTCTCCGCGGGCTCGACCAGTGCCCGGGCCATGCCGAGCGCCGAGGCCGCCTCGTCGACCGTGCCGTAGGCCTCGGTGCGGGCATCGGACTTCTGCACGCGGCCGCCGTACCAGAGGGAGGTGGTGCCGTCGTCGCCCTTCTTCGTGTAGATCCGTCGTCACTCGCCAACCGGATTGAACACGATGCCGCTGAGGACCTTGGGGTAGAAGAAGGTGGACTTCGGGGGCATGGTCTCGCCTGCGGCCGCGACCTCGCGCACCTGGTCGACGGGCGTGGGGCGCAGCAGGAACGCGGCCTGGTAGTCGCCGTCGTCGTCGATCGTCGTCGAGTGCCTCCCCGGCGCTCTTGGCGTAGCCGATCCCGCGCTTGGCCTCGACGTCCTCGGCGGTCATGCCCATGCCGCGCTTCAGCACCAGCTCCTCCAGAATCGCAGCGTCGAGCGTCCGGTAGGCGGCCGAGCGGTCGGCGAGCAGCTCGTCGATGAGGGTCGTGTCCTTCAGGCGCAGGCGGTAGCCCTGGCGGAAGTGCGAGTCGATGTAGCCGAAGACGCCAACTCCCTCCTCGCCCGCCGGGTCGAGCGCGCTCGCCTCGACCTCCTCGAGCTCGAAATGCTCGCGCAGTGCGGCGGCCAGGGCCTCCTGTTTGCCCGGGTCGGTGAGGCCGCCCAGGAGGCGGTGGTACCCGAACACGGTCAGGCCTGGATCGTCGAGCGAGACCAGGCACATCAGCGTGTAGCGGTGGTCGCCCTCGCCGCCGACCTCGTCGGCGTACACGCTGGCGGTCTCGTAGCGGTGGTGCCCGTCCGCGATCAGCAGCTCGGCGTCCGCGAGGCTGGCGGTCACGGCCTCGATCACATCGGGGTCGGCCACGCGCCAGATGCGGTTGCGGGTGCCATCGGCGTCGGTCGCCTCGCCCCAGGGCTCGCCCAGGGCCGGCTCCAGCAGGCTCCAGGCGTCGCCGGGGTGGAGGCTGAAGATGGGGGAGAGGTTGTGCTTGGTGGCGCGGGTCAGCTCCAGGCGATCCTGCTTGGGACCCGGCTGGGTGCGCTCGTGCGGGCGGACCAGGCCCGGGCCGTACTCGGTCACGCGAACGCGGGCGAGAAGGCCCCGGCGGGTGTAGTCGTTGCCGTCGGGCCCGCGGTAGGACTGCTCGAGCGCCCAGATCGCCGGCTCGCTGTCCTGGGTGAGGATGCCCTCGTCGCGCCAGGCGTTCAGGGTCCGCGCCGCGTGCTGGTAGCGGTCGCTGCCGCCAAGGTCCTCGGGGAGGTCCAACTCGACGGCGTTGTGCTGCGAGCGGTGGACCAGCGCGCTGCGCATCGCCGCGTCGATCACGTCGTACGGAGGTGCCAGCAGGTCGTCGAGCTCGCCGGCTTTGCCGAGGTCGTAGTGGAGCGCGCGCAGGGGCTGGACTTCCGCCATCGGGGTCGCAGGCTACTCGGGCCGATCAAGTTCTCGCTGTTAGCGGCTTCTTGATGGACAGGGTGGCGATCAGACCCTGGTTACCCCCTGCCACCGGGGATAGGCTCGCCGCGCTCAACGGCCGCAGACTGAAAGGGAGAGCATGAAGTTGGTGATCGGGATCGTTCGCCCCGAGAAGGCGAACGACGTCCTCGAGGCGCTCTATCGCGCCGAGGTTCGTGGAGTGTCGATGAGTCGCGTCCAGGGCCACGGGGGTGAGCTCGAGCGGGTCGAGACCTATCGCGGGACCACCGTCCAGGTGGGCCTCTCCGACAAGGTCAGGTTCGAGATCGCCGTCTCCGAGGCGTTCGTCCAGCCGACGATCGACGCCCTGTGCTCCGGCGGCCAGACCGGCGAGGTCGGCGACGGCAAGATCTTCGTGCTCGACCTCGAGCGCGCCGTGCGCATCCGCACCGGCGAGTCCGACGACATGGCCGTCACGCCGGTCGGGAGCTGAGCGATGCTCGAGATCATCGCCAAGGTCGATACGGGCGACACCGCGTGGATGCTCATGGCGACCGCTCTGGTCCTGCTCATGACACCCGCGCTCGGCCTCTTCTACGCGGGGCTCGTGCGCTCCAAGAACACGCTCAACACGTTCATGATGTGCATCGGTGCGATCGCCGTTGCGGTCGTGACCTGGGCTGCGGTCGGCTACTCGCTGGCCTTCAGCGAGGGCGGCGACCTCATCGGCGGCCTGGACTTCGTGTTCCTCCAGGACGTGGGCTTCGAGCCGTACGAGGCGAAGGCCGCGACGATCCCGCACCTCTTGTTCTTCGCGTTCCAGGCGACGTTCTGCATCATCACCACAGCGCTCGTCTCGGGAGCGGTGGTCGAGCGGATGCGCTTCGGGCCGTTCCTTCTGTTCGCGGCGCTGTGGTCGATCCTCGTCTATTCGGTGCTCGCCTACTGGGGCTTCGGCTTCGGCTGGCTGATCGAGGGCGGCACACTCGACTTCGCCGGCGGCATCGCGGTCGAGATGGCCTCCGGGTTCTCCGCGCTTGCGGCGGCGCTGGTCGTAGGCGCGCGCAAGGACTACGGGCGCCAGGCGCTCCTGCCGCACAACGCGGTGTACGTGCTGGTCGGCGCCGGATTGCTGTGGTTCGGCTGGTTCGGGTTCAACGGCGGCAGCGGGTTCGGCACGAACGCGAACTCGACGCTGGCGTTCACCAACACGCTGCTCACTCCGGCGTGCGCCCTGCTCACCTGGTTCGCCCTCGACGCCGTTCGCGGCCGCACCGTCACCGCGATCGGCGCGGCGACGGCGATCATCGTCGGGTGCGTGCTGATCACTCCGGCCGGCGGCTTCATCGCCCCCGGGTGGGCGATGGCGCTGGGCTTCGCCGGAGCGGTGCCGTGCTACGCGGTGGTCGCCTACCGCACGCGGACTCGGGTGGACGAGACGCTCGACGTGCTGGCCGCACACGGGATCGCGGGCTTCACCGGGATCCTCGTCATCGGACTGGTCGCCCAGGCGAGCTGGAACGGCGGGCTCGGCGACGGCCTGTTCTACGGCAACGCTGACCTCCTCTTGGATCAGGTCCTGGCCGCGATCGCCGTGCCCGTCTACGCGTTCACGGTCACGTACATCCTGCTGAAGGTGCTGGGGGCGCTGATGCCGCTCCGAGGCCCGGACAAGGAGGAGGCCGTCGGGATGGACATTGTCCACCACGGCGAGGAGGCGTACGCCTCGGGCGAGGGCGCGATTCTGGTCTCCTCGGAGGCAGGCCAGGAGCGCGTGCCCGTGGGCAGCCCGGACTAGGCGAGCAGGCCTCGCGGCGCCTCGCTGGGCGCCGCGAGGAACGGTGCGCCTACTCCCTCTCGTACTTGAACGAGACGCCGAGCCGGACGCGGAACCCGGTGACCTTGCCGTCCTCGATCGTCACGTCCTGGCGGACGACCTCGGCGACGCGCAGGTCGCGCACGGACGCACCGACGGTCTCGACGGCGCTCTTGGCCGCCTGCTCCCATGAGTCCGAACTCACGCCGACGACCTCGGTGACGCGATAGACGCTGTCTGCCATTTGATCCTCCTCGGTAGGGCTTGTGCGCACCTACCCTTTCACCTTCGGGCGTGCTCGAGGCGGGGAGGGGCTCTTCGAGTGAAGTTCCGCTGCCTCCTGCGGAGTCAGACCAATGATCGGGGTGGCTGGATTCGAACCAGCGATCTCCAGCTCCCAGGGCTGGCGCGTTAACCAGGCTTCGCTACACCCCGGCTGCGGGCGAGTCTAGCCACGACTTCTTCAGCTCATGCATCCATCCGTCGAGGCGAGCGCGAAGCTGCGTGTCGCCGACCGCGACGGTCATCACGCCGAACTGGCTGCGCCAGGTACGCGCCTTGAGCCCGTTGCTGTTGGACTTGCGCTGGAGCCGGATCTCGTCGGGTTGAATGCCGAGGCGGTTCGACCAGAAATCCCGAAGCATCTCCAGGTTTTGGTCGGCGTGGTACTGAATCGACCAGGAGACCTTGTTGGTCGTGAGCTTCGTAATCCAACGGTGGGCAAGCTCGACGACCAACGGGTCTGAGTTGGCCACGGACACCGTGTTCCGGGACCGCTTGTAGCCCTCGCAGAGATAGACGGACACGAAGTCCCGAAAGCTCGGATCCTCGGCGAGCGCGTGGAAGCTGTGTCGCGCGGAGTTGTAGGCCGACTCCCGCTTCCGGACGAGCTTCTCCTGCATCGCCTTGGTCCCGAGCTTCTGCGCCTTGCTCTGGTCCTTCCATCCCGTCCTGCGCGGGATCTCGATGTCCTTCACCCAGTAGTAGATCGTGGAGCGCGACAGCGCCAGGCGCTCGGCGATCTCGTCCATCGTCATGCCCCGCTCGCGCCGCAGCTCGATCGCCTTCTCCCTGATGTAGTCCGGGTGCGCCATACGAACGTATGTTCCCTTATGGGTCGGACGGAATTCGTCGCGCGCACGCCTCATCGGGGGTTACCCTCATCCCCACCCGCCCCCGTAGCTCAGCTGGATAGAGCAGCTGCCTTCTAAGCAGCAGGCCGGAGGTTCGAGTCCTCCCGGGGGTACTGCCCCAGAACGAACAACGGCCCGCCGAGGCGGGCCGTCGTCGGCTCTGCAGGGTCGGCGAGCGTGTTAGTGCTTGACCTTCACCCGCTTGGTGATCGTGACCTTCTGAGCGCCGGCCTTGTACTTGGCCTTCGCGAAGATGGTCTTCTTGTTGGCCACCTTGCTGCGCATGGCGGGGCGGACCTTGAGCTTCACGAAGCTCTTCTGGCCCGGTGCCGCATTGACGCGCTTGGCGTTGGTCGCCCGCGGTCCCTTCTTCTTCATCAGGGCCCGGACCTTGATCTTGCAGTTGTCCGGGGCGGCCGCCTTCGGGCAGCGCACCTTGAGGAACAGGAACTTGCCACGCTCGACGGCGGGGCCCAGGCCGTTGCGGGCCTGGCGCTTGAACCGGTTGGTCGCGGTGCCGCCGCCGCCTCCGCCGCCCTTGCGGGTGTTGGCGACGAGCTTGACGTTGTCGTAACCGACGGTGCCGTCCGCGACGACCCCGACCAGCCCGGTCTCATAGACCGAGGTGATACGGATCGAGTAGGCGTCACCGCGCTTGAGCTCATTGGCGGGAATGTCGGTCGCCTCGAGAGCGGTCCAATCCTGCGTCGCAGGAATGTCGCCGTCGCCGGCGCCGATCGCCGCGCCACCGTCACCGGGGATGATCTCCGCGGTGTAGCTGGCGCTCGAGCTCGGCAGGGCGAGCAGCTCGGTCAGGTCCGACTGCTGCTTGGCCTTGAAGGTGAGCCTCTTCGCCTTCTTGTCCTTGACGCCCTTGTAGGTGAACTCCTTGCTCTCCCACACCGACGTGCCCTTGCCCGCGACACCTGCGATCACGGAGAACTCCGCGTTCAGGTAGCCGTCGCCGGCCGTGCCGCTGGCACCGCCGTCGGTCGAGTGCGAGCTGTCCGACTCCGGGCAGATCAGAACGCCCGAGACGATGCAGAGCGTCGAGCCCAGCAGCCCCTCATTGGTGTCGGTGGCGGTCCATCCTCCAGGGCCGCCGTTCAGCGACTGCGCCTGCTTGCCCGGCGCGTAGGCCTGCTGGGCCGCGCTTGCGCTGCCGGCCGTGCCGAGCACTGCCGCGGCGGCGATTGCAACCCCCGCTGTGATTCCCCGTCTAACAGATACATCCATGTTGTCCATCCTTCTGGGATTCGTGCCCCCCCATCACGGCAAGGGCAGCTACTTCCGTCGGATGAAAGTACGTACTTCATTTCGGGTAGGCGCCATATCCCCGATTTGAGGTACACACGGCCAGCCCCGTCTACAGATATCCCTCGGCGGCGCGGACTGCGGCGTCGCCCTGCTTCAGCTCGCGCCTGAGATAGGCGGGCGTCGGCGCCGTCGAATCGAGGCGCTACATTCACCGCACAGCGGCGTTGTGCGCTGACCCTGGTGGGCGTAGCTCAGTTGGTAGAGCTCCTGGTTGTGGTCCAGGCGGTCGGGGGTTCGAGTCCCCTCGCTCACCCTCCTCAGGAGCGTCGAGCCGGCCGCGCTCAGGACCTGGCGGGGTCGGCGGCGGCTCGGCCTTGCGGTCTGCCGTCCAGGAGCCCGAGCCGTCCCGCAAGCCAGGCCGCCGGCAGCGCCTGCAGGATCAGCGTCATGACGACCGCCAGGGCGACGACGGCGGCGTAGACGTCGATGTCCGGCACGCCGAGGCCGGCAAGTACGCCCACCAGCGCTGCCGGCACCACGCCGGTCTCGCGCGTCCAGCACAGGAACGCCAGCTCGGGCCGGGTCCACTCGCCCCGCCGGTCCGGAAGGACGCAGGCGAGGACCGTCACCGGCCGCGCCAGGAACAGCAGCGCGCCGAGGACCGCCAGCGCCGGCAGCAAGTACTCGCCGAGGGTGTCGAAGGGGATATTCGCGCCGAGCACGACGAAGACGAACAGCGTCACGAGGTCGGCGCTGTTGAATGCGAACTGCCGCAGCTCCCGTTCGTGCCTGGAATGCATGGCGAGCCCGAGGCGCTCCATGTTCCCGACGATCAGCCCGGCGAGGAAGGCGCCGAGGTAGCCGCTTCCCCCCGCGGAGTCGAGCGAGAAGTAGCCGATCGTGACCACGGCGAGCACGGCCGCGGCGGAGGACTCACGCCAGATTCCCGTCCGGCGGCTGGAGATCGTCGCGGCGAGGAGCACCCCGGCGACGATGCCGATCACGGTGCTGATCCCGAGGTCCACCGCGAACTCCACCGCCGGTGTCGCGATCGAGTCGTCGCCGGTGAGCAGAACACCCGCCAGTGCGAGGGCGAGCACGGCCCCGGTCGGGTCGTTGAAGGCGGACTCGGCGACGACGGTCTGCGCGACCTTGGGACGCAGACGCGAGCGCACGAAGAGCGGGATCAGGATCGCCGGGTCGGTGGGCGCAAGCACTGCGCCCATCAGCAGCGCGGCGGTCCAGGAGAGGTCGAAGACGAGATGGGCAACGGCACCCGTGATCAGCGCGGTGAGCAGCACGCCGGGGACGACAAGCATCCCCAGCCCGATCCGTACCCGCGACAGCACGTCGAGCGAGAGGTTGAGCCCGCCGTAGAACAGGATCAGCGAGACGCCCAGGGTGAACAGGAGCTGCGCGCCCACCGAGTCCAGCGGGACGTCGACCACGTCGAGCACGGAAGGGCCCAGGAGGGCGCCGAACAGAACCAGCAGCAGGATCTCCGGCATCCGAACGACGCTGGCCAGAAACCGGGCCGCGAGCGCGGCGCCCAGCAGCAGGCTCAGGGTGAGGAGGATGTCCTGGGTCACGAGCGGGCGTCGTCCTGCCCCTGGCGCCCGCGGCCTGTGCGCGCAACGCGCTCGCCCTCGAGCGCCATGCGGGCGACGTCGCTTGCGGTGACCAAGAGCAGGACGATCACGAGACCGGCACCAAGGGCCACGGCGATCAGGCGCCGACGGGCGTCGTCACGTGCGTCGTCGAAGGCGGCGTCGGTGGCCTCTGCCGCCTCCTGCTGGTAAGCGGCGAGTTCGTCGGCCGTCGCGGCCATCGTCTCGAACCGCTGGAGCTCGGGTCCCAGCAGGATTCGTCGCGTGCGCTCCTCGTCGCCGGCCTGGAGGCTTCGCCACGCGACCTCGTCGAGGGCCATGAACGCCTCGAACTCGGCGTCGAGCTCGTCCAGCAGCGACGTCTCCCGCTCATCCGTGAAGGTGTCCGCGGCCACGTCGAGCTCGTCGCGCAGCTGGGCCGCGGACTGAACGAAGCGTGACCGGAATTCGCCCCCGGCGTAGCCGTAAGCGGTCTGCCAGCCGTTGGCGTCCGTGACCAGGAACTTGATCTCGCGGGCTACCGACTCGGAATCGCTGCGAGCGCGCACCTCGTCGAAGCTGTCGCCGAGCTGCGCCATCCCGTGGAGGGCGACCGCTGTGGTTGCCAGGGGGCCCAGCACCGTCAGCACGATCGCCGTGTAGAGCTTCCCGCGGATCGTCATGGCTCGTAGAACCATCTAGGATCGCGGCGCCCATGATCCTCTTCATCCTCACGGGCCAGGCCCCGCCGATCCTCATCATGACGCTGGTGGTCATGGCCTACCTGACCGGCTACGAACTGTGGAAGGAGGGGGACGACCTCCCCTTTCTGTGGAAGGCCTGGTGGGTGCTGTTCGTGTTGCTGCTCAACGTTGTGGGCTTCGGGATCTTCTGGATCTGGCTGGCGCGCAGGCGGGTACGCGCCGCGTAGCGCCATTACGGGCTGCTCCCCGCCCGCGCCCGATGGAGCCGGGCTAGCTTCAGGGCCAGCTCCAGGGACAGCAGGTCCTCCTTGGCGAGGTCGAGCTCAGCGACGCGTTCGATTCGTTCGAGCCGCTGCCGGACAGTGTTCGGGTGGACGAAGAGCACCCGGGAGCTGGCCGTGACGCTGCCGCGGTCGGCGAGGTACTGCTCGAGTGTCTCCACCAGCCGGGAGCCGCGCCGGCGGTCATAGTCGCTGAGGGCCGCTACCGACTGCCGGTAGCGGTCGCGGGGGGCGTCGTCCACCTCGAGGTGGACGAGGTAGCGGTAGGCGCCGAGCTGCTCGTATGAGACGGCGCCGCCATCCACGACCAGGGAGCGGCCGATGCGGGCGGCGTCGGCCGCCTCCCGCATCCGTCGCCTGGCGCCGGACGCGCCTCTGTCCACGTCGCTCAGGCCGACAACCAAGCGCTCGTCGCGGCCCAGCGAATCGCATTCCTCGCGAAGCTCCGCGAGCCCGGCGCCGTGCCCGTTCGACAGCGGCACCAGGGCCCGCACCCGGTCGTGACGGGAATCGAACAGCGCCCGCGGGCAGAGCTTCCGCAATCGCCCTTCCAGCCGGGCGGCGAGCTCGGGCCAAGCGGACGCCGCCTCGTCGGCGCCGGGCCCACGCTCGGCGTGCAGGAAGAGGTGCGACTGGCCGAGGTCGCAGCGGGCCTCGTTCGCCTTGGCCTCCGCGATCTCCAATGAGCCGGCGGCGAGCGCATCGAACATGTCCTTGACGATGTTCTCCGCGGTCAGCCGCTCGATCAGCTCCGCCTTCTTCAGGCCCACGGCCGTCTGATTCGCGACGGCGCCCAGTAGCTCGGCATCCTCCTGCGTGAACAGCCTGTCCTCCGCCATGCAACAGAGCACGCCGAGCTGCTCGTCGCGGGCCGCCAGCGGCGCCACCAGCAGCGAGTCCTCGTCGACGTCGGGCCAGAGCTCGCGTGCGACCCGCCGCCTTCGGTTTCCTCCCCGGCCATTCGCCCGGCGCATGAGGTCGAGAACGAGGGCGGCGCCGCCGGGCCGGGCGCTGGCCGCGGGGGTGCCCTTCGGGTCGGAGCGCACCAGCATCAGCTCATCGGCCTCGACATCCAGGCGGTAGATCTGGCAGGTGTCCGCCCGCAGCAGCTCGCGCGCGCCGCGCGCGACGACGTCGTAGAGGTCCTCCTTCAGGGTCACCCCCGCCAAAGCCTGGCTGAGCTGGGCGAGGGTGGTGAGCGCCTGCACTCGCCGGGTGGTCTCCTCGTAGAGCTGGGCGTTCTCGATCGCTCCGGCGACCAGCGATGCCGTGTGGACCAGGAAGTTGACCACGTCGTCCTCGAACTCGCGCGGCGCCTCGGTGTGGAGGACAACGACTCCGATCACGTCGCCGGCCTTGGCCAGGATCGGGACCGCGACCATCGACTGGAAGTCCTCCTCCTCCAGCTCGGGTACGAACTTCATCCGCTCGTCTGCCATCGCGTTCTCGCGGATGAACTCAGGGCTCTTGGTGCGTGCGACCCAGCCCGCGAGCCCTTCGTCGACGCTCATCCCGACCTCCCCCACGAAACCCGAATAGCGAGGCGAGGCGGCGCGGAGGACCAGGCGGTCACCCTCAAGGAAGTAGACGAAGCAGGCGTGGCAGCCCGTCGCGTCGTTGGCGATGTCGACGATGCCGCGGAGCACGCGGTCCAGGTCGAGCGATGAGGACACGGTCTTGATGACCGCGTAAAGGGTCTCGTTCTCCTGCCGCACCCGGCTTGCCGTCTCGCCGTCGTCCACCAGCTGCGGGTTCATCGAGATCTCCGTTCTCGCCGGGCCCAGCGGGGGCCGTCAGCGCGCCCATCCTATCCACGGAACGCGCCGGGGCGTATGGACGGTTCCTACACTCGCACGGTTAAAAGTATGGGCGCGCTGCCTATTGCCCCGATGCACCCGGAGGGAATACGTTCCCGGCAGGGATGGATCTCCTGCTCGCCCAGGTCACGGACCTAAAGGATGCGGCGTCCGCCGAGGGCCTTGGCCTCGACAGCGTAATTCTCGGCGAGCAGTTCTACTTCTTCACCGTCGTGCTCATGTGGCTCATCCACGTGGGCTTCATGACGTACGAGACGGGGATCGCGCGCCGCAAGAACGCGCTCGCGACCGCGATGAAGAACATCCTCACGATCGCGGTCGTGACCCCCAGCTTCTACTACTTCGGCTGGTGGATCTACAACTGCAACCAGAGCGGGTTCCCGCCGGTTGGCCCGAACTCGAGCGACTTCACCAGCATCGCCTGCCAGGGCGGCATCCCATGGTCGGACACCTTTGGCCCGAACCTCGCCAACAACATCAACCTCGTCTTCTTCCTCGCCTTCCTCCTCTTCTCGTGGACGACGGCGTCGATCATGTCGGGCGCCCTGCTGGAGCGCGTCAGGCTCTCGTCATACCTGGTCCTCGCCGTCTTCCTGGGCTCGGTCGTCTGGATCCTCGACGCTGCCTGGGGCTGGAGCGCCGGCGGCTGGATGACGCTGCGGTTCGGCTTCCATGATTCGATCGCGTCGGGGGTGGTGCACGGCGTCGCGGGCGCGTTCACGCTCGGGGTCTTATTCAACCTGGGGCCACGCATAGGCAAGTACACGAAGGACGGGTTAACGCGGCTCTTCAGACCGCACAACGTCCACATGTCCCTCATGGGCCTGATGCTGATCTTCACCGGGTTCTACGGCTTCTACGCCGCCTGCCTGGTCATCGTCTCGACCACGTTCCCGGGCTGGGCGAACATCTACCTGAGCCCGACCACGCTCGGATCGATCGCGATGATCATCACGATGGGCTTCGCGGGCGGCTTCACCGGCGCCTGGTTCGCCGCAAAGGGCGATCCGTTCTGGACGGTCTCGGGCGGACTCGCCGGCGTGATCAGCGTCTCCGCCGGCGCCGATGTGTACGCGCCGACGCTGGGCTACCTCATCGCGATGATCAGCGCCGTGCTCGTGGTCTGGGTCGGCACCTGGATCGAGGAGAAGATGCGCGTGGACGACACCGTCGGCGCCGTCGCGGTCCACGGCGCCGCGGGCTTCCTGGGGCTGATCTGGGTGGGGGTGTTCGCCGCCGGGTATCCAACGGGCCTGAACAACGTCGAGAGCTCGATGTGGGGGCAGCTCTTGGGCATTGCCGTGTTCCTGCCGCTCGGCTTCCTCTCGGGCTACGTCGCCTCGCAAGGTGTTGAAGAGCATTCAACCTGCTGCGAGTGCCGCCGGAGGTCGAGGTCGACGGGCTCGACATGGCGGAGTACGAGCCGGACATCCATATGCCCGAGCACCAGTGGGCCGACGACCTGGTGGTCGAGCCCGACGGCACGAGGGCCGACGCGGGAGCGGTGCAGCGTGCCGCACATAGGGAGTTGGTGAGCTAGGTGCCGGCGATAATCGACAGCGCCCCCGACTGCATTTCCAAGGACGCCGGGACGACCGAGGCGCGCGGGGAGGACTCGCTCGACTTCGTCATGGGCGATCCCTTTGCGGACTGCGCGGGCTTCATGACCTTCGGCCCCGGCTCGACCTACGGCGAGGAGGGCACGGGCGCCGAGACCGCCTACATGCTCCTCACCTGGATCGGCATCATCGTCATGGTGGCCGTCATCATCGCTTGGATCGTGTACGAGAACAGGCGCCTGATCGCGTATTCGCTCGGGCGCCGCGACCCCACGCCCGACGTACCGCAGCCGGGGATGACAGGCGCACCCGAGGGAGAGTAGGCGCACTTGAACGGAAAGCAGATCGAGTTCCCCGAGAAGCAGACTCACGTCAAGTCGTTCGAGCGGGCCATGCTGATAATTTCGATCGTCTGCGTGATCATCGTTCTCATCGTCGTCTTCGGCACCGACCTCGGGGACGAGTTCCGTCCGACCGTCTGAGCTGGACTTCCAGCTCCGCTGAGTGAACTCGCCGGAGCCGGACCCGGAGCCGGGTGCTCGGCCGCCAGGGGGCCAGGGGCTCGGGGGCTACGCGGGGCGTAAGGGCGCCCTGCCCACGTGGCCACGGGTTGCCGCGCTGCTCGTCTTGTTCGGCTTCACCTTCTTCGTCGTCAAGGCCTGTCAGGACGACCAGGTGCGGCTCACGCAGGACGACGCGATCGCGCTCGCAGAGGAGCAGGTGGATTTCGAGCCGGAGAACGTCCAGATCCGGCTGCTTCGCCAGGGGCTGGACCGACGCCCCGTCTGGGTCGTCTCGCTCTCCATCCCGCTGGGCGAGGAGGGCCCGGACCCAGACTTCTTCAAGCGCCTGGCCCTGGTGCGGATCGACGCCAACAAGGGCACCGTGGAGAGTGTGGAAGAGCAGGAGACGCCAACCCCGGGGGCCCAGGCGGGCGAGACCGACCGGGACCAGGCCCAGCCCTGAGGGCCGCGGTGCGCGTACTCGTCCTCCAGCACATCGCCTGCGAGCACCCGGGCGTGTTCTCGGACGTGATGCGCGAGCGCGGCGTCGAGCCGGTGGCGGTCGAGCTCGACCGCGGCCAGGAGCTGCCGGACTGGCGATGACTTCGACGGGGTGCTGGCGATGGGCGGCCCGATGGGCGCAGGCGACGATGCCGAGTACCCGTGGCTGGAGGCCGAACGCCGGCTCGTGGCCGACGCGGTGGGGGAGGGGCTTCCGTTCCTGGGCGTCTGCCTGGGCGTGCAGCTGCTCGCCGCTTCGCTGGACGCCCGCGTCTATTCGGCGGAGCAGGCGGAGGTCGGGCTGCTGGAGGTCGAGCTGACGGCTGAGGGACGCGACGACCGGCTGTTCGCGGGCTTCGACGAGCGTTTCGTGGCGCTTCAGTGGCACGGCGACACCTTCGATCTCCCGCCGGGCGCGGTGCGGCTCGCGAGCTCGCCGCTGGCGTCGAACCAGGCTTTTCGGGTCGGCGAACGCGCGTACGGCGTTCAGTTTCACCTCGAGGTCACGGGTCAGATGGCCAGCGAATGGGGGGAGATCCCCGCCTACCGACGATCGCTCCACGAGACCCTCGGCGAGGAGCGCGGCGAGGAATTCATCGCCGATGTCGAGCGCCGCAGCGGCGAGCTTCATCCGGGCGCGCGGCGGCTGTTCGCGAACTGGCTCGATATCGCCTCCGGCGCCTCGCGCTGACTGTACCTTTTTGTCCAATCGCGGATATAGTGGGCTGCGACCACGCTCGCCCGCCTAGGAGGAGACACGATGGCGAAGATCGTTTGCGTTCTCTACGACGACCCGGTCGACGGCTATCCGCCCGAGTATCCGCGCGACGAGATCCCCAAGCTCGAGCAGTACCCCGACGGCCAGACGACCCCGACACCCGACGCGGTCGACTTCACCCCCGGCGACCTCCTCGGCTGTGTGTCCGGCGAGCTCGGCCTGCGCAAGTTCCTGGAGGACGCGGGCCACGAGCTCGTGGTCACCGCCGACAAGGACGGAGAGGACTCCGAGCTGGACCAGAACCTGGCCGACGCCGAGGTCGTGATCTCACAGCCGTTCTGGCCGGCCTACATGACCGCCGAGCGGATCGCGAAGGCGCCGAACCTGAAGATGATCGTCACGGCCGGGATCGGCTCGGACCACACCGATCTCCAGGCGGCGATGCAGGCCGGTGTCACGGTCGCCGAGGTCACCTATTGCAACTCGATCTCGGTCTCCGAGCACGTGGTGATGATGATCCTCTCGCTCGTCCGAAACTACCTGCCGATGAATCAGATCGTCCTCGACGGCGGCTGGAACATCGCCGACGCCGTCTCACGCTCCTACGACGTGGAGGGGATGCAGGTGGGCACCGTCGCCGCCGGGCGGATCGGGGCTGCCGTGCTGCGGCGCCTCAAGCCGTTCGACGTCGGCCTCCACTACACCGACCGCCACCGGCTCCCTCCCGAGGTCGAGGAGGAGCTGGGCGCGACGTTCCACGAGTCGGTCGAGGCGATGGTCCCGCACATGGACGTGGTCACGATCAACTGCCCACTCCACCCGGAGACGGAGCACATGTTCGACGACGAGATGCTCGGGCGGATGAAGCGCGGCGCCTACATCGTCAACACGGCGCGGGGCAAGATCTGCGACCGGGAGGCGATCGTGCGGGCGCTCGAGTCGGGCCAGCTGGCGGGCTACGCCGGCGACGTCTGGTTCCCACAGCCGGCACCGCAGGACCACCCCTGGCGGGCGATGCCCCATCACGGCATGACCCCGCACACGTCGGGCTCGAGCCTCTCGGCCCAGGCGCGCTACGCGGCGGGCACCCGGGAGATCCTCGAATGCCATTTCTCCGGCAACCCGATCCGTGACGAGTACCTGATCGTCCAGGGCGGCGACCTCGCGGGCGTGGGCGCCCACTCCTACAGCAAGGGCGACGCCACGGGCGGCTCGGAGGAAGCGGAGCGCTTCTCCAAGCAGGGTTAGGCGCACCCACCGTGGGTTTCTCGAACGTCCGCGGCGTCCCGGGCCTCTCAGCGGTCTCCCGCGAGGCCCGGATCCTCGACGGCCGCGCGCCCGCCGCCGAGATCCGCGAGCGCGTCGCGGAGGAAGTCGCACGACGGCGGGTGGTCGGCGAGCCCGCTCCCACGCTGGCCACGATCGCCGTCGGTCACAAGCCCGCGGCGGACGCGTACGCCATGGCCATCGATGGCGCCTGCGGACGGACCGGCATCTCCTTCTCACTCCATGAGTTCGGGGCGGAGGCCCAACAGGAGAGCCTCGAGGCCCGCATCGCCGCCCTCAACGAGGATCCCACGGTCAGCGGGATCGTCTTGCAGCTTCCCCTGCCCGATCACCTCGACGCACACCGGCTGATGGCGCTGATCGATCCTGGCAAGGATGTGGACGGGCTCGGGCTTGTCTGGGCGAGCCGTCCGGGGAACCCGGATGCCCTCGTGCCGGCCACCGCGAAGGGAATCGTGGCGCTGCTGGATCACCACGGCATCGAGCTCGCCGGGCGTCGGGCGGTGGTCGTCGGCCGCTCGGAGCTGGTCGGGAGGCCGGTCGCGACCCTGCTCAGTCGGCGCGACAGCACCGTCACTGTCTGTCACTCGCGAAGCCGTGACCTCGAGCAGGAGTGCCGGCGGGCGGAGGTACTAGTCGCGGCCGCGGGGAAGACACACCTGATCGGCGAGGCGCACGTCCGGCGCGGCGCGACCGTCGTGGACGTGGGCATCCACCGGAGCGGCGAGGGCCTCACCGGCGACGTCGACTACGAGGCCGTCCGCCGGATTGCCGGCGCAGTCTCCCTGGTGCCGGGCGGTGTCGGCCCGATGACTATCGCGTCGCTGCTCGAGAACACGCTCGTGGCCTCAGAAGCCAGCGTCCCGGCCTAGCCTTCAAGAACCGCTCTCCGCCGGCTCGCCCGCCAGCTTGAGCCCGCGGATCACGTGCAGGTCGATCGAGCCCGGCGCGAACACCTCGATCGAATAGTGCACGGGCTGGCCACCGGCCAGGTGCATCAACTCGACCAGCTCGAGCGCGGCCGCAAGGCGCGCCGTGCCCATCGCCTCGCCGAGCCGGCTCCCCGGCTCGATCAGCCTGGGCCTCACCTGGGTTCTGGCGAACGCGATCGGCACGCCATGGTCCACCAGCACGTCGAGCACCATCCGGCCGGCCTCGAGCTCGGCTCGCAGCTCGTCCGGGGGAGGCAGCGCCACATCGGGGTGGACCACGTCACGCATGTGGGCGGCGACCACACCGTCGGCGAGCAGGGTGCGCTGGATCAGCGGGGCCCTCGTGCCCCTGCGGATCCCGAGCGCCTCGGCCACGTATCCCGGCGTGCGCGCCTGCTCGATCTGGAGGTTTCGAGCCTCGAGGTGCTTGCCCTGACGCCGCGCCAGCGACGCGTAGGACTCGAGGACCTCGAGGCCCTCGCTGAAAGCGGCGCCCAGGGCCACGCGACCGACGAAGGTGCCGCTGCCCTGCCTGCGGACGATCTCTCCGTTGCTCTCGAGGCGCTCCAGCGCCAGCCGCAGCGTCCCGCGCGAGACGCCCACTGCATCGGCGAGCTCCTTCTCCGGAGGCAGCCGGTCACCCTGGCGAGCGCGTCCCGGTGCGAGCCGCTCTCGCAGGGCCGTCTCGGTGGCGTCTACCAACGACGGCCGGGGGCTTTGTACCTTTTTGTCCAATCGCGGGCTATAGTAGGGCCGAGTCGCCGGAGCGACCGAAACAGAGCCGATTTGGGCGCACATGACCACCGCGGAGCAAGGAGGGCGTTAGTGGCGACAGTCGAGAGTTCGGCGGCTTCGGGTGAGGTGCAGCGAGTACTGGATGCGCCGGCGATCGAGCCCCCGCCGCCCACGCTGGAGGAGGCGCGCAATGCGCCCGGTCGGAAGGCACGGATCGAGGAGATCACCTCCGAGATCGAGCGCGAGGGGATCGAGTACGTCTTCTTCCAGCAGGTGTCCGTCAGCGGGCACATCAACGGCAAGGGGGTCGTCGCGAGCTACTTCCCCCAGGTGGCCGAGCGCGGATATCAGCTCGTGTACGGCGCCACGGCGGACCTCTTCACCGATCGCCAGGACAACTACATCGGGTTCGGGCCCGAGGAGTCCGAGCTCGCGGCGATCGCCGACCTCGACACGTTCTGCCGCCTCCCGTGGGACCCGAGGGTGGCGCGCGTGTACTGCGACTGCTACGACACCGAGACCGGCGAGCTGCTCGACGCCGATCCGCGCCAGAACCTGAAGCGGATCGCGCACGACGTCGAGCAGGAGCTGGGCTACACGTTCCTGTGCGGCATCGAGCCCGAGATGATGTGGCTCAAGCTGGGCGAGAACGGCGAGGCGCCCGAGGGCGTCACCAAGCCCTACTGCTACCACATCAACCAGTTCGAGCAGCTGCGCCCGGTGATCCTCGACGTCGTCTCGCACGGCAAGGCGATGGGGCTCGACATGAGCTACGGCGACCACGAGGACGCGCCGGGCCAGCTCGAGCTCAACTTCCGCTTCGACCGGGCGGTACGGACGGCCGACAACATCACCACCTACCGTCAGATCTGTACGGCGGTCGGGCGCGAGCACGGGCTGCACGCATGCTTCATGCCGAAGCCGTTCACCGGTGTCTCGGCCAACGGGCACCACCACCACTTCACGCTGGTGGACGAGGAGGGCACGAACGTCTTCCACGACCCCGATGGGCCGGCGCAGCTCTCCGAGATCGGAAAGCGGTTCATGGGCGGGATCCTCGACCACTTCGGGGCCCTCGTCTGCATCGGCTCGCCGACCGTGAACTCCTACAAGCGGATGTGGGACTTCGGCTTCTGGGCGCCGGTCTACCGCAACTACGGCTGGCAGAACCGCACCTGCACGGTCCGCGTGGCCAGCGGCGGGCGGTTCGAGTTCCGCGGCGTGGATTCGGCCTGCAACCCGTACCTGACCCAGGCCGCCCTGCTCACGGCCGGCCTCGACGGGATCAAGCGTGAGCTCGATCCCGGCGAGCCGCAGCAGGCCAACACCTACGACCTGCTGGCCGAGGGCACCGAGTTCGAGCGAGTGCCCGACCACCTCGGCGCGGCCCTCGAGGCGCTCGAGGCCGACGAGGTCGTGCGCGGCGCGATGCCGGGTCGCCTCTACGAGGTGTTCCGCCACTACAAGCGCGACGAGTGGGAGCGCTACCTCGCGGCGGTCACCGACTGGGACCGCGAGGAGTACCTGGAGGTCCTCCCCTAGCGGAGGGAGATCGCTGACGTGTGCGGGATCGCCGGAATCATCTACCGCAACGGCGATGACGAGCGCCAGGTGGGGCGTGACCTCACCCGCATGCTGCAGGCGATGAAGCACCGGGGCCCTGACTCAACCGGGTACGCGCTCTACCGCGGCAGCGTCGATTCGTTCGTGATGCACGTAAAGCTCTCGGAACCGCGCGACACCGACCCTGACCTCGAGCAGCGCGTGGCGCGCCAGCGGGCCCAGGTGGAGGCGCGGATGCGGGCCGCCGGGGCGCAGATCGAGGACATCAAGGAGACGCCGCGCACCATGACCGTCACGTTCGGCTTCGACGGCGACCTGAAGCTGATCGCCGACGCCGTCGAGCGGGTGCGGAACACCGAGGTGCTGTCGCTGGGGCGCTCGCTGGAGATCATCAAGGACCTCGGCGACGCCGAGACCGTCTCGGACGAGTACGAGCTCGGCGACTTCGTGGGCACGCACGCGATCGGGCACGCGCGGATGGCCACCGAGTCCGACGTGGACATCGCCAACGCCCATCCTTACTGGGCATACCCGTTCCCCGACGTCGCCGTGGTCCACAACGGGCAGCTCACGAACTTCCACGAGTGGCGGCGGCGCCTTATCCGCGCGGGCCACCGCTTCCAGTCCGAGTGCGACTCCGAGATCATCGCCGTGTACCTCGCTGAGCGGATGAGCGAGGGCTTGTCCCTCGAGGAGGCGATGCAGCGCAGCCTCACGGAGCTCGACGGGGTCTTCACCTACATGTGCGTCACCGAGGACTCGCTCGGCGTCGCCAAGGACCTGCTGGGCGCGAAGCCGCTGGTGCTCTACGAGGACGACGAGGTGGTGGCGCTCGCCTCGGAGGAGATCGCCATCCGCCAGGTCCTCGATCGCGAGATCACGACGCACGACCCATACGAGGGCGAGGTCCGGGTGTGGACCAGGTGAGCGAGGCGCCGGACGTCCGCATGGACGAGCGTGGGCTCGTCGAGCTCGACGACTCGATCCCGAAGACGTCCAAGATCGAGGACGGGCGCGCCACGCTCGACGCCGCCGAGCTCACGCCGCGCAAGATAAACGCGGAGCTGCGCTGGCTGATCTACGAGCAGGGGATCACCGACGTGACGGTGCTCAACCCGAGCGCTCGGCACTCGCTCGGCGTCGCGATCCTCACCCGGTGCCGGATCCGCTTCGAGGGCAGCCTCGGGTACTTCGGCTGCGGCCTGATCGACGGCCCGGAGGTGGTGATCACCGGGCGGCGTTGGGTGGTCGGTCGCCGAGAACATGATGTCCGGGGTGGTCATCGTCGAGAACAACGCCGGCTCGCTCGCCGGCGCCGCTCTTCGCGGCGGCGACCTCGTCGTGAAGTCCGACGTCGGCGCCCGGACCGGGATCGACCAGAAGGGCGGAACGATCCTCGTGCTCGGCAACGCCGCCTCGATGACCGCGTTCATGATGCAGCGGGGGCGCCAGATCATCTGCGGCGACGTCGGCCACGGCCTGGGCGACTCGATGTACGACGGCACGATCTACGTCGGCGGTAAGGTCGCGTCGCTCGGCGTCGACTGCGTCGAGGCGGAATGGGACGACTCCGACACCGAGTTCGTCGAGCGCAAGTTCTCGATCTACGACCTGGGAGCGCCGCCCGAGCTGCGCAAGTTCGTGTGCGGGAAGAAGCTCTACAACTACGACAACCTCGAGCCCAGCGAGCGCAAGCTGGTCCTCTAGACGGGAGGCTCGTGATGGCTAGCGACAACGACGCGACGTCCGGGCAGGGGCCCGCCGAGCGGGAGGTCCTCGGGCGCAGCCCGATCTTCACGCGGGAGGTCATCAACGACATCCACATGAAGGCCGAGCTGGGCCGCTACCGGATGCGGGGCTTCTCGATGTTCAAGAAGCTCCCCGGCTGGGATGACCTGATCTTCCTGCCCGGGACACTCACGCGGTTCGTGATCGAGGGATATCGCGAGAAGTGCGACACGAAGACCGTCCTCGGTAGCCGCTTCGCGAAGAAGCCGCTCGAGCTCGACATCCCGATCTACATCACCGGCATGAGCTTCGGCGCCCTTTCGCTCGAGGCGAAGATGGCGCTCGCGAAGGGCGCGTCGATGGCCGGCTCGGCCACGTGCTCGGGCGAGGGCGGGATGATCCCGCCCGAGCGGGACCTCTCGACCAAGTGGTACTACCAGGTGATCCAGAGCCGCTACGGCTTCAACCCCCACCACCTGATGCTGGCCGACGGGGTGGAGTTCTTCATCGGCCAGGGCTGCAAGGTCGGCCTGGGCGGGCACCTGATGGGCCAGAAGGTGACCGAGCAGGTCGCCGAGATGCGCTCGCTGCCGGCCGGCATCGACCAACGCTCACCCGCACGCCACCCCGACTGGCTTGGCCCCGACGATCTCTCGCTCAAGGTCCAGGAGACCCGCGAGGCGACCAATTACGAGGTCCCGATCCAGCTCAAGCTGGGCGCGGCGCGGGTCTACGACGACGTGCGGATGGCGGCCAAGTGCGGCCCGGACGTCATCTACCTCGACGGGGCCGAGGGCGGCACGGGGGCAGGTCCACACATCGCGGCCGAGGAGACGGGCATCCCGCTTCTCGCGGCGATCCCCGAGGCGCGTCGTGCGCTTGAGGACGTCGGCCTCGTCGACGACGTGGACCTGGTGGTCGCGGGTGGCATCCGCAACGGCGGCGACGTTGCGAAATGCCTGGCGCTCGGCGCCGACGCGATCGCGATCGGCCACTCGGCGCTGATGGCGCTCAACTGCAACAAGGAGATCCCGGGCGTCACCGACTACGAGGGGACCGTGGGAGTCCCGGCCGGCCAGTGCTACCACTGCCACACCGGCCGCTGCCCGGTTGGGATCACGACACAGGATCCGGAGCTCAGGAAGCGCCTCCACGTGGACGAGGCGGCCCAGCGCGTGTTCAACTTCCTCCACACGCTCACGCTCGAGGTGCAGATGCTCGCCCGGGCATGCGGCAAGACGAGCGTTCACAGCCTCGAGCCCGAGGACCTGGCCGCGCTGACGGTCGAGGCGTCCGCGATGGCCAAAGTGCCCCTGGCCGGCACCGACTACATCCCGGGCGTCACCGAGCAGCGTTCGCTCGACGAGATCCGCACCCTCCTCGACCGCTACCTCGAGAACCCCGTCGACTACCTGCCGGAGCACGCGGCAGCCTGCGACGGAGGACTCCGGATGACCCGCGCCGACGACGTCCGCGAGCCCGAGAAGGTCGCCTCGATCGACGCGGAGTACCTGTCGGGCGAGCGCTTTTCCTACCAGGAGGACATCTCGGAGGTCGAGGACATCGACCTCGAGGCGGCGACACCCGGCCAGGACCTGAACTGGCTCGAGGACGTCGAGCTCCTGGTGGAGGAGGGCGTGCCGGCGGTCTTCGACCGCTACTCGAACTCGTTCCTGCGCATCCACTTCGAGATCCCCGAGGGCCGCGAGGACGAGATCGCCCGCAAGGTCCTGATTGCCCACCTTCAGTCAGGCAACTCCTACGGCATCCGCCTCAAGCGGGCGCACGCCAAGTTCCCGCAGCCCGAGCTCGGGCCGTGGGTCGCCGACTCGCCGACCGTCGGCGACGACTGGCACCCGCCCGTGCTGGAGGGCTGGGAGCCCCCAGACCACTAGCCGTCGGATGCAGCGATGACGGCCCTGCCCGGCTCCGCCCGTCACCTCGTGATCGGCGCGGGCGTCCACGGGCTTTCGACCGCCTGGCACCTCGCCGAGGCCGGGGAGGACGTCGCTCGTGGTGGACAAGGGGACGGTCGCCGCCGGGGCCTCGGGAATTGCCTGCGGCGTGATCCGCAACAACTACTTCCAGCCCGCGATGCAGGAGCTGATGGCAGATTGCGTCGAGATCTGGGAGTCCGATCCCGAGGCGCTCCACTACCACGGCTCGGGCTACATCGCCCTCGGCCCTCAGGCCCAGGAGGCCGAGCTCGTCGAGGTGTTCGAGCGCCAGCAGCGGATCGGCTACCGCTCCGAGCTCCACGTCGGCGAGAGCGCGGTTCGCGCGCACATGCGATCGCTCTACCCCGACTGGCGCGCGGAGGGCCTGACCGTGTGCCTGCACGAGTGGGCCGGCGGCTTCGCGTTCAACCGGGAGTCGATGCTCGGGCCTGGCGGACAAGGCCCGGGCCGCCGGCGCACAGATCGCTGAGGGCGTTGAGGTCACCGGCTTCAGCTTCGACGGCTCGGGCTCGGCCACGGCGGTCGAAACGAGCGCGGGGACCGTCGAGGTGGAGCAGGTGGTGGTCGCGGTCGGCCCGTGGATCGCCCACCTCTGGGATCTCCTGGGCCTTCCGCACGAGATCGACGTCCGTCATCCCGACGGCGAGGTCGAGCGCGACGCCCCGATGTGGACGTACTGGTACCTCCAGGAGGGCGAGGTCGCGCTCGCTCCCGCGACGCTCGATACCGCCAGCGGAGCCGAGGGGCCCGTCCTCCACGTCGACTCGGATGCGCCGCTGGCCGACGACGATGGGCGGCTTCTCACCGACGAGCCGTGGGGCATCTACGTCAAGCCCGATCGCGAGACCGTGCAGGGCGGCGCCCAGCCGCTTGAGCTGGGCCATGAGATCGACCTTGATCCCTATCCCACCGGCAGCGTCGAGCCGGACTTCCCCGACCTTTGGTGCGCCGCGCTCTCGCACTGCATGGAGCGCTTCGCGGGCTGTCGATCCGAGTACGTCCAGGCGCGCTCGGGCGGAGCGGGGGCCTTCACCGCCGACAACTTCCCGGTCTTCGACCGCATGCGCGACAACGTCTACGTCGCCGCCGACTCCAACCACGGCTACAAGATGATCGCCGTCGGCCGCGAGATCGCCCGCGAGCTTCGCGGCGAGCACTCGACCCTGCTGCAGCCGTTTCGCTTCGAGCGCTTCGCCACCGGTGAGCTCCACCCGGTCTCGAACAGCCCGTATCCGTGGAGCTAGAGGGAAAGCGCGCCGGCCACGTCGTCCTCGGCGGCGGCGTGCTGGGACTGTCGGCGGCCTGGCGCCTCGCCGAGCAGGGCGCGGACGTCCTGGTGCTGGAGAAGGGCCTGATCGGCTCCGGCGCCTCGGGGGCGGCCGGCGGGATCGTTCGCAACTACTACCGCTCGCCCGCGATCACGCGGATCATCAAGGCGTCGGTGGACATCTTCGAGGCCGAGGCCGATGAGTTCGGCTTTCGCCAGGTGGGCTACGTCGCCGCGGTGCCACCGGGCCAGGTGGAGGACCTCATCGCGATCCGCGAGCAGCACGAGAGCGCCGAGCTACGAGTCGGAGCTGATCGTCGGCGCCGACGACTGCCGCACCTACCTCGAGTTCGTCTGGCCCGACTTCCAGGCCCCGGTCGCGGCCCTCCTTCACGAGCGCCGCGGCGGGTGGGCCGACCCGATGCAGACGATTCGCCATCTGGCCAGCCACGCGCGTGAGGCAGGGGCGACGATCGCTGAGGAGGTCGAGGTCACGGGGTTCCAGGTGGGGGACGGGGGCGTTGAGGCGATCGAGACCTCGGGCGGGACCGTGTCCTGCGAGACGCTCGTGGTCGCGCCCGGCCCCTGGATCGAGCCGATCTGGCGCCTCCTCGGCCTCCGGCCCGAGCTCGCCGCTCCCGGCGCGGAGGCGCAGCCGCTGGTCTCCTACCTGAAGGCCCAGGAGGGGGAGTTCGAGCTGCCGGGCGTCGGGCTCGCCGGCCGTGCCGGCCCCGAGCCCCCGGTCCTGCACCTCGACCAGGAGGGCGAGCTTCGCTCCGACCGCGACGACCGCGTGATCCACTCGGGGCCGTGGGGCATCTACCTGCGGATGGGGCGCACCGGCACCGGGGTCACCGGAGGCGGCCTCCCGGAGCATCTCGCCGATCCCGAGCTCGACCCGTACGGCCCCGAGAACCCGGCACACGCGGCGGGGCCGGAGTTCGAGGAGTTCTTCGTCTCAGGGCTCGCCGCGGCCTTCGGCCGCTTCGGCGGCAAGGCCGCGGACTGGCGAACGACCCTCGGCGGCGGGATCGTCGCCCACACCCCCGACAACTATCCGATCTGCGACTGGATCCTCGAGAACACCTACGCGATCGTCGACTCCGGGCACGGGTTCAAGATGCTGGCCCTCGGCCGCCTCGCCGCCGACGACGTGCTCGACCGAGGCGAGCGCCTCGGCGCGTTCGGCCTGAGCCGCTTCGCGCGCGGCGAGACCCACATCGCCTCCAGGGGCCCCTACCCCTGGACCTAGGGCGCTTCGAGCGACCATTGCGCTTTTCGTCCAGAGCGCAACCTTCGCTACGAGCGGAGGCCCTCAGGGCGGCGGACTGCCGTGTCATTTGCAGCCATCCGGCGCGCGCCTCTGACCGAGCCGTGCTGTTACTCCGCCGGGCGCCTGGCCGGCGACGCAGTGCGAACTACGACTGAAACGGCTCGTGGACGGCGATGATGTTGCCGGCCGGGTCCGTAAACCAGGCGCCTGTGGGCATCCCCTCTGCGCGGGCGATCCCCTTCTCGTCCTGGCCCATACCGTCGTAGCGCTCCATCTCCACCCCTCGTGAGCTGAGCTCGTCGACGGTCGCCTCGGCATCGTCGACCTCGAAGTTGAGGATCGTATACGTGGCCGGAGTGAAGTCCGGCTTCGGGTAAATCATCGTGTCGCGTCCGCCGGCGAGGGTCAGCGTCAAGCCAAACTCATCCCCCGACACGGGCAGGCCGAGCGTCTCGCCGTAGAAGTCGCGAGCCCTCTCGATGTCATCAACCGCGAACCCGCTGTACCCCTTCGTGTTCTCGAACAGAGTGCTCCCCTCTCGTCAGCTAAACCGTGGAGCTAAACCCTATCGCGGCTCGCGCGGCCGGTCGCGCTTTTCGTCCCAAGCAACCAAGGTCGCGCCGCCTACTCAGTCAACCGGACCTTCTCGAGCGCCTGCTTCCAGGTGAGGAAGTAATCGCAGCGGCCGATCCGGCCATCTCGGAACTCAGAGAAGACTCCACCGAGAGGCTGGCGAATCGGGGTTCCGGAGCCCTTAATTCGTCCGGCCGTCTCACCGAGGCTCAACACCGTGTCGCCGAGATCGCGGATTTCGCTCGCGTGGAACTCAAACTCGTCGAAGTTGTCGATCCAAACGGCGATCAGAGCGCGCAGCCCCTCATGGCCGTGATATTCCGACTCTTCCACCCATTCAGGAAACGGGTGAACGACTACATCCTCGGCGAAGCAGGGGAGGGTCGCCTCGATCCCCCCGGCGGCAAATAGGTCCTGGGAGCGCTGTACAAGCTCGACGTTCGCCTTCGGCATTGCTTACTCCGACAGCCCGGCGGCTTCGAGGGCCTGGCTCCGCGATGTAAAAGCTCTGTCGCGGACGATCAGGCCCGCTTCCAGCTCGTAGACGAAGATCGCTGGGGCATCGAGTGGGGCGCCACTCCCCATCGCGCGACCGGTCATATCGATTACCGCGATCACTATCGCGTCGCCGGCATCGATGAACTCACGTGGTTGCATGACGAAGTCCTGCCAGATCTCAGTGAAGTGCTTAGACCGTTCTCGCAGACCCTCCTGCCCGACGTACGAGGCGCGGTCGGCCATCTCCGGGAAGTCCTCGAAGAGACAGTCGTCGGCGAACCAGTCCCCAGACATCTCGAGGGCAGCATCCAGCCCGCGATCCTGGACGACCTTCCACACTTGACGAACGATCTCCACGTTCTCCTGCGACATCCCCCCGCAGTATCGCGCGGGCCGGAACTATGCGCTTTCCATGCAAAGCGACTAAGTCCCGACTGTCCTGGATGGGTGTCCCCAGGCGACAGTAGGGCAGGACAGTCGCATGATCGGACGACAGCTCGCGGGTTGCGGGAGCGCTACTCCCGCCAGTCGTACGGCAGGAACTTGCCGTTCATCACGATCTCGACCCGATCACCCGCGGGATCCTCGATCCGGCGGATCGTGAACCCGAAGTTGATCGCGCTCATGATCCCGTCGCCGAACTCCTCGTGGATCAGCTCCTTGATCGCCGGGCCGTAGACCTGCACGATCTCGTAGAAGCGGTAGACGGTCGGGTCGGTGGGGACGACGTCGTCGAGGCCGCCGCGCATCGGTGACGCGGTGAGCTCGGGGACCGCGTCAGCGTCGAGCCCGAGCGCGTCCACCGCGGCCTGCGCCTGCTCGTCGGAGAGCGGGAACTGGCCGAGGAGCGCGCAGGTCGACCATTCGACCGGCGCCCCGAGCTTCCCGGCGAGCTCAGCCCAGGTGAGGCCCTTGGCGCGTTTGGCGGTGAGAATCTGCTCGGAAAGTTGCTGCCGTTGGGTCATGAGCGCAGCCTATTCACCCCGCGGCGATGAGGGCGACCCCCGCCAGCGCGACGCCAACGCCCACGGCCTGCACAGCCGCGAGGCGCTCCCCGAGTACCGCCCGTGCGAGGACGACGGTGCCGACGGGATAGAGGGACGCGAGCACCGCGACCACGCTCAGCAGCCCGGTCTCGGTGCCCAGCGCGAAGCAGGCGTTGGCGGCGACGTCGAGGAGGCCGATCAGCGCCAGCGCGGGGAGGTCCGGGACGCTTCCGCCCAGCCGCGGGCGCGCGATGACGAGGACGACCGCGAGCGTCGCGGCCGCGGCGATCCGGGCGACGAGCAGGGCACCCAGCGGGTCCGTTGAGTCGACCGCCGCGTCCATGCCCACGTAGAAGCCGCCGAAGCCGAGGGCGGCGACCGCGCTGAGCGCCAGCGCCTCACGGGAGGAGCCGGTCCGGGCCTCGCTGCCCGCGCTGCGGGTCGCGAGCACAACGCCCGCGAGGACGCCCACCATTCCGGCGACCTGAAGCGCGCCGGGCCGCTCGCCGGCGGCAACGCCGATGACCACGGGCAGGACGGCGGCGCCGCTGGCCGAGATCGGGGAGATCACGCTCATGGTGCCGACCGCCAGGGCCCGGTACAGCGCCGCGATGCCCGCGAGCTGGCACACGCCGGCGATGAGCGCGGGCGCGACGTCGGGTCCCGAGGGGATCTCGATGGCGCCCAGGCCCACGACGACGGTGATCGCGGCGAGGCCGCATAGCTGGCTGACCACCAGCACCAGCGCCAGCGTCAGGCGTCGAGTGCGCAGGCCGCCGAGGAAGTCCGCGAGTCCCCAGCACAGAGCCGTGGCGAAGCCGAAGGCGACAGCCGCCATGACGCGCCGTCAGCCCGTGGCCCGCCGCGCCCGCTCCGCGGCGGCGCGGGCGCGCTCGGCGAGAGGGTCCGCGTCATCGCCCACGTTCGCGTCGACGAGCGTGGCCGCCGACGGCCGCGGACGCGGCCGCCAGGCGGCCCGCGGCCAGCGCGTCTGGCCTGAACGGCCAATCGCCGGCGGCCGCGATCTCGGCGGCCGCCTCCGCCAGCTCGGCGGCCGCCTCGGCCACGTCGAGTGGGGGCTCGGCCGCGAGCGCGAGGGCGTCCGTGCGCGCCTTCGGATCGGCGGCGTCGAGCACCCGCGCGTAGGCCTCGGCGTCCGCATCCGCGACGGCGGGCAGGCGGACCCGGAGCTGGCATGCCATCGCTTCGAGACTACGCATGCGCTCCACCAGCTCGGGTTCGGGCGACGCGCCATCAGCGAGCCGTCCGGCCGCGAGGCCTGCGGTCAACTCGACCAGTGCGGCGGCTGTCGCGCACGCCAGGGCGGTGGCGACGCCAGCCGCTGCGGGCTCATCGCGCGAGGCGAGAACGGCAAGCGCCTCGTCTATCCGGCGGTCAGCGAGCCCGGCCATGCCCGCATCTTCGCAGCGCCCTCTAGAACAGGCCTACGGTGCGGCCTTCCGGGTCGATGTCGACGTCGAAGGCCGCCGCCTTCTTGCCAAGGCCGGGCATCTGCTGGATCTCGCCGCACAGGGGGACGAGCCAGCCGGCGCCCGTATAGGCCCTGATGTCCCGCACCGGCAGCTGGAAGCCGGTGGGCGCGTTCAGCAGCGTCGGGTCGGCCGACAACGACAGCGGCGTCTTCGCCATGCAGACCGGGAGGTGACCGAGCCCCTGCTTGTCGAACTGCTCGAGCTTGTGCTCGGCCTCCAGGTAGTAGACGACCTCCGATGCTCCGTAGATGCGCTTGGCGATCGCGTCGATCTTCTCCTTGATCGTGCTCTCGGCCTCGTAGAGGAAATCGAAATCGTTCGGCTGGTCCGCGGCAGCGACGACCGCTTCGGCCAGGTCCGCGACGCCCTTCCCTCCCTGGGCGAACCCGTCGCTCACGGCAGCCGCGAACGCGCCCGCCTCAGTGGCGAGCCTGGTCACCAGCTCGACCTCCTCGTCGGTGTCCTCGGGCCGGCGGTTCACCGCGACCACGGCCGGCAGGCCGAACTCGCGAACGATCCCGAGGTGGCGGCGCACGTTCTCGATCCCGGCCTCGATCGCCTTCAGGCCGTCGCGGCCGTTGGCGCTCGGATCATCGGAAAGGCCGCCGTGGTGCTTCAGGGCCCGCACCGTGGCCACCAGCACGATCGCGTCAGGGGCGATGCCGCCCGCCCGGCAGACGATGTCGATGAACTTCTCCATCCCCATGTCGGAGCCAAAGCCGGACTCGGTGATCACGTAGTCGCCGAGCTTCAATCCGAACAGGTCAGCGATGAGCGACGAGTTGCCGTGCGCGATGTTGGCGAAGGGCCCGGCATGCATCAGGCAGGGCTGGCCCTCGAGCGTCTGGATCAGGTTGGGCTTGATCGCGTCCTTCAGCAGCACCGTCATCGCGCCCGCGGCTCCCAGGTCCTCGGCGGTGACCGGATCGCCGCTGCGCGTGTAGCCGACCGTGATGCGCCCCATTCGCCGGCGCATGTCCTGGAGGTCGTGCGCCACGGCCAGGATCGCCATCACCTCCGACGCGGCGGTGATGTCGAACCCGGTCTCGCGCGGATAGCCGTTCGCGGCCCCGCCGAGTCCGAGCGTCACCTGCCGGAGGGCCCGGTCGTTCATGTCGACCGCCCGCTTCCACGTGACCCGCAGGGCGTCCAGCCTGTGCGGGTTGCCGTGCAGGATCGAGGCGTCGAGGATGGCGGCCAGCAGGTTGTTCGCCGCCCCGATCGCGTGGATGTCGCCGGTGAAGTGAAGGTTCAGGTCCTCCATCGGAACGACCTGGGCGAATCCGCCGCCGGCGGCCCCGCCCTTGAGGCCGAAGACCGGGCCCACCGACGGCTCGCGCAGGCAGAGGAACGGGTTTCGGCCGATGTAGCCCATCCCCTCGGTCAGCGCCACGGAGGTCGTCGTCTTGCCCTCCCCGAACTTGGTCGGCGTCATGCCGGTGACGCAGATCAGCTTGCCGTTCGGCCGGTCCGCCAGCCGGTCCAGCGCGGCCAGCGAAATCTTGCTCTTGTGCCGGCCATACGGCTCGATCTCGTCGGGCTCGAGGCCCAGTTGCTCGCCGATCTCAGCGATCGGCACGAGCTCCGCTTCCTGGGCGATCTCGAGGCTTGACTTCATCGTTTCCCTCTCTCCTTTGGTCTTGGCTCAGTGCGAAACGGCCGCGGCCCCGACCTCGGAGACCAGACGGTCGCGGTAGAAGCGCTCCAGCGCGAACGGTTCGATCAGCTTCGGCGTTCTCTCGGTGGCCACCAGCTCCGCCAGCGTCTTGCCGACGATCGGCGCGGCCTTGAAGCCGTACGTGCCCCAGCCGGCGCTGAGCAGGAACCCTTCGACCTCGGTCCGGCCGAGGATCGGGCTGTAGTCGGGGCTGATGTCGCACAGGCCCGCCCAGCTCCGGAGCATCCGGGCGCGCTCGAGCTGCGGGAACAGCTCCAGGGCGTGCCGCGACGCCTCCTGGAGGAAGTTCAAGGTGCCCTGCTGCCGGTAGGTGGTCCAGGGCTCGATCTCCGCGCCGATCAGGAACTCGCCGCGGTCGGTCTGGGAGATGTAGACGTGCATCTGCGACGAGACGATCACAACGTCGAGGAGGGGCTTCAGCGGCTCGGTCACGAACGCCTGGAGGATGTGGGTGGTGATCGGAAGCCGGATGCCGGCCATCGCTGCCACCGTGGAGCTCCAGCCCGCGGTGGCGTTGATGACGGTGCCCGCGTCGATCGCGCGACCGTCGCTTAGCGTCACGCCGGTGACGCGCCCGTTCGAGCGCTCGATCCCGGTCACCTTCCTGTAGGGGTGGATCTCTGCTCCGCCAGAGTCCGCCCCTCGCGCGAGACCCCACACGACCGCGTCGTGGCGGATGATCCCACCGGGCGGGTGGTAGAGCGCTCCCATCACCGGATAGACCGCGTCCGCCTCGACCGACATCGCCGGCGCCAGGCGCTTCACCTCGGCCGGGCTGATCACTTTGGAGTCGATCCCGGCGAGCCGGTTGACCTCGGCCCGTTCGTTCATCACGAACATCGCCCGGTCGGTGTGGGCGAGCGTCAGGTGCCCCTCCTGGGAGAACAGCAGGTTGTAGTTGAGCTCGGCCGAGAGCCGCTCGTAGAGCTTCACCGAGGCGTCGTAGAAGCGCGCCCCCTCCGGGGTCTTGTAGTTGGACCGCAGGATGGTCGTATTTCGACCCGCCGCGCCCGACCCGATGTAGTTCTGCTCGAGGACGCAGACATCGGTGATCCCGTGGTCTCGCGCGAGGTAGTAGGCAGTCGCCAGGCCGTGCGAGCCGCCCCCCACGATGACGACGTCGTAGCGGTCTTTGAGCTCGGCGGTCGGACGCCACATGCGGCGCTTGCGGAAGAGGTCACGCATCGAGCCGGGCCTCGCCTGAGAGCGCGTCCACCCCTACGGCCCGGCCGCCGAGGTGCTTGGCGGCGTCCACGAACACGCTCCACACGTAGTTTGCGTAGCCGGAGCCGAACAGGTGCAGGAACGAGTCGGTGCCAACTCTCAAGACCATCCCGGGGATCCGTGCGACCGAGACCGGCGCGAACGCGCTCTCCACGAAGACCTCGGGTCGCATGTCGAGGGCGGTGCTGCGGGCGAAGGTCTCGCGAGCCAACGGCCCAACCACCGCGTTCGATCCAAAGCTCGTCGTCTGCTCGCAGACCGAGATGAACGCATCGCCTGCCGCGGCGGCCTCGAGCTCGCCGCGCACCCGCGCCGTGGCCTCGGGCGGGGTGACGGCCAGAGTTCGCCTGGGGGTGATCGGGCACCACCACACCCCGTGGGAGAGCGTGGCCTGCCCGAGAGACACGCTCGCCCCCTCGGCGAGGCTCGCGACGATTCCCGACACGGCCTCGGCCTGCCCCTGGATCTCCAGCTTGCCGAGGTGGGAGAGGTCCGCCACGCCGACCGAGCGCTGACAGGCCGCCGCCTCGCCGGCCGGATCGCCGTAGTCGGCGACCAGGCGCCAGCCCGCACGCTCCGCGTACGAGGCCGAGCCGTCGCGGTGGACCCACTCGACCGGGCTGCGCAGGGGGGGCATCGCGCCCTCGAATGTCACCGCGGAGTCCGGCGCCAGGAACTCGAAGCTCATCGCGTCGCTCTCATCCCCTCAGGCGCTCCTGGTCGGGGTCGTAGAACGGGGTGGTCTGGACCTTCGCATCGATCCGGCGCCCGTTGTCGGCGAGGGCGATTGAGGCGCCGTCCTCGGCGAGCGCAACCGGCACCCACGCCATGCCGATGGTCTTCTTGAGGCGGGGTGAGAACCGCGACGACGTGACCCTTCCGACCGGCTCATCGGCGACGACGACCGCGGCGCCCTCGACCGGCACTGCTCCGTTCGAGACCGTGAACCCGACCAGCTTGTTCTCCTCGCCCCGTTCCTGCACGGACTCGAGCGCCCAGCGCCCGATGAAGTCCTCCTCCTTGTCCAGCTTCACGATCCAGGGCATCGCCGCCTCCAGCGGGTTCGACTCGGCGTCCGTGTCCTGGCCGACGAGGATGTGGAGCTTCTGGAGGCGCAGCACCCGCTGCGGCTCGAGGCCGAACGGTCTGATCCCGTGTGGCTCGCCCGCCGCTGCGATCGAGTCCCACAGGTGCTCGGCCAGCGCCGCCGGGCAGTGGAGCTCGTAGCCGAGCTCGCCGACGAAGCCGATCCGAAGCAGGAGACAGGGGACGCCGGCCACGTGGGCTCGCTTGCCGTCCAGGTAGGTGAACGCCTCGTTCGAGCAGTCGAGATCGGTGAGGCCGGTGATGATCTCGCGCGAGAGGGGCCCGGCCAGGTTGAAGGCAGCAAGGCCCTGGCTCACGTCGGTGAGGTGGACGTCCATCTGCCAGTCGGCCAGCCACCAGGCGAACCAGCTCTCGACCGCGTCGGCGCCGCTCGAGGTCGTGGTGACGTAGAACGAGTCGTCGTCCAGGCGGCAGATCGTGCCGTCGTCGGTGATCCTGCCGGCATCGTCGCCCAGCACCCCGTAGCGGATCCGCCCCGGCTTCAGGGTGTCGAAGCGGTTTGGGTAGAGGCGGTTGAGGAACGCCGCTGCCTCGGGGCCGCGAACCATGAGCTTGCCCAGCGTCGAGACGTCGATCAGGCCGGCGCTCTCGTGGACGGCCATCGTCTCTCCCTCGGGATCGCCGTAGTCATACGGCCGGCGCCAGTCGCCGGCCCACATCACGTTGCCGCCCAGCTCGCGCTGGCGCCCGTGCACCGCCGAGCGCTTGGCGGGCTCGAACGGCCTCCCCGCGAGGACGCCCAGCGGCACCGTCGACCACGGCGGTCGCGCGGTCGTAAGCCCGACCTCCGCCACCGACGTCCCGGTGTCCTGGGCGACCTTGCGCGCCGCCGGCAGCTGGCACATCCGGCCTTGGCAGGGGCCCATCGTCACCGTCGTGTACCGCTTCAGGAGCTCGAGCGAGTCGAACCCCTCTTCGATCGCGTAGGAGATGTCGTCGGCGGTGACGTCCTCGCACAGGCAGGCGAAGCAGCGTCCGTGGCCCCGCGCCGCCCCCGACGCGGCTGCAGGCACCGTCTCGTCGACGGAGTGGCGCTTCTCGCTCAGGCTGGCGCGGTCGGCCTCCAACCGGGCCCGGTCGTCCTCACCCCCAAGCCCGATCGAGAGCGCCGCCTCCGCACCCGCGACGGCGCCCGACGCCAGGGCGGCCTCCGGTGAGCTGTAGCCGGCGACGGCCCCGGCGGCGTGGATCCCGGGCGGCGGCTCGTCCGGCAGATAGGCGCCGGCGGCCTCGTCCCAGCGGGCCTTCGCCCCCGCCTGGAGTAGCAGCGACGTGGCCGGCACGGTGCCGCCGGAGACGGCCACGAGGTCGCAGTCGATGCCGCGCTCGGTGTCCTCGATCCAGCGGCCGTCCGCGTCGAGCTCGGCGACGACGGCGCCCGTCACGCGTCCGCGTCCGAGGGCGCGTACCACGGCCGTCCCGGTGTGGAACTCGATCCCGGCACGCACCACGCGCTCGGAGAGCTCCCGGCCGGGCCCGTCCGCCCGGGCGTCTGCGATCGCGGCGATCTCGACCCCGGCCTCGGAGAGTGCCAGCGCCGATTCGACTCCGCGGTCGGCCGTGGTCGCGACCACCGCCACCTTCCCGGGCGCGACGCCGTAGAGCCCCGCCAGGCGCTCGGCACCCGAGCACAGCATCACGCCCGGCAGGTCGTTGCCCTCGAACAGCAGCGGCTGCTCGATCGAGCCGGTCGCCGCGACGTGTGCGCGGGCGCGGATCTGGTGCAGAGTGCTCCCGGCCCAGACGGGGACGATCCCATCGAAGAATCCGAGCGCCGCCGCTCCGGAGAGCACCTCGACCCCGGCGTCGCGCACGCGCACCCCCATCTCGCGCGCCTCCTCCGAGTGCTCGCTCGCGAGCAGGTCGCCCCCGAGCTCGGGCCCCTCGTCGACCAGGGTCACGTCGGCTCCCAGCTCGGCCGCGCGGAGCGCAGCGGCCATGCCCGCCGTGCCGCCGCCGATCACCAGGACGTCCGCGTGGCGACGGCGGTACTCGGTGCGCCATTCGCGCTCGCGCTGGCGGCCGACCAGGCGGCCCAGGCCCGCGGCGTTCCGCAGGACCTTCTCGTAGAGCGGCCACAGCCGCCGTGGCCTGATGAACGTCTTGTAGTAGAAGCCCGGCGGGGTGAACGGCTTGCCGAAGTGATCGGTCGCCCGCATCACGTCGAAGCGCAGCGAGGGTCGCGCGTTCATGTGCTCGACCTTCATCCCCTCGCGGACGGGCTCGGTACATGCCCGGACCCCGGGCCACCCGTCAACGTCGACGAGGCAGTTGGGGCACTTGCCCGAGCAGCACATGAGCCCGCGCGGCCGGTGGTACTTGAAGCTGCGCGACAGCACCTGCTGGCCGTCCGCCGCCAGGGCCGAGCCGACCGTGTCGCCCTCGAACGCCTGCACCGTCCGGCCGTCGAAGGTGAACTCGAGCGGCCGGTCTCGATTCAGGCGCTCGCCGGGTCTGGGGGAGAGGCGGCTCATCCCTTCGGGTGACCGACCCACAGCACCTGGTTGGTCGTCGTGTCGCGCTCGGCCTGGAACCAGGCGCGGCAGCCGGAGCGGTGATACCACCACTCGCGCTGGACGCCCGCCACGTTGGTCCGGAAGTAGTTGTAGGCGTTCAGTTCTCGCTCCGAGGGCTTCGAGCGGGGGCGTGGCACCACCTCACCGCCGAAGGCGAAGTCTGTGACTTCGCGCTCGCCGCAATTGGGACACGTGAGGAGAAACGACATCGATTGAGGCCCTCCCGGCCTTCGGGAAACGCAGACTAGACAAATTGGTACACAGGCGCAAGGACGGAGTTCTGCGGCGCCGCGGCGATCCCGCGGATCCGAGCAGGGCGCCTATGTAGGGGACTCACATGTCCACGGGCCAAAAGCTGGCTATCTGCGCCATTGCACCGGGGGCGGGTATGTGCGATACATCCAGGTGTGGCGGGACGACCAACGGCCGACGATGTCCGGCGAGCGGTAGCCGAGGATGGCGTTGAGTTCTTCTTTGCCCAGTTCGTCGACATGCATGGGAAGCCCAGCGCCAAGCTGGTTCCCGCGCCGCAGCTCGAGGGCCTGCTCACCGACGGGGCGGGCTTCGCCGGGTTCGCGGCCGGCGACATCGGCCAGACGCCCGACAACCCCGACCTGATCGCGATCCCGGACGTCGGGACGTTCAACCAGCTCCCCTGGAAGCCGGAGATCGGCTGGTTCGCGTGCGACGCCACCGTCGAGGGTGAGGCATGGCCCTACTGCCCCCGCACCATTCTGCGCCGCCAGATCGATCGCGCCACGGAGGCCGGGTTCGAGCTCAAGATCGGCGTCGAGCTCGAGTACTTCCTGGTGCGGAAGACCGACGACGGCGGGATCGAGCTCGCCGACCCCCTCGACACGCTCGAGCAGCCCTGCTACGACATCCGGGCGCTGACCCGCTCGTTCGACTTCGTCGGCGACGTGGTCCGACACGTGAACTCGCTCGGGTGGGAGATGTACGCGACCGATCACGAGGACGCGAACGGGCAGTTCGAGCAAAACTTCGCCTACGCCGACGCGCTCACCACCTGCGACCGCGCGGTCTTCTACCGCTACATGGTCGAGGCGATGGCCCAGGAGCGCGGCCTGATCGCGACCTTCATGCCGAAGCCCTTCGCGCACCTGACCGGCAACGGCGCCCACTTCCACATGAGCCTCTGGGACGGGGACGACAACCTGTTCATGCGCGAGGTGGGCGACGACCCGCGCGGCCTCGGCCTGAGCGAGGTCGCCTACCAGTTCGTGGCCGGGCTGAAGGAGCACGCCAAGGCCTACATCGCGGTCACCGCGCCCACCGTCTCGTCCTACAAGCGACTGGTGATCGGCGCGCCCACGAGCGGCGCCACCTGGGCGCCCGCCTACATCACCTACGGCTACAACAACCGGACGATGATGCTCCGCATCCCGGAGGCGGGGCGGATCGAGGACCGCACGGTCGACGGCTCGTGCAACCCCTACCTCGCCGCCGCGGTGATCCTCGCGGCGGGCATGGACGGCATCGAGCGCGGCCTCGATCCCGGCGACCCGACCGCGGCGAACATGTACGAGACGAGCGAGGCCGAGCGCAAGGAGATGGGGATCGAGACGCTTCCCGCCAATCTGCTCGACGCAACCCGCGAGCTCGAGGCCGACGACGTGCTGCGCAAGGCGCTCGGCTCTGTCGGCGACGAGGACTACGTGGACTACTTCGTCCGCTGCAAGCGGCGCGAGTGGACAGCTGCCCACGAGCAGATCACCCAGTGGGAACTCGACCGCTACCTCCAGCACTTCTGAGGTGATGCGGCTATGTGTGGGATCGCCGGTCTGTTCAGCAAGTCGGGCTCGATCGAGGAGTCGCTCGGAGCCCACCTGAGCGCGATGCTCGTGCAGCTCGCCGATCGCGGGCCCGACAGTGCCGGGGTCGCGCTCTACCGCGACCCCGCGCCCGCCGGCTCGTGCAAGGTGTCCCTGTTCTCCGCCGACGAGCCGGCTCCCTGGAACGCCCTCGCGCGGGAGCTGGACGGGATGTTCGGGGCCGAGGGCGAGCCGGAGGTTCGCGCCTCGCACGCGCTCTTCGTCGTCCCCGCCGCCCCCGCGGACTTGGAGGCATGGTTCGCCGAGCAGCATCCCGAGCTGCGCGTCATGAGCGTCGGCGAGCGGATCGAGATCTACAAGGAGGCCGTCGATCCCCGAGACTTCGTGAAGCGGTTCGCGCTCGAGGACGTGTCGGCCACGCACGCCCTGGGCCACACCCGGATGGCCACCGAGAGCCGGGTGACAACGCAGCATTCCCACCCCTTCTCGACGGGCCTCGACCTCTGTCTCGTGCACAACGGCTCGCTCTCGAACCACAACCGGCTGCGCACGTTCCTGCGCCATCAGGGGATTAGCTTCCAGACCGACAACGACACCGAGGTCGCCGCCGGTTACCTGACGTGGCGCCTGTCCGAGGGGGATGACATCGAGCAGGCGCTCAACCGCTGCCTCGACGACCTCGACGGCTTCTACACGTTCGCGGTCGGCACCGCCGAGGGCTTCGCCGTGCTGAGGGACCCGATCGCCTGCAAGCCCGCGGTGATGGCCGAGACCGACGACTGGGTCGCGATGGCGTCGGAGTACCGGGCGATTGCGGTCCTCCCGGGCGCCGACGAGGCGAAGATCTGGGAGCCCGAGCCCGGCCGCGTCTACTCCTGGGAGCGAGCGAGGGTCGCGTGAGCTTGACCGACGTCGACGTGGAGCCGGTCGACCTCGCGACCACCACCGTGCGGGAGCTGAACCAGCGCCTCCACGACATCGATCCGGAGACGCCGTCGCGCTGGCGGGTGGCCAGCCCGAACGGCGCTCACGCCCTCGCGGTGGGACTCGACTCGCCGGCCGAGGTCGAGATCGACGGGCACGTCGGCTACTACTGCGCGGGCATGAACAAGCTCGCCACCGTGCGGGTGCTGGGCAACGCCGGCCCGGGGGTGGCGGAGAACATCATGTCCGGCGAGGTGGTCGTGTCCGGCGACGCGAGCCAGTACGCCGCGGCGACGGGCCGGGGCGGGCTGGTGGTCGTCAAGGGCAGCGCATCGACGCGCTGCGGCATCTCGATGAAGGGAGTCGACATCGTGGTGCACGGTTCGGTGGGCCACGTCGCCGGGTTCATGGCGCAGAGGGGGACACTTGTCGTCTGCGGCGACGCGGGGGAGGGCCTCGGCGACTCGATCTACGAGGCGAGGGTCTACGTGCGCGGCGACGTCGCCGGCCTGGGCGCCGACTGCATCGAGAAGGAGATGGGCGACGAGCACCGCGCCCAGCTCGCCGAGCTCCTCGAGAGCGCTGAGGCCGACGCCGACCCCGGCGACTTCCGCCGCTTCGGCTCGGCGCGGCAGCTCTACACGTTCAAGGTCGATAACGCCGGGGCGTACTGATGACCGAGTTCGACGCGCTCAGCAAAGAGGAGGGCTTCAAGCCTGGCCTCGCCGGCCGCTGGCGGCCCGGCCTTCGCGAGTCGGCCCTGTTCGACCGCAACGCCATCCACGAGATTCACCGGATGGCCCGCGAGGGCATCTACGACATCCGTGGCTTCGGCGCCAAGCGCCGGGTTCCCCACTTCGACGACCTTCTCTTCCTCGGAGCCAGCGTCTCCCGCTATCCCCTGGAGGGGTACCGGGAGCGGTGCGCCACCGACGTCACCCTCGGCACGCGCTTCGCCGCCGAGCCGGTCCACCTCGACATCCCGATCACGATCGCCGGGATGAGTTTCGGAGCGCTCTCGGCGCCGGCCAAGGAAGCTCTGGGCCGGGGTGCGAGTGCCGTCGGCACGTCCACCACCACCGGCGACGGGGGCATGCTGCCCGAGGAGCGCGAGCACTCCGACAAGCTCGTGTACCAGATCCTGCCCTCCCGGTACGGCATGAACCCGGACGACCTCCGGCGCGCCGACGCCATCGAGATCGTCGTCGGGCAGGGGGCGAAGCCCGGCGGCGGCGGCATGCTCCTCGGCCAGAAGATCTCCGACCGAGTCGCCGAGATGCGTGACCTCCCGAAGGGGGTGGACCAGCGAAGCGCCTGCAGGCACCCGGACTGGACCGGCCCCGACGACCTGGAGATCAAGATCGGCGAGCTGCGGGAGATCACCGACTGGCGCAAGCCCGTCTACGTCAAGATCGGGGCCACCCGGACATTCTTCGACGTCGCGCTGGCCGTGAAGGCGGGAGCCGACGTGATCGTGCTCGACGGGATGGAGGGCGGCACCGCGGCGAGCCAGGACGTGTTCATCGAGCACGTCGGCATCCCGATCCTCGCCGCCCTTCCCGAGGCCGTCCGCTCGCTCCAGGAGCTCGACATGCACCGCAAGGTCCAGCTGATCGTCTCGGGCGGGATCCGTTCCGGTGCCGATGTCGCGAAGGCCATGGCGCTCGGCGCCGACGCCGTCTCGATCGGGGTCGCAGCGGTGGTGGCCCTCGGGGACAACTCTCCCTCGCACGAGGAGGAGTACGAGGCGATTGGAAGCTCCGCGGGGTTCTACGACGACTGGCACGAGGGCCGCGACCCGGCCGGGATCTCGACCCAGGACGACGAGCTGGCGAGCCGCTTCGACCCCGAGCTCGGCGGCCGGCGCCTCGCCAACTACCTGCGCGCGATGGTGCTCGAGGCGCAGACCCTCGCCCGCGCCTGCGGCAAGTCCCACCTCCACAACCTCGAGCCGGAGGACATGGTCGCCCTCACCCTAGAGGCGTCGGCGATGTCCAAGGTCCCGCTCGCCGGCACGACGTGGGTGCCGGGAGCCGAGAGCGCATCGACGTAACGGGCGTAAGAAGCTTCGATCATGCAGGTGCCGTCGTCGACGGCCCCTAGACCGGGCAGTTCTTGCGGTCGGTCAGCCTCGTCGAGCTGGCCTTGTTGTCGAAGTTGATCTCCGACATGTCGCTGAAGGCGTCGCCGGACTCGAGGCAGAGCTTCGCGCCGTTGCCGTTACGCCCGGCGTAGATGATCGCCACGCCGTCCCGGTCGTTGTACACCGAAGAAGCCTCGTTGTCCATCTTCTTCGCGAGGCGGTTGCTGATCCCAAGCGCCGTGAAGTTGACCCGCTCCTCGGTGCCGAGTGTCCCGGCGAACAGGCAGAGCTTGCCCGCGCAAAGGCCCCGCTTTGGATCCGCCGCCCCAGAGGTCTGCGTGGCGCCGCCCATGGCGAGCAGCGCGACGACGAGGACTCCGAGTGTGCTGCGAGGTACGACTGACATGGGCGGAGCTCAGCCTATAGGTGGGCGGTGGCGCGCGTGAGGCGTTCGCCCATCGCCGCCAGGCGCTCGGCCAGCTCCGGCGGCTCGTCCACCTCGAAGTCGAACTCCAGCATCGCGACCCGAAGCGCAAGCCAGCCCAGGTCGTCGTCGCCGGCGCGGAAGCGGCACCTCCGCTCGTCCACCGCCTCGACCTTGCCCCAGTGGGCGGGCACGCGGCTCGCGACCTCCTCGGCGCTCGCGTGCAGGGTGAGGCTGGCCTCGTAGCGGCTGGGCATCCGCGAGATCCCCTGCTTGACGAACTCCGCGGCGTCCTTGGTGGGGAGCTTCCGCGGCTCGAAGCGCACCCCGGTCACCGCCGGCCTGGCGAGGCGATCGACGCGGAAGCTCCGCCAGTCCTCGCGGCCGCGGTCCCAGGCGACCAGGTACCAGCGGCGGCCGAGGTTGACCAGCGAGTGGGGCTCGGCCTCGCGGCGGGTTTCGGTCCCGTCGCGGCTCCGGTAGGCGAAGCGCACGCACTCCGACTCGCGACACCCCGAGGCGAGGACCGTGAGCGCCTGGGGATCGACCGTCGGGCCCGAGACGCCTGGGGCGACCGTGGCACCGCTGAGGCGCGTTCACGCGCCGGCGCAGATGCGCGGGGAGGACCTGCTCGAGCTTCACCAGCGCCCCGACCGCCGCCTCGTCGATCCCGGCCACCGAGGCGCGCGCGGCGGTTCCCAGGCCGATCGCGATCGCGATCGCCTCGTCGTCGTCGAGCAGGAGCGGCGGCATCGCCGTGCCGGCTCGCAGCCGGTAGCCGCCGGCGGGACCCGTCAGCGACTCCACCGGATATCCGAGCCCCCGCAGCCGCTCGACGTCGCGGCGGACCGTTCGCAGCGAGATCTCCAGCCGGCCCGCGAGCTCGGAGCCCGGCCAGTCACGGCGGGCCTGGAGGAGCGAGAGCAGTTCCAGAAGGCGGCTCGATGTCTCGGTCATGGCGAATTCATGTTCCTCAAAATTGAGGACAGATCCTGACCTAAACCATCAATACGGTGCGGGCACCCCCAAGCAATCGAACAGAGGAGCCCCACATGCCCGACCGTGACGGATACATCCCCGGAGTCCCCTGCTGGGTGGACACCAACCAGCCCGACCCCGACAAGGCCGCCGAGTTCTACGCCGGGCCTCTTCGGCTGGGAGTTCGAGGACGTGATGCCGGGCCGAGAACGAAGGCAAGTACCTCATCGGCCGGATCCGCGGACGCGACGTCGGCGCGATCGGCACGACCCCGGAGGGCGCCCCGCCGATGGCGATGTGGAACACCTACATCTGGGTCGAGAGCGCCGATGAGACGCGCGACGAAGGTCACCGAGGCCGGCGGCAGCATCGCGATCGAGCCGTTCGACGTCATGGACTCGGGCCGGATGGCCGTCTGCATGCGACCCCGAGGGCGCCGCGTTCTGTGTCTGGGAGGCGAAGGAGCACCGCGGCTCCGCGGATCGTCAACGAGCACGGCAGCGTGAACTTCAACGATCTCAACACGCGCGACCTCGAGGGCGCGAAGGCGTTCTACGGCGCCGTATTCGGCTGGAAGTGGCTGGACATGGGCGGCGGCTACGGGGGCTGGATGCTTCCCGGCTACTGCGACCACCTCGAGGCGACCGTCAGCCCCGGCATGCGGGCGGGGATGAAGGAGATGGGCGCTCCGGAGGGCTTCGAGGACGTCGTCGCGACCGTCGGCCCGCTCGGCGACGATCAGCCGGACACCCCGGCGCATTGGAACGTGACGTTCGCCGTCGACGACGCCGACGCGGCCGCGCAGAAGGCCACCGAGCTCGGCGCCAAGGTGCTGGTGGGCCCCATGGACGCCCCGTGGGTGCGGATGTCGGTCATCGCCGACCCCCAGGGCGCGACGTTCACCGCCAGCCAGTTCGTTCCGGAGAACAAGAACCTCTCCCCCCAGGGGGAGACAAGCGCGGCAGCCTCCTAACCCCGGGAAGCCGCGTCACACACCGCCCGGGCCTGCGGGATTACCCTGCCCCGCATGGCCCGGGCGGACCGCTTTATCGCGATCATCGTGCTCCTCGCGATCGCGGTCTCGATCGTTCACTACGCCGACAACTACACGCTCTACGAGCAGTACCCGACCTCGGACACGCTGCCGAACCCCTCCGCCGGCCTGATCGCCTTCTCCTGGTTCCTCTTCACCGCGTTCGCGATCGCCGGCCTGTATTTCCTGCGCAAGGGCAACTCGATGGCGGCCGGCATCAGCCTGGCCGCCTACTCCGGCTCGGGCCTCGTCGGGATCCTCCACTACGTCGCCGGCGGCACCGGCGAGTTTCCCTGGTGGCGCCACGCCCACATCTCCGCCGACATCGTCCTCGGCTTCGCCGTCTTCGCCTGCGCGATCTATCTGGTGCGCCGGCCGCGACCTCCTGGCTGCGTCCGGATAGGCGGGCGGATACCGGCTTCGCGGCCGGGTAGGGGGAATCAGTCCCCGACCGAAGGCACCGTGATGTCCGACAACTCCATTGGCGTCTACCTGAACGATCACCTCGGCGGCTCCATGCTGGGCACCGAGCTGGCGGCGGAGATCCGCGATCGCGCGGAGGGTAAGCCGCTCGGCGAAGCGATGCGCCCCATCGCGGCCGAGATCGAGGAAGACCAGGCCACGCTCGCGGAGCTGATGGACCGCATGGACATCAGCCGCAATCCCGTCAAGGCGGCCACCGGCTGGCTGGCGGAGAAGGCCAGCCGGGTCAAGTTCTCCGGCGCCACCGCCGGCGATGCGGAGTACGGGACCTTCATGGCGCTCGAGACCCTGCGCCTGGGTGTCGCGGGCAAGGAGTGCCTGTGGCGGGCCCTCCGGCAGGCCGCCGACCAGCACCCCGCGCTCGCCGAGTTGAACTTCGACCAGCTGATCGAACGCGCCGCCCGCCAGCAGCAGGTGCTGGAGGCAGAGCGCATGAAGGCGGGCGCGACGGCGCTGACGGCGGACGCGCCGCACCCGGCGGCCCCCTGACCGGGTCCTAGCGCCAGGGCGGCGTCAGGAGACCTCGCGGGTCGAGACGTCCGCCTCGACGATCAGGTCGCTCAGATCGTCGCCCGGCCCGTCGCCGCGGAACGCGCTCAGCGCCTCCTGCGTTTCCCACTCCTCGTAGACGTTCACGCGATCGGGTTCGAGCGGGTCCGCCGCGACGATGAAGTCGCGGCAGCCCTCCGCCGCGCGGGCGGCGCGCACCGCCTCGAGCGACGAGGCGACGAAGTCGTCGCGCCGACCCTCCTCGACCCGGATGCGCCCCGAGACGATGATCATCAGCCCTCCACCTCGTAGAACGCGTGGACGACGCCCGATGAGGAGTCCACGGTGCGGGTGCGCTCGAGCTTGCCCGCCACGTCCGCGGCCGGGCCGTCGAAGAGGCGCCTGCCGCCTCCGAGGAGCACGGGTGGGGTGTGGAGCCAGATCCCGTCCAGGGCCCCGAGGGCGAGGTACTGCTGGATCGCCTCGGCGCCCCCGGCGACCCGGATGTCCGACGTCGCCGGCCGCCGCGCGAGCCTGCTCCAGCGCCGACTCGGGTCCGTCGGTGACGAACGTGAAGGTCGTCGCGCCCATCTCCGTCGTCTCGCGCTCGTGATGGGTGAGGACGAAGACCGGATGGGCGAACGGGGGATCCTCGCCCCACCAGCCGTTCGCGTTCGAATCGTCCTGCCACGGCCCTGAGCCGCCGCTGAACATCTTCCGTCCCATGATCGTCGCGCCGAACCTGCTGTTCGCCTCGTCGAGCATGTCCGACTCCGGGACCCGTCTCCCCGCCCTCCTGGCCGTGAGGCTTGCGCCAGGCCTCCAGGGCGAACGCCCACTCATGCAACTGCTCGCCGCCAACCCCGAGCGGGTCCTCCATCGACGGGTCCGGACCGGCGACGTAGCCGTCGAGTGACATCGAGATCTCGGCGATCAGCTTGCTCATGGGTTCTCCTTGGTCGACGCGGGGCTACTCAGTCCTACCCAAAGACCGCCCGGCCGACCCGAACTCATCGGCCACGCCCCGCGACTAGCATCGGAGTCCATGAGCGTCGAGGAGATCGAGACACCCCACGGACCCGCCCGCGCGCACCTGCACGAGGTCGCCAAGCCGAAAGCGGCGCTGGTCATGTGTCACGGGGCCGGGGTGGGGGTGGAATCGCCGGATCTCGCCCTGGCCACCGAGGTCGCCAACGAGCTCGGCATCAGCGTCGCCCTCACCGAGATGCCCTACCTCGTCGCCGGCCGCAAGGCCCCCCAGCCGCCCAAGCAGCTCGACGTCTGCTTCACCACGATCATCGGCGAGCTGCAGAACGACCAGCTCAAGGGCCTGCCGCTCATCGTCGGCGGCCGCTCGATGGGCGCACGCGTGGCGTGCCGAACCGCTGGCGAGCTCGACGCGATCGCCGTGCTGTGCCTCGCCTTCCCGGTCCGCCCGCCGAGCCGCAAGGGCCAGCCGCCCAAGCCCGACCGCATGGACGAGCTCGACGCCGTGAAGGTGCCCACGCTCGTCGTCCAGGGCGATAGGGATCAGTTCGGCCAGCCGACCGAGGGGCCGAAGCGAACGATCGCGAGCGTCGCCGGCAACCACGGGCTGAAGGCCGACCTCCCCGCCGTGGGTAGGGCGGTCGAGGACTGGCTACCTGGGCTCGGGCTCTAGCCCGGTCAGCTTGGGCGACACGTCGCCCTTGCAGGCCTTGCCCCCTGGCAAGCCCACCGGCTTGATCTTCGCGAAGTAGGTCCGCTGCGGCGCGGGCGAGTGCTCGATGTTCCAGACGCCTTCGGCGTTCGCTTCATCCGAGCCCACCCGCTTTGGCTTCGACGTCGGGGTGCGCTGCTTCAGGAGCGAGACGGCGCGGTCAATCTCGCAACCGGGCTCGCTGGACTTCACCTTCCCCGAGAAGAAGGCGACCCGCTTGCTCGGGTTGAACTCGACCGTCACCCTGCTGTTGAAGGTCTGGCCCGCCACGGCGGGCGCCACCAGCACGGCGAGGGCCACGAGAGCTGTGGTGGCGAGCGTTCGTATCACGCGCGGCGCGTTCACCCGACCACCCTAGCCCGCGGGGGGTGAGGGTGTCCACGGGCGCGGTAAAGGAGGTGCCCCGGCGGCCTAGCCGCCAGCAGACCGCCGGGGCGTGTGTGGAACGTTCTAGGCCTGCGAGGGGTTCTCGCCGGCGTCCTCCTGAGGCGGACCGCCGGATGTGCCGCCACCGGTCTTCTCGACCTGGGAAGCGTCGGGCTCACCCTCGTGGACGTGACCAGCGGGCTCCTCGTCCTTCTCGTCTTCAGCGTCGGTCCCGAGGTCCTCTTCCTCAGCGTGGGCGTGAAGCGTGGTCTCCGGCACCTTGTCCTCGTCGATCTTGACGTTGTCGTCTTCGTCGGGCATACGTCTCCTCCGTTGGGTGAGATCCGGCTACCCCACCTTGGGATGCATCAAGCGGGCGCTTGAGCCTGCGGCTTGTTCCCAAGCCCGGGTGCGACGCGGCCACTTGTTGATGCTGGCCGCGTCGAGCCTGGCCAAACTCGACGATCGAGATAGTCGTTGAGCTCTCGGTGCCGAAAATCCGACGCATCTCCCCTAGGGCGTGGCGACGACGATGCGATCTGGCGATCGCTTCAGCATCGCAGCCGAGGAGGGTGAACGAGAGCGGAATGGAGGGTCTTCGGCCCCGCTCGATGGCCGGTGTCAGGAGCGGGTAGGTCTGCGGGCGAAAGAACCACTCGTGCTCCGCTTGGCCGATCACCGATTCGTTGATGTTGATTGCCGTGGCGACGTCGCCAGTTTCGCCGAGGTCAAGGTCTGGACGATCGAGCCAGCTCCCGAGCAGCAGCCGTGTAGGCGTGAGCGGGAATCGGAACTCCACCATTTCCTCGACGCCTCCGGCCGGAAATGCTTCGTAAGGCCGCAACACCCCCGGTTCGGCGAAGGGGAACACGGAGGCCGGATGGTCGCTTGTCGCTAGTACCGGCTCGGGCCAAGACAGCAGGACCCACTGCATGTTCGCGATAACTGCCGCGGTCAGGTGTAGGTGCCTGCGAAACATTTGGACTCGCTGACGATCACCGAGGTACGGCTCGACTGCATCGATGACTGGAGTCGCCTCGGTCCGCTCCCTTTCGACTTCAGTCATGGCCCTCGCCCGTGCCTCGTCGTGGAACCGCTTCCATGCGGGGGTTCGAACGACGTGGAGGGCCATGAACTCGGCCAACACCTCCTTGGATTCCCCGCGGAGCGGCCAGCGAGTTTCAACGGCATCGAGAACCTCGGGGAATCGGCCTTCGAGTTCACAACACGCTTGCTCCGCCACCTCCCGGAGGTCTTGATCGTCCTTGGACCAAAAGCCGGAGCGGACCGCGATGCGCCCGGGTCGCCCCGGGAGGGACCCGGGATGCTTGCCCGGCCGAACAACACGCAGGTTCCTCCTGACGGCCCAGCCCTTCAGGTAGGTCACCGAGGCGATGTGATTGCGACGGTACTTAGCCACGACGCGTCCCAGAGTAGGTTCCGTTGCGGCGTCAGCTTTTGGGTCACTGAGACAGTTAGGGCCGTCGCATCGGGGCCCATCAGAGTCCCTATTTAGCGGTCCCGGTTGGTCACTTCTCGTCCAGAGGGATAGACGCTTTGCATGGAAAGCGGTAGGAATCGTCGGGTGCGCCCCCTTCAGAGATAGCTTGGCTTCATGCCGGTGCCCGAAACGCACGAAGGCGACCATCCGGAGCCGTCGACCTCAAAAATCGACCCGGCTATGAGAGCGGGATAGACACCGTGTCCGCATCGCAGACCTTGCGGTGGCCCTTGCGCCCGAACTTAGATGCCAGGATTCTCGCCTCCAGGGATTCGTCGACTGCTTCCGGATGTTGGAGCCTCATCGCCCAGGCGCCCTGGGAGCTGATGCTGTCGAGGTCGTCGGCGACGTGGCCATCCACGACGAGCTGCATGGAGCCGGCCCACGTACACCGATGGTCCGGCGACTCCACGTGACCGCTGAAGATGAGCCACCCGTCACTAGCCGAAACCGTGCCGTCGAAGATGACGTTTCGTGGAATGTGCGTAGCCCCCGCCGAGGCGCCGGGCGCGATGAGCATCGTGGCGAGCACGACGAGCATCGCAAGAGTCCACTTCATATTCCCTCCCTGGATTGTGGATACGTGACCGCCGATACTAGTTCGCGACGCACGGATCGCCTAGTCGGCGGCTCCGGCTGCGTCAGCGGGTCGCGCTCGACGTGGGCGATGTAGCGACTGCCGTCGGCCCTGCACACGATGCAGCCGAACGCGCCGGGGATCAGCGGGTCGAGTGGGCCGATCGCGGTCACGTCGTCGCCCGCTGAGCGCAGCGGTGCACACAGGGCCTGAACGGTGGTCTTGACTTCCGCTTCCGCGTGAATGCAGAAGTACCGCTTTGGACGAGAAGCGGCTATCTCAGAAGTGCTGCCGCCGCTGGGATGACCGGACCGCGCCGGGAACGGACCGTGTCCACGATCTCCGCCGTATCGATCCCCTGCAGGTAGACCGAGGTGACACCGAGATTGGCGTGGCCGAGCTGACGCTGGATCACGTTCAGTGGCACGCCCTCTCTCGCCATTTCAACTGCGTGCGCATGGCGAAGTTGATGCGGGGCGAACCGACGGCGAACACCAGCTTGCTCGCCCAGCTGGCGGAGCCGGGTACGGACTGCGGCACTAGACCAGGGCGCTCCTGTGGTTGGCGGGCTGACCACGCAGAAGAGCGGACCTACAGGCAATCCGCACCGAAACTCAAGCCAGGGGCGAAGCTGGGCCCAGCCCCACTCGTCCATCCCGACTACGCGGCGGCGACCTCCCTTTCCGCGGCGAACGAGGATCGAGCCTTGCGCTGACTCGAGGTCTGACTCCGAGAGGGCGAGGGCCTCACCTATCCGAAGCCCGGCTCGCCAAAGAGCGACGATCAGGGCGCGGATTCGAAGGCCGTGTGGTCGATCGCCCGCGGCTTGCATGACCGCGATGATCTCCTCGACGCGAGGCGGATCAGCCGGATAGCGCCTCCCCTTGTTCGCTGGCGACTGGCCCCGAACGGCCCAGGTCGATGCGGACATGGCTCCTCCTTTTGCTCGCAGGAAGCCAAACATCGCCGAAGGGGGCGTTGGCGTCTACCGCTTTTCGTCCTAAGCAGCAGTGCGCACTTTCACCGCACGGCAGCTTCGAGGGCTACGGTAGGTGTGGGACTGAACCCGCGACCTGGAGGTGCATCAGATGTTCGCTCGGTTGACGCGTTACGAGGGAGCCTCGCCCGACGCGATCGAGGACGCCCTAGAGACAAAGAAGAAGGTGCTGCCGACCGAGTACGGGCAGACGGAGGGCATGAAAGGCACGGTGTTCCTGGTCGATCGCGACAGCGGCACGATCCTCGTCATGTCCTTGTGGGAGAGCGCCGAAGCATTGAACGCGAGCGAAGCGGAAGCCTCCCGCCTACGTGACGAGGTGACGAGGTCCGGCGAAACGGCTTCGGTCGATCGCTACGAGGTGGCGATCTTCGCCGTCGAACAGACACCTCCGATGGCCTAGTCCTCCCGAGGCTGGTCCGTCCTCAGGCGGATACCGCTTTTCGTCCAAAGCGGCTACTCCGACAGCCCGGCGGCTTCGAGGGCCTCGCGCCGGGTCATGAATTCGCGGCAGCGCGCGATCTTCCCGTCGCGAATCGTGGAGACCACCGCTTGGGTCTGTTCCGTTTCGATGCCGCTGATCTTGGCGCGCCCGCCGAACCGCTCGACCACGACCACCTGGCCCTCGCCCGCGTCGATGAACTCCACCGCCTCGAACCAGAATCCCTCAAACGTGTCGATCCATTGCTGGAGCCATGCCCGCAGGGCCGTCTTCCCGTGGATCGGACCGACGTCGTCGAGAGAACCCTCGGGGGCCCGGTATTCGACATCGTCGGCGAATTGCTCCATCCACCCATCGAGTCCTCGCGATGCGAACGCCTCGAAGTTCGCCTTCACGATCTTCACGTTCTCCTGCGACATCGCCCCCGGAGTATCTCGCGAATACCCGCTTTCCATGCAGAGCGGCTATTTCGCCTACAGGTCGTAGCGCGCCATGTCGGCATCCAGGCGCTCAGACCCAGCCGCATCGGCCGGGGCCGCCGCTGACTCCTCCCCCTCATTGCCACGCTGCCGCCGCCAGCGCCTCAGCGCGAGCACCACGGCCACCGCCGCCACAAGGAACGCCCCGATCGGAATCAGCCACGCGGCCAGGTCGAATCCCTCCGTCCCCGGCACGGCGAGCACGTTGTCCCCGTACTCCACGACGAGCGCGTCCTTGATCTCGTCCTTCGTCTTGCCCTCCGCGATCAGCTCGCGGATGAAGTCGCGCTCGGCCTCGGCCTGCGGCGCCTCGAGCGCCAGCTCCAACGGCACGCCGCACACCGTGCACATCACCTCGTCGGAGATGTCGGCGAGGTTCGTCTGCGGCTCGGGCGCCTGGCCGAGGGCAGTGGCCGGCGCTCCGAGCAGGATCGAGGCAATGAGGGGAAGCAGGAGGCGGCGCATCAGGCTTCGCCCCGGATGAGCGGTTCGATCTGCTCGGTGAGGGTCTCCTCCGTCACCGCTCCGGGCACGTGGTAGGCGACGTTGCCCTCGGGGTCGATGAGGATCGATCTCCGGGCACGCCCGTGGTGCCGAGGTCGTCGGCGAAGTCGCCGGAGCCGTCGTGGAGCTGCTCGTAGGTCAGGCCGAACTCGTCGACGAACTCGAGGGCGTCGTCGGTGTTGTCCTGGGTGTCGATGCCGACGACTCTTACATCGCCCTTCGTTGCGCTCGGCGAACGCCTGGAGCGCCGGTGACTCGTCGCGGCAGGGCGCGCACCATGAGGCCCACACGTTGGCCAGCACCCACTCGCCCTTGAAGTCGGCGAGGGCGAACTCGCCCGAGGCGGTGGGGTCGAGGACGGGAAGCGCGGCGTCGGCCGCCGGCGGCTCGCCGACGGTGACTCCGCCGTCGCCCTTCGAGACCAGCCCGAAGGCCAGCAGGGCGACGAGGGCCAGGGCCCCCATGACGATCGCGAAGGCGCGTGCGCTCACGCGCGGAAGCGTAGAGAGCCGCCTTCGCCCGGCTAGTCGGTGAGCTTGTCCGGCAGACCGAAGCGGGCGAACACCTTGGGGTCGCGGAAGGCGATGATGCCGGTGATGCCGTCCTCGCCGAGGGTGAGGACGTCGAGGGCGACCGGGAGGTAGGACCCGGAAGCGTGGACGGCGTAGGTGCCGAGGGCTGGCTGGCCGTTGGCCGTGGTCGCGACGTAGCGGAGACGTGGTGGCGGCCCGCCCGGCATCAGCCACGAGTCGCCGATGGCGTCGCGGCCCTCGTACCAGGCGGAGTACGGGGGCATCTCGAACGTGACGTCCTCGGTGAGGAGGCCGAGGATGGCGTCGACGTCGCCGCACTCGAACGCCTCGCTGAAGCGCTCGACCATGTCCCGCACTTGCCCGTCGCCGAGCGCCCGGGTCGTGGCCTGCTGGCTGCGGTCGGGAAGTCGCTCATCCACCCTCTTGCGGGCGCGGACGAGGGCGCTGTTGACCGAGGCTGGGGTGGTGTCGAGCGCCTCGGCCGTCTCGCGCGCCGAGAAGCCGAGGACATCGCGGAGGATGAGCGTTGCGCGCTGGCGCGGCGGGAGGTGCTGCAGGGCGGTGATGAACGCCAGCTCGACCGCCTCGCGCTCCTCCCACCGCGCCTCGGGCGAGGCCGGTCCGCCGTCGACGCCGATGACCGAGTCGGGGTAGGGCTCGATCCAGACGGTGGGCCCGAGGGGCTCACCCGGGTCCTCGCCGGGCGTCGCCGGCGGGCCGTAGTCCAGGGGCAGCACGCGCTTGGGCCGGCGCGCGATCAGGTCGAGGCAGGTGTTGGTAGCGATCCGATGGAGCCAGGTCCCGGCGGCGCTTCGGCCCTCGAAGCGGCCGATCGCGCGCCACGCCCGAAGGTATGCGTCCTGGAGCGCATCGTCGGCATCGTGGACTGAACCGAGCATCCGGTAGCAGTGGGCATGAAGGCGCGGGTGATGTGCCTGGACGAGCTCGCGGAACGCCGCTTCATCACCGGCCTGAGCGGCGGCCAGGAGCTCGCTCTCACCGGGGATGGTTGTGCGCGGAGGAGTCATCTGTAGTGGTTTGACCGGGTGTCGGGCCCGAAATTCATCGGAGGTTGGCGAACAATCGCGGCACCCATGATCGGTCTAACCACCGGGCCATGTCGAGCGAGCGCAATCCCGTCGTCCATCTCGAGCTTCACACGAGCAACCTGCCGCGCGCGGTTGACTTCTACACGCGCCTGCTGGAGTGGCGCGCCGAGGCCGTGCATCACGGCGGGGCGAGCTACCAGCTGCTCGACCTGGGGGAGAGGCTGGAGGGCGGGGTCGTCGAGCACGAGGGCGGCGATGCCCTGTGGGTTCCGTACGTCCGGGTTGAGTCGGTGGCCAGCGCGACCGAGCGCGCAGTGGAGCTGGGTGCCAGCGTCGTCGTCGCGCCGCGCGAGGGCCCCGCAGGCTGGCGCAGCGTCGTCACCTCGCCGTCGAGCGGCGCCGTCGCCCTGTGGCAATCGAAGCCGGGATCGCCGTAGTGGCTAGCGCTCGAAGGCGCCGGCGTCCGGGTTGTTGTCCCGGACCTCACCGCGCTGGTCGCGCGGCTCGGCGCTGGCGAGGCCCAGTCCGATCGCCGGGCTGCCGCCCTGGAGCGCGATCGTCTTGGTCAGTCCGCCGTTCTTGGCGAGCGACCCGAGGCGTGGGTCGTCGTCGACCGTGTCGTCGGTGCCCATGAAGCCCATGCAGCCGAGCTGATCCGTCTCGCGCAGGTTGCCGCCGCCCGAGGCGAAGGTGCCGTCGCAGTTGTCGTCGGCGATCGGGAGGGGCTCGCCGCCCACCGTGTTGAGGGCGATGATCGAGTTCGCGATGTTCACGACGCCGGCTGCGGAGATGCCGCCCGCGACGTCGCCGCCGCCCGAGCCGTCGGTGTCGGCGCGGTTGCGCGCGATCGTGACGTTGTTGAGCGTGGCGTTGCCGGTGGCCACGGAGATGCCGCCGCCGTCGGTCTGAGCCTTGTTGTTGGCGATCGTGGAGTTCCGCACTGTGAGACCAAGGGATGCCTGGCCCTTGATGCCGCCGCCGGTGCCGGTCGACGTGTTCTGAGCGATCGTAGAATCGGTGATGGTGGTCATGCCGCCGGCCGAGATGCCGCCGCCCGCGCCGGACTTGTTCTTGGAGATCGTGGAGCGGGAGATCGTCGCGGTCGCTGGAACGTTGACGTCAACTCCGCCGCCGATGGCGTCGTTGCTGACGTTCTTCGTGATCGTCGAGGACTTGATGGCGAGGCTGCCGCCCGAGGCGGAGACGCCGCTGCTCGCGCCGCCGGTGACCTTCAGCTTCTTGATCTTCAGAGCGGCCGTCGAGGCGGAGGGGACCTGGAACACGGCCTCCTCGGTGGCGCCGGCAACGGTCGCCTTCGGCTTGCCGCGGACCTTGAGGTCAGCGGTTACGTCGAGGTCGCCGTCGGCCGCCGCGTCCTCGTTGGTTCCGGTGCGCTTCACCTTCCAGGGCTTGCCCTTGGACAGGGTGATCGAGTCCTTCTCGGGCGTGGCGTTGGCGTCGATGACCGCCTCGCGCAGCGTGCAGTCCTTCTTGGTGCAGCCGTTGGGCGCGTGGTCGCTCTTCTTGTTCGGCTTGAAGGCCTCGCCCTGGGCGCCCGCGGGTAGCGTGAGCAGCGCGGCCGCTGCCACGGATGCGATCAACGTCTTGGGAAGGCGCCCCGCCATCGGGATGCGTTGTACCGCAATCGGAGTGGAGGCAAACCCGGTTCTCCGGCGGAGCGTCTGTGGCGACTCGAGCCGGGCGGGGGTGACGCCGCCTAGAATCCGCGCGAACGCGGACGTAGCTCAGCTGGTAGAGCGCGAGCTTCCCAAGCTCGAGGTCGCGGGTTCGAGACCCGTCGTCCGCTTACCGGTTACAGGGGTAACGCGAAATTGGAGGGCGTGGCGTGAGCCGAGTGAGGATGGGACTTCTGAGCGTGCTGGGTCTGGCGGCATTCGCCGCCGTGCCCGCGCCGGCGCAGGCGGCGCTCGAGTGCGGCGATGAGATCGACAGGGACACGAAGCTGAAGAAGAACCTCGTCTGTGCTTTGAACCAGAGCGGCCTGGTCATCGACAGCAACGGCGTCGACCTCGATCTGAACGGCCACAAGATCAAGGGGACCGGCACCGACGGCGTGGCCCTTCAGGACTTCGATCGCGTGACGATCCACGGGGGAACGATCGAGGGGTTCGAGCACGGGATCCTCGCCGTGGTCGCCGACGACCTGACGGTCAGGGACATGAAGATCAAGGACTCCCTGGACCAGTCCGTGCGGCTGAACCAGGTGACCGACTCGGTCATCCGCGACAACGAGCTCCTCGAGAACCAGACGAGCAACAACGTGGTCGTCTTCGGCGGCCTGTCGGAGAAGGTGACGGTGGCGCGCAACCGGATGACGAAGGGCGGGATCAGCTTCGACGGAGGCGCCAACCACAGGGCGGTGGGCAACACGATCACCGACGCGCTGAGCGATGCGATCACCCTGGGAACCGCCGGGAGCTTTCTGGTCCGCGGCAACACCATCGAGGAGGCCGAGGGATTCGGCGTGATCGTGGACGGGGCGGTGGGAAACACCGCGATCGAGTCGAATCGGATCACCGGCACCGCCTCCTCCGGAATCTTCCTCTCGTCTGGCGTCGAATCGACGACGATCGACGACAACGAGGTCCTCCAGACCTCGAACAACGGCATCTCCGTCCAGAGCCCGGTCACCGGCATCAAGATCCGGGGCAACAAGGCGAACGGCAACTCCAACAACGGCATCGGTGTGGCCGGTTCCGGCGCGCTGATCAAGAACAACGTCGCGAACAGGAACGAGGGGTACGGCATCCTCTCGGCCTCGTCGACCGGCTCGGGCAACAAGGCGAAGGACAACGGCAACCCGGCCGAGTGCTCCCCGGCCTCGCTCTGCGAATAGGGTTGACGCGTATGCGAACATGTGTTCGTGTCCGCTGCGGCATCGATCCTCCACGCTGACGTCGATTCGTTCTTCGCCTCGGTAGCCCAGCGGGACGATCCCTCGCTGCGCGGGAAGCCCGTGCTGGTGGGCGGCGGGGTGGTGATGGCCGCGAGCTACGAGGCGAAGCGCTGCGGCGTGAAGGGCGGGATGGGCGGCGGCCAGGCCAAGCGGCTGTGCCCGGACGCGGTGTTCGTGGGCCCCGACTTCGACTCCTACACCGTCGCCAGCCGCGAGCTGTTCGAGGTCTTCCGCGACACCGCGCCGGTGGTGGAGGGGCTTGGGATGGAGGAGGCGTTCATGGACGTGCGCGGGCTGGAGCGGATCTCCGGGGAGCCGCCGCGGATCGCCGAGCGCCTGCGGATCCGCGTCGCCGCCGAGCTGCGACTGCCGATCAGCGTCGGCGTCGCCCGGAGCAAGTTCATGGCGAAGATGGCCAGTCGCGCCGCGAAGCCCGACGGCCTGGTGGTGATCGAGCCCGACCGCGAGCTGGAGTTCCTGCTGCCGCTGCCGGTCGAGAGCCTGTGGGGGGTGGGGCCCGCGAGCGCCGCCCGCCTGCACGCGCACGCGATCATGACCGTGGCGGACGCCGCTGCCGTCGAGCGTGAGCTGCTGGTGGAGATCCTCGGCAAGGCGGCCGGCTCGCACATCCATGCGCTGGCGCACAACCGCGACCGCCGCCGGGTGCGCGCCGGACGGCGGCGAAGCTCGGTCGGCGCACAGTCGGCGCTCGGGCGTGGGCCGCACACCCCCGCCCACGTGGACACCAGGCTGGTCGCGCTGGTCGAGCGGGTCACCCGCCGGATGCGAAAGGCGGGCCGGGTGGGGAGGACGGTGACGCTGCGCCTGCGCTTCGGCGACTACTCGCGCGCGACGCGCTCGAGCACGCTCGAGGAGCCGACGGCGGCGAGCGAGCCGGTGCTGGCCGTCGTCAGGAGCCTGCTCGCAGCCGCCCGCCCGCTGATCGCGCGGCGCGGGCTCACGCTCGTCGGCGTTGCGGTGAGCAACCTGGGCTCGAGCCGCGCCGGCGTCCAGCTCGTCCTTCCCGTTCCACGGCCGCAGCCGGGCGGCGCTCGACCTCGCCCTCGACGAGGTGCGCGACCGCTTCGGAGCGGGGGCGCTCACCAGGGCGGCACTGCTGGGCCGCGACGCGCGCACATCCGCCTACCTAATGCCTGGCGACGAGTCCTCCGGCGGCGGTTAGCCGGGCGATTCCCCTTGGCTGGCCGAGGATGCGAGAATTCGGCGTGTCTCTCAAGGCTGGGGATGGCCACGACGATGAAGTTCTGATGTCGGAGCATGGGCGCCGAGTGGCGCTATCACTGGTCATACCCGTGGCTGCCGTCCTCGCGGCCGGCGCCGGCCTGGTCGCGGCGATCTCCGGGTCTGAGCTCGCCAGCGAGATCATCGTCCCGGTGTCGCTGCTGACGCTGCTCGGCGGCATCTTCGTCCTGCTCCGCAGCCTCGAGCGGTTGCGAGGCGAGGCGGAGGCGCGCGCCCAGGGCGAGACCGAGGAGCGCACCCGGCGCATCCTCGATCGCTCGCACGAGGCCTACATCGCCATCGACGACGACGGCGTCGTGACCGCCTGGAACGCGGCCGCCGAGACGATGTTCGGGTGGCGGCGGATGGAGGCAGTGGGTCGGCCGGTCGCCGATCTGATCGTGCCCGTGGATCAACGGCAGCTGCACCGCGACGGGCTGGTCCGCTACCAGGAGACAGGTCACGGGCCGATGCTGCAGGGCCGCTCCGAGGTCATCGCCATACACCGCGACGGCGCCGAGCTGCCCGTCGAGCTCTCGATCATCGCGATCGACGACGAGGGCGGGAAGAGCTTCCACGGCTTCGTCCGCGACATCACGGAGCGCAAGCTGCTGGAGACCCAGCAGGCAGAGATGCTGGAGGCGGCCAAGGAGTCGGCGCGCATCGACGCCCTCACCACCCTGCCCAACCGCCGCGGCTGGGACGAGGCGCTTTCGCGGGAGCTGGCCCGCGCACGCCGCGAGCAGATCGCCGTTCTGCATCGCGCTCCTGGACCTCGATCACTTCAAGGAGTTCAACGACACCCACGGCCACCAGGCGGGCGACCGCCTGCTGCGCCGCGGCGCCTCGGCCTGGAAGCTGGCGCTGCGCCAGTCGGACCTGGTCGCGCGCTACGGAGGCGAGGAGTTCGCGGTGCTGCTCCCCATCTGCGAGCTCGATGAGGCGATGCAGGTGATCGAGCGCCTGCGCGCCTCCACGCCCGAGGACCAGACGGTGTCGGCCGGCGTCGCCGAGTGGAACGGCTACGAGGCCGAGGAGGCGCTGATCGACCGCGCCGACCTCGCCCTCTACAACGCCAAGCGCGAGGGCCGCGACCGCACCACCGCAGCGGCCTGAACCGCCGGCGCCCCCGCTTCGTAACCTGGGTGGAGATGAGGCTTGGACTGGCAATCGCCGCCTGCGCTGCCGCCATCGCGGCGGGCTGTGGCTCCGACGACATGGCGCCCGATCACCGCGTCCGGCGACGCCCGACCGCCGAGGCGACCGACGCTCCCGCGCCCGAGGCGGGCGGCGGCCGTCCTCACCGGCACGCAGCCGCTTCTGAACGGGGAGCCGCAGAAGCTCGATGAGTACCGCGGCGAGGTCGTGATGGTCGTGAACACGGCGTCGGAGTGCGGCTTCGCCCCGCAGTTCGAGCAGCTCGAGGAGCTCTACCGCGAGAAGCGCTCGGACGGGTTCGTGATCCTCGGATTCCCCGCCGACGACGTCGCCGGCCAGGAGCCGCGCTCCGACGAGGAGATCGCCGAGTTCTGCGAGGCCAACTTCGGCGTGAGCTTCCCCATGTTCGCCAAGACGAACGTGATCGGCGAGGAGGCGAACCCGCTGTTCAAGGCCCTCGCGGCCGAGGCGGGGGAGCCGGCCTGGAACTTCAACAAGTACCTGCTGGACCGCGACGGCGAACGTGATCGAGCGCTACGACGCCTCGGACGCTCCGGACGACCCGGCCCTCGTCGGGCGGATCGAGTCGCTGCTGGAGGAGAAGAGCTAGGCCTGGTCGCTGCCGCCGTCGCTCAAGTGGGCTGGCTGGTGGGCCGGATCAGGATCTCGTTGATGTCGACCCGATCGGGCTGGGAGAGAGCGAAGAGCACGGCCCGGGCGATGTCGTCGTCGTGAAGTGCGTTGTCGGGGCCGGGTGGGTTGTCGAAGAACGGGGTGTCGACCATCCCGGGCTCGATCAGGGTCACCCGGATGCCGTTCTGCTCCTGCATCTGGCGGAGCTCCTGGCGCAGCGCCTCGCCGATCGCGGTCACGGCCCACTTCGACGCCGAGTACATCGAGCCGGGCAGGACGCGCCGGCCGGCGACCGAGCTGGTGACCACGTAGTGGCCCGTGCCCTGTTCGAGCAGATGGGGGAGGGTCGCCCGGATCGTGTAGGCGACGCCCGAGGATGTTGGTGAGGACCATCGAGCGCCACTGCTCGGGCGACTCCTCGAGGAAGCCACGCGTGGCTCCGAAGCCGGCGTTGGCGAAGACGACGTCGATCTGCCCGAAGGCCTCGATCGCGGCCGCCGCGAGCTTCTCGTTCTGCTCCCACTCGGAGACGTCGCAGGCAACGGCGATCGGCGCGCTCGTCGCCGCCCAGCTCGCCGGCCAGCTCCTGGAGCTTGTCCTCGGAGCGCGCGGCCAGCACCAGCCGGTAGCCCGCCTCCGCGGCATGGCGCGCGGTCTCGGCGCCGATTCCTGTCGACGCACCGGTGATGACCATGACTTTGTCGTTCCCACCACGGGCGCGATTCTGCCACTTGCGATAATCCGACAGGGCCTCGGCCTCCTATGGACCCTGATCGCAAGCGAAAGATCCGCCTTGGAGTGGCGCTGGGAACGGCCGTGGTGCTGGCCGCGTCGCTGGTGTACGTCTCGTTCAGCGCCTCGAGCGAGGCGAAGTCGCCCGGCGACGTGCTCGCCGCCGGCCCCGGCGCGACGTACGAGGTCTTCGGGATCGTCGCCGACGGCTCCGTCAAGCACGAGGGCTCGGAGCTCCAGTTCGAGATCGAGGACCGCGAGAATCCGTCCGAGCGGGTGCCGGTGAGCTACAACGGCACGATCCCCGACCCCTTCCGCGAGGGGCGCGAGGTGATCATCACCGGCGAGCTGGAGCAGGGCACGCTCGTCGGCGAGCGCGACAGCCTCATCACCAAGTGCCCGTCGAAGTTCGCCGACGAGGCCGAGGAGAACCCCGACCAGGTGATCATCGAGGAGTGATGATGCACCCGGCCCACACCGCGTGATCCCGGCTCTCGGCGCGGCCAGCCTGGTCTGCGCCTTCCTCACCGCGCTCTACGTAGTCGGCGCCGCCCTCGTCGCCGCGCGCGGGGGCGACCGGCGCCTGGTGGACTCGGCTCGCCGTGGCGTGTTCGCGATGGCGGCGCTGATCACGGTCGCCGTGGTCTGCCTGGAGATCTCCTTCCTGCGCGACGACTTCTCGGTCGAGCTGGTGGCCGACCATTCCTCGACCACCACGCCGACGGGCTACAAGATGACCGCGATGTGGTCGAGCCAGGCGGGCTCGCTGCTCCTGTGGGCCTGGGTCCTCTCCATCGCCACCTCGGGCGTCCTGCTGGTCACCCGCAACCGCCTGCGCGAACTGGTGCCGTGGGCGACCGCGATCCTCGGCGGGCTGGCCGTGTTCTTCACCGGGCTGATGCTCTTCGGGATCGTCTCGCCGTCGGCCGACTCGTTCCCGTTCACCCGCCTGGACCCGGCCCCGGCCGAGGGCGTGGGGCTCACGCCGCTGCTTCGCCACCCGGCGATGGCCATCCATCCGCCGATGCTCTACTCGGGCTACGTCCTCTTCAGCATCCCGTTCGCGTTCGCGATTGCCGCGCTCATCACCCGGCGCCTGGACGCGGCCTGGATCCGCTCCACGCGGCGCTTCGCCCTGGTGGCCTGGCTCTTCCTCGGCACGGGCGTCCTGCTCGGTTCGTTCTGGAGCTACAACGAGCTGGGCTGGGGCGGCTACTGGGGCTGGGATCCGGTCGAGAACGCATCGCTCATGCCGTGGCTCCTCGGCACGGCGTTCCTGCACTCGGTGATGGTCCAGGAGAAGCGCGGGATGCTGCGCACCTGGAACGTGTCGCTGATCGTCGCGACGTTCGCGTTCTGCCTGCTCGGCACCTTCCTCGTGCGCTCGGGGATCCTCGAGTCGATCCACGCCTTCGGTGTCTCCAAGGTGGGCGGCCCGCTGCTGGCGCTGATCGCCGTGGTCGTCATCGGCTCGGCGGCCCTGATCGTCAGCCGCCTCGACGACCTCCGCGGCAAGCGGCGAATCGAGTCGCTGGCCTCCCGCGAGGCGGTCTTCCTGATCAACAACCTGCTGCTGGTCGCGCTCTGCGCCGTGATCTTCTGGGGCACCTTCTTCCCGCTGATCTCCGAGGCACTGACGGGCGAGGAGCGCTCCGTGGGCCCGCCGTTCTTCAACGCGGTCACGACGCCGCTGGCGATCGTGCTGGTGCTCTTCACCGGCATCGGCCCGCTCTTGGCATGGCGGCGGGTGAGCGCCGGGCGGGCCTGGAGGCTGATCTGGCCGCCGGCGCTGGTCGCGCTCGTGGTCACGGGTCTGCTCGTGCTGCTGAGCGACGCCGCGCAGGAGCCTGCCGCGCTGATCCTGTTCTGCTTCGCGTCGTTCACGCTCGCGGCGCTCGGCGGGGAGGTGGCGCGGGCGGCGTCGGCGCAGCGCGCGCTGACCGGCGGCTCGCTGCCGGCCGCCACCGGCCGGGTCGTGGCCCGCAACCGTCGCCGCTACGGCGGCTACCTCGTCCACGCGGGCATCGCGGTCCTGTTCATCGCGGTCGCGGCCTCCTCGAGCTTCCAGACCTCCTCCGACGTCCGCCTCACCCCGGGCGAGAGCGCGACCGTCGGCGACTTCGAGGTGACCTACGTGAAACCGTCATCCATGCTCGACGCCTCCGAGCAGCGCCTGACGTTCGGCGCGACGCTCGACGTGAGGCGCGACGGCGAGGAGTTCGCGGTGCTGCAGCCCTCCCGCAACTACTACTCCTCGGCCGCCGGCGACGGCGTGCGCGGCTTCTTCGAGGGCGAGGCGACCAGCGAGGTGGGCCGCAAGGGGTCGGCGGGCGGCGACTTCTGGACGGCGATGCGGCCGGATCTGGCCGAGTTCGACGACGACATCGAGACCGCCGACCGCCGTATCGCCCAGGTCACGCGACGGGTGGACGCATCGGCGCCTAACCCCGAGGCCGCGGCGGCGCTCACGGCGAACCTCCAGGGGCTCGTGATCAGGCGCCTCACCGACGCCTACCTCGAGGCCGGCGCTCCCGTCGACTTCCGGGTGAACTACAACCCGCTCGTGATGTGGCTGTGGATCGGCGGCGCGATCGGCGTGGCCGGCGGCCTCATCGCGATCTGGCCCGCCGCGGCGGCGAAGCGCCGACGGGTCTCAGACGTCCAGGCCGCCCGCCTCGCCCGCGAGCTCGGCGCGCGCCTAGGCGCCCGCATGGAGGTCGTGTTCCTGATCCTGCTCGCGGGCGCCGTCGCCTGGTTCGTCGCCGTGCCGCTGCGCGCTCGCGCCGGCGAGCCGGGGGAGGATCCGGTCGTCGCCGACCTCGAGGCGCGCAAGGAGGCGAAGTACCGCGAGATCCGCGACGCGGAGCTCGACCACGCCCAGGGCAAGCTCTCCGAGAAGGACTGGCGCGCGGCCGACGCCGAGCTGCGCGCCGAGGCGATCGAGATCCTCAACAAGCTCGACGAGGCGGGCTAGATGGAATCACTCATCTAGACTTCCGCGCCGTGGAAAACGTGCTCGAGATCGTTCAGGTGCTGATCGCCGTCGCGGTGATCTTCCTCGTCCTGCTGCACTCCGGCAAGGACGCCGGCCTGTCCGGCGCCTTCGGCATCGGCGGCGGCGGAGGCGGCGGGGTCGGCGGCTCGCTGGTCGAGCGCAACCTCGATCGCTGGACGATCTTCTTCTCACTCCTCTTCGCCCTCAACACCCTCGTCCTGCTGAAGATCTAATGCCGCGAGGGCCGCTCGCCCTCTGCGCGCTCCTGGCCGGGCTCCTGCTGGCCGGATGTGGGGGTGACGACGATCCCGGCATGGCGGCATCCGCCCCCGCGGTCCCCGGCGACGGCGGCACCTTCTCGTGGGCGATCCCGGGGCCGGTCAGCGAGATCGATCCGCTGCTCGCCACCAGCCGGGGCGATCAGCTCGTCACACGGCAGATCCACGAGCCCCTGGTCGCGACGCTCGCGGGCCCGTTCGGCGACGTGCGCCGGCTTCCGGGCCTGGCGGCTTCCTTCAGCTCGTCGGCGGGGGACACGATCTGGAGCTTCCGCGTGCGGGCGGGGGTGAGGTTTCAGGACGGATCGCCGCTGAACGCCGGTGCGGTGCTCGCCAACGGCCGGCGCTGGCTCACCACGCCCGAGGGCCAGCAGGCGATGCCCAACCTCTTCGCGGTGGACGCTCCGCGGCCCGATCTCGTTCGCTTCTTCCTCAAGGGCCCCGACCAGGACTTCCCCTTCGAGCTGTCGGTGCCGCAGACGGGAATCGTCTCGCCGCGCGCGTTCGACGTCGCCTCGGGCGACGGGGCCTCGGTCGAGCGGGAGTCGCGCTCCGGAACCGGCCCGTTCGAGCTGCGCGAGCGCAGCATCGCCGAGACGCTCGTCGCCCGCAACCTGGCGTGGTGGGGAACGAAGCGCGACCTGGGGCCGGCGCTGGATCAGGTTCGCTTCCGGACGGTGGCCGACGCCGACGAGCGCCTCGCCCTGCTCGCCGCGGGCGATCTGCAGGCGGCCGACGCGCTCGGTTCCGAGCAGGCGCAGGAGGCCAAGAGCGAGCCCCTGATCGAGGTGCTGCCGTCGAGCGGCAACGAGTCGCTCGGCCTCGAGCGCTCGGTGCGGGGGATCTCTTCGGGCCGGGAGGTGCCGTCGATGGCTGGGGTTTGGGTCACCCGGGTCGGTTCGCGTTAGTTTGGTGCCTGATACCCCCTAGGGGTATGGTAGGCTGACGCCGCGATGGAAGCTCACGCGGCCTCTGACCACGACCACGACCATCACGAGATGCCCACCGAGGGCGCCGCCCTCACGGGCGTCGCGGTCAGCGCGACCCTGCACTGCCTGACGGGCTGCGCGATCGGCGAGGTCGCCGGCGTCGCGATCGGCACCGCGGCGGGGTTCTCCGACCTCGGGACGATCGCCCTGGCGATCGCCCTCGCCTTCCTGTTCGGCTACGCGCTGACCAGCCTGCCGCTGCTGCGGGCCGGGCTCGCCGTCGGTGCGGTGGTCTCGATCGCGCTCGCGTCGGACACGCTGTCGATCGCGACGATGGAGGTCGTCGACAACGCGATCCTCCTCCTCATCCCGGGCGCGATGGAGGCCGGCCTCGGCGACCTCCTGTTCTGGGGGTCGCTCGCCTTCGCGCTGGTGGTGGCCTTCCTGCTCACCGTGCCCGTCAACCGCTGGCTCATCGCCCGCGGCAAGGGACACTGCGCCGTCCACGAGACCGGGATCCACGGCGGGCCGCCGACGCGGGTCGTCGGCGCCGCGGTGATCGCGATGGCCGTCTTCGGCGTGGCCGTGCTGGTCGCCGAGGCGCTCTAGGCGCCGCGACGACCAAACGGAGTGCGGCTGAGAGGAGTCGAACCTCCACGAACCTCTCGGTCCACAAGGCCCTCAACCTTGCGCGTCTACCAGTTCCGCCACAGCCGCCTGTGGGCGCGTGATTCTAGATGAGCGCGTGCAATCCGCCCGGCGGGTTGCATCCGTCCGCGGGGGGGTCTAGTCTGTACGAACATGTGTTCCCGTAACACCGAGGCACCGGACAGCAGCCGGCGCGGCAGAGGAGGCCACCGATGGACATCAAGAACGATCTGACCAAGCGCCAGAAGGAGATCTTCGACTTCATCCGCGGCTACGCCTCCAAGCACGGCTACCCGCCCACGGTGCGCGAGATCGGCAAGGCCGTCGGCCTCACCTCGTCGTCCACCGTCCACGCCCATCTGGCGAACCTCGAGAAGATCGGATTGCTAAAGCGCGATCCCACGAAGCCGCGCGCGATCGAGGTGCTGATCGACAAGGCCCGCAAGGCGATGGGGGGGAAGGGCCTCCCCGTCGTCGGCGCGGTCGCCGCCGGCGCACCGATCCTGGCCGAGGAGAACATCGAGGAGTACGTCGAGGTGCCGGACGTCATCGGCGGGGAGGACTCCGACTACGTGCTGCGCGTCCGCGGCGACTCGATGCAGGACGCCGGGATCCTCGAGGGCGACTACGTCGTCGTGAAGTCGGCCGACAAGGCGGACAACGGCGAGATCGTCGTCGCGCTGCTGGGCGAGGAGGCGACGGTGAAGCGCTTCTTCCAGGAGAAGGACCGCATTCGCCTCCAGCCTGAGAACAAGGCCTACAAGCCGATCCGCACGAAGGAGGCCCAGCTCCTGGGCCGTGTGGTCGGAGTCTTCAGGAAGGTCGCGTAGCCATGAGCGCCGTCGCGACCCCCACACGTGCGCGCCCCGCGGGGCAGCGCCGGAACCTTGCCAGCGGGCCACGCGCCTTCGACGACCGAGCGACGCTCGAGAGCAGCATCCTCAGTGCCTGGGAGGGCCTGGTCGTCGAAGGTCGCTGCGCCTGCCCGGTCTGCGGCGGCGAGATGCGTGCGCGAGACGGCGGCGCCAGCTGCACGGCTGCGGGTGTGAGCTGGCCTGACGTGCATGAGCTCCTGAGGCCCAATTTCGCAGGCTTCCCTGCAGCGTCCGTAGGTGACCAGAGACCGCCTAGAATCAGTCGCGTAGGCCGTGTGGCCGCGGGGGCTTCGGCCCTCGAGGAAAGTCCGGACACCGCAGAGCGAGGATGGTCACGTGAGTGACCCGGCGAAAGCCGCGGGAAAGTGGCACAGAGACAGACCGCCGATGGCGCGCCCACAGCTGAGGCGCGAACAGGCAAGGGTGAAACGGTGCGGTAAGAGCGCACCAGCGCCGCGGCGACGCGGCGGCTGGCCAAACCCCGTCCGGTGCAACCCCAAGCAGGATCGACGACCCGGCTCGGCGAGATCCAGGTGGGGGGCAGAGTTCCGATAGGAGCTCCGCCGGGGACCTAGGACCCGGCGAGACAGATGGCCACGCAAGACAGAATCCGGCTTATAGGCCCGCTAACGAGAAGGCCCCGCGAGGGGCCTTCTCCATGTTCGGAGCGGGTGTGCCTACTGGAAGAGCCCGATGATCAGGCCCATCACCAGGAAGCTCGTCAGCTGGTAGCCGCCCTCGATCAGGAAGGCGTTCACCCGCGAGGGCGCCTGGTTGAAGATCCCCTGGACCGCCTGCACGGCCCCGGCGAACCCGGCCCACACGAAGGCGGCGATCGCCAGGCAGTCGCCGACGGAGTCGGCGCCGACCATGTCGACCAGGCGCGCCATCGAGTAGGCGATGACGAGCGCGAACAGCAGGGCCAGCCCGTAGATGGCCGGGTTGTCGCCGCCCTCCATCGAGTCCTGCTCGTAGCCGCGCGCGGCCATCCATGGCTTCGCGAACAACGGCCCGTACCAGAGGAATCCGAGCGGCTGGGAGGAGAGGCCCGCGAGCAGCACGGCCAGGTAGTTGATGTCGGCTTCGAACACGGGCGCACCTCCAGGGTCGGGACGAGCCGACCGTAACCCGCGCGGCGGACGCTCAGCTCAGGGCGTTTCTCCGGATTCGATGCGCTTCTTCCAGCGCTTCTGCTTGCGCTGCGCGTCCTTCATGAACAACGGGATCGCTCGCTGCGCGGCGTTCGGGAAAGTCGCGAAGGCGCGGACGAACCAGCCGCGCCAGCGCGGGATCGTGAGCACGGCCCGCGGCTTGTCCAGGAGCCCAACGACCTTCGGCGCGACATCGGCCCCGCTCAGCAGGGTGCCGGAGAAGGAGGGCGCAGCGTCGGGGTCGTCGAGCTTGTCCTCGAGCATCGGGGTCCAGATGCCGTCGGGGCAGACCGCCGAGAGGTGGATCTCGCGGACGCCCTCGCGGCGCAGGTCGGCAAGGGTGCCCAGGGTGAAGCCCAGCGCCGCGTGCTTGGTAGCCGCGTAGTAGGCCTCGCCCGGTGGTGCGCCGAGGCCGGCGAGGGAGACGATGTTGATGATGTGACCGCGGCCCTGCGGGCGCATCAACTCGAGTGCGGCGAGCGTGCCGTTGACCGTTCCGACTGTGTTGACCTCGAGCATCAGCCTCCTGAGCTCCTCGGCCTGCTCCCACACTTGGCCGGTGTGCAGGACGCCGGCGTTGTTCACCCACACGTCGAGCGATCCGGCGCGCTCGGCGGTCGCGGTGGCAGCCCCCCGGCAGGCCGCGGCGTCGCGAACGTCAAGCGTGGACGCGAAGACATCGCCGGCAAGCCCGGCCGCTGCGGCTTCGACGGCTGGCCCGTTCACGTCGGTCAGATGGACCGTCAGGCCGCGGGCCGAGAGCGCCCGGGAGATCTCCAGGCCGAGGCCTCCCGCGGCGCCTGTGACCAGTGCTCCGGGCATCGGACCAGCCTATTCGCAGGGACCTATGGGGGACCGGGGTTATGGGTGTGCTGTTGCGGGGGTGGGCGGTTGCAAGGCCAAAGGCTTCGCGCTCTACGGTCGATTACGGTGGCGATGAACGGGGTTCGCAACACCTGGCTCGGGGGAGCATCCGCACTCGCTGCGGCGACGGTCGCGTTGGCCTGCGTAAGCGGCGCGCTCGCGAGCGGCGGCGGTGTCGGCCCCGGTGGCGGTGGCGGCGGAAACCAGAACGGCGGCGGGAACCAAAGCGGCAACGGTGGCGGCTCCTGCAAGACGATTCAGTTCGGCGACCGGGCGCTCGAGCGCGGCGACTGCGGGAGCGACGTCGAGACCCTCAACTGGCTGCTTCGCTCGCGCGACTACGGCGTCGCGCTGGAGCCCCGCTTCGCCGACAAGACACATGCTTCCGTCCGTGACGTCCAGCGCCGGCGCGGCCTGAGCCGTACCGGCGTGGTCAACGGAGCCACCCAGAAGGCGCTACGTGCGGGCATGGGTACGCAGAAGGCGAGCTGGTACGGGCCCGGCTTCTTCGGCAATCGCACCGCCTGCGGACAGACCTACACCCGGAAGATCCAGGGCGTGGCGCACCGGAACCTCCCGTGCGGGACCAAGCTGGTCATCGCCTACCGCGGGCGCTACGTGCGCACCCGGGTGATCGACCGCGGTCCGTTCGTGAAGCGCAGCCGCTACGAGCGCGACTGGGATCTATCCCAGGCGCTCGCGCGGAAGCTGCACTTCGAGGGCGTCGACCGGATCCGCACGGCGCCGATCCGCTAGCCGGGCTAGGCCGCGGCGGGCAGGATCGCCGGGTCGATCTGGTCCTGGGGGAGCGCCGCGGCGTTCGCGATCAGCGTCTGGTACTCGGCCAGCGCCACGTGGGCGACGGCCTCGAGGATCTCCTCGTCGGTCCAGCCCGCCTCCCTGGCCTCCTCGCCGAGGTGGGCACTGGGACGCTGGTCGGACTCGAGCAGCGACTCGAGGAAGACCAGCAGCGCGGCCTCCTTCTCGTCACCCGAGGTGAACGAGCGGGCCCGCGAGACCTCGTCGAGCCCGAGCCCCGCCGCGCGGCCGGTCCGCGCGTGCTGCGCGACCGAGTAGGTGTCGCCGCGGCGTTCGGCCACCGCGAGGGCGATCCGCTCCCGCGTGGCGCGGGGGAGAACGCCCTCGCGAAGCTCATGGCGCATGCGAGCGAAGGCCCGCAGCGCCGCCGGCGCCCCGGCCAGGACGCCGATGAACTTGGAGATCTCGGCCCCTGCTGTCTCGATGCTCTTGAGGATCTTGACGCTGCCCTCGGGAGCAGTGAGCACGTCATGGATGTCGAAACGGCTGTAGTCGGTCTTGATCGTCATCCCAAATCCGCCTTTACTTTACTTTTAGATATGTCCTTACTAGACGTAAGTTATACAGGAATCCAAAGTCATCTGCCCCCTTATACGACCGCTGTCCAAACTTGGATGACTTCCTCGTTCGAGGCCCATCGCCGCCGCTAGAGTGGCCCGCATGCCAGAGCCGCCGCAGAGTCCCGAGGACGTCCTCAAGCTCGTCAAGGAACACGACGTCCGCTTCATCCGCCTGTGGTTCACCGACGTCGTGGGCCAGCTGAAGAGCTTCTCGATCAACCGCACCGAGCTCGAGGACGCGTTCGAGGGCGGGATGGGCTTCGACGGCTCCTCGATCACCGGGTTCAACCCGATCGAGGAGTCGGACATGATCGCCATGCCCGACCCCAGCACCTTCGCGGTGCTGCCGTGGCGCGCCGAGGAGAACGCCACCGGGCGGATGTTCTGCGACATCAGGACGCCCGGCGGCGAGCCCTACGAGGGCGACCCCCGCTGGATCCTGCGGCGCGCCGTGCAGCGGGCCGAGGACATGGGGTTCGACGCCTACAACATCGGCCCCGAGCTGGAGTACTTCTACTTCAAGGACGCGCGCCCGAGGGCGGGATCCCGGAGACCCTCGACGAGGGCGGCTACTTCGACCTGACGACGCTCGACGCCGGCTCCGACGTGCGCCGCGAGACGATCCTCGCGCTGGAGCAGCTGGGCATCCACGTGGAGTACGCCCACCACGAGGTGGGCCCGTCCCAGCACGAGGTGGACATGCGCTACAAGGACGCGCTCGCGATGTCCGACGACTGCATGACGTACCGCATCGTGGTCAAGGAGTACGCGATGAAGCACGGCTGGCATGCCACCTTCATGCCGAAGCCGCTCTTCAACGAGAACGGCTCCGGGATGCACGTGCACCAGTCGCTCTCCAAGGACGGCAGGAACGCCTTCTACGACGCCGACGACCAGTACTACCTCTCGCCGACCGCCAAGGCGTTCATCGCCGGCCAGCTGAAGCATGCGCGCGAGATCTCCCCGCTCTTCGCGCAGTGGGTGAACTCCTACAAGCGCCTGGTGCCCGGATACGAGGCGCCGGTCTATCTGGCCTGGTCGCGCCGCAACCGCTCGGCCCTCATCCGCGTCCCGCTCTACCACCCCGGCAAGGAGGGGGCGACCCGCGCCGAGCTGCGCTGTCCCGATCCCGCCTGCAACCCCTACCTGTGCTTCGCCGGGATGCTGCACGCCGGGCTCGAGGGGATCGAGCGCGGCTACGAGCTGCCCGAGCCGATGGAGCAGAACCTCTACCACCTGACCCCCGAGGAGCGTCAGCAGCGCGGCATCGACCAGCTGCCCGAGACGCTCGGGCGAGGCGATCGAGGTCGCGGCCGAGTCCGAGCTGGTGCTGCGGACGCTCGGCGAGCACACCTTCCGTCGTTTCATTGAGGTAAAGCGCCAGGAGTGGGAGGACTACCGCGTGCAGGTGACGCCGTGGGAGATCGACCGCTTCCTGCCGGTCCTCTAGCGGCCAGCCCCCATTGACAACCGCCCGGGGCGGTGGAACCCTGACCGTTGTGAGGCGGACGGCCCTCGGATCGGCAGCGACGGCGGCGGTGGCCGCGCTGGCGTTTGCGGGCTCGAGCGCCGCAGCCACGGCGATCGATGCCGACTACCTGACGACCAGGGCCTTCGTCGAGTACACCGACGTGAACACCGCCAACGGCCAGCCGGCGGCCGGTGACAACACCTGCAACGGGAACCTGCGGGCGTTCTCCGGGGGCACCTTCTGGGACGGGCCCGTCGTCGTCGCCGACGACGCCGACGAGTACTTCACCTCGAGCCTCGCCCCGTTCGGCAAGCGCACCTGGTACGGGGCGGGTGGCAACGCTTCGGGCGTCAATGCCGCCCACGCGCGATACGTGCACTGCCTGCCCAAGCGGAAGCTCCGCGGGTCGGAAACAGGGATCAAGGACGTGCCGGTCGCGGACCTGGCTCACGGCGGTGGACACGCGAGGTGTCCGAAGGGCACCCGTCTGTTCGGCGGGGGCGCCTTCTGGCACGACGGTGGCGGCCAGCCGGAGTTCTCCCTCGCCAACGACGCCTGGCTCTCGAGCTCGTACCCGGACGAGGATCGCCGGCTCTGGTACGCCGACGGTGAGAACCGAACCGGCGACGACGCGGTGCTGCGGGTGGTCGTGCGCTGCCTGCCGCCCACACGCCTCTCGAAGGTAAAGCTCCGGCGCGCGAACTACTCACTCGACGACGGCGAGGTGGGGGGTGGACCGCTGATGTGCCCGCCGGGCACGGCTGCGTTCACGGGCGGGGCCTACCGCCACCGCCCCGGCGATCCACCACTACCGGCCGACGGCGACAACTTCAGGATCTCGAGCACGTTCCACTACGGCGCCATCGGCTTCCCCTCGCAGGAGTACTACGCGGACGGCCACAACTTCTCGCTCGACCCCGATCCGTGGGTGCTCACGGTCGTCGCGCAGTGCCTCACGTGAGCTCGTAGACCGCCGCGTACCTCTCCTCGAGCTGGCGCAAGAGCGGCGCGGGATCCAGCGGCCCGCCCGTGAGCTTCTCGATCATCTCGGCCGGCTCGAACTTGGCTCCGTGCGTGTGGAGGCGCTCGCGCAGCCACTCGCGGAGCGGCGACAGCTCGCCGCGCCCGATCTGCGCCTCCAGCTCGGGCAGCTCGGAGTTGGCCAGGTCCCAGAGCTGGCCGGCGATCACGTTGCCCAGCGAGTACGTGGGGAAGTAGCCGAAGGCGCCACCCGCCCAGTGCACGTCCTGGAGGACCCCGTTGGCGTCGTCGGGCACCTCGACGCCCAGGTACTCGCGCATCCGGGTGTTCCACGCCTCGGGGAGGTCGGCCGGCGCGATCTCCCCGGTGAAGATCCCGACCTCGAGCTCGAAGCGAAGGATGATGTGGAGGTTGTAGGTGGCCTCGTCGGCCTCGACCCGGATGAGTGACGGCTCGACCCGGTTGGCGGCGCGGTGGAGCTGTTCGGCCGATACCGAGCCGAACCGGCTCCGGGAAGACCTCTCGCAGCATCGGCAGCGCCTGCGTGAGGTACGGCAGGCCGCGACCGACCCAGTTCTCCCACAGCCGGCTCTGCGACTCGTGGAAGCCCAGCGACAGCCCGTGCCCCAGCGGCGAGCGCGAGAGCTCGGGCCGGATGCCGTTCTCGTACATGGCGTGCCCCGCCTCGTGCATCACGGACCACAGGGCGGTCCCGACGTAGGTCGGCTCGTAGCGAGTGGTGATCCGCAGGTCGCTGGGGGCGATGGCCACGGCGAAGGGGTGAACGGTTTCGTCGAGGCGGCGCTCGTCCTCTGGGATCGGCAGGCCCGACAGCACCCGCTCTGCCAGCTCGCCCTGGTCGGCGAGGGGGAAATCGCCGTGCAGGCAGCTCGCGTCGGGTGCCTCCGCCGCGGCGAGGCGCTCAATCAGCGGCTGAAGCCCGTCCCGCAGCGCCGCGAGCACGGGCTCGAGCTCGCGCGTGCGCATGCCGGGCTCGTAGTCGTCCAGCAGCACGTCGTAGGGGTGCTCGTAGGGCGCGAAGCACTCCACGTACTCACGGGTGAGCTCGATGTTCCGCTCCAGGTGGGGGAGGAAGGCGGCGAAGTCCGATGCCTGGCGGGCCTCCACCCACGCCTGCTCGCCCCGCGAGGCCGCGCGGGTCAGCTCGGCGCGGAGCGCGGTGGGCACGCGGCGCGCCTTGTCGACGTCGCGGCGGGCAACGCGCACCAGGCACGCGTCGTCGGAGTCCGGCGGCTCGTCCGCGACCTCCTCGGCGGCGCGCTCGAGCAGGTCGGCCAGCTCGTCGTCGACCACCAGCTCGTGCCCGATCGTCGCGAGCGTGGCGAGCTGGTCGCCGCGCGCCTCGCCGCCGCCCTTCGGCATCTTGGTCCGCTCATCCCACGCCAGCAGCGCTCCCGCGCGGGACAGATCGGCGATCGCGGCCAGCCGTTCCTTTGCGCTCTCCAAAGCAGTTGCCACGCGGCCAATCTAGTGAGTGCCGCCCCTCAGCCCTTCTTCGCCTTCGGCGCCACCCGACGGAGCGCCTGCCGTCGGCGCGCCGTGTCCTTGCCGGAGCGGTCGCTGCGCACGACGTACCGTGGGTCGTCCTTGGATGCGGCGACCACCTGGCCGCTCACCTCGGCTCGGCGCGTCAGCCGGCGGCGCACCACGCCCTCGACGGTGTGGCCGCGGAAGTTCCAGCTCACGCGGTCGCCACGCTTGAAGTCCTCGGGCATTCCTCGCTCCTTAAGTCGTTCGAGGAGGCCAACCCCGGCGGGCCTCCAGGCGCCCCCGCCGCTGATACCGTGCCCGGGCGTCCAGGGGGAGGCGAAAGGCTTAAGGACAAGCCGTGATGGTGCCGAAGGAGTAGGCGTGGCGGAAGTTCCAAGGTACGACGGACCGTTCGGGGCAGCGCAGGCAGAGCGCCTCCTCTGGAGGGCTGCCTTCGGCGGTGGCAGGAAGGACGCCGAGAAGCTCGCCGAGAAGGGCATGGAGGGGGCCGTGCGCTCGCTCACTCGCCCGCGCAACGAGGACCTGAAGGGACCGCCGCCCACGGACGGACGGCGACCCGATCAAGCCGAACGACCGCTACGGGCACGACGTCCTCTGGGCCCTGGATCGCATGGTCCGCTCCCGGGCCCCGGCGCTGGAGCGGATGGCGCTCATCTGGCACGACTGGTTCGCGACCGGCGACGTCTCGTCGCAGAAGCTCTCGATCAAGCAGTGGAAGCTCTTCCGCAAGCACGCCCTCGGCAACTTCCACGAGCTGGTCCGCGCGGTCACGATCGACCCCGCGATGCTCGTCTGGCTCTCGGGCATCGACAACCACAAGGACTGGCCGAACGAGAACTACGGACGCGAGCTCATGGAGCTCTTCACGCTCGGCGCGGCCGTCGACGACTATCCCGTACTCCGAGGACGACGTCCGCGAGCAGGCGCGGGCCCTCACCGGGTGGACGGCCTCCTGGCGCGACGACACCGGCTACGTGAACTTCCGGTTCGAGAACAACCGCCACGACGTCGACGACAAGACCATCTTCGGCCAGACCGGCGACTTCGACTGGAAGGACTCCTGCCGCCTGTGCCTCGAGCACGAGGCGCATGCGCCCTATCTCGTCAACCGCATGTGGGACCAGTTCGTCCCGGTGCCACCGGACGGCGCGACGCAGGCCGCGCTCGAGGAGCTCTACCTCGAGCAGGGGTACGACATCCGGCCGGTGGTCGAGGCCATCCTCATGCACCCGACCTTCCATGCGGGGCCCGCGATGGTGAAGCCCCCGATGGTGCTCATCGCGGGCATGCTGAAGGCACGCAAGCGCGGCGTCAAGGAGGACTCCTGGTACCTGGATCTCCGACCTGGCCGGGCAGCGCGTGTTCCGCCCGCCCAACGTCTCGGGCTGGGATGAGACCCGCTGGCTCGACACCTCCAGCTTCCGCGGGCGCTGGATCGCCGGCGCTTACGTCTGCGACGACGAGCTGGCCAACACCAACGGCGAGTACAGCGAGGACGAGACCCCGGCCGAGGCAGTGAGCAAGGCGCTGCGCTTCTGGGCCGAGCCCGGCATCACACCGGGCACCCAGGCCGAGCTGCTGCAGTTCGCCCAGGCGAGCCGAGGACGCCATCGAGGGCGACTGGCAGGAGAGCGCATATCGCGGCCTCCGCCAGAACGCCCTGCGCATGCTCATCGCAAACTCACCCGACATGCAGGCCTCGCTGATGGACGGCCTCAAGGAGACCTGATGGCCTGCCACTGCAACGAGTTCTCTCGCGCGCACATGATGCGCAACGCCGTCGCCCAGGCCGGGCGAGGCCTGCCGCGCATCGAGAAGGGCATGCCGCTCCCGGCAGGCACCGGCCTGTCCCGCCGCTCGTTCCTGCTGCGCTCCGGCATGGCCGCCTTCTCCGTCTACGGGGCCTCCAGGCTGGGGCTCGACCAGCTGCGGGCCGGGATCGCCAGCGCCCAGGGATCCACCGCCCCGGTCCTGGTGAGCATCTTCCTCGACGGCGGCGCCGATGCCCTGCAGATCATCCGCCCCGTCAACGGCACTCAGAGCGGCCTCTACAACGACTTCCGTCCCGGGCTGAGCTTGCCCGCAGGCGCCGGCGCCGCGTTCCAGCCGGACAGCAACTGGCGCTGGCACCCGGATGCCGCGCCCCTGGACGACATCCAGCGCGGCCTCCCCGCGGGCGGCAACCCGACGGTCGGCATGGCCGTCTTCCCGACCATTGGCTACGCCGACCCCGACCAGTCGCATTTCACCTCCCGCCACTACTGGGAGGTGGGGAAGACCGACGCCAACCTCCGTACCGGGTGGATGGGGCGCCTGATCGATCGCATCGGCACCGACGACAACCCGCTCCAGGGCCTCTCCATGGACGGCTGGCTCTCCCCGGGCCTGGCCACCTCGTCGAAGCCGGTTGCCGCGATCGAGGGGACCGACTACGACCTGTACGCCCCCGGGGTATGGGACGACACCGGGGTCTCGACGGCGATGTTCGAGGCCCTCGAGAACCTCGGTGACCTCCACGCCGGGGGGCCCGCGGGTGGGCGCCAGGTCGCCGGTCGCGTAACCCAGCAGGCGACGGGCGTTCGCACGCAGCTCAGCGCCTTCGGCGACGTCACCCCTCCGCCCACCTACCCCGACCACTGGTTCGGCGAGAACCTGGCCGGGCTCGCGGCGATGCTGGATGCCGGCCTCGACATCAGGTGCGCGGCACTCAGCGCCGCCGGCGGCTACGACACGCACGACAACCAGGACGCCAGCTTCGGCGAGGACCTGGGGACGACGGCGCAGGCCCTGAAGGCCTTCCAGCAGGACCTCGAGGCGAAGGGCCTGGCCGACCGCGTGATCACGATGGTCTGGTCGGAATTCGGCCGTCGGCCGCACGAGAACGGAAGCGGCGACGGCGCGGGCACGGATCACGGGGCGGCCGGCAGCGCCTTCGTGTTCGGCAAGCGGGTCAGGTCGCTGAACGTGGGCGGCATGGCCGATCTGGGCAACCTCGACGAGGACGACAACATCCGCCACACCGTGGACTTCCGCGCCGTCTACTCCAAGCTCGTCGACGAGTGGTTCGACGACGAGCCCGGCGCCGTGATCGACCAGGGCGGCTGGTCGTCGCCGGTCGCGGTGCCCGACCTCATCAACTGATGCGCCGCCTGCTCGCCGTGGCCGCGGCGGTGGCGGCCGGGATGGCCGTCGTGCCCGGCGCCGGCGCGGGGGAGACCGCGCTTGGCGTGCGCGCGCAGGAGTGGGAGCTGCTGCTCAGCCGGGCCTCGGTCGACCCCGGCCCGGCGGAGATCGAGTACGTCAACCAGGGCGAGGACCCGCACGATCTGAAGATCCGGCGCAAGGGTGGCGAGAAGGTCTTCTCGATCGCCGAGCTCGAGCCGAGCGGGATCGCCGAGCTCGAGCTGCGTTTCCGCAAGGACTCGCGCTACGTGATGTGGTGCTCAACCCTCGACGGCCTGCACCGCGACCTGGGCATGGAGTCCGAGCTGAAGGTGAAGAAGCGCTAGCTACTTGCGCTCGCGGGCCTTCTTGATCAGGCCCATTGCGCCCGTCCGGGCGTTGACCATGCCCAGCATCGCCTTCTCGCCGTACGACCCAGCCGGGGGCATCGCGCCCATCTGCCGGGCCATCTCGGTCGCGTTCGTGTAGGCGCGGTTCTCGACGATCAGGCCATCCTCGATCGTCAGCAGGTCGAGCCCCTCCAGCTCCACGCGGGCGCCCGTGGCCGTCAGGCCCTCGAACTTGCCTTCGCCGGTGAAGGTCCCCTTCGCGCTCCAGCGAACCGCCGCCTTGTCGCCGTAGGCGACCATGTCCTCGACCTCCATCACGAAGTCTGGGAAGGCGCGGAACAGGTTGGAGAACCAGGCCTTCAGGTCGGCGGGCACCTTCAGCGTGGCCATCCCGTAGAAGTGGTCGAGGCTTCCCGGCTTCCAGACCTCGGCCATGGCGTCGACATCGCGCGCCTTGATCGCGTCGAAGTAGGCCGTGGCGACCTGCTTGGCGGAGGCGGACTTGGGCTTGGAGCTTTTCGTGGCCATGAAGGGAATCTACCTGCCTGAGTCGCTCAGAAGCGAGGCAAGCTCGGCGGGCTTCGCCACCGGCCGCTTGCAGGCGAACCGCTCGCAGACATAAGCCGCGGCGTGGCCGTCCAGGGCGGTGCGCTCCTGCATGAGCTCCGGCCGCTCGGCCCCCTCGGGGCCGCCGGCGAGGACGACGTGTGGGCGGAGCTCCGCGCGGACCACAGCGGCCAGCGCGCCGAGGTCGGCGCCGACCAGCGCGACCTCCTTCACGGCGGCGAGCTGGAAGTCGAGCGCCCGCAGCAGGTGGGCGAAGGCGTGGGGGTGGCGCGTGGCGAGAGGTCCGAGGAGCTTGAAGACCGAGATCGCCTGGCGCTCGTACTCCAGCTCTCCAGTCAACGCCGAGAGCCGCAGCAGGGCGAGGGCAGCGGATGAGTTGCCGGACGGGATCGGGTGGTCCTCGGCGTCCTTGCGGCGGGCGATGAGCTCCTCGTGGTCGTGTGAGGTGGTGAAGAACCCGCCGCGCTCGGGGTCGGCGAAGCGCTCGATCATGGTGTCGGCGGTCTCGCGCGCCGCGTCGAACCAGCGGACGTCGAAGGTCGCCTCGTACAGGGCGAGCAGCGCCTCGACCAGGTACGCGTGGTCCTCGAGGTAGGCGTTCAGCTTGCCCTCGCCCTCCTTCCAGGTGCGAAGCAGCCGGCCGTCGGCGTCGCGCATCTGGCCGAGGACGAAGTCGCCGGCGCGGGTCGCCGCGTCGAGGTAGTCCGCACGGTCCAGCACGGCCCCGGCATCGGCCAGCGCGGCGATCATCAGCGCGTTCCAGGAGAGGATGCGCTTGTCGTCGAGGCCCGGCCAGACGCGCTCTGATCGGAGCTCGTAGAGGACCTCCCGGGCCCGCTGGAGGCCGGGCGGCTCGTCGGCGTCGGCGCCCGCGGGCAGGTGCAGGATGTTGCGGCCCTCGAAGTTCCCGCCGTCGGTCGCGCCCCAGTGCTCGATGATCGGAGCCGCCTCGTCCTCGAGTCCGGCCGCGCCCAGCGCCGCCTCGAGCTCGGAGCGCGACCACACGTAGAAGCGCCCCTCCTCGCCCTCGGAGTCGGCGTCGAGGGCGGAGTAGAAGCCGCCCTCCGGCCCGCGCATCTCGCGGAGCGCCCAGTCGAGCGTCCGCTCGCAGACGGTCCGCCAGCGCTCGTGGCCCAGCGCCTGGAAGCCGTGGAGGTACGCCCGGGCGAGCAGCGCGTTGTCGTAGAGCATCTTCTCGAAGTGGGGGACCAGCCAGACGGCGTCCACGGAGTAGCGCGCGAACCCGCCTCCCACCTGGTCACAGATCCCGCCCGCGGCCATCGCGTCGAGTGTGCGCGTGGGAACCTCCGTCTCGCCGCGCGCCAGCAGCAGCTCGATCGCCGAGGCAGGCGGGAACTTGGGCGCCCCGCCGAAGCCGCCGTTCACCATGTCGGCCGCCATCCGCAGCTGGCGGACCGCCCCGTCGAGCCCGTCCTGGGTCACGGCCTCCTCGGACGGCTCGATCCTCCCGACCGCCTGGAGCTGCGCCCTGATGTTCTCAGCCGAGCCTCGGATGCGCTCGCGCTGCGAGCCCCACGACTCGGCGACGGCCTCCATCAGCATCGTGAAGCTGGGCATCCCGTGGCGCGGCTCGGGCGGGAAGTAGGTGCCGCCGTAGAACGGGACGCCGTCCGGGTCGCAGAACGCCGTCAGCGGCCAGCCGCCCTGCCCGGTCATGCCCTGGACGGCCTCCATGTAGATCGCGTCGACGTCTGGCCGCTCCTCGCGGTCCACCTTCACGGGCACGAAGTGCTCGTTCATGAACTCGGCCGTATCGCCGTCCTCGAACGACTCCCGCTCCATCACGTGGCACCAGTGGCACGACGAGTAGCCGATGGAGAGGAGGATCGGCACGTCGCGCGCCTTCGCGGCCGCGAGGGCCTCCGCTCCCCACGGGTACCACTCCACCGGGTTGTCCTTGTGCTGGAGGAGGTAGGGGCTGGTCTCCTGACCGAGGCGGTTGGCCATCGGCTCAGGCTACTCAGCGCGTGTGTTCGGCCTGGCGCCGCGCGATCGCGGCGTCTGCCCGCGCCTTGACCCGCTCGGGGATCAGCGGTCCGAGCCGCGTCCGGTTGCCGGCCACCAGGCGGTAGACGGCGTCGGTGAAGGGCTGAACCGCCCCCGCCAGCGCCGCGAGCGGCCGGCCCGCCCGGCAGCAGGCGCAACAGCTCGGTGAGCGCCCGGCCGGCGCTGTGGACGGTGCCACCGGCATCGACCAGGTGAAACGACGCCATCCGGGTCGTCTCGTCCATGCCCGGGGAGGAGCGCCTCCGCATCGGGCGTCTGCAGCGCGAGCGGCATCAGCTCATGCCGGCGGTCCCAGGCGAGGATCCCCGCCAGGGCCGTTCGGCAGAAGCCGCAGTCGCGGTCGTAGAGGAGGGTGCTCAGCCTTCGGTGACGTCGCGCGCGAAGGTCTCGAACGCATTCAGGTAGCGCTCCACGTCGTCGTCGGAGTGAGCGACCGAGAGGGTCCACTCCTCCTCGACGCCCGGCGTCATGAAGATGCCGTGGTTCATGTGGTAGAGCCAGCCCAGCGTCGCGAGCTCGCCGTCGACCTTGCTGAGGTAGTCCCGGTACTCGTAGATCCGCTCGGGCGCGAAGACGACGCAGCCCTTGGCGCCCATGCCCTCGGTGTAGGCGGGGAGGCCGTACTTCTCGACGACCCGGAGCACGCGGCCTTGAGCTTCTCGTTGGTCGCCTCGAGCTTGGCGTAGGCGTCGTCGACGAGCACCTCGGTGAGGGCCGCCTCCGAGGCCGCCATCACCAGCGGGTTGCCGTTGAACGTTCCGTACTGGTGAACGCGGCCGCTGGAGACGAGCTCGGCGATCTCGGCGGTCATCCCGATCGCGCCGCCCGGGTAGCCGCCACAGATGGCCTTGGCGAGCGTGATGAGGTCGGGCTGAACGCCGAACCGCTGGGTCGCGCCGCCGTAGCCGATGGTCGCGCCGGTCTTCACCTCGTCGAAGATCAGCTTCACGCCGTGCTGCGTGCACAGCTCGCGCACGCGCTGGAGGTAGCCCTCCTTCGGCGGGATGATGTTGATGTTCATCATCGCCGGCTCCATGATCAGGCCGGCCACCTGGTCGCCGATCTTCTCCAGCACGCTCTCGAGCGCCTCGGCGTCGTTGAACGGAACGGCCCTGGTCAGGTCGGTGAGCGCCTTCGGGTAGCCCTCCCCGTAGACCACCGAGCGCGGATCGTCGCGGTCGCCCAGGTCCTCGAGGTCGGGATAGACCGAGACCATCACGGCGTCGTGGTGGCCGTGGTAGGAGCCCTCGATCTTCAGGATCATGTCGCGCCCGGTGGCGCCGCGGGAGAGGTGAACCGCGTCCATCGTGGACTCGGTGCCGGAGTTCGTGAAGCGCCACTGGGGGAGCGTGAAGCGCTTGACGAGCTCCTCGGCGACCACGATCGAGCCGTCGGTCGGAGCCGCGAAGTGGGTGCCGTCGTCCACGCGCGCCTTCACGGCTGCGCCGACGGTCGGGTTGGCGTGGCCGATGACGCACACGCCGAAGCCGTTGTGGAAGTCGGTGTACTCGTTGCCGTCCACGTCCCAGACGCGCGATCCCTCGCCGCGCTCGATGTAGACGGGCCAGGGCTTGTTCTCCTGGAACGACGAGGGGACGCCGCCCGGCATGACCTTCACCGCGCGCTCGTAGCGCTCTGAGGACTTGGGCGTGCGGTCGGCGAGCTTCTGCAGCTCGCGGTCGGTCAGCTCCTTGATGCGACCCCGGTCGATGTGGCTGGCGGCAGTGGCGGTGAGTTCGGTCTCGACGGTCATTTCTCCCCTGGTATCGGGTCGCATTCGCGCGCGGCCGTCCTTGACCGAGCCTCTCCTTCGTGGAGGGTAACTGGCGTTCGATGGCGCTCGCGTACAAGTGTCCGCGGGCGCTTGCTCCGGGGCGGCACTGATATAGTTGCGCAAGCAAGTAATTCGCGAGAGGAGAAGCATGAAGCTCGAGGGCATCCACCACATCACCGCGATCACCGGCGACGCTCAGCGCAACGTGGACTTCTACGCGGGCACCCTCGGGCTTCGCATGGTCAAGAAGACCGTCAACCAGGACGCGCCCTCCGTCTACCACCTCTTCTACGCCGACGAGGACGGGCAGCCCGGGCGCCGACCTCACGTTCTTCGAGTTCCGCGGGGCGCCTCCGGGGCGGGCCGGCGCCGGCATGGTCCACCGGATCGTGTGGCGTGTGGCCTCCGAGGAGGCCCTCGGATTCTGGGCCGAGCGCCTCGACGCGGCGGGGTTCGCCTCCGAGCGGTTTGACGGCTCGCTCATCTTCGCCGACCCGGAGGGGCTCGCCCACGAGCTCGCCGTCGTCGAGACGCCGGATGCGCCGCTGATCGCCGACCATCCGGAGGTCCCGCGCGAGGTCGCGCTCCAGGGCTTCCACGCGGCGCGGGCCTACTCGGCCGATCCCCGATGCGAGCGCCAAGCTTCTCGAGAGCCTCGGATTCACCGGCGGCGGGGCCGAGTGGGAGGCGCGAGGAGAGGCCCGTGGCGGCCAGTGGTTCTACGACGCGCCTCCGGAGCAGCCGGGGATGGAGGCCGCCGGAACCGTGCATCACATCGCTTGGGGATCGCAGATGGACGAGCACGAGGACTGGCGCGCGCGCGCGATGGAGGGGGGCGCACGCCCGACGCCGGTGATCGACCGCTTCTGGTTCAAGCTCGATCTACTTCCGCGAGCCGAGCGGCGTCCTGTTCGAGGTCGCGACCCTGGGCCCGGGCTTTGGTGTGGACGAGGATCCCGAGCACCTGGGCGAGAAGCTCATCCTGCCGCCGTTCCTGGAGGACCGGCGCGAGGAGATCGAGCAGGCCCTGGTGCCGGTCACGAACCCGCGCCAGGCCGCAGCAGCCGGCTGAGCCTCCCCGCGTAGCCTGTCGGGGTGGCCGACGTCCCGCTCAGCGAGCTCCCCGAGACGCTCGACACCCAGGGCGCGTTCCCGCAGTTGGGCGATGACGCCGTCGCGCTCATCGAGGCGGTCGGGACCCGCCGGCACGTCAGCGAGGGCGAGGTCCTCTTCCGGGAGGGCGATGATCACTACGACCTCTTCGTGCTGCTCAGCGGCCGGGTCGCGATCCTGGGCGACGCCGGCAAGTCGAGCGAGCGGGTCATCGCCGTCCACGGTGAGCGGCGATTCCTGGGCGAGATGAACCTGATCACGGGCGAGCGGGTGTACCTGACCGCTCGCATGATCGAGGACGGTGAGGTGATCCAGGCGTCCACGGATGGACTTCGCGATGTTCTGGACGCCAACCCCGTTCTGGCGGAGACGATGCTCCGGGCGTTCCTCGCACGGCGCGCGCGGCTGATCGGCATCGGGGCCGGTCCCAGGGTGGTCGGGTCGCGCTACTCGCCCGACACGCGGCGGCTGCGCGTGTTCATGGCGCGGAATCGCCACCCGCACCACTTCATGGACCTCGAGGAGGAGACGGGGGCCGACGCCCTGCTGCGCGAACTGGGCGTGGGCCCGCAGGAGACGCCGATCGTCCTCCTGGGCGAGGACCTGCTGCGAAACCCCTCGAACGCCGAGTTGGCCGACAGCCTGGGTATCTCCGCGGTCCTGGGCGCGCGTCTGGAATCGGCATGCGACCTGTTGGTGGTGGGAGCGGGGCCCGCCGGACTCGCGGCCTCCGTCTACGGCGCCTCCGAGGGACTCGAGACGATGGCGATCGACGCGGTGGCCGCAGGCGGCCAGGCGGGGACCTCCACGCGGATCGAGAACTACCTCGGCTTCCCGGCCGGGATCACGGGCATGGAGCTCGCCGAGCGCGCCCGCGTGCAGGCCGGCAAGTTCGGTGCGCGCTTGGTGGTCCCGGCGGAGGCGACGGCGTTCGAGACGCGCGAGGGCGGCTACGCCGTCAGGCTCAGCGACGGCACGACGATGGAGGCGAGGAGCGTTGTGGTCGCCACGGGTGCCCGGTACCGCGACCTGGACGTGCCGCGGATCGACGAGCTGCTCGGCCTGGGGGTCTACTACTCGGCAGGGCCCCTGGAGGCCGGCATGTGCGCCGGCTCGGAGGTGGCGATCGTCGGCGGCGGGAACTCGGCCGGCCAGGCCGCGATGTTCCTCTCGAAGCACGTCGCCAGGGTGACCATCCTGATCCGGCGCCCGGATCTGGCCGCGACCATGTCCCGCTACCTGATCGACCAGATCGAGCGCACGCCGAACATCAGCGTCGAGGGGACCACCGAGGTGGCCGAGGTGATCGGCGAGCGCGCGCTCGAGGGCCTCGTCGTCGCCGACTGCGCGACCGGTGAGCGCTCGAACCTCGATGTCCGCGCCCTCTTCGTCTTCATCGGCGCGGAGCCCCGCACCGGTTGGCTGGAGGGCAGCGTGGCGCTCGATCAGAAGGGGTTCGTGCTGACGGGTTCGGAGGCCGATCCGGCCGCCGATGGCGCGATCGCGCCCGCGATGCTCGAGACCAGCCTTCCCGGCGTCTACGCGGTGGGCGATGTCCGTTCGGGGTCGATCAAGCGCGTCGCCTCAGCGGTGGGGGAGGGCTCGATGGCTGTGCGGCTCGTCCATGAGCACCTCGCGGCGAGCTAGATGGCCCCGGTCTTCGCCGCCCACGACCTGCGCAAGCGCTACGACACGGCGGACGCTCTTCGCGGGGTTTCGCTCGAGGTCGCAGAGGGCGAGGTGGTCGGCCTCCTTGGCCCGAACGGCGCCGGGAAGTCGACCCTCGCGAAGATCGCGTGCGGCCTCGTGCGCCCCACCGGTGGCAGCGCGGAGGTCGCGGGCCACCCGGCCGGCAGCGCTGGGGCTCGAGAGCGCATCGGCTACCTGGCGGAGCTGTTTCGCTTCCCGGGCTGGGCGACCGCGGACGAGCTGCTGCGGCTTCACCAGCGGCTCGCCGGGTCCTCGGGCGGGCGTGCCGAGCGCGAGGAGCTGCTCGCGCTGGTCGGCTTGCCGGACGCCGCGCGAACCCGGACGGGGAGGATGTCGAAGGGGATGCAGCAGCGCCTGGGGATCGCCCAGGCCCTTGTGGGCAGCCCCGGCCTGCTCCTCCTCGACGAGCCCACGAGCGCACTCGACCCGGCCGGGCGAAAGGTCGTGCGGCGCCTCCTCGACGAGGTGCGCGGGCGCGGCGTCTCGGTGCTCCTCTCCTCGCACCTCCTCACCGAGATCGAGCTGGTCTGCGATCACGTTGCGATCCTCGTCAAGGGCGAGGTGGTCGAGCGGGGCACGACGGCCGAGCTGCGGAAGGCTCGCGGCGTCGAGGTCGAGACCGCTACCGGGAAGCGGCTCTTCGAGGGCGCGGGGCGAGAGGACGCGCCGAAGATCGTTGCGGAGCTGGTGGCCGGCGGCGAGAGCGTCTACGGGGTCCAGGTGCTGTCCTCGACCCTGGAGGACGCCTATCTGGAGGCCGTAGGGGAGGAGGCGACTTGAGACGCCTGGCGGACGCCCGGATCATCGTGGGCTATGCGGTGGCCGAGAGCCTGCGGCGAAGGGTCGTCGCCGTCGTGGCAGCGCTGACCGTCGCCTTCCTCGTGCTCTATGCGCTGGGCGCCTACTTCGCCTTCGACGAGGTCGAGAGCAGCGGCCTGATCGGCGGGGATCTCGTCGACGAGCAGGCCCTGGTGGGCGGGACGATCTTTGGCCTCGCGATGTTCGCCGTCCTCTTCCTGGGGAGCGTGCTCGCCATCTTCCTGACCAACGGCGTGGTGCGCGGCGACGCGGACGCCGGCCTGCTCCAGCCGCTGGTGGTCCGCCCGCTCGGCAGGGGGACGCTGCTCGTGGCGCGCTGGGCCGGAGCGGCGGCGGCGAGCACCGTCTACGTGATCGTCGTCTATCTGCTGGCGCTCGCCATCACCGGGCGTGGCGGGCGATTGGACGCCGGGAAGCGTCGTCCTGCCGGCGCTTGCCCTCGCGCTCGCCGTTGCGATCGTGGGCGCGATCTCCGTCTGCGTCTCGGTCTTTCTCGCCTCCTCTGCGCAGGGGATCGCGGTGTTCATGGTCTTCGGCGCGGGGCTCGTGGGCGGCCTCCTGGGCCAGATCGGCGAGGCGCTCGACTCGCCACGGCTCGAGAACATCGCCGACGCCGTCTCGACCGCGCTCCCGTTCGAGGCGCTCTACCAGGCCGGGCTGTACCTGATCGCGAGCGACGAGACGGGCTTCACGCAGACGGCGATCCAGCTCGGGCCCTTCGGCGGGTCGCACGAGGGAAGCGTCGGGCTCGTGGTCTTCTGCTTCGTCTACGTCGCCGGCGTCCTTGCGGTGGCGGTGGCGGCGTTCTCGCGGCGAGACCTCTGATCCGTCCGGGCGCTATGCGAACGTATGTTCGTAGTGCGCTGGGAACACCTCGAAAAGGGAAGGGAGCAGCAGCCGAGCCTGCCGGGAATCAGCGAACCGGTGGTGCGTACCTTCGACGCGCCAGAGGCGCTCGGCATCCGCTTCCACGAGGTCCACGCGAAGTCGGCGATCAACGCGGTGCCCAGTGCGTCGCGGATGCCGTTCCGCTGGACGATCAACCCGTATCGAGGTTGCACTCATGCGTGCACCTACTGCTTCGCCCGCCCGACGCACACGTATCTGGACCTGAACGCCGGCGAGGACTTCGAGCGCGAGATCGTCGTCAAGGTCAATACGCCCGAGCGGGTTCGGGCCGACCTGCGAAAGCCGTCGTGGAATGGTGAGCTGGTGGCGCTCGGGACCAACACCGACCCCTATCAGTGGGTCGAGGGGCGCTACCGGCTCACCCGTGGCGTCTGGGAGGCGATGCGGGACTACTCCAACCCCTGCTCGGTGCTCACCAAGTCGCCGCTGCTCCTCCGCGACCTGGACCTCTTCCGCGAGCTCGTGGCCCGCACCGACTTCTCGGCCAACCTGTCGGTGCCGACCCTCGACGAGAAGGCGTGGCGGCAGACCGAGCCGCACACACCGCACCCGCGCACGCGGCTGGAGGCGGTGGCCGAGCTCACGCGGAACGGCATCCCGTCGAGCGTGCTCATCGCGCCGCTGATGCCCGGAATCAACGATGACCCGCACCAGGTCGAGCGCATCCTCGAACTGGCCGGTGAGGCCGGGGCGCGCAACGTCACGACGATCGGTCTGCACCTCCGCGGCGAGGTGCGCAAGATCTTCTTCGACTGGCTCCGGCAGTACCGCCCGGACCTGATCGAGCACTACGAGTCGCTATACCGGCGAGGCGCATACCTGCCGCGCGAGGAGCGCAAGCGGCTGGCCCGGCTGGGGCGTACCGGTACCCGCGCCGCGTAGGCTCTTGCCATGGCAGGAGGCGGGAGCAGCGCGCGGCCGACGCCGCGACGCCGGGTCGCGTTCTGGGCGGCACTTTGCCTCGTGGCGGCGGCCGGCCTGGGGCTCCTCGGCTGCGGTGGGGATGACGACGGCGAGGGATCCGCGGTCGCGCAGTCGCGAGAGGCCGAGAGCCTCGATCTCCCGGTCAAGGAGGCCGGTCCCGAGGCCCCCAACTTCGTGGTCGTCATGACCGACGACCAGGACGCCGCTTCGGTGAAGGTGATGCCGACGGTCCGGCGCGAGGTGATCGACCGTGGCGTCGAGTTCACCGAGAGCTTCGTGGCCCTCTCCGAGTGCTGCCCCTCGCGTGCCACGTTCCTGACGGGGCAACACGCCCACAACCACGGCGTCGAGACCTCCAAGCCTCCGAAGGGGGGCTACCCGCGCCTCGATGGCACCAACGCCCTCCCGGTCTGGCTCGACGACGCCGGTTACCGGACCGGGCAGGTCGGCCGCTACCTCAACTTCTACGGCAATCCGAAACACGGCACGGACCCGCTCGAGATCCCGCCGGGCTGGGACGACTGGCATGTGCCGGTCGAGCACACCGAGTTCCAGATGTACGACTACACGCTCAACGAGAACGGGGAGCTCGTCGACTACGGCGACTCGCCCGCCGACTACCAGACGGACGTCTACTCCGAACGCGCGGTGGAGTTCATCGAGTCGAGCTCTGGACAGCCGGACCCGTTCTTCCTCTGGGTCACGCCGCTGGCACCGCACTCCGAGGGGGTCCTCGACGATCAGCCCGATGCTCCGCGGAACCCGCGCCCCGCGCCCCGCGACGATGGCGCGTTCGAGGACCGGGAGGTGCCCCGCGCGGCGCCGGAGGGCGTCTACCGCGGCAGGCTCGAGAGCCTGCTCGCCGTGGACCGCATGGTGGGGGAGATCGTGTCGGCGCTGCGCGACGAGAGCGAGCTGGACAACACCTACATCGTGTTCACCTCCGACAACGGCTACCTCCTGGGCGAGCACGGCGAGATGGGCAAGCACCTCGTGTTCGAGGAATCGATCCGGGTCCCGCTCGCGATTCGCGGCCCCGGCGTCCCGGCGGGTGAAAAGCGCGCCGGGCCGGTGCAGAACATCGATCTGGCGCCGACGATCACCGAGCTCGCGGGCGTCCAGGCGCAGCGGCTGATGGACGGCGTGCCAGTGCTCGGAGGAGCTCCCCTGGACCCGGAACGCGACCTCTTCGTGACCTATCCCGACAGCGCGCTCGCCTACGATGCCGTGCGCTCGGCCGACGGCTTCACCTACGCCGAGTACGAGGCCGGAGAGATCGAGCTGTACGACCTGAACAAGGACCCCAACCAGCTCTCGAACGTCGCCGACGATCCGGAGTACGCGCCGGTCGTCGAGCGCCTGGCAGGGCGGCTCGACGAGCTCCGCGGCTGTGAGGGCGAGGCCTGTCATTAGGCGCTGGGCGCTCGCATTCGCCGCCGTGGGCGCAGCGCTCGCCGCCGTCCCGGCCTCGGCCGGCCCGCCCGACCTGGTCGAGCTGAGGACCACCGGCGATCGCTCGGAGCGCTACGAGACGATCCCAATTACCCGCGAGCGCGGCGCCGAGCCGCGGGTGGCGATGTCGCTGGCGCCGGGTCAGCTGCCCGACCTCCTGGAGGGGGACCGGCTGCAGGTGACGGCCGAGCTTCAGACGACGAACAACTGCTACCGGCCCAGCCCGCATTGCGTCGCGCAGCCCTACTCCGTCTCGCCGCGTGTGGGCACCCGCCTGATCCTGGCTCGGGGTCTCGCGACCGGCGGGCCGCGAACCCTGGCCATCAGCGACCGGCGGGAGCTCAAGTGCGACCAGGAGCCAGAGCATCGCGAGCACCACTGCGTCTCTGTCTTCAGCGGCTCGAACATCCGCCTCGGCGATCCGGACTCGCTGCCGTGCCAGCTGGATCGCTGCCGGGTCAGCCTCGTCGCCGATGCCTACAACCGCGGCGCTCGAGCCGGCGACAAGCTCCTGCTCGGCATCGATCGCACGGACGGCCGCGTTCACGGGGATCACGGCCGCCTGAACCTCCTGCGCCTTCGTGGCGAGCCTGAGGCGCGCGAGATCGGAAACGAGCGGCGGCTCCATCACCGGGTCGAGATCCGGGAGAAGGAGCGGCGGTCGATTCTCTCGCTGCGCCTGCCGAACCTCCGGCGGGGGGAGCAGCTCTCCATTCGCGCGGGCACGACAGTTGGCATCGGCCACGTCTCCTACGCAGCGTTCGTCGGGTCCCAGCTGGTCCTCGGCCAGAGCGCGGACTCCGTGCACACCACCGAGTTCACCCGCGGCGTCGCCAGGCTCGACGCCGAACTGAGCGAGGCGAACGGGTTCAACTGCACGCAGCGGACCACCCCGTGCGACGTCCGCAAAGTCGGCACCCTCGAGGTGCGCCGGGACGCCGAGCGCGGCGGCGATCCGGTCCCGCTCTACGCGAACCTCGTGCTGAGGAACGCGCCGAAGATGCCCGACCGGAACCCTGGCGACAGGATGAAGATCCTCCGCGGCTTCATCGAGGCCTCGCGCTACGCGGCGACGCTGAACGGGAAGGGTTAGGCGGTGGGCGAGAACATCGACCCCACCTGGCTGGCGTGCAGCGGCCGCGCACCGCTCGACCGGGCGATGGTGGAGGCCGGGATGGCACGGGTCGAGCGCCACTACTCGCGACTGGTCGATTACCCGCTGCGCGTGTCGTCGGCGGCTGCCGGCCACTCCTGCGTCGCCATCGCCGGTGACGCCGAGCCGCGCTGTCGCTGGCCGCACTTCGCCGAGGACGAGGAGCTCGCGATCGCCACCGCCTACGCCCCCGCGGGCTGGAGCCGGCTCGTGGGTGGCGAGGTCGGGCAGGCGCCGCTGGCGCTCGCGAGACTCATCGCGGACGATCCCGCCGCCGTGATCCGGGCGCTCAGTCCCCCGAGCGCCATCGCAGTCCTGGAACGCGGCTCCGGCAGCCTGGTGGTGGTGAACGACGCGATCGGTGCCGCGCGGGCGTTCACGCTCAGGGCCGGCGAGGTGACACTGTGGTCGAACCGGCCAGGTGCGCTGGCGATCTTCGCCGGGCTCCGGCCAGCCGCCGACGAGGCAGCCTGGCGGCTGCTGGCCGGGGCGGGCTGGCCGCTCGGCGGCGCGAGCCCGATCGAGGGGATCACTCGCCTCGGCCCGGGAACGATCTGTCGCGCGGACGCCGCCGGGGCGGTTACCAGCGAGCCCTCGAACGCGATCCGCTCGCTGGTAGCCCCGGATGCCTCCTGGCGCGAGCTGGCGGAGCCGGCGGGCGCTCAGATGGTCTCCCAGGCCCGCGAGGTCGCCTCGCTCTGGCCCGGAGAGGCCGACGTCGACCTCTCCGGCGGGCGGGACTCGCGGGTGTCGGCGGCCGCCACGATCGCGGCCGGGATCGACGCCCGCTATCTGACCTCGAATGCGATGCCCGGCGAGGGCAAGGTGGCCCGCGAGCTGATGGCGCTTCAGGGCGGGGACCTCGAGCACCGGATCCGTCGGCGCAAGGAGGGAAGCGCGACGCCCGGCACGCCACTGCTCGAGCGGGCGGCGAACCTCCACCTGCTCCACGACGGCGTCCGTCATCCGCAGAAGCTCCGCGGCAAGATGACGCTCCCGCGGCCGCGGCCGGAGCGCGCGAAGTTCTCCGGCCACGGCGGGGAGCTCGCGCACGCCTTCTTCTACAAGTCCCGATCCGACATCCGGAGGCTGCGGTTTCGCCCCGGGGCGCTTGAGGAGCGCCTCCGCCGCTTCTTCCGCCACGGCCACGACGCGACCAGCGCCGAGGCCCGAGCGGCAACGCTCGGCGAGGTCGAGCGCGTCCTCGACGAGGGCCGGGAGCTGGGCCTTCGCGGGCCCGCGCTGCTCGACTGGTTCTACCTGGTCGATCGCTTCACCCACCGGACGGGCGTGGCCACCGACAGCGAGCGGACGTCTCTTTTCGCCGTTCCCGCAGCATTCGCGGCGGCGTTCGCGATGTCGCCGCTGGAGCGGATCAAAGGACGCCTGCACAGCCGCCTGGTCGCGCAGTTCGTGCCCGCCTGGGATGGCGTCGGCTACTTCCAGCCCACCGAGAAGCGGATCGCCCGCACCAAGCGCGAGCGCCTCTGGGAGGTCCCAGAGGACGTCGTCGTGGTCGAGGAGATCCTGGCCGCGGGCGGTTCGTGGACTGAGCTGTGGGACCGCGACGTCGCGCTGCGCGAATGGCAGGCGCTGCGGGCCGGCGAAGGCAACCGCAAGGCGGAGAACCTCTTCGAGGGGATCGTCTACCGGGCGAGCTTCGACCGCCACCTGGACGAGCTGGCGCGCGCCGCGAAAAGCTGACTACGCAGCGGCCGGCTGCCCGCGGGCAGCCACGCGGGGCAGCGCGAAGGCCGCGACCGCGGCCGCGCCCAGGGCGCAGGCCGCGCCGGCATAGAACGCGGCCGAGTAGCCGGCGGCTGCGGCGAACGCGCCCACCAGCGGCGAGCCGAGGCCCACGCCCAAGTCGAAGCACGCGGTGAACGTGCCCAGCGCGACCCCGCGGCGGTCCTCGCCAACCTGGTCGATCACGATCAGCGCCAGAGCCGGATAGAGGGTTGAGTATGCGCCGCCCATGATCATCGCGCCCGCGATCGCGACGGGTGCCGAGTCGGCCAGCCCGATCAGCGCGAGGCCGAGGGCCTCCAGCAGCGCCGAGCCCAACGCGCATGGAACCGGCCCCAGCCGGTCCGGCAGGTCACCTCCGATCAGGCGTACGAGTACGACGGTGGCCGCGAAGGCGGCAAAGGTCTCGGCGCCGTGGCCGATGCCCTGTGCGTCCAGGTGAAGCACGAGGAATGCCGCGACCGCGGCGAAGCCCACCACGCCCAGCGAGAGCGCGAGTCCCGGCCGCACCGCCTCCCGGGCGAGCCACGGCGACCGCTCGCCGGTCGGGGCGCGAGGTGTGAACCGCTCGGGAATCCTCGTCGCGATCACCGCGCCCAGCAGCGGCGCCCCCACCGCGAATGCCCACACCATCTCGAAGCTGGAAACATGGAGGAGCAGCTCGCCGATCGGGGGCCCGAGGCTGAGGCCGCTCCAGATCGCCAGGCCGTAGAGGCCGATCAGGCGGCCGCGCCGTTCGGGAGGCGCCAGGTCCACGACCCAGGCCGAGCCCGCCGTGAACACCATGCCCTCCCCGGCGCCGAGGACGAGCCGGGCGACGATGAGGCCCGGGACCCCCGCGGGCACGAAGTACAGGAGGCCGGCGGTCGCGCTGAGCAGCGCGCCGATGATCACCGTCAGCCGCCGGCCGCGGGCGTCTGCGATGTGGCCGGCGATCGGGCGGAAGGCGAGGCCTGTGAAGGCGAAGGCACCGCTGACGATCCCGACGGCCAGATCGGTCGAGCCGATTGGTCCCTTTACGTAGCGAGGCAGGACGGGCAGCGTGGCGCCCACGGCGAGCAGGCCGAGCATCGTGACGACGAAGACGCCGGCAAAGGCGGTGATGGCAGGGCGCTGTTTCAAATCCGTGGCTCGTGGAAGTAGGGGAAAAGACAGAACCCCAGAGGGGGGCTGGGAGCCACAATCTATGGAGGAGAGATGGCTCATCAGGCCCAGGGGAACGGGGCGCCGCCTGCGGCGACCGCCGATTCCGCCCACGCGGACATCGACTGGCACGCCGCCGCGCGATCACCCGAATTCCAGGAGCTGGTCAAGAAGCGCCGCTCCTTCGTGATCCCTGTACTCGGCTTCGTCTTCGTCTGGTACTTCGGTTTCATCGCCCTGGCCGGCTACGCCCCGGACTTCATGGGCGAGCGCCTGTTCGGTGGCTTCACGGTCGGCTATGCGCTCGCGCTCAGCCAGTTCGTCATGACCTGGGTGCTGGGTTGGCTCTACCTCCGCCGGGCCGATCGTGACTTCGACCCACTGGCCAAGCGGGCGGCTGAGCGCGCGCTCAGACCCCGCGAGCGCCGTTTCGATCCCGCTGTCCACCAGACCGGAGAGGTGCACTGATGCGTTCGCTCGTCCCACTTGCAGAGGTCAACGTCGAGGCCGTCGCGATCTTCGGCGTGGTCGTCGGGATCACGCTCGGGTATCACCTACTGGGCCTCAAAGCGCACCACGGATGCGACCACGTTCTGGGCCGCGGGCCGCGGGATCACCGGCGTGCAGAACGGGTTCGCGATCGCGGGCGATTACATGTCCGCGGCGTCGTTCCTGGGCATCGCGGGGCTGATCTTCCTGTTCGGCTTCGACGGATTCCTGTACTCCGTCGGCTTCCTGGTCGCGTTCCTGATCGTGCTCTACCTACTGGCCGAGCGCATGCGAAATGCCGGAAAGTTCACGATCGCGGACGTCCTTTCGTTCCGGCTGAACGAGCGCCCGGCGCGCGTCGCGGCGGCGCTGGGCACCCTCGTGGTCGCGGGCTTCTATCTGATCGCTCAGATGGTGGGCGCCGGCGCGCTGATCCAGGCGCTCGTCGGAGTCGAACTTCAGCCTCGCCGTGGGCCTGACCGGCGCCTTCATGCTCGTCTACGTGATCTTCGGCGGCATGCTGGCGACCACGTGGGTCCAGATCATCAAGGCCGTGTTGCTGATGGCCGCGACGATCGTGCTGTCGCTGTTCGTCCTCGGCAAGATGGGCTGGAACCCGATCGACATCTTTGAGCGCGCGGAGGCGCAGTCCGACGACGGCGCCGCCTACCTCGCTCCGGGGCTGCGGTTCACCAACCCGATCGACACGCTCTCGCTCGGATTGGCGCTGCTTCTCGGTACCGCCGGCCTGCCGCACATCCTGATGCGCTTCTTCACGGTCCCGAACGCCAAGGCCGCGCGTTCGTCCGTCGTGTGGGCCGTGGGGCTGATCGGCGCCTTCTACGTGATGACCACCTTCCTCGGCTTCGGCGCTCGCGCGCTGCTGGGCGAGGAGGGCACGACCGGCAACGTCGACGAGGCCGGCAACCTGGCCGCGCCGCTGCTGGCGCAGACCGTCGGCGGAGGCGCCGGGTCGATCGGCGGTGACGCGTTCCTGGCGATCATCGCTGCCGTGGCGTTCGCGACGATCCTTGCCGTCGTCGCGGGACTGGTGATCTCCGCGTCTGGCGCCGTCGCGCACGACGTGTGGTCGAACGTGATTCGCAAGGGCCGCGACTCGGAGAAGGAGGAGGTGCACGTCGCCCGAATCGCGGCCGGAACGATCGGCGCGATCGCGATCGCAATCGCGATCATCGGCGGCTCCGACCTGAACGTCTCCTACATGGTCGGGCTGGCCTTCGCCGTTGCCGCGAGCGCCAACTTCCCGGCGCTGCTGCTCGCGCTCACGTGGAAGCGGTTCAACACCACCGGCGCCGTGACGGGCGTACTGGTGGGCGTTGTGAGCTCCGTCGGCCTCGTGCTGGTCGGGCCCGACGTCAGCTCCAGCCCGTTGATCGAGCTCAGCCAGCCGGCGATCATCTCGGTGCCGCTCGGGTTCCTCGGCTGCTTCCTCGGATCGATGCTCTCGAAGCCCGAGGGGAAGGCCGAGCGCGGCTTCGACGAGCTCCATGTCCGGGCCGAGACGGGGCTGGGCGCGGAGGTGCCGATCGACGGTGCCGGCCTGCGCGAACGCGCTCCGGAGCCCGAGGCTCCGACGCGGGAGCGCGAGCCGGTCGGGGCTCGCTGAGCCCGGCATATATCGTCGAGGAATAGCCAGCTCGGAGAGGAGATCCATGGAGGCCGGAACGGACGCGAGGACGGGTGAGGGCCTCGAGCGCGAGCTCGAGGAGTTGCTGGACATCGAGTCGTTCGACCCCCCGGAGGCGTTCGTGGAGGCGGCGGCGATCAGCGACGATCAGATCGCCGCCGAGGCGGCCTCCGATCCGGTGGGCTATTGGGAGGAGAAGGCCTCCGACCTCGACTGGTTCGAGCGCTGGGACACCGCCCTCGACGAGTCCGATTCGCCGTTCTACAAGTGGTTTGTCGGCGGCAAGCTGAACGCGTCGCACAACTGCCTCGACCGCCACGTCGAGAACGGTCTGGGTGACCGCGTCGCGTTCCACTGGCGCGGGGAGGAGGGCGAGGAGCGCGACATCACCTACGCGGACCTCCTCCGCGACGTCCAGAAGCTGGCCAACGCGCTGAAGGACCGAGGGGTCGAGAAGGGCGACGTGGTCGGCATCTACCTGCCGATGATCCCCGAGGTCGCGGTGGCCATGCTCGCCTGCGCCCGGATCGGGGCGCCGCACAACGTCGTCTTCGGCGGGTTCTCGCCCGGCTCGGTGAAGGACCGGATGCAGTTCTCCGAGGCCAAGGCGCTGATCACGGCCGACGGCGCCCGCCGCAAGGGCAAGACCGCGGAGGTCAAGCCGGCGGTCGACGGCTTTCTCGGCGACGTGCCGTCAATCGAGACCGTCGTCGTCGTCCGCAATACGGGCAGCGAGGTCGAGATGACCGAGGGCCGTGATGTCTATTACGACGAGGCCCTCGACGCCGCCGACGACGAGTGCGCCGCGGAGCCACTGGACGCCGAGCACCCACTCTTCATCCTCTACACGTCGGGCTCGACGGCGAAACCGAAGGGCGTCCTGCACACCACGGGTGGCTACCTGACCGGGGTCAAGGCGACGACCGAGATGGTGTTCGACCTGAAGCCCGACGAGGACGTTTACTGGTGCTCGGCCGATGTCGGCTGGGTCACCGGCCACTCCTACATCGTCTACGGGCCGCTGCTCAACGGCGCGACCTCGGTCATGTACGAGGGCGCCCCCGACTATCCGCACAAGGGAATCTGGTGGGAGCTGTGCGAGCGCTACGGCGTGACGTTCTTCTACACAGCGCCGACCGCGATCCGTGCCTGCATGAAGTGGGGAGCCGAGCATCCCGCGAAGCACGATCTGACCAACCTGCGGCTGCTGGGAACGGTCGGCGAGCCGATCAATCCCAAGGCGTGGCTGTGGTACCGGCAGGTCATCGGTGGCGGCGAGACGCCGATCGTCGACACGTGGTGGCAGACCGAGACCGGCCACATCATGATCACGACGCTCCCCGGCGCCCAGACGATGAAGCCCGGCTCCGCGGGTAAGCCACTGCCCGGGATCGAGGCGGCCGTGGTGGACGAGGAGGGCAACGAGGTCTCAGATGATCAGGGCATCCTGGTCATCAAGAGGCCCTGGCCGGGAATGCTGCGCACGCTCTACAAGGAGCCGGAGCGCTTCGTCGAGACCTACTTCGAGCGGTTCGGCAAGGAGCGCTATCTCGTGGGCGACGCCGCTCGCGTGGATGCCGACGGCTACTTCTGGGTGATCGGCCGAAGCGATGACGCGATCAACGTCTCCGGCCACCGTCTCTCGACCGCCGAGGTCGAGTCGGCGATCGTCTCGCATCCCAAGGTCGCCGAGGCTGCCGTGATCGGCCAGTCAGACGAGGACACCGGCCAGGCGATCTGCGCGTTCGTGACGCTCCAGGGGGACGATGACGAGGGTTCCGACGAGCTCGAGGTCGAGATCCGCGAGCACGTGGCGACGACGATCGGCAAGCTCGCTCGCCCGAAGCGGATCATCTGGGCCTACGACCTGCCCAAGACCCGCTCCGGCAAGATCATGCGCCGTCTGTTGCGCGACATCGGCGAGGGCCGCGAGCTGGGCGACGTGACGACCCTGCGCGACCCCGACGTCGTCTCGAAGCTCGACGACATCGTCAAGCAGCGCGCCAGCGACGACGCCTAGCTAGCGCAAGGCCGCTCGGCGAAGCTTGCCGCTCGCGTTCGTGGCAGCTCGTCCGCGAACTCGACGATCCTGGGGAACTTGTAGGGGGCGGTCACGGACTTCACATGCTCCTGGAGCTCGGCGGCCAACTCGGCCGAGGGTTCCCGGCCGGTGGTCACGATCACGGCCTTCACGACCGACCCGCGCTCCGCGTCCGGGGCGGCGACGGCCGCTGCCTCGGCGACAGCCGGATGGCTCAGCAGCGCCGACTCGACCTCGCCCGGGCCGATCCGATAGCCCGATGAGGTGATGAGGTCGTCGGAGCGGCCCTCGTGGAAGAGGTAGCCGTCGTCGTCGGAGCGCACCAGGTCGCCGGTCGCCCACCACTCGCCATCGACCAGCTCGGGTCCGGCCTCCTCGCCGAGATACCCGGAGAAGAAGGTCGGCGAGGTCGAGGCGCGGAGCTGAAGCTCGCCGTCCCTGATTCGCGTCTCCAGGCCCGGGAGCGGCTTCCCCATCGACCCCGGCCTGACCTCGAATCCCACGTGGTTGCCGCTGACGTGGCCCGTCTCCGTCTGCCCGTAGCCGTCGGCGACGTCGATTCCCCAGGCGGACCGGTAGTCCTCGACCATGTCGGCCCCAAGGGGCTCGCCGGCGGACATGGCCCTCCGCAGGTCCGGGAGCGCTCGGAGGTCCTCGCTGCGGGCCAGAAGCCGGTACTCGGTGGGGGCCTGGCAGAGGATCGTCACGCCCTCGCGCTCCAGTACCTCGATCCGGCCTGCCGGATCGAACCGCGCGTCGCAGAGCAGCGCCGCCGCGCCACGGAGCCATGGCGCCACGAACACGTTCCGGGCCGACTTCGACCAGCCGGTCGCCGTAGTCACCCAGACCAGATCGCCGGGCTCGGCACCGACCCAGTGCTCGGCCTGGGCAGACTGGCCGCGCAGGTAGCCGACGGGGTGGAGGGCGGCGCGCGGCTCGCCCGTGGTCCCGGACGTGAAGACGATCAGCGCCGGGTCGCCGGAGGAGAGGTCGGCGAAGTCGGCTGGCGTCTCCTGGGGCTCGTCCTCGTCGAGGGCGTCGGCCACGTCGGCCATCGTCATGCACTCGACTCCGCCGGGCATCTCGGCGAGCAGGTCATCCTCGCCAACGCACAGCGCCGGGTTGGCCACGCCGACACGGTGCTCGAGATCCCCGCGGCGCAGCATCGTGTTGCAGGGCAGGGCGACCGCGCCCATCCGCCAGCAGGCGAGCAGCGACAGAACCCACTCGACGCGGTTGCCAACCAGGGTCATGACCACGTCGCCCCGGCCGACACCCCGTGCGGCGAAGGCGCCGGAGAGTCCCGCGGCGCGGGCGCCGAGCTCGCCCAGGTGCCAGAGGCGCCGTTCTCCCTCGCGCGAGATGGCAACCAACGCGGGGGTCGACGCGGGCCGGGAGTCGATGACGTCGCGGACGAAGTTCACGGCGGCGTAGTGTGCCGGACCGGGGCACGAGTTCGACTAAAGGAGCGAGCATGGCGAAGCGAACGAGCTACGAGCTGGGAGTGTTCTCCTGGGTGGAGCTGTCGACGAGCGACCCGGCAGGCGCGAAGGCGTTCTACGGCGGGCTGTTCGGCTGGGAGGCCGATGACCAGCCGCTGCCGGACGGCGGGACGTACTCGATGATGCAGATCGGCGGCGAGCCGGTCGGAGCCATCCAGCAGAAGCCCGAGTTCCAGGAGAACCTGCCCCCCTACTGGTTCAACTACATCACCGTCGCCAACGCCGACGAGAGCGCGTCGGCGGCGAAGGACGCCGGCGGGAACGTGCACATGGACCCGTTCGACGTGATGGAGTCGGGGCGGATGGCGGTCGTCATGGACCCGACGGGCGCGGCCTTCGGGATCTGGCAGCCCAACCAGCACATCGGTGCCTCGATCGTCAACGAGCCAGGCGCGTTGACCTGGAATGAGCTGTCCACAACCGATCCGGCGAGGGCAACGGAGTTCTACGAGAAGCTCTTTGGCTGGCAGTTCGAGGCCATGGACACCGGCGACTTCCCGCCGTACTGGTCAATCGGCCACGACGGAGCAGCGGCCGGCCGGAACGGCGGCATGCGGGAGCTGCCGAAGGAGCACCAGGACGAGGGCGTCCCCTCGAACTGGATGCCCTACTTCGCGGTGAGCTCCACCCCGGACGCCATCGGCAAGGCGGACGGGCTGGGTGGCACCAAGCTGTTCGGCCCGCTCGAGGTGCCCGCGGGCACCTTCGCGGTCCTGCAGGACCCGCAGGGCGCGATCTTCGGCGTCGTCGACGGAGACTCCGACGACTAGGGATGTGACGGATCGCTCGCGCGGGCGTAGCCTGGATACATGCGCCCGCGCGTTCTGATCGGTTCCGGCGCCTTCGGGCTCTTCCTCCTGCTGGGTGGCGCTGGCGAGGCGCTGGCCTGTTCTTGCGTGGGCGGCGACATCAAGCCCCGCTACGCCTGGTCCGACGCGGCGGTGGTGGCAGAACTGACTTCGGTGGAGAACGTCAGCCCGCAGAAGGCCGAGTACACGTACGAGATCGCTGACGTCTACAAGCGCCGTGACCGCTTCAAGCCGGGCGATGAGCTGATGATTACTGCGGCTTCGGGCGGGGCGTCGTGCGGGCTCCCCCGCAGGACCGAGCGCGAGTACGGCCTCTTCCTCTACCGCGCGGGCGGTCAATGGAATGCGAATCTCTGCACGACGACAGACGCCGAGGGGCTACGGCGCTGGGGCGAGAAGCACCGGCCGGGAGGCGGCGCCGGTTCGATGTCACGACCGGTTTCAGCGGGCTCCGCGACGTCCGGTGGATTGTGCCCGCATAGCGGCAAGAATCCTCCGCAGGCGGACCTGACCTAAGGGAAGGCTGCCAGGGCGTCCTCGGGACCGTGCCCGTTCTGCGTGGCGTCGGGGGGCGCGGCCGGCTCCCGCCACGGACCCGGCTTCGGCCGGGGCGACCCTCCGGGCAACGCCATGCGCAGCAGCGTGCGCTGCACCGAGCCGAGCTGCTTGGAGAACGGGCCGGTGTTGTACGGCAGGCCGTACCGCTCGCAGATCTCCTTCACCCGCGGGGCGATCTCCTTGTAGCGCGAGCTCGGCAGGTCCGGGTACAGGTGATGCTCGACCTGGAAGGACAGGTTGCCGCTGAAGAAGTGGAAGAGCGTCGCTGCCGTCGATGTTGGCGGCGCCGATCAGCTGGCGGACGTACCAGGCGCCCTTGCGACTCATCGGACTCGGCCTCCTCCTCGGTGAACGTGTACGTCTGGTCGGGGAAGTGGCCGCAGAAGATGATCGCGTAGGCCCACACGTTGCGGATCAGGTTCGCGGTCAAGTTCGCCGTCAGCGTCCGCTTCCAGTAGCGGCCGGAGAGCGGCCGGGAACGCGATGTAGTCCTTGACGATCTGGCGCCGGGCCTTGCGTGCCGATCGCGCGCAGCTCGTCCTGAACCTGCTCCTTCGGCTTCGTGCCCTTCTTGATCGCCTCGAAGTCGAGGTCGTGGAACGCGACGCCCCACTCGAAGAACAGCGCATCAGGAGGATGTTGTAGAAGGGCTGGAGGAGGAAGAGCGGGTGCCACGGCTGGCTTGGGTCGACGCGCAGAATCTCGTAGCCGACGTCCTTGTCCTTGCCGATCACGTTCGTGTAGGTGTGGTGGACGTAGTTGTGGGAGTGCTTCCACGCCGACGCGGGCGATGCGGTGTCCCAGTCCCAGGTCGAGGAGTGGATGTAGGGATCGTTCATCCAGTCCCACTGGCCGTGCATCACGTTGTGGCCGATCTCCATGTTCTCGATGATCTTGGCCGCGCCAGAGCCGTTGCTGTGCCCGAGCACCCAGGCCGGCGTGTAGCGGGAGGCCATCAGCAGGATCCGCGCACAGGCCGCGAGCCGCCGGTGGAACTGGATGATGTTGCGGATGTACGTCGCGTCGCGCTCGCCGAGGTCGGCGAACACCTCGTCGTGGATCGCCTGGAACTCCTCGCCGATCTGCTCGATCTGCTCGTCGGTGAGCCGGTTGAGTGGGTTCTCGATGGTCGTCGTCGGTGCTCATGGCGGCTCCTCAGGTCATCTCCACATGGCCCTCGTCGAGCTCGACGTGGCCTTCGGGAGCGTTAATGCAGATTCGAATCATCTCGCCCTGCTCGCCATGGACCCGGCCGGTGCGCAGGTCGCGGACCTGCCCGGACTCCAGGCGGCAGATGCAGGTGTGGCAGACGCCCATGCGGCAGCCGAAGGCGAGCTTGCCGCCCGCCGCCTCACCGGCCTCGAGGATGGACGTGCGGCCGTCGGCCTCTGCCTCGAAGTCCTTGATCCGGAAGTGGATCGTGCCGCCGCTGCCGACCTCGGCGGTCGCATCGCCGCCGATGATCGGCTGGAAGCGCTCGATGCTCAGCAGGTCGGCGTCCCCCTCCTCCTTCCAGTGCGCGGAGAAGTCGTCGAGTAGCTCGCGAGGGCCGGAGAGGAAGGCGTGCCGCTCGCGCCAGTCCTCGCACAGCTCGTCGAGGTCGGCGGGGGTGATCCGGCCGTTCGCGCCGCTGTGGTGCTCATGGAGCGTCGTAGTTCGTTCGGCTCTCAGCGAGGCCCCGCAGCGGCTCGCCGAGGATGAAGTCGTCGGGGGTCCGGCAGCAGTGGATGTGGTGCATCTCCACCGGCGCATCCCGCTTCGCGATGTTGCGGATCAGCGACCAGATCGGTGTCACGCCGCTGCCCGCGCTGAGGAACAGCATCCGGTCGGGCAGCGGGTGGGGGAGGGTGAAGCTCCCCTCGGCCCCGCCGAGATAGACGATCGAGCCGGGCTGGGCGTAGCGGGTGAAGTACGGCGACATCCGGCCCTCGGCGACGTGCTTGACCGTGATCGAGATATAGCCCTTGGGGTGGGCTGCGTCGGAGGTGAGCGAGTACGCGCGCCAGTGGCGAACGCCGTTCAGCTCGACGCCGATCCGCAGGTACTGGCCGGGCCAGTGCCCCTGCCAGTCGAAGAAGGGCCGGATCACCACGGTCGAGGCGTCCTCCGTCTCGGGGCGGATCTCTTCGATCGTCGCCGCGCAGCTCGCGGGTATTCCACATGGGGTTGAGGAGCTCGAGGTAGTCGTCGGGCAGAAGCGGCGTGGTGAGCGCCCGGGCAGCGGTCAGCAGCCGGCGCGAGAGCGCCGAGACACGCGGCTCGGCGCCGCTCTCAACCCCGGCCAACGCCCGCCTCCACCGGCCTGGCGGACGTGCCGCCCTTCAGCAGGCCCTGCTCCTGCAGCCAGGCCTCCGTGCGCCGCATGCCCTCGGCCAGGTCCACGTCCGGCTCGTAGCCCAGCTTCTCCCTGGCCTTCTCGATCGAGTAGGTGCCGGTGCGGGCCAGGTAGCGCATCGAGGCCCGGTTGAACTCGGTCGGGACGCCGCCGATCCGCGCGATCGCCTCGGACGCCGCCGACGCCGCGCTGGCGAGCGGGGTGGGGATGAGCGCCGGGCCGCGCTTGCCGAGCATCCGGTAGTAGTGGCCGAAGAACTCGGCGCAGCTCACGCCGACCCCGTCGGAGAGCGTGAACACCTCGCCCGAGCCCTCCGGCGCGTCCGCGGCGAGGAGCAGCCCGTCGAGCAGGTTGTCGATGTAGAGGGGGCTGAAGACGCCCTTGCCCATCGCCGGCAGCGCGAAGCGGTTCGCCTTGATGAACTCCAGCGGCAGGATGGTCCACGGCCGCGAGCCGGGGCCGTAGACGTCGCCCGGCCTGATGACGGTGCACTCGATCTCGCCGGCCGCGTGCGCCTGCAGCGCGACCTGCTCTGACGCGATCTTCGTGTCGACGTACGGATTGCCGTCGGGCCGCACTGGATGGCCCTCGGTGACGCCGTCGGGGAAGCCCGAGTCGCCGAACGCGCGGACCGAGCTGAAGTGGATGAACCTCGAGGCCCCGGCCTCGGCGGCGGCGTCGAGCACGTGTCGCGTGCCGAGCACGTTCACGCGCCACTGGCGGTCGAGGCTGGCCGCGTTCGAGACGATCGCCGCCGTGTGAAAGACGACCTCCGCACCGTCCGCCGCACGCTGCCAGGAACCCGGCTCGGAGATGTCTCCCGCCACGACGTTCCGGCCTCGATCGGTCTGCATGTCGAGGCCGGTCACCTCGACGCCCTCGGCCTCGAGACGCTCGGCGAGACGCCGGCCGATGAAGCCCGACGCGCCCGTGATCAGTGCCGATTTGAAGGTGGGCATCCGGCAACCCTACGCGCTCAATCGTCCCGCTGCGACCTACCCAGACGTAGGATCCGCGGCGCTGCGGCTACCGCTTCAGCTCGGTGCCGTCGTAGAGCTTCTTGACCGTGACGGTGCCCGCGGGAGCAGCGTCCAGGCAGAGTTCGCAGAGCACGCACTCGTCGAGGTTCTCGCGCACCACCTTCACCCGGCCGTCCGCGGCGGCGAAGATGTCCACGGGGCAGGCCTCCTCCAGCTTTTGGGCGAGATCGGCGTTGCCGGCGACCTCGTCGGATACCTCGACGTCGATGAACACTCCGTGCTGTTCGCTCATGCGGTCACCCCAAGTTTCTCCTTGACGGTCCCCGGGATCTCGTCGATCCGCTCGACCACCGGGATGCCGGCGGCCTCCAGGCGCGCGATCTTCTCGGTCGCCGAGTCCTCCTTGCCCTCGACGATCGTGCCGGCGTGGCCGAAGCTCATGCCCTGCATCTCCTCGTCGTCCATGAACTTGCCGGCCATGAAGGCGACGATCGGAAGCCGGGAGCCGGCCTGATCGCGCCAGTCCACGAGCTCGGCCTCCATGCGGCCGCCGGGCTCGGTGTAGATCACGATCGCCTCGGTCTGCGGGTCGTCTTCGAAGTAGGGCATCAGCTCGGCGTAGGTCGAGCCGATGATCGCGTCGCCGCCGATCGAGACCGCCGTGGAGACCCCGAGGCCGGCGGCGGTGAGCGAGGACGAGATCTCGGTGGTCATCCCGCCCGAGCGCGACATCACGCCGACCGGGCCGGGGGAGTAGGCCTTGGCCGCGTCCTTCGCGGGCCCGCCGATGCCGCCCATCTTGCACACCTCCGGGACGATCAGGCCCAGGCAGTTGGGCCCGATGATCCGGGCGTCGTGCAGGCTCGCCAGCTCGACCATCTCGGCGACGTCGCGGCGGGGAATGCGCTCGGTGACGACGACGATCAGCTTCACGCCGTTCTCGATCGCCTCCATCACGGCGTCCTTGGTGAACGCGGGGGGGACGGTCACAACGGCGCCGTCGATCGGCGCGCCGTGGTTCTCCACCGCCTGCTCGACCGTGTCGAAGACCGGCACGCCGTGCACCTCGCGGCCCTTGCGCCCCGGGGTCACGCCCCCGACCACCTTGGAGCCGTAGTCCAGACACTCGCGGGTGAGGTTGACGGCCTCGCGTCCGGTGATGCCCTGGACGATGAACGTGAAGTCCTCGCTCAGCAGGATGCTCACTGGATCTTCTCCACTGCTGTGCCCGCGGCTTCCCACATGGTGGTGCTGCGGTCGTTGAACTCGATCCCGTACTTGGAGAGGATCTTGGCCCCCTCCTCCTCCCAGGCGCCCGGGATGCGGAAGACGGCGATCGTCTCGGCGGGGTCCTTCCCGAGCTCGAGGCAGGCCTTGATGACGCCGCGCGCGACGATGTCGACGCGGGTGTTGGAGACGATCGACATCATCACCGCGATCTTCTCGACGCCGTCCTTCTTCAGTACCTCCATCGCGAGACCCTTCGACTTCGCGACCGAGGGGTTGCCGCCGATCTCTGCGTAGTTCGCGGGCTTGCCGCCCTGCGAGCGGACGGCATCGGTGAGCGTCAGCGAGCCGCCGCCGGCGCCGATCACGAGCCCGAGGTTGCCCTGGAAGCCGTGGTCCTTGCCCTGGATCACTCCGCGGTGGTCGGCTGCGTCGATCGCCTTGACGTTCCGCTCGAACTCGGACGGCTCGTACAGCTCGCGCGGCTCGTCGAGGTCGACGCCGATCCCGATGAGCATCGGCTTGTGGCGGCCGACCGCCTCGTCCTCCATCTCCATGTGTGCGTCGAGCGCGACGAAGGAGCCGTCGGAGAGCTTCGCGAGCGGGTTGATCTCGGCGAGGGTCATGTCGTTGTCGCGCTGCAGGCGCGCGAGCTTGGCCAGAACCGCGGTGGCGCGATTGAGGTCCGAGCCGGTCATGCCGACGCGGGCGACGACCTCCTTCGCCTTGAAGTCGGGGATGGGGTGAAGGTTGGACAGGTGCCCGCGCCCGACGTGGTCGGGATGCTCCTCGGCGACCTGCTCGATGTCGATCCCGCCCATGTCGCTGAACAGCATCATCGGGCGCTTGGCGCGGCCATCCCAGAGGACGGCGGCGTAGTACTCCTGCTCGATCTCGGCCTTCGGATCCACCAGCACCCCCACCGGCATGTGGCCGCCGATCTCCAACTGAAGGATCTCCTCGGCGTGGGCGGCCGCCTCCTCGGGCGAATCGGCGAACTTCACGCCACCCGCCTTCATCCGGCCGCCGGTGAGGACCTGCGACTTGATGACCGTCGGGCCGCCGATCTCCTCAGCGGCCGTCTTCGCCTCCTCGCGGGAGGTGCAGAAGCCGTACTTGGTGACCGGGATCCCGGCCGCCTCGACTATGCGACGTGACTCGTATTCGTAGAAGCGCATTTGCACACCGCGCCCGAGGCGCGGCGCGGAACCCTAGCGTGCCAGGCGGCTAGCCCGCGCCGTCCAGGAAGTCGCCCATCTCCTGGACGAGCGGGTTCAGTGCGGGCGCCGCTGTGAGTGGGTCGAGATGGCTCATCGAGTCCTCGGCGTTGATCAGCACCGACCGGTTTCGCGGGATCTCGGAGGAGCGGATCAGGTTCTTGGCTCCCTCGATCACGCCGCCCTGAGTCAGGTCGGTTTGGATCGCCAGGACGGGGACGTCGATCTCGTCGCCGTGTCGGAGCGGGAGGTTGAGAAACCGCGCGACGGCGTTACGGCGCAGCGCGTTGGCGCCGTTGACATCGATCGACAGCCGCTTGGGGAAGTACCACTCGACTGCGTTGGCGGGTTCCTGTCCGAAGGTCGCGGCCAGGCGGGCGATGGGCGTGACCTCGCCGTCCGACCAGTCGCGCGGCTCCGGCAGCGGGCCCAGCTCGCCGGCGCGCACCTGGATCAGGGCCAGGGCGGGGGGCGAGGTGCTCTTGTCGAAGGCGTAACCGAGGAGTCCCCGGTTGGTGACCTCGTCGGTCGGCTTGAAGGCGGCGGGCAGGAGTGGGAAGTCCTGGAGGGCCGAGGCACCGGTGGGGTCCTCTCGCGCGAACCACGCGCCGGACTCGGCGAACGCGCCGGCGGCCCAGGGCAGGCCCAGGCCGAGCAGGTCGGCCCAGGGTGATCCTGGGAGGCCAAGCAGCTGGGTCTTGGCCTCGTCACGCGTGTAGCTGTCGAAGGTGCCCTGCAGGCCCCCGTCGATCAGCACCAGGCCCTCGATATCGCGGTAGCCGGCCCTGCCGTCGAAATTCCAGGCGGCGTAGGCGGCAGCCGCGGAGGCGCCGAGCGAGTGGCCGCCGAGGTAGACCTCGCGCCCATCCTCGCGCGCGAGCTTCACGACCTCCCGGACGTCCCGGAGAGCCACGCGCAGGCCCCAGCGCTCGGTGAAGTCGTACTCCTCGGGATCCAGGGGCTGGTAGTGCGTCGGCACCGAGCTCACGATCCAGTTGAGGTAGTAGTCGAATGCGTCCTGCGGGGTCGCGGTGCCCGCCGCCACCTCCTCGAACTTCGAGGTGTCCTCGAGGGCCTGCTCGCGCCGGTCGACCGACCAGACCTGCAGGTCGGGAACGGCAGCGACGAGGTCCTCGGCCAGCAGGGTGAAATCGCCGGCGCCTCCGGACGTGCCCGGCATCAGGACCAGGACGCGATCCGCGTCGGAGGGCCCGAACTTCGACACGTAGACCTGGTCGTACTCGGACGGGCCGGGGGCGTTGGCGCCCGGAACCACCTCGGGCTCGACGGTCAGGCCGGCAACTGCTGCCCCGGGTGCGAGCGCAAGGCCAAGCGCGGCGCCGATGAGCGCCACGGTCAGGTTCCGCCTGCTGATCTCCCGCCTTCCCTCCATGGAAGACCAGCGAGGCTAGCGCAGCCGGCAGCGTTGGATCAGGGACGGCCGGGCGTAGATGGCAGCTCGAGCGACGTCGGGAGCTCCGCCTCGAGCTTGGCCGCCCTCAGGAAGCCGGGGTTGCCGCGCCGCGACCAGCGGATGCGCTCCGGCCGGCGCTCGCGGAGCACACGCCAGGTGGGCTCGTCGGCGACGCCCGAGTCCGTCAGCCCGTGCGCGCGCTGGTAGCTCTTGAGCACGCGTCGCGTCTTGTCCCCGAACGAGCCGTCGACCGGAAGGTCCCGGCCCCAGGCGCGAAGCAGCTCCTGGAGCAGCAGGACCGTGTCGCCGCGGGAACCGCGGCTGAGGCGCGGGAAGTCCCGCGCCGGATCCGGGAACGGGCGATGGACGTTGCCGTCGATCCGGTTCCATTCGCTGGAGCTGGTCTCCTGCCAGGACCACCAGCTCACGCCCTTGGCGCCGTAGCCGGCGCTGAGCCGGCGGAAGCGCTTCAGGTCGTCGCCCGAAGGGTTCTCGTAGGTCTGGCCCAGGGGCAGGATCGGGCGGTCATACGGCAGGTTCCAGAGGTAGGTGTGGGCGAGCCCACTGTCGACCGAGGTCCCGATCGTCTTCCAGTAGACCTGCGGCAGGTTGAACGAGGCACCGCCCCGGCCCAGGAACACGGAGTACGGGAGGGAGGGGTGGTAGTCGACCCAGGGGAAGCTGGTGAACCCGACCGGGTAGTCGGGCCCGACCCGCTTGCGCAGGCCGCCCATGTACTTGTCGGCGGTGGTGTAGCGGCCTTCGTAGTGGGACTCGGCGTCGATCACCAGGCAGTCCGCACCCGTGCGCGCGGCCTCGGCTCCGCGCCGCGCCTCCTCGACCGGATAGGTCCCGTAGACGAACTGCCATGCGCACACGGTCATGCCCCGCCGCTGAAGGCCGTCGACGAGCTCGGGCGTGAACTGCGACCAGGCGCTGGCGCCGTCCGAGCTCTTGATGAACACCAGGCGCATGTCGTGGCTCTTCGCCTTCCGGGCGATCGCCTCGGCCGACCCTCCGGACTGGCTGACGTACCAGATCCACATGCCGTCCTGGCTGAGCGGGCCGGCGTGCGCGGAGCTTGCGCAGGCCAGTAAGGCGCACGTCGCCGCGAGCGCTGCGATCGCGCTCGCCAGTCGGGTTGGCCCGCCGCCACCTGCCATGACCAAGCCAGGGTACGCCGGGCGCTTCCCGGTCGCAACGCCGGGTAATCGGCCTGCATGAAAGCGACAATCATCAATTGCACCCTCAAGCCGTCCGGGGAGACCTCGAACACCGAAGCCCTGGCGAAGGTCGTCGAGACCGCGATCCAGGCACGCGACATCGAGACGGAACTGGTCCGCGCGCTCGACTTCCGGATCAAGCCCGGGGTCGAGTCGGACATGGGAGGTGGCGACGAGTGGCCGCAGCTCCTCGAGAAGCTGATGGCGTCGGAGATCCTCGTGATCGCGACGCCCACCTGGCTGGGTCGGCCCTCCAGCGTCGCCCAGCGGGTGCTGGAGCGGATGGACGCGATGATCGCGGAGACCGACGACGAGGATCGACCGGTCGCCTACAACCGTGTCGCCGGCGTGGTCGTGACCGGCAACGAGGACGGCGCCCACCACGTGATCAGCGAGGTAAGCGGTGCCCTTGGCGACATCGGCTACACGATTCCCGGGCAGGCTTGGACCTACTGGAACAAGGGGCCGGGTCCGGGCGACGAGTACCTCGATACCGAGGAGGGACACGACTGGTCGCACTCGACCGGTGTGGCCGCCGCGAGCAACCTCGTGGCCGCCGCCAGGGCGCTTGCGGAGAACCCGATCCCCGCGCCACCCGCGGAGTAGCGGCGAAGCGGGATCGAGCGAATCGCCACTTGTGCCTGGCGCCGCTCCGACCGCGTGTGCGTCAGAATGGACGTGCACTGCCCGGGGCCCTGGCGCCGCGGGCTTTCTGACTTTTGAGCCGCACGAGAAGGAGCGCAGCAACGTTGAGCACCGCTACCACCGATGCCCCGACCAAGAACCGCAAGCTGACCGAGTGGGTCAGCCAGGTGGCGGAGCTCACCGAGCCCGAGTCGATCCACTGGTGCGACGGTTCGGCGGAGGAGTACGACGCGCTGTGCATGGAGCTGGTTGAGAACGGCACCTTCGAGAAGCTCTCCGACGCGAAGCGCCCGAACTCTTACCTGGCCCGCTCCGACCCCGGCGACGTCGCTCGCGTGGAGGACCGCACGTTCATCTGCAGCCCCTCCGAGGAGGAGGCGGGGCCGACCAACAACTGGGCCGACCCGGCCGAGATGCGCGAGAAGCTGGAGGACCTCTTCCGGGGCTCGATGAAGGGACGCACGATGTACGTGGTCCCGTTCTCGATGGGCCCGCTGGGCTCGCATATCGCCCACATCGGCGTGCAGCTCACCGACTCGCCGTACGTCGCGGTCTCCATGCGGATCATGACCCGGATGGGCCAGGGCGCCCTGGACGTGCTGGGCGAGGACGGCAGCTTCGTCCCGTGCCTGCACTCGGTGGGCATGCCGCTGGCGGACGGCCAGGCCGACGTCCCATGGCCGTGCGACGCCGAGAACAAGTACATCGTCCACTTCACCGAGTCCCGCGAGATCTGGTCCTACGGCTCCGGCTACGGCGGCAACGCCCTGCTCGGCAAGAAGTGCTTCGCGCTTCGCATCGCCTCCGCGATGGCCCGCGACGAGGGCTGGCTGGCGGAGCACATGCTGATCCTCAAGCTCACCAGTCCCGAGGGAGAGGTGAAGTACGTCACCGGCGCCTTCCCGTCGGCGTGCGGCAAGACCAATCTCGCGATGCTGATCCCGACCATGCCCGGCTGGGGGGTCGAGACCGTGGGCGACGACATCGCCTGGATGAAGTTCGGCGACGATGGGCGCCTCTACGCGGTCAACCCCGAGGCCGGATTCTTCGGCGTCGCGCCCAACACCTCACACAAGACCAACCCCAACGCGATGGGCACGATCGAGCGCAACTCGATCTTCACCAACTGCGCGCTCACGGACGACGGCGACATCTGGTGGGAGGGCATGACGGGCGAGGAGCCCGACCACGCCATCGACTGGAAGGGCAACGAGTGGACGCCCGACCGGCAGGAGCCCGCGGCGCACCCGAACGCGCGCTTCACGACGCCGGCCGCGCAGTGCCCCTCGATCGCCCCCGAGTGGGAGAACCCTGACGGCGTGCCGATCGACGCCTTCCTGTTCGGCGGGCGCCGGGCGACGGTGCAGCCGCTGGTCACGGAGTCCATCGACTGGGAGCACGGCGTTTTCTGCGGCGCGACGATGTCCTCGGAGACCACGGCGGCAGCCGCCGGCGCGGTCGGCGAGCTTCGGTTCGACCCGATGGCGATGCTGCCGTTCTGCGGCTACAACATGGCCGAGTACTTCGAGCACTGGCTGGCGATGGCCCGTCGGCACCCCGACGAGATGCCGCGGATCTTTGTCGTCAACTGGTTCCGCAAGGACGCGGAGGGCAAGTTCATCTGGCCGGGCTTCGGCGAGAACAGCCGCGTGCTCGAGTGGGTCTTCCGCCGCTGCGGGGGGGAGGGCGAGATCGTCGAGACCCCGATCGGCTACGTCCCGGCCGAGGGCGAGATCAACACCGAGGGCCTCTCGATCTCCGACGAGGAGATGCGCGAGCTGATCACCGTCGACGAGGACGCCCTGCGCGCCCAGCTTCCGCAGGTCGAGGAGTTCCTGGGCAAGTTCGGCGACACGCTGCCGGACGAGGTCGCGAGCCAGCTCGACTCGCTGAAGCAGCGCCTGGGCTAGCTCCGGCGCTTGATCGCCTCCAGGGCCGCGATGTCCACGTGGTCAAGGGGCCGATCGGCAGTGCGCTTCATCGCGACGAGGTCGTCGATCGATGCCACGAGGACCCGGATGTCGCCGAACGCGACCCGCTCGGCTCGGCTGCGCAGGCCCTCGTAATCGGCGACGCCTGGGACCTGCTTGTGGACATCAAGCCAGCCGAGTGATGTGTCCAACGTCAGCAGCTGCACGCCTTCCAGGGTGTGGCTGTCGGCTGTGAACGGAACGTCGTCGTCGACGCCGCGAAGGCGCGCATCCAGGCTGGTGAGGACGCCGCCCAGGGCCGCCAGGTTCGCGGGGTCGTCGGCGAAGGCGATGTCAAGGTCACGCGTGACCCGCGCATATCCCGCGGCGATGACCGCCACGCCCCCGATGACGACGAAGTCCACACCGGCTTCTGTGAGTCTGTGGAGCATCTGGCGCGGATCGAAATCCGGCCACTCCGCCGGCAGGCGGTCTTTAGGATCCACGAGCCGCGGTCGCGAAGTCCTTGGCGAAGGCATAGAGGGTTTCGAAGTGCTGGAGGCGCTGGTCGGGGGAGAGCTTGAGGTCGGCCACGATCATCGTCTCGTCGATCCCGCTGCCCGGCCCTGCGCTCAGCTCGAGCGACTGGCCCGTGGCGGCGATCACCTTCTCGAGCGTGGAGAGGCGCGGGTTCGCCCCCGCTCGCTCGAGGCGGGCGATAACCGGCTGGGTGGCGTTGATGCGACGGGCGAGCTCAGCCTGCGTCAGGCCGGCCGCATGACGCGATTCCCTGATGAGGGAGGCGGCTGATGACATATGAGCAATATACCAAATCCGCTATAGGGGTCAGACCCCTGTCACGTGTAGCGCGCGAGTCCGGCCCGGATCGTGTCGGGGATCGTGTGCTTCCCGCGCGTCGTCTCGTCGATGAAGACGTGGCGTAGCTCGCCCTCGGCGACCGCCTCTCCCGAGCGCTCGACCGTGAAGCCCGTGGTCATCGAGGTGTCGCCCAGCCGGGTGACGAGGGCGACGACCTCGATCTCCTCGTCGAAGCGCAGCGGGGCGAGGTAGCGGCAGCGGGCCTCGGCGACGACCGCGTCGAGGCCTGATTCCGCCATCGCCACCTCCCAGCCGCCGAACGCCTCGCGCCACAGCTCGGTGAACGCGACGTCGAAGTAGGCCAGGTAGTTGGCGTTGAAGACGGCGCCCTGGGGGTCGCATTCGTGGAAGCGGACCCGGAGGGGGTGGCGGAAGGCGGGCATCGTGGCGCCCTAGAGCTCGTACGCCTCTTTCAACCCGGGATCCTTCTCCGCGAGCATCTCGGCGAGGTTCACCATCACCTTGCACTGCTTCCAGGTCGCGTCGTCCTGCATCTTGCCGTCGATCATGTGGACGCCGGCGCCGTCGGGGATCGCCTCGATGACCTTCTTGGCGAAGAGGACCTCGTCGACGGGCGGGCTGAACACCTTCTTCGCGATCTCGATCTGCGCGGGGTGAAGCGACCAGGCGCCGACGCAACCCAGCAGGAAGGCGGCCCGGAACTGGGTCTCGCAGCCCTCGGTGTCCTTGATGTCGCCGAACGGGCCGTAGAACGGGAGGATCCCGGCGGACGCGCAGGCGTCGACCATGCGGGCGATCGAGTAGTGCCACGGGTCCTGCTGGGCGCTCGCGCGCGGCGCCGCGGAGTCCTCAGGATCGGGGTCGTCGATCACGCGGTATCCGGGGTGGCCGCCGCCGACGCGGGTGGTCTTCATCCGCCGCGAGGCCGCGAGGTCGGCCGGCCCGAAGCTCATGCCCTGCATGCGGGGGCTGGCGGTGGCGATCTCCTCGACGTTCACCACGCCCAGCGCGGTCTCGAGGATCGCGTGGACCAGGATCGGCCGGTCGAGCTTGGCCTTGGCCTCGAGCTGGGCGAGCAGCCGGTCCACGTAGTGGATGTCCCAGGCGCCCTCGACCTTCGGGACCATGATCACCTCGAGCTTGTCCCCGATCTCAGCGACGAGCTGGGTCAGGTCGTCGAGGACCCACGGGCTCTCCAGCGAGTTCACGCGCGTCCACAGGGCGGTGTCGCCCAGGTCGGACTCGGTGGCCGCCTTGATCAGGCCCGCGCGGGCAGCCTCCTTGCGGTCGACCGGGATCGCGTCCTCGAGGTTTCCGAGCAGAATGTCGGTCTGCTTGGCGATGTCGGGCGCCTTCGCGACCATCTTCTCGTTCGAGAAGTCCAGAAAGTGGATCATCCGCGACGGCTTCAGGGGAATCTCGACCATCGGCTGCGGGGCGCCGATTGCGAGCGGGCTGGCGAAATCTCTTGGGTTGCGCATGTGCGCAAATCTATAGAGGTGTCCTTCGAAGTCCGCGCCGCACGCACCGATGAGATCGAGCGGGTGCTCGACCTCTACGAGTGGTTGTTCGCTCCTCCCGGCGTCCGCCCGCCGCAGTGGGAGCGCAAGCGCGCGGCGGTCGCCATGGAGGGGGCGATCTCCTCCCACGACGCGGTGGTGGTCGTTGCCGACGACGATGGCCGGCTGATCGGGCTGTGCACGGGCTACATGGACCTCCACTCGGTCCGGTACGGGTACCGCGCCTGGGTGGAGGACCTCGTGGTCGATCCCAATCGGCGCTCCGAGGGCGTCGGGAAGGCGCTCCTCGACGCCGCAAAGCACTGGGGGCGCGAGCGGGGAGCCACGCACCTCGAGCTCGATTCGGGAGACGCCCGTCACGACGCGCATCGCTTCTACGAGCGCGAGGGCCCGACGTGGACATCGCGCCAGTTCTCCTGGGAGCTCTAGGCCAATCTATCCTTGACCGCCCAACTGAGCTGAAGACGAAGGAGCCATGGCAGTAGCTACCGCCCCCACCGACCTGACCGACGAGCAGCAGGCGATCACCGAGATGGTCCGCCAGTTCGCGGACAACGAGATCATCCCGCACGCTGAGGAGTACGACCACGAGGACAAGTTCCCCGAGCCGATCGTCGAGCAGATGAAGGAGCTCGGCCTGTTCGGGGTGACCATCCCCGAGGAGTACGGCGGGATGGGCCTGGACCTCACGACCTACGCGATGATCGTCGAGGAGCTCTCCCGGGGCTGGATCTCGATCTCGGGCGTCGTCAACACCCACTTCATCGGGTCCTATCTCCTCATGAAGTTCGGGACCGACGAGCAGAGGCAGAAGTACCTGCCGGACATGGCCACGGGCGAGCTGCGCGGCGCGTTCTCGCTCTCGGAGCCGGAGGTGGGCTCTGACGTCCAGGGCATCAAGTCGACTGCCAAGGAGGCCGACGGCGGCTGGGAGATCAACGGTCAGAAGATGTGGGTCACGAACGGCCTGCGCTCCGGCCTCGTCTTCGTCCTCGTCAAGACCGACCCGAAGGCCGACCCGCCCTACAAGGGCATGACCTGCTTCATCTGCGAGAAGGAGCCGGGCGCTGACGAGCTGCCGGGCCTCAAGATCCCACCGCAGATCAAGAAGATGGGTTACAAGGGCGTCGAATCCACCGAGCTGATCTTCGACGGGTTCAAGTGCACGGACGACCACATCCTCGGCGGCCGCGACGGGCTCGGCAAGGGCTTCGGCCAGATGATGGACGCGCTCGAGCTTGGCCGCGTGAACGTCGCGGCTCGCGGCGTGGGAGTGGCCCAGCGCTCGCTCGAGCTCGCCCTGCGCTACAGCCAGGAGCGCAAGACGTTCGGCAAGCCGATCGCGCACCACCAGGCCATCACGTTCAAGCTCGCCGAGATGGGCACCCGCCTGGAGGCCGCACGCCTGCTGACGCTGAAGGCCGCGCGGATGAAGGACGCCGGCGAGCGCTCCGACATCGAGGCGGGTATGGCGAAGCTCTTCGCCTCGGAGGCGGCCCACGCCAACGCCGAGGAGGCCCTGCGCATCCACGGCGGCTACGGCTACTCGAAGGAGTACGAGATCGAGCGGATCTACCGTGACGCGCCGCTGCTCCTGATCGGCGAGGGCACGTCCGAGATCCAGAAGATGGTCATCGGCAAGAAGCTGCTGGAGCGGAACCCGATCTAAGCTGCCTGCGTGGCGTCCACTCAGGAGCTCATCAGGCAAGCCGTTGACCGCCTCCAGGAGGAGGTCCCGGCCCTTGGCAAGCTGAAGCTCGTGATCGGCCTCGAGCTCCGCGGACGCGGCGACATCCAGCACTTCCGCGTCGCGATCCCGGGGCCCGATATCAAGAAGAGCTTCGGCGACGACGAGCGCCTGCACGTCTCGATCCCGCGCTCGCACTTCAACGAGCTGGCCGCCGAGGGTCACGTGAAGCATTGGATCGAGGCCTACGAGGAGGGGCACATCAAGGTCGAGGGCGACCCCAACGTGCAGAAGCTCCTCGGCAAGGTGATCGGCCAGGCCGAGGCCCGAACCCACCTCAAGCGAGCGCGCTAGTTACGATCCCGCGCCGCATGAGCGATTCCGACGAGACATTGATCACCGACCAGGCGGGCCGCGAGGCCACCGGCGCGCGGCCGTACGGCCGCTACCTCGAGGAGTTCGAGGAGGGCGCCGTCTACAAGCACTGGCCGGCGAAGACCGTGACCGAGGCCGACGACCACATGTTCTGCCTGATCACGATGAACCACCACCCGCTTCACATCAACGACCACTACGCGGCGCAGTCCCAGCAGGGCCAGAACGTCGTGGTGGGTCCGCTGGTGTACTCGCTTGCCGTCGGCATGACCGTCGGCGACGTCTCCGGCAAGGCCATCGCCAATCTCGCAACCGACGAGCTCAGCCACCCGAACCCCGTCTTCCACGGCGACACGCTGTTCTGCGAGTCCGAGGTTCTCGAGGTGCGCCCGTCGCAGTCGAAGCCCGACCGCGGCGTCGTGAAGGTCCACACGCGCGTCTACAAGCAGACCGGCGAGCTGGTGGCGGAATTCAAGCGCGCCGTGCTGGTGCCGCGCAAGCCCAACGGCGACGCCCCGCACGCGGAGAGCGACGTCGACTGAGCCGGAACATCCTTGGGCCCCGCTCGCCTCAGGGCGCGGCATCAAGGCGGTCTTCGCCCACGGGGACGGCGTGCTTCCGGCCGTGGCGCGGCTAGAGGGGCAGAGGTATCTCCTGAAGGCCGGGCGCGTCGGTGGTGGGGAGGACGAGCGCGGGTCGATGGTGATTACCGAGCAGCTCGTGTCCACCGTCTTGAAGGCGGCCCTGGCCGGGTCTGTCTCATGGGAAACGGACCCCGACTTCGGCTACGAGGTCGCCGCGTCGGTTCCGGGCATCGAGGCCCCGGAGGACGGGCTGCTCGTTCCGCGGTTTCTCTACACGCGAGCCGACCGCGTCTACGAGCACGCAGCGATCGTGCCGCGGGTCCGCGCCGAGGTCGCCGCGCTGATCGTCTAGATCAGGTCGGCAACTGCCTCGAGGGCGCCGTCGTAGTCGGTGCCCGGGATGCCGCCGACGCACGGGCTGGTGGCGCCCGCCTGGCGGTAGCGCTCAACGGCCCCGGTGACCTGACCGGCGTCGCCGATCCCGGCCAGGGAGTCGAGCAGCGCGTCGGAGAGCCCGGCCTTGGCCTGCTCGGGGTCACCGGCGGCCATGCCCTCGTCGAAGGCGGCGAGGTCGGCCTCGAAGCCCGAGCGCTCGAGCATCGAGCGGTAGAACGGCAGTGAGGCGTAGGGGATCAGGTCCTGGCGCATCCGCGTGAGCGCCGGCTCGCGCTCGTCCGCGAGCGCAACCGGCACCGCGGCGACCACGTCGAACCCGTCCATGGACTTGCCCGCCCGCTCACGTCCCTCGGTGACAGCGGGAATCACCACGTCGCGGATGTAATCGGGGTTGCACAGCCAGAGCATCACGCCGTCTCCCAGCTTGCCCGCCAGCTTCAGCATGTTGGGGAGAGCGCCGCGATGTAGATCGGGAGATCCGGGAACGGGCCGTAGCCCATGAACGCGAACTTCGTGTTGAAGAACTCGCCGGCCGGCGGGGTGCTCCCCGTCGAGGATCGCCCGCACGATGCTCGCGTATTCGCGCATCTGAGTCACGGGCTTCTCGATCTTCGAGTCGAACCAGTTCTCGACCGTCACCTGGTGCGAGACGCCGAGGCCGAGCACCATCCGGCCACCTGACTGCTCGTCGATCGTGGCCGCCGTCTGCGCGGTCGAGACCGGAGTGCGCGAGAAGATGGGCAGGACGCCCGTTCCCAGGCGCACCCGCTCAGTGGCCGCGGCGTACGCGGACAGGACTGCCAGCGAGTCCCGCTGGGCGATGTGCGTCGTGTAGACGGAATCGAAGCCCAGGCTCTCGGCGAGCCGGACGCGCTCGATCCCCTTGTCGAGGATCTTCCCGGGCGAGATGAAGGCGCCGATGCCGGACATTGATCGGATGGGTTATATCTGCGCGATGGCCACCGAGGTCGAGCAGGTGAGCGTGGTGTCTGCCCCCGCGAGCGCGGTCTGGGAGCGCGTGATCACCGGCGAGGGGATCAATCACGAGCTCGGTCCGTGGCTGCGGATGACGATGCCGCGCGGCCTGCGCGGCGCGACCATCGACGATGTCGCCGTGGGCGAGCCGCTGGGACGGAGCTGGCTCCTGGCGCTGGGGCTTCTGCCGGTCGACTACGACGACCTGTGCCTCGTGGAGCTGGAGCCGGGCCGGCGGTTCCTCGAGCGCTCGTCGATGCTCTCGATGAGCGTGTGGCAGCACGAGCGGTTGGTCGAGGCCGCAGGCGACGGGGCCACGCGTGTGACGGACCGGCTGAGCTTCGAGCTCCGCCGCCTGCCGGCGGCTATCCCCGGCTCCGGCAGGCTGGCGGCATGGCTCGTCGCGCGGGTCTTCGTGCACCGTCACCGGCGGTTGGCGGAATGGGCCGATTCTTGACGCGCGGTGGGAAATGGGAGTACCGTTTGGGTCGCTAGGACGCCAGGAGGAGGAGGGGGATGGACTCCACACAGTCCAAAGACCGCATAGAGAAACCGGGGGCCGAATCAGTCGGGTTGCCGGCGATAGCGAGCGATATCGCTGACCAGCAGGGGGTCGACCGCAGACTTCAGGAGCGTGAGGCGTGGTTCGCCGAGGCCCAGGCCGTGGCCCACGTCGGCAGCTGGAGCTGGGATGTGCCCTCCGACGAGGTGACCTGGTCGCCGGAGTTCTACGAGATGCTGGGGATCGCCCCGGGCACGGTGCGGGCCACGTACAAGGGCTTCATCGACCTGATTCATCCCGACGACCGGGCCGCCGCCGAGGGCGCACTGGGCCGGGCGCTCGCGGGGGGCGACACGTACGCCTTGGCCCACAGGCTCATCCGCGCCGACGGTGGCGAGCGCATGATGATCTGCCGCGGCCGCGTGTACCGCGATCCCGATGGCGCCCCGCTTCGGATGGTCGGTGCGTCGCTCGATCTGACCGACTACATGGGCGTCGCGGAGGACCTGCGCACCAGCCACTCGCAGCTGCTCGCCGCCGAGGAGCTGGCCGGGGTGGGGAGCTTCGAGTGCAACCTCGAGACCGGCGCCGTCACTTGGTCAGAAGGCATGTACCGGATCTTCGGGCTGAGGCACGACGAGTTCGACGGCACCGTCGAGGGCTACCTTCACCGCCTGCATCCAGAGGACCGCGACCAGCGCCGAGCGGAGATCGCGCAGGTGATCAGCGAGCGCTCGAGCCTGGAGTCCGCGAGTCGGATCCGCCGCGGCGACAAGTCGTTCCTGCGGATCCGCTCCCGCGTCGAGGTCGAGCCGGACGCCTCGGGTCGCCTCCACCTGATGGGCGTCTGCTGGGAGGAGCCGGGCGCGGGGTAGCTAGTGCGCCTCGTCCGCGGCGTGTGCCGGAGGACGCGATTCCTCGGCGAGCGAGGTCAGTTCCAGGATCCCACGTGAGGCGACCTCGAGGACCTCGTTGGCCTCCTGGGAGTCCCGCGCGTAGAGCTCGACCAGGAGGTGGATGACGATCCGCTCCTCCTCGTGCTTGTGAAAGCGGACGTGGGTGAAGAACTCCCTGGTGCCCTGCTCGCCGAAGGCCGCGTAGGTCAGAGCGTCCGCGGCCTCGGGGCCCGAGCAGGTCTCGACGAGATCCTGGTCCACGTTCACGGTGCACGAGGCGACCCACGGCGTCCCGGCCACCATTCGCTCCCAGCGATCCTCGATCGGCACCACGCGCCCCTCGTCGATCGTGAGGTGCGGCTGGTCGTGCATGCAGTCCATGCACTGCACGACCGCCTCCTGGATCTCCTCGAGCCGGTCCGCGGCCTCGCCCGAGTCGGGGTCGAGCTTGAGGATCGCGTCGTAGTGGACCTGAGCCTCGAGCCGCTGAGACCAGCAGCGGTAGCAGCGCAGCCAGGCACTGCGATCACCGTTCATGCTCTCCATAGCTACGTTGAGGGTAGCTCGCCGCTTGCCGGGCACCGGCCGCTCAGGCCGGAGCGGTCACGCCGTTGCGCTCGGCGACCAGATCAACGATCTCACTCATGATGCGGCTGAGGTCGAAGTCCTTGGGCGTGTAGACGCCCGCGACGCCGTGTTCGCGCAGGTACACCGCGTCAGCGGCCGGGATGATCCCGCCGACGACGACCGGGACCTCCGATCCCTGCTCGGACAGGAGCCGCACGGTCTCCGGGACGAGCTCACGGTGCGAGCCGGAGAGGATCGACAGGCCCACGACGTCCACGTCCTCCTGGATCGCCGAGGCCACGATCTGCTCGGGCGTCAGCCGGATGCCCTGGTAGATCACCTCCATCCCGACGTCGCGCGCGCGGACGGCGATCTGCTCGGCGCCATTCGAGTGGCCGTCCAGCCCGGGCTTGCCGACGAGGATCCGGGGCCGGTGTCCCAGCGCCTCGGCCAGCGCGTCGACGCGCGCCCGGGTGGCCGCGAGCATGTCGCCGTTTCCGCCGGACGCGCTCCCGGATACGCCGGTGGGCGCGCGGTAGTCGCCGAAGACGTCGCGCAGGGTCTGGGCCCACTCGCCCGTGGTGACTCCGGCCTTGGCCGCGGCGATGGTCGCGGGCATGATGTTCACCGACTCGTCGCCGGCCGCCGCGGCCAGCTCGGACAGCGCCCGCTCGACAGCAGCATCGTCGCGCTCTTCGCGCCAGGCGTCCAGGGCCTCAACGCGCTCGCGCTCGACCTCCGGGTCCGGGGTGAGGATGCCGCCGTCCGCTCCAGCCGTTAGGGGCGAGTCCTCGGTCTCGGTGAAGCGGTTCTGGCCGACCACCGTCATCTCCTCGCGCTCGATCCGCGCCGACCCGCTCGCGGTGGGAGCTGACGAGCTGGGCCTTCATGTAGGGCACCGCCTCGACGGCGCCCCCGGCCTCGTCGACGACCCGCATCTCCTCCCGGGCTCCGTCGACCAGCTCGGCGACGAGCCCGTCCATGACCTTCGATCCCTCGAAGATGTCGGGGTACTCGAGCAGGTCGGTCTCGAACGCCAGCACCTGCTGGATCCGCAGGCTCCACTGCTGGTCCCAGGGGCGGGGGAGGCCCATGGCCTCGTTCCAGGCGGGAAGCTGGATCGCGCGGGCCCGGGCGTTTCGCCCCAAGGTCACGGCGAGCGCCTCGAGGACGATGCGCTGGACGTTGTTCTCGGGCTGGGCCTCGGTGAGCCCGAGCGAGTTCACCTGGACGCCGTAGCGCATGCGCAGGAACTTCGGGTCGGTCACGCCGTAGCGCTCCCGGCCGATGCCCTCCCACAGCTCGGACATCGCGCGCAGCTTCGCGTGCTCCTCGACGAACCGGACACCCGCGTTCACGAAGAAGGAGATCCGGCCGAAGACCTTCGCGAAGTCCTCGGGTGCCACCTGCCCGCGGTCCTTCACCTCGTCCAGCACCGCGATGCCGGTGGAGAGTGCGTACGCGATCTCCTGGACAGGCGTGGCCCCGGCCTCCTGCAGGTGGTACGAGCAGATGTTGGTCGGGTTCCAGTACGGGATCTCGTTGACCGAGAACGCGACCGTGTCCGCGATCAATCGCATCGAGGGACCGGGGGGGAAGGCGTACGTCCCGCGGGAGAGGTACTCCTTGATGATGTCGTTCTGCGTGGTGCCCTTGAGCGCCGTGCGCTCGACGCCGTTCTCCTCCGCGACCGTCACGTACAGGCCCAGGAGCCAGGCGGCCGTGGCGTTGATGGTCATCGACGTGTTCATCTCGTCGAGCGGGATCCCGTCGAGGAGCGCGTGCATGTCGCCCTTGGTCACGATCGAGACGCCGACCTTCCCGACCTCGCCGCGAGCGAGCACATGGTCCGGGTCGTAGCCGGTCTGCGTGGGCAGGTCGAAGGCGACCGAGAGCCCGGTCTGCCCCTTGGCCAGGTTGCGCCGGTACAGCTCGTTCGAGCGACGGGCGTCGGAGTGCCCGGCGTATGTGCGCATGACCCAGGGACGGTCGGGCTCGGGCAGGCGGTGCTCGGGCATCAGCAGAGCATTCTAGGCGTGTGCCGAGGCACTTTTCGCTGGTTCAGCGGTTACCCTGAGAGGGCATGAGTTCGCGCAGGGAACGTCCAAGGCTGCTGTTGCTCGCCATTTTCGGCGCTGTCGCGTGCTGCGCGGTCGCCGGGACCGCGTCCGCGCTCGTCTCCGCGCCGAGCGACAAGCTCGTCAACGTACAGACGAACAAGATCGTCTCCGTCTACAGCAACAACATGAACAACAAGCCCAAGTACCGGGAGATCAAGACGGTCACCTCGGGCAACAAGTGCAAGCGCCGCTACCAGGTGCGGCGCAAGCAGATGGAGATCTCCACCACCGAGGGTCCCCGCCACTGCTACTTCAAGCCTCCGGTCCAGGGGAGCAATCCTCAGCCCAGCCACCGCTGGGAGGGCCGGGGCCGGATGCTGACCAAGACCCCCTCGTCGATCCGCCTCGACGCGTACCTCTCGCTCTCGGCGAGGGTGGGCGGCGGCAACCGCTACGAGTTCCGGGTGTTCCCCAAGACCCGCGAGTACGAGATCCGGCGCAAGCCCGGCGGCGCGAACTTCCCCAACACGGGGTCGAACAACGCGATCAAGCCGATGGGCGAGGCCAATCAGCTGCGGATCGATCGTGGAGGGCTCCCACATCAGGGTGATCGCGAACGGCACCGAGCTGGCCGACGTCAACGACCCGCAGGCCGGCCAGCTGCGCGGCGCCAAGGTGGAGTTCGGCGTCGGCAACCTCAAGAACACCTCGAAGCCCACGCTCGCCACGTTCGACGGCCTGAAGCTCGCCGTCCCCGACCCCTAGGCCCTCGGGCCGCGGGCCACCCTTGGCGACCGAGACGATTGAGCGTCCGCGGACGTCCGGTCCCGGATCAGGCCTTGGCGGCAACTGGCAGGTGATCGTGAAGAACGACAATCACAACACGTTCGACCACGTGGCGAAGACGCTCGCGAGCGTCATCCCCGGGGTGAGCGTCGACGCCGGCTACCGGTTCGCCGAACGCATCCATTCGAGCGGCCAGGCGGTCGTCTGGTCAGGCCAGAAGGAGCCGGCCGAGCTCTACTGGGAGCAACTCGACTCCGCGGGCCTGACCATGGCGCCGCTCGAGCAGCACTGAGCCGCTCAGGACGCCTTGGGGTGGAGCCCCAGGAGCTGGCCCGCGGGGGCCGGGGCCGACGCCGAGCGCCGGCGAAGCAGCCGCCCGCGCGTGGGTACCTCGCGCTTGCGGAGCTGAGCGACCCGGAGCTCGAGCAGGTCCCTGATCTCCGCCGTCCGGATGAACGGATCGGCCAGGATGCCGCCCGTCTCGACGGAGATGGCCGCGAGCAGCGTTCCCTCGACCTCCGCGCCCAGCATCGGGCCGGAGGGAGCCCCGGTCGACTCGAGCTCGGCGAGACGATTCACGGCCGCCCAATCGGACGCGGTGAGCTGACGAATGGTGATGTTGGTGATGTTTCGCATCGTTACCTCCAGCCTTTGAAACGTGTCCGGCTCCCCTTCTGTGAGATCGAGCCTGGACGTATCCTCCTCCCGCCGGGTGATAAGCGCAACATGGATCTCTGGTGGACTTGATAAGGTGAACTTATGCTTGATGTGAAGCGACTGCGCATCCTCCGTGAGGTCGCGTCGAAGGGATCCTTCTCGGCCGCGGCCGACGAGCTCTACCTCTCGCAGTCGGCGGTGAGCCAGCAGGTGGCCACCCTGGAGCGGGAGGTCGGCATGTCCCTGCTGGAGCGGACCACCAACGGACCCAAGCTGACCGACGCGGGCGAGGCTCTCGTCACCCACGCCGACGCGGTGATCTGCAGGCTCGAGGAGGCCGAGCGCGAGCTGGCGGCCATCGCCGGGCTCGAGGGCGGGCGCCTGCGCCTGGTGAGCTTCCCGACGGCCAGTGCCACGCTGGTCACCCGCGCCGTCTCCACCTTCCGCGACCGCTTCCCCAGCGTCGAGCTGCGGCTCGGCGAGGCCGAGCCCGAGGATTCGGTGTCGGCGCTCAAGTCCGGCGACTACGACCTGGCGCTCACCTACGACTACGCGTTCAACGCCGACGAGCCCGACCGTGACACCGAGCGCCGGCTGCTCCTCGAGGAGGAGATGCAGCTCGCCCTGCCGCCGGGCCACAGGCTCACCCGGCGCAAGTCGGTGAAGCTCGAGGACCTGGCCGACGAGGAGTGGCTGACGGGCGTCTCATGCGGCTCGTGCCGCACCCACCTGATCGAGCTCTGCATGGGCGCGGGCTTCGACCCGAAGATCTCGTTCGAGAGCGACGACTACCAGACGCTCCAGGGGCTCGTCATGGCCGGCATGGGCGTGACGCTCCTGCCGGAACTGGCCCTCGCCGGCCGCCACGCCGACATGGAGCTGCGCCCGGTCGCCGGCAAGACCCCGATGCGGCGCGTTTGGGCCACCACCCTGGCGGAGGACTCCCGGGCGCCCGCCACGGACGCGATGCTCGATGTCCTCGCGGAGGTCGCCGAGCGCTTCCAGGCGGGCAAGCTTCGCGCGGTCGCCTAGGCGACGGCTTCAGTCAGCGATGTCGGCCGTGGGCGCGGGCTCGACGCCCGGAACCGCCTCGCCGGCCATCGCGTGCCAGACCCAGACGATGGGCTTGTTGTAGTACGGCATCGCGTCCTCCCGAAGGGCCGTGATCTCGTCGGATGCCCAGTAGCGGTCGAAGTCGGCGGTGTCCGCCCAGATGCTCACCTGGCGGAAATGGAGGGGGTCGTCGATGTTGCGGGTGAGGTAGCAGGCGCGGGCCCCGAAGGCGGCGGCCCGCTCGACCGCCGGGCTCCAGGCCTCGACCCAGCGGTCGCGCCGGAACGGGTGCACCCGCCACTCGATGTAGTTCACGTGCATCGGGCCGGAATCCTATCGGCGGGGGCGGATCGGCCACCCGTAGAGTCCGCCCGATGGCGAGAGTCGTCGACTGCATGCACCTCGGGCGCGACCGCGTGATCGGGGCCTGGGAGGTCGCGCCCGGCGTGATCGTCGATCCGGGGCCGAGCTCCTGCGTCGGGACGCTCCTCGCCGGCCTCGAGGCCGAGCCGAGGGCGTTGCTGCTCACGCACATCCACCTCGACCATGCCGGCGCGTCCGGCGTGTTGGCCCGCAGGTTCCCGGACCTCCGCGTGTACGTGCACGAGGCGGGCGCGCCGCATCTGATCGACCCGGAGCGGCTCCTCAGCAGCGCGGGGCGGCTCTACGGCGACGCGATGGAGCGCCTGTGGGGCGAGGTCGCGCCGGTCCCCGCCGAGCGCGTGACGCCGCTGCGCGGCGAGCGAGGCGGTGGAGGGCCTCGACGGTCCACCATGCGCCTGGTCATGCCGGCAGCCACGTCGTCTACTTCGACGAGGGCTCGGGCGACGCGTTCACGGGTGACGTGGCCGGCGTGCGGATCCCGCCCTCGTCGCTCGTGATGGCCCCGACGCCGCCGCCGGAGATCGACGTCGAGGCCTGGGTGTCGTCGGTCGGGATGCTGCGCGGCCTCGCGCCGGGCCGCCTGTGCATGACCCACTACGGCGAGAGCGAGGACGCGGCCGCCCAGCTGGACGCGATCGAGCGCTACCTGCTCCAGGCGGCGGAGGTCAGCTCGAGCGGCGACCGCGACGAGTTCGCGCACTGGCTCACCGCGCTGCTCGACACTCAGGGCGACGAGGTCGCCGAGCGCCTGCGCCAGGCGATGCCGCCGGAACAACTCTGGCTCGGCCTCGAGCGCTACTGGCGCAAGCGCCGGGAGCGCGAGGGCCCCGCCTAGCGCTTCGCCTTCACCTTCGCCTTGATGACGTCGTCGAACAGCGCCGAGCTCGTCGTCACCTTGCAGGTCTTGGTCTTGCCGACCTTGGCGCTCTGCAGCACCTTGATCGTCAGGTCGATCTCCGCCAGGTCGAACTCCTCGTCCTGCGGTGACAGGGTGGCCGTCTCGAAGTCGCCCGCCGTGACCTCGTCCGTGACGTCGCCGCCGGTGGTGGAATAGCTCGCCTTGAAGCCCTTGGACGAACGGCAGCCCTTGACCCGAAGGCTTACGGGCGCTTCATCGCGGTTCGCGAAACGGAGCTGGAACTCGCCCTTCTCGCCGCGCTTGACCTTCTCTTGGAGCGTCTGGTCCTCGCCGTCCATGTTCAGCGCTCCGAGGCCCGTGTAGTTCCCGACCCCCTCCTCGAAGAGGCCGTCGGGGCCGTCGACGATCCACGACTGGCTGCCGGTGGTGCACGGGTTGGTCAGCACCTGGGCGCCGCCGGCCGCGAACGAGGGCCCGAAGCTGCCGCTGGCGGTGAGCTCGCCCATGTTGCCGGTGAAGGTGAAGGCGTGGTTCGTGATCGGCGGCTCCGGGAGCGTGGTGAACCCGACGCCGACGCAGGTGCCCGCCACGTTGCCCAGGCCCGCGAAGTCGGCCTCCACCGTGCTCCCGTCCGGAGAGGTCTCGAGGCGGACGGTCCCGCCCTGGCCGCTGGTCACCGTGCCGTCGTAGCCCTTGCCGTCCTGGTGGTTCGCGGCCGCGCTCGCCGGTACGGCGAGGACCACGGTCGCTGCGATCAGCATCAGTCTCACGTCGTTGCCTCCCTGCTTGTGCCTTCCCGTGCTACGCGGGAATCCTAACCCGAGGTGCGGCTAGGCGCCAACCTCCGCCCAGATCGCGCCCTCGCCGTCCTCGTGCTTGCCCTCGGCGTCGTCGGTGGCGCCCACCCGGATCGCGATCTTGCCCGAGTGGCGGTTCTCGTGGAGCATCTGGTGCGCCTCGGGGACGCCCTCGAAGCCCATCACCTCGGACAGCACCGGCCGCACCTTGCCCTCCGCCATGAGCTGGTTGGCGCGGGTGCACTCGTAGGCGTTCGCGAAATGCGAGCCCAGGATCTCCTTCTGCTTCATCCACAGGTAGCGGACGTCGAAGTCGAGGTTGTAGCCCGACGTGGCGCCGCAGATCACGACCTTGCCGAACGGCTTGACCGTGAAGACGGAGGTCGGGAACGTGGCCTGGCCGACGTGCTCGAAGACGATGTCGGGGGCGTCGCCGAGGATCTCCTTGACTCGCTTGGCGAACCCGCGCGAAGCCTTGAAACGCTCCTTGTCGGCGGCCGGGTCGGCGGCCGGGTGGTTCGCGTCGGTTCGCATCATCTCGCCGAACTCGCCGCGGTTGATGTAGTCGACCGCTCCGAGCTGCTTGACCAGCTCGCCCTTCTCGTCGGAGGACACGACGCCCACGGCGTTCGCGCCGGCCGCCTTTGCGAGCTGACAGGCGAAGACGCCGAGCCCGCCGGCTGCGCCCCAGATCAGGACGTTGTGGCCGGCCTGGATCTCGCAGCGGTTGAAGAGCATGCGGTAGGCCGTGAAGTAGGTGAGGCCGTAGGCGGATGACTCGACCCAGGAGAGGTTGCGCGGCTTCGGCAGCAGCTGCTGGGCCTGCACCTTCGTGAACTGGGCGAACGATCCCCAGGTCGTCTCGTAGCCCCAGATCTCCTGGCTGGGCGCGGCCATCGGGTCGAGGCCGTGGACCTCGACGTCCTCGTAGGACGCCTGGTTGCAGTGGACGACGACCTCGTCGCCGGGCTTCCAGCGGGTGACGCCCTCGCCGACCTTCCAGACGATGCCCGAGGCGTCCGAGCCGCCGATGTGGTGCTCGTACTCCGGGTGGTCGCCGTAGCCGAAGACCGACACCGGCTTGCCCAGGGCGGCCCAGACGTTGTTGAAGTTGACGCCGGCGGCCATCACGCGAACGATCACCTCGAAGGCGCCCGGCTCCGGGACCTCGATCTCCTCGACCTGGAATGCGTCCTTGGGCTCGCCCTCGCGGTCCTGGCGGATCACCCAGGCGGCCATGGTGCCCGGCAGCGTGCCGGGCTCAACGTCGAGCTGCGAGACATCGGATACGTCAACGGCCACTTATCGATCAACTCCTGGTTCGGTGGAAAGCGCGGCGGGATCGTAGCGGCGCGGGCGCGCCAGGCACGCCGCTGCTTCCTGTCAGGTTCCCGTCCGGCCCTACGACTACTTTCGTGAGTCCAGATGGAAGCCAGCGAGAACCCCCAGCTACCCCTTGACGAAGGCCCCTCCGGAGCCGCGGCCGACGGCGTCGTGCGCGCCATCGGCGACCGGCTGATGATCGAGGGCCTCACGGTCACCGACGAGCGGGCCGCACGGGTGGTCCGTGAGCGCGCCGAGGCAGGTCAGGCCGGCCCCGACACGGTCGCGAAGGCCATCGAGATCGGCGCCCGCGTGCTCGACTCGGAGGAGACCGCGGTCAACGTCGACTACGTGCGCGCCGAGCTCGAGCGCCAGAGCGCGACGCTCGCGGACCGGCTGACCAAGACACCTCGAGGCCGGCGACCGAGCAGCTCGCCGAGCGCATCGGTCAGAGCTTCGACGGCGAGCGGGACGGTTCGGTCCAGAAGGACATCGAGGCCGGCATGAAGGAGGCGCTCGACGCCCAGCGCGAGGCGCTGATCACGCTCTTCTCCGCGGAGGAGGGGCGCAACCCGCTGTTCGACTTCAAGGACGCGATGGTCAAGGTCTACAAGGAGCTGGGCAACCGCCAGCAGACCGAGGGCGAGGCCAACCGCAAGCGCATCGAGGAGCTCACCCGGCAGATCATCGAGCTCCGCGAGGGCGAGGATGCCGATCGCCGAGTCGCCGAGGAGGCGGAGCGGGGAACCGCCAAGGGCCGGACGTTCGAGGAGCGCGTCCACGACGCAGTGGAGCGGATCGCCGGGCCGCGCGGGGACGTCGCCAGCCACACCGGCGGCGAGCAGGCCGAGGGCGGCGGCAAGAAGGGGGACACGCTGGTCGAGCTCGGGGGCGCCGACGGGCCGGCCACCGGGCGCGTCGTGTTCGAGGCGAAGGACAAGAAGCTCTCGAAGAACGAGGCCTGGACGGAGCTGAACCACGGCATGGCCGCTCGCGCCGCCTGCCTATGGCGTGCTCGTGGTTGCCGGCGAGGAGCGAGTGCCGTCGGGGCGTGAGCAGCTCCACGAGTACGAGGGCAACAAGCTGATCGTCGCCGTGGACCGTGAGGAGCCGGACTGCCTCGCGCTGCGAGGTGGCCTACCGCCTCGCGGCGGCCCGGGTGATGCTGGCCCGCGACTCCGACCTCGAGGTGGATGCCGCCGCGGTCCGCGACGCCGCGGCCGAGGCGATCTCGATCCTCAAGCAGGCGCAGGCGATCCGCTCGACCCTCACGGGGATCAAGACGTCATCGGACCGGGCCCGCGACGGCCTGAATGCGATGGTCGCGGCCGCCGAGGAGAAGCTGGTCCGGATCGACTCCCTGGTCGCCGAGGCCGAGGCCGCGGCCGAGTAGCCCTACGGGAGCAGCAGCTGGTCCTTGGAGCTCTCGCGCTCCGGGCCGACCGAGATCTGAGCGGGCTTGGCGTCGGAGCGCTCGCCGCCATTGATCTCGTAGTCGCCCTCCACCACCTCCACCTTGAACTCGTCGACGCCCGCCGGGGGGATCTCCGTCGAGGCCTGATTGTTCTCGGGGGCGGGCCCCACGAGGGTGAGGCTCACCGGGTCGTCCGACTGGTTGGAGATCGCGAAGGTCACGAGGCCGGCACCGAAGTCTCCCGGGGAGATCGCGACCTTCTGGTCGTCGACCTTCGCGGTGACCAGGATCGGGGCCGCCGGGCGTGGGTCGTTCGCGAAGTCGTCATCGCCGCCGCAGCCCGCGACCAGGACCACTGCAGCCGCGCCGCAGAGGACCGCGCCCGTGCGGTTCCTGACGGAGCGAAGATCCTCCCACGCACCCATGCGGGCGAAACCCTAAACGAGAACTCGGCGCGATGCGGCAGCTCGCGGCGAGTCGCCGGGCTCAGCTGCCGGCGTCCCCGAAGGGAAGCTCGACGACCTCGGCCGTGTCGCCGTCACCCACCGTGACTGTGGCGCCCGGCTCCGCCTCGCGGCGCACGATCGCGAGCGCCAGGGGCCCGAGCGCGGGGGAGAGGACCGCTGTGCCGACGGTGCCCACGACCTTTTCGCCGGCGCGGATCTCATCCCCCGGGGTGAGGACCCCCGTCGAGCGCAGCCCGCGGAGGTGGCGGTTCGGCTTGCCCTTGTAGTGGAGGCGGGCCACGGTCTCCTGGCCGATGTAGCAACCCTTGGTGAACGAGACGGCCCGCTCGTTGATGCCGGCCTCCTGCGGGATGGTCTCCGTCGTCATCTCGCGGCCGAACCGGGGCCGGCCTGCCTCGACGCGCACGATCTCGGCCGCCGCGGGGCTGACGGGAGCGATTCCCGCCGCGGTGAGTGCCGCCTCGAGGTCTGCGGCGGCGTCGCTGAGAAGGTCGAGACCGAGGTCCGTCGCGATCGCGCGGCAGGCGATGCCGCCGACGCTCACCTCGGCGTGGGCTCCCTCGGTGCCGAGCGGCGGCGCTCCGGTGAGACGGGCGGCGCCGGGGCCGATCACGGAGTGGAGGGCCCAGGTCGCGGAGGCGTCCGTGACCTCGACCTCGCGGCCGACCTTGTACATCGCGAGGTGCCTCAGCACGGCTGGCAGGGCCTCGGGCTCCAGGTCCATCAGGAAGCCGTCGCCGGTGCGCAGGACGCGCATATCGCCCTGCATGTGCCCCTTGCGGTCGAGGAGTGCCGAGTACGCCCCGGATCCCGGCTCGAGCGCCTCGACGTCGTTGGTCAGCTGGCCCTGCAGGTAGTCGGCCGCGTCGGGCCCGGTCGCCTCGATGATCCCGCGCCCCTCGCGGCGAACGAAGCCGGCCTCCTCGCGGAGCGCTCGGTACTGGCCGTCCAGCTCGATCGCTTGGGTTGCCTCCACGTGGTCGATTGTAGGTGCCCGTTGACCTCGTCTTTTTGATGTGTCAAAATCTGGCTTGTGTCCGATAGAAAGCTGACGAGGCGCGGATTGATCGGCGCGGGGGCCGTGGCGGCGCCGGCGATCGCCGCGCTGCACGAGGTGGTGCCGCACAAGGGGCTGCATCACGCGCTCGGCGGGAACCAGAGCGCAAACGCCGCCGAGCCCTCCCACATGGGGCACTCGAGCGGGACCGGCCTCGGAATCCACGACGGGTTCGGCGGCGGCTCGGTCGACAGCGAGGCGAACGGCTTCGACCCCTCCGAGATCGTGCGCGACTTCGACTACGGCACCGTCAGCAAGCTCCCCGACGGCCAGACCCTTCGCGAGTGGACCGTCGTCGCGGAGGACAAGGAAGTGGAGCTCGCACCGGGGATCACGTATCCCGCCTGGACCTACAACGGTCGGATCCCGGGCCCCACGTTCCGGGCGACCGAAGGCGACCGCATGCGGATCCGCTTCATCAACGGATCGCAGCACCCGCACACGATTCACTTCCACGGCTTCCATCAGGACTTCATGGACGGCATGCCGGGCATCGGTGAGGAGCGCGGCGGAGGGACGATCGAGACGGGGGAGAGCTTCGTGTACGAGTTCGAGGCCGAGCCCTTCGGCCTGCACCTCTACCACTGCCACGTCATGCCCCTCGCCGCCCACATCGCGAAGGGCCTCTACGGGGCGATGATCATCGACCCGAAGGAGCCGCGCCCCGAGGCCGACGAGCTGATCATGGTCATGAACGGCTTCGACACCAATTTCGACAACGCGAACGAGATCTACGCGGTCAACACGATCCCGTTCCACTACGTCAACGAGCCGATCAAGGTCAAGCGCGGGGAGCTGGTGCGGATCTACCTGGCGAACCTGCTCGAGTTCGACCAGATCAACTCGTTCCACATCCACGCCAACTTCTTCGACTACTACCCGACCGGCACCCGGCTGCAGCCCACGGACTTCACCGACACGGTCATCCAGGGCCAGGGCCAGCGGGGGATCCTCGAACTGCGGTTCCCATACGCCGGCGACTTCATGTTCCACGCCCACAAGACCGAGTTCGCCGAGCTCGGCTGGCTCGGCTTCTTCGAGGTGCAGGAGTAGTGGAGGCGGCCGAAGCCACCGAGCGCTCCTCCTCGGGCCTGCCGGTCTGGGCGCTCGGGGCGATCCCGCTCGCGCTGATCGCCGGCGCGATCGCCTTCTTCGCGCTGCTGGGCGGCCCGGGCCTCGGCGAGCGGCCCGGCCCGCCGGTGGAGGAGCTGGCGGTCGAGCGGACCGAGCTTCATCCGGGCGAGATCGAGCTGACGATCCGAAACGACGGGCCCGACGCCGTGGGTCTCTCGCAGGTGACCGTGAACGACGCATTCGTCCCGTTCGACGTGGACTCGCCCGAGGTCGGCCGGCTCGGCTCGACGAAGCTGACGATTCCCTACCCGTGGGTCGAGGGCGAGGGCTACGCCATCGGCGTCTTCACCTCGACGGGCGGCACCATCGACCACGAGATCCCCGTGGCCGTCGAGACCCCCGACGCGGATCTGTCCTTCTACGGCCTGATGGCGCTGCTCGGCCTGTACGTCGGTGTGATCCCCGTCAGCCTCGGCATGCTCTGGCTGCCGTTCGTCCGCCGCGTCTCGGGCGACTGGCTGCGCGTGCTGATCGCGTTCACGATCGGCCTGCTCGCCTTCCTCGCCGTCGACGCCGGCCTGGAGGGGCTCGAGATCGCCGATGAGGGCCCCGGCGCCTTCGGCGGCAGCGCCCTGGTCTACCTGGGAGCTCTGGTCGCCTACCTGGCCCTGGCGGGCGTCGACGCCTACCTCTCGCGACGGCGCGAGCGCGCGCGGGATGCGGCCGGGGGCGCGGTCTCAGCCGCGCCGTACCTGGCGCTTCTGGTCGCGATCGGGATCGGCCTGCACAACCTGGGAGAGGGGCTCGCGATCGGCTCGGCGTATGCCGCCGGAGCGCTGGCCCTCGGCACCTTCCTGGTGGTCGGCTTCGCCATCCACAACACCACGGAGGGGCTCGCGATCGTCTCGCCCCTCGCCAACGAGCGACCGGGCCCGGGCCGCCTGCTGGCGCTGGGCCTGATCGCGGGCGCTCCCGCGATCCTGGGCGCGTGGATCGGGGCCGCCGCCTTCAACCCCAGCATGGCCGCGCTGCTGTTCGGCGTCGGCGTCGGCGCGATCGCGCAGGTGATCGTCCAGCTCTCGCCGGTGATGCGTGACTCCCAGGGGCGCCTATTCCATCCGGGCGCCGTCGCTGGGCTCCTGACGGGTATCGGCGTCATGTATCTGACAAGCCTGCTGATCGCTGGATAGATGGCTCCCACCGCACACTCCGGTTTCCGCCGCGACCCCGCCGCCTCGAACACCGAGGCGGTCGAGGACTACGCCAAGGCCATCCACGCCCTGTCCGAGCGGGGCGACACAACGGTCTCCAACTCCGCGCTCGCCGAGCGCCTGGGGGTCTCGCCCGGATCGGTGACGGCGATGCTGAAGCGCATGGGCGAGATGGGCCTGGTGGAGCACGAGCCCTACCGCGGCGTGAGCCTGACCCCGAGCGGTGAGCGGGTCGCACTGGAGGTGATTCGCCACCACCGCCTGCTCGAGGCCTACCTGGCCGACGCCCTCGGGATGCCGTGGGACCGGGTCCACGACGAGGCCGAGGTGCTGGAGCACTACATCTCCGAGGAGCTCGAGGAGCGGATGGCCGCGGCGCTGGGCAATCCTGCGTTCGACCCCCACGGTGACCCGATCCCCAGCCGCGAGCTCGACGTGGAGGCGTCCGGCGCGGTCCCGCTGACCCGCCTCGAGCCGGGCGCGGCGGGCACCTTCGCGCGGGTCTCGGACTCGGACCCGGAGATGCTGCGCTACCTCTCACAGCGCGGGATCCTGCCCGGCGCCGAGCTCGAGGTGCTCGAGCGCCAGCCGTTCGGCGGTCCGCTCACCGTGGGCATCGCGGGCGACCGGCACGCCATCGGCGGGGAGCTGGCGGTGCGGATGCTGGTCGAGGTCCGCTAGCCACGAGTAGGCTTCGGCCATGCCCCTGGCCGGTGACTTCCAGCAGGTGCTCGACTCGCTTCCGGCGGATTGGACCGACGTGGTGTGCGACCTGCGGCTGCGCGACGAGGACCAGTACGTCGACGCCGCCGTGCTCCTCTCGCAGATCAACGCGCAGCCCTACTCCAAGGCCGATTGGCACTGGCGGATCAACGTCGCCCACAGCTTCGGCCACGCCGCCGCCGCCGAGACCGTCCTCGGCACGCTGCGGATGCTCGACGAGGAGGGCATCGAGGGCGAGCTGATCCTGCGCGATTTCCGCGAGGGCAGGGCGGAGGTGGTCCAGATGTGGGGCCGGCCCGAGTCGGTCCGTCGCGAGTTCCGCGACCGCCGCTCGCTCTAGTCGGCCACGAGCTCGGCACTCTCGACCGGCTCACTCAAGAGCCCCCGGTCCAGATCCCACTCGGCCCACTCGGCGAGCCGCCCGAGGTCGATCACGCCCGGAGGGCTGAAGGCGTCGGCGGCCAGCAAGGCATCGAGCTGGGCGCGCTGCTCCTCCTCGTCCAGCCCCGGATTGGCTTCCAGCAGGGAGCTCAGGCCGGATTCCGGATCGGCGAGCACGCTCTCGTACCCCGCGGTGATCGCCCGGCTCATGCCGGCCGAATCGGTCCCGGGGGTCGTGACCAGCACCAGCTCCGGGTATCTGGGCGCGCCGTAGTCGTCGACGCGGAACTCCCGGGTCTCGACTCCGCGCCGCCGCAGGGCGACCCCTTCCGCGTTCCAGAACGCGGTCACCGCATCCACCCGGCCCGCCGACAGCGCCGCCACCGAGTCGAACCCGATCGTCACTCGCTCGACCGAGGCCGGGTCCACGCCGGCCGATTCCACGACCGCATCCAGGACTGCCTCGTCAGAGGGCAGGCCGGTCACCCCCACGGTGGCCCCGGCGAGATCGGAGGTCATGAAGTCGCTGCCGCCCGCGATCACCGCCGCGAGCGGGCGCTGGACGATCGGGGCCACGATGCGCAGGTCGAGTCCCCGCTCGCGGGCGAGGCCGACATCGTGGATGTCCATGACCGCGAAATCGGTTCTCCCGGCCTCGAGGAGCTTCGGCGCGTCGGTGGAGGCCCCCGGCTCACGGATCTCGAGATCGATGCCCTCATCGGCGAACTCGCCGTCCGCCTCGGCCGCGTAGATCCCGGCGTGCACGGCGTTGGGAACGAAATCGAGCACGAGGGTCGCCTCCTTCGAGGCGCCCGGTTCAGCACCGTCGCCGCCGCAGGCCACCAGGCCGAGAGCGAGCGCGACGGCCGCCAGCGACGCGACCACACGTGACATGTGCGCGAGCAGGATAGCCTTGCGTTGTGGCTGATCACGGGCTCGACACCGAGCTGCTCGCCCTCATCGAGATCCCCAAGGGGAGCCGGAACAAGTACGAGTACGACGAGGGCATCGACAAGGTCATCCTCGACCGCTTCCTCTCCTCGTCCACCGTCTACCCGACGGACTACGGGTACCTCATCGACCACCGTGGCCGCGATGGCGACCCGTTGGACGTCCTCGTCTGCGTCTCGGAGCCGACGTTCCCCGGGTGCGTGATCCCCGTGAAGCCGATCGCGCTCTTCGACATGGAGGACGAGAAGGGTCAGGACGACAAGATCATCTGCGTCCCGTTGCACGATCCCGGCTGGAACAAGCTGGAGGATCTCGACGACCTCACCGAGCCGTTTCAGCTCGAGGTCGCGCACTTCTTCTCGGTCTACAAGCAGCTCGACAACAAGCCGGTGAAGATCAAGGGCTGGCATCCGCGCGAGCGCGCGCTCGAGGTGATCGCGGACGCGAAGGCGCTCCACGAGAAGGAGCAGGGCGAGGGGTAAGGCGCCCTCGGCCGTGGCGGTGGCTAGACTGCCGCGCCGGTACCAACTTGACCTTTAGGAGGGTTTCCCTGTGCAGGATCGCGGCCTAGCGGCCTACATCGCCGAGCTTCTCGGCACGTTCTTCTTGGTGTTCACCGTCGGCGTGGTCGTGACGCTCTTCATCGCCACGACCCCAGACGCCGCGCAGGGATCCGACTTCGCCGTGGTCGGCCTCGTCCACGCGTTCGTCCTATTCGGGCTGATCCTCACGTTCGGCGCTGCCAGCGGTGGCCACTTCAATCCCGTAGTGACGATCGCCGCGGCGAGCCTCAGGCGGATCGACCCGCTGGACGCCGTCGTGTACATCCTCGCGCAGCTCTCGGGCGGCGTTCTGGGCGCGCTGGCCGTCAAGGGCTTCCTGCTCGACGAGGGCAGGCTCTCCCACTATGGCGCGGCGAACATCAGCCCGCTGCTGGGCGGCGACTTCGCCGGCATGCTGATCGAGGCGATCGGAACCTTCATCCTCGTCCTCGTCATCTGCGCGGTTGCCTTCAACCCGCGGGCCCGCCAGGAGTGGGCGCCGCTGGCCATCGGCACCACGCTGGGCTTCGCGGTGATGGTCCTCGGCCCGCTCACGGGTGGCTCGTTCAACCCGGCCCGCTGGTTCGGTCCCGCCCTCATCGGCGACGACTTCGGCGGCACCTGGCCCTACCTGCTCGGCCCGCTCATCGGCGCCCTGCTGGCGGCCGCGGTCTACAGGTTCGTCATCGCCGGCCCGCAGTACGCGCTCGGCGCCGAGCCTCCGACCACCGACGCCCGTGCGGCGGCGCAGGTCGTCAAGGACGTAGAGACCCGCGCCAAGGAGGGCTAGCCCTCCGGACATAGAGGCGGGTAGCCTGCCCGCGTGCGCCGCGTCACCTTCTCGCGCAACTACACGCTGTCGCTGTCACGCACGTGCCAGTGCTACTGCAAGTACTGCGCGTTCGCGACACATCGGGCGCACCTCTACTCGCCTGAGGAGGTGGAGGAGCGCCTCGAGCAGGCCGTGAGGCGCAACTCGAAGGAGCTCCTCGTGCTGACCGGCGAGCGGCCGGAGGTCAACGCGGAGGTCGCCGAGCGGCTGCGCTCCTACGGCCACGAGGACTTCGTCGGCTACGTGGTGTGGGCCTGCGAGCGGGCGCTCGAGCGCGGCCTGCTCCCGCACACCAACCTCGGAGTCCTCAGCCTCGACGACCTGGCGCGGGTGCGCGAGGTGACGGCATCCCAGGGGCTGATGCTCGAGTCAGCCTCCGAGCGGTTGATGGACACGGTCCACGCCGGCTCGCCGACCAAGCACCCCGCCCGGCGCCTCGAGACGATCGACGCGGCGGGCGAGCTGCGGATCCCGTTCACGAGCGGGATCCTGGTCGGCATCGGCGAGACCGAGGACGAGCGCATCGCTTCGCTCGAGGCGATCGCCGCCACCCATGCGCGCCATGGGCACATCCAGGAGGTGATCCTCCAGAACTTCGTCCCGCACCCCCGCTACTACGGCCGGGAGGTCGCGGACATCGCCGACGAGGCCGCGCGAGAGCGCTGGGCCGGCGACGGCTCGCCGCTCTCCAGCGAGGAGGCGATGCCCGACCTGGGCCTCGGACGTGACGCCTCGACGACATGAAGCGGCTGGTCGCCGAGGCGAAGCGCCTGATGCCGGACGTCGGGATCCAGATCCCACCGAACCTGGCCGACTGGTGGGACGAGCTTGTAGCCGCCGGAGCGACCGACCTCGGCGGCCTCTCTGCCAACGGCGACCACATCTCGCCCGAGCACGCCTTCCCGAGTCCGCATCAGGTCCGCAAGCGTCTTGCGCCGCAGGGGGTCGCCCTCACCGAGCGCCTCTGCGTGTACCCGCAATACCTCGATCCGGAATGGATGGAGCAGGGCGTGCTGGACGTCGTGAAGCTGAAGTACTGGAGCTTCATCCCGCGGCGGGGGTCGGGTCGCCGCACCGACCGCGTCGTGGATCCGGACCTGGCGCCGGCGGCGGTCGCCAAGGGCCGCGAGGGGATTGCGCTCTCCGAGGACGAGCTCGAGGCGCTGTTCGCCGAGACCAGGCCGGAGGTCGTTGAGGAGATGCGTGCCGCCGCCGACGAGCTCCGGGCGGAGCTCGCGGGTGACACCGCGACGTTCGTCGTCAACCGCAACATCAACTTCACCAACGTCTGTGTCGTCGGTTGCGCCTTCTGCGGCTTCGGCCAGGGCAAGCGCTCGCCCGACGCGAACACGATCACCGAGGACGACTTCGCCGCCCGGATCGACGAGGCGATCGAGTTCGGGGCCACCGAGGTCTGCATGCAGGGCGGGCATCCACCCGGACTACACGCTCGAGCACTACGGGCGCTGGCTACGGCTCGCGAAGGAGGTGGCGCCCCAGCTCCACCTCCACGCCTACTCGCCGATGGAGGTCCACTTCATGTGCGAGCGGTCCGGGAAGACGCCAGACGCCGTCTTCGAGTACCTGCGCGAGTGCGGGTTGGGCTCGACGCCGGGGACCGCCGCCGAGGTGCTGGACGACGGCGTCCGGCAGCGGATCTCGCCGAACAAGCTCCCCGCGGGGCGCTGGGTGGAGATCATCGAGGCGTCACACCGCTCCGGTCTGCGGTCTACCTCCACGGTCATGTTCGGGCACATCGAGGAGCCGCGCGAGCTCGCGCGGCACATGCGGGTCGTGCGCGAGCTACAGGAGCGCACAGGCGGGATCACCGAGTTCGTCCCGCTCAGCTTCATCCCGTTCCAGACCCTGCTGGGCCGCACGCACGGCATCGAGGAGATCTCCGCCGAGGAGAACCTCAAGCACACCGCGGCGTTCCGGCTGGCGCTGGGCAAGACGATCACCAACCTCCAAGCGAGCTGGGTAAAGATGGGCCTGGAGGCCGCCACCGAGAGCCTGCGCTGGGGCGTGAACGACCTCGGCGGGACGCTGATGGAGGAGAACATCTCGCGCATGGCGGGCTCGCACCACGGAACGCGCCTGGAGCCTGAGGACCTGATCGGCGCGGCGCGCGCCGCGGGACGGACGCCGGCGCAGCGAACCACGTTGTACGACATCGTCGAGACCTACTAGGGGGATCCCCATGCCCGACGTCACCGTCAAACGCACCGAGGACTTCGAGACCTACTTCCTGGGGGCGCTGGCCAAGGTCCGCTCGGGGCTCGGAGTCGAGTCGTTCGGGATGCAGCTTCTGCGCATGCCGCCCAACATCGACCGCTACCCGGAGCACGATCACACCCACGACGGGCAGGAGGAGGTCTACGTCACCCTCGAGGGCACGGCGACGTTGATCGCCGGGGGCGAGGAGCACCGGCTCGAGCCCGGCGTCTGGGCGCGGGTTGGACCTGGCGAGAAGCGCAAGATCGTGACGGGCGCCGATAGCGTGACCATCCTGGCGCTCGGCGGCATTCCTGGCAAGGCGTTCGACCCGGCCTCGTTCACCAACGAGGGCGAGCCGGACCCGCTGGCCGGCTAGCTACCTGAAGAGGTCCTCGGCCTCGGCGCGCCGGAGCGGCGCCGCGCCGGGCCCGTCGCCGGCGGTCACATGGCGGCCCAGGCCGCGCACGAGCGCCGCCGGCGCCCCGGCGTTCTTGGCGCGGACCAGATCCGCGGCTGCAGCGACCTCGTCGGCGACGGCGACGATCGTCGCCTCGCAGGTCGCGTCCCACCGCGTCGCTGCGCCCGGTCCAGTCGTCCAGCGGCGCCATGCCCGCGCATCCGATCGCGACGTCCGTCTGTCCGACGCGCCACGGCCGCCCGAAGCTGTCGGCGATGACGACTGCAGGCGCGACGCCCGCCGCGGACCGGACCTCGTCGCGCAGCCGCCGCGCGGAGGCGTCGGCGTCCTCGGGCAGCAGTACGACGGTGTCGCGCTCCGGGACGTTCGAGGAGTCGATGCCGGCGTTCGCGCAGATCCATCCCGAGTGCGTCTCGACGATGAGAACGCGGTCGCTGCGGATCACGCTCCGGCTCTCGGCGAGGATGAGCTCGACGAGGCGTGGGTCCTTGCCCAGCTCGTCCGCCAGCTTCTCCGCTCGCGGTCCGGCCTCGACGTCCGCCAGGCTCCGGACACGCCCCTCCTGCTTGGAGACGGCCTTGTGCGAGACGACGAGGACGTCGTCGTCACTCAGCTCGCCGCCCGCCTCGGCGGCGGAACGCGCCAGCAGCGTCCCCAGCGCCTGGCCGGGCGTGATCTCGCCCAGGCCGGCCAGCGCGATCACCTCCAACCGGCTCATGTGCCGGCCGGGAGCTCGGCCAGGGCCTCCGCCGTCCTCGGCGCGCGCTCCGGGGCTTCGGTGAGCTCCCCGCGCAGCGCCGCCAGGTCCTCGGGCGTGTCGAGGTCCAGGCCGAGTGACGGCACCGGGTCGACCACCACCTCGAGGCCGCGGCGGCGCGCCCGCTCGACGTGGCGCTCGCAGCTGTCCGGCCCGAACGCCGGGCCGATGGCGTCGGCCGGGCACATCAGGAGCCCGTTGGTGCCGGTGGCATGACGGTCGGGCACGACGGCCACCGTCTCGGGCGCCAGCCGGCCCAGGGCCGCATCCAGCTCGTCGGCGGCCAGCAGGGGGCAGTCTCCGGGCAGCAGCGCGACAGCGCGCGCGTCGAGCGCGATCGCGCGGATGATTCCCAGCGTCGCGGCCTCCGAGTGACCGGTGTCGTGGGGATCCTGAAAGACCTCGATGGGAGTCTTGGCGCGCTGGGCGCGGTGAAGTGCCACCTTCTCCGCACGGCCCTCGCCGGTCACGACGATGATCCGCTCGACTAGCTCGGATGCGGTGACCTGCTCGAGGACGTCGGCCAGCATCGCCTTCACGAGCGCAGCCCGGCCCTGTGGCCCCACCAGCTCGACCAGGCGCTGCTTGGCGACCCGGAAGCGCTTCACCGGGATGATCGCGGTGGCCTTCACAGGCCGCGGGCGAACTCGAGGACGCGTTCGGCGAGCGCCCGGCGCCCGGCCTGTCCCTCCATGAGGGTGGGGCAGGAGAGCACCTCGAGGCCCTCCGGCGGCGGGTCGGGATCCGCGTCGTCGACGACCATCCCGTCGAGCAGGCCCTCATACAGCGAGGCGACGCCGGCGGCGCTCACCGGGCGGCCGATGGCCGCCATGAACGCTTCGGTCGGGCCCTTCACGGCGCGTCCCGCCACGAACGGGCTGACGGCCACGACCGGTGCCGGCGCGGCTGCGATCGCATCCCTCATGCCGGGCAGCGAGAGGATCGGGCCGATCGAGATCACCGGGTTCGATGGGCCGACCACGATCACGTCAGCGCTGGAGATCGCCTCCAGGACCTCGGGCGTAGGAGTCGCCTGCGCGAGGCCCTCGACCTCCACGGCTTCGATCGGCGCCTCTCCGTGGTCGAGGATGAGGAACTCCTGTAGCTCTCGCCAGCCCGCCGGGGTGCGGATCCGGGTGCGGATGGGTGCCTCGCTCATCGGCAGGACGCGGGCCCTCACCCCGAGCGCTGTCGCGACCTGCCCCTGGGCGGCGGTGAGCGTGCCGCCCTCGGCGACGAAACGCGTGCGGTAGATGCAGGTTGCGAGGTCCCGGTCCGTCAGCTCGAACCACCCGGGGGCGCCCAGCGCCTCGAGCCGCTGGGAGACCACCGAGGTGTCGTCGCGGATCCCCCAGCCCCGCTCCTCGTCGATCTCGCCCGCGAGCCAGTAGGTGACCAGATCCGGGTCCGGCGAGACGTGGACGCCGTGGACCTCCACGTCGTCGGCGGTGTTCGCGATGACCGCCAGCTCGCTGCCGAGGAGCTCCTGGACCCCGGCCGCCAGCTTGGCGCCGCCGGTCCCGCCCGCGAGAAGCGCGACCGTCACAGACACTGGATCGCGCTTCGGCCCGCCCAACCCCTCTCTTGCAGTGCCTCCGCGCTCATAGCCAATGATCGGCGTCGGGCAGACCTGTGAGCCTGATCCCGGCGTGGGCCTTGTAGCGCGTGTTGACCGAGATCAGCATCGGGGTTAGCTGCTCGACGATCCTGGCCATCTCCAGCGCCCCTGCGTTCACCGCTCGCAGGCCCTCGATCGACTCGATCAGCCGCGCGACGCGGGCCTTGTCGGCCTTACGGTCGCCGCAGATGAGGACGTCTTCGCCCAGCTCGGCCTCGGGGTCGCCCAACGACGGCGCGCTGACCGTGTGAAGTGCGGCGATCACGGTCACGCCCTCGGGAGCCATCTCCTGTGCCTGCTGCGCCGCCGAGCCCTGCCAGACACCGAGCGAACGCGTCGCCTTGCCGGATACCGCGGCCGCGAGCGGCACGGTGCAGTCGACCAGCAGCTGATCCGGCTGCAGGGCCTCGCGAAGGTTTGTGAGGTTCTCGGATTGGTTGCGAAACGGCACCGTCAGAAAGACGACGGGCGCCGCGCGTCACCGCCTCGGAGTTCTCGAGCCCCTCGACCTCGGCGCCCGGTACGGCGTCCCTGATCCGCTCGGCAGCCTCGGCGGCCCGCTCCGCACTGCGCGAGCCGATCACGACGGGCTGGCCCGCGCGTGCCCAGCGCATCGCCAGGCCCCAGCCCAGGGCCCCGGTCCCGCCGACGATCGGAATCGGCTCAGCGCTCACGGCGCCGGAGTCTACGAGCGCTTGGCGTCGAGGTCGACCATGGCCATGCCGGTGTCGCCCATAGACTGCGCCCGCATGCGGCTCGAAGGAAGAAAGGCCCTGGTGACCGGCGGCGCCCAGGGGATCGGCGCCGCCATCTCGCGGCGTCTCGCCGCGGAGGGAGCCGAGGTCGTTGTGAGCGATGTGAACGTGGACGGCGCCGCGGCGGTCGCCGGCGAGATCGGGGCCGATGCGGTCGCCCTCGACGTCACCGACCCCGCCGCCTCGCAGGCGGTCGTCGCCGACCATGGGCCGTTCGCGATTCTCGTCAACAACGCCGGCACCGACGACTTCGCGTTCTTCACTGACATCACGCAAGAGCGCTGGCAGCGCCTCCTCGCGATCAATCTGGAAGGGGTGTTCGCCTGCACGCAGGCCGTCCTACCCGGGATGCAGGAGGCCAAGTACGGACGCATCGTCAACATCGCCTCCGAGGCGGGCAGAGTGGGCTCGAAGGGCTCGGCCGTCTACTCCGCGGCCAAGGGCGGCGTGATCGCCTTCACGAAGGTCATCGCGCGCGAGAACGGCCGCTACGCGATCACCGCAAACGCGGTCGCACCGGGTCCCGTCGAGACGCCGCTGCTGATGCAGGCCAAGGAGTTCGGCGAGATCGGCGAGCGCATCATCGAGACCATGAAGGTCAGTACGCAGTTGCGCCGCCTGGGCCAGCCCGAGGAGATCGCGGCAGCCGTCGCCTTCCTCGCCTCCGACGACGCGTCGTACGTGACCGGCGAGACCCTGGCCGTGTCGGGCGGCCTGGGGATGTCCAGCTAGATCGTCCGGACGAGCCGTTCTAAGCTCGTCCTGATGGCGATTCCCGAAACCGTCCGCATCCGCGAGGTCGGTCCCCGCGACGGCTTCCAGAACGAGCCGGAGGTCATCCCCACCGCGGAGAAGGTCCGCCTGATCGGGATGCTCGGCGACGCCGGGCTGAAGCGCATCGAGGTGACCTCGTTCGTCCGTCCCGACGTGATCCCCCAGCTCGCCGATGCGAGCGAGGTCCTCGCCTCCTACGACAAGCGCGACGCCGTCGCCTACTCGGTCCTGATCCCGAACGAGCGCGGCCTGCAACTCGCGCTCGAGCAGCGTGAGCGCTTCGACGAGGTGAACCTGTTCCTCTCGGCCTCGGAGACGCACAACCGCAAGAACGTGAACCGCTCGATCGACGAGTCCCTCTCGGGCCTGGAGGCGGTTGTCGCCACCGCTCGCGGCGAGGGCCTGCGCTGTGAGGGCGTGATCTCGACGAGCTTCGGCTGTCCCTACGAGGGCGAGGTGCCCGTCGACCGCGTGCTGGGCATCGCCGAGCGCCTGGGCGCCGCCGGATGCGACGAGCTCGCATTCGGCGACACGACCGGGATGGCGAACCCGCGCCAGGTCCGCGAGTTCTTCGCTGAGGCACGCGAGCGCCTCGCCGGCGCCGAGCTGACCGCGCACTTCCACAACACGCGCGGCCAGGGCCTGGCGAACGCGCTGGCGGCGCTGGAGGAGGGGGTGGACTCGTTCGAGTCGGCCTTCGGCGAGCTGGGCGGCTGCCCGGTTCCACCGGGCTCCACCGGCAACATCTCGACGGAGGATCTGGTGTCGATGTTCGAGGAGATGGACGTCTCGACCGGTGTCGATCTGCCCGCGCTGATCAAAGCCTCGTCGGCGGCCCAGGCCGTCCTGGGCAGGCCGCTCGGGGCGCACGTGCTCCGCGCGGGCCCGGTCGACTGGCAGCGTTCCGCGTAGGCTGGGCTCATGCGAAGCGATGCCTTCAAGGCGGCGGCCGAGGCGAAGGACTTCTCGGCGGTCGACGAGCTGTTCACCGAGGACGTGACCTTCCGGAGCCCCGTCGTCTACAAGCCGTACGAGGGCCGCGACGCGCTGAGGATGCTCCTCTCGGCGGTCGTCCAGGTCTTCGAGAACTTCCGATACACCGACCAGGTCGAGGACGGCGACGTCGCGACGCTCATGTTCAAGGCCGAGGTGAACGGCCGGGAGCTGGATGGCATCGACATCCTCCGGTTCGGCGAGGACGGGCTCATCAGTGAGCTGATGGTGATGGTCCGCCCGATGAGCGGGATGAACGCGCTCGCCGAGGAGATGCAGGCGAAGCTGGAGAGCGTTACGGGCTGAGCTCGGACGCGCGACCGTCGCGACCCAGCGCGAACACCCTGGGCGTCGGTGCGTCTTGCTCCCCCGCCGGCAACTCCAGCCGCATTCGAAACCCGGCATACCTCAGCCCGGGGGCCGAGTGTCGTCGCTCCAGGTTCTCGGTCGGGACGCCGCATGTCGAGTAGCCGGCGTAGCGGCCGTCCACGAACGCAACCACCGTCTCGCCGGCCCGCTGCCTACCGGCGTCGCCGGCCCAGCCTCGCACCAGCAGCCTGCCCCTCGCCGGCTTGATCGAACGGACGCGGCCGCTCATCGCTCCTTGCTCGACCCGGAAGACCGAACCCCCGCTGTCGCAAATGGTCTCGCTGCCGGGCGGTCCCTCGAGGGTGTATGCGCGGTCGAAGACGTCGGCTGGCTCGAGCCCAGGCGGAGGTGCGCCCACAAGGCATGAGCGGAGGGCGTCCCTCAGCGCCGAGAACTGGGGCTCGCGGTCAACCTTTGCGTGAAGGCCCGGGAGGCCGAATAGCCGGAAGCGCCCCGTCGTCGCCTCCGCCCAGAGCCGCCGTCTGTCCCGCCGGGCGATCACCCCCTCGCCTGTGCAGCTGAAGAAGGTCAGCTCGCCCCGGACCCGGCTCCGGATCACGTACGAGTGGCGGGCTTCGATATGGACGGCGGCCACTCGCGTGCCCGCTGCCGCGATCGGGCCGAGCGCCCTGTCGGGCGTCTCGTCGTCGGCTTCGGGCGTTGGCGCGGGGGCCACATCCGCGCGCCCGTCCCAGCTGCAGCTCGCGGGTTCCGTGTCGACCAACGCCAGGAACTCGACCTCCTCGCCGGCGTCCTCGAGCTGCAGGGCCATCTCGAAGACAACCAGCCCGCCGAAGCTGATGCCCAGCAGTCGGTAGGGGCCCGCGGGCTGTACGGCTCTCACCAGCCCGAGGTAGTGCGCGGCGATCTGGGGGATGGTCCGAATGCCTGCGCCCTGCCAATCCATTCCGGGCGGCTGCAGCCCGAAGACGGGCTGTTCGGGATCCACCTCTCGGCCCACGAGCAGCGTCCGCAGCGCGTAGCCCGGTCTGCCACCGACGGCGAACAGCGGGGGCCTGCCACCGGCCGTGTTGACCCCGATGGCGTCGCGGCCGGCCTCGGGCCGGTGCGCGTCGAGGTATGAGCCGCGAACCATGCTGCGCGCCAGCCGCCGCGGAGTCGGTGCCTCGATCAGGTCGTCCAGCCCCAAGCCCACGTGCAGCTCCGCCTCGAGCGCGGCCAAGAGCTCCACGGCCGAGAGCGAGTCGCCGCCCAGCTGGAAGAAGTCGTCGTCGGGCCGGACGGCGCCGCGCTCGAGGGCCTCGCCCCAGAATCCGGCGAGGATCTCCTCCAGCGGTCCAGCTCGCTCATGGTCGGGACGGTCGCCCGTCTCCCCGGTCAGCCCCAGGCGCTCGGCCAACTCAGCCCGCACGGGCTTGCCCGTGGGACCCTTGGGAAGCTCGGACACCACGACGATTCGGCGAGGCACCTTGAACCGTGCCAGGCGCTGGGCCAGAAAGCGGTGCAGGTCGGCCTCGCCGGTGGCGCTCCCCGGCGTGAGCCGCACGGCGGCCGCCACCTCCGCGCCGAGGCTGGGGTGCGGCACGGCGAATACAACAGCTTCGGCTACCTCATGGCGCTCAAGCAGCACTCGCTCGACTTCCGCCGGCGAGACCTTCTCACCGCCGCGGTTGATGACGTCGTCGATGCGGCCGGCAAGGGTCAGGTACCCGTCTTCGTCGACGACCGCCAGATCCCCGATCCGAAACCAGCCGTCGCTGAACGAGCGCCGGTTCAGTTCCTCGTCGCCCTCGTAGCCGGAGAACACGCCGGGGCCGCGGACCAGGACCTCCCCGGGCACCCCCGGTGGCGCCGGCGAACCGTGCTCGTCGCGGACCTCAAAGTCCGCCTCGGTCGACAGGCCCACGCTCCCGGGCTTGCGGTGGCCATGCGGCGGGTTGGCCGTGATGATCCCGGTCTCGCTGCTGCTGTAGGCCTCGACCACCGGCACGCCGAGGAGCGCCTCCAGTTCCTCGCGCGTGGCGCGGGGCAGCGACGCGGCACCGGAGCGCGCGAACCGAAGGCTGTGAGCGGGCACACCGGCAGCCGCTCGACTGAGCCAACCGAGAATCGCCTGGTGATGCGTGGCGCCGGCCGTGTACCAGGTGGGGGAGAGCTGCCGCAGGCAGCGCAGAAAGGTCGCTTCGTCGAACTGGGGCGGCAGGATGGCGCTGCCGCCCGCCGCCAGCGGTGTGGTGAGCCCGGAGTAGAGCCCGTGCGCGTAGCAGAGTGGCATCGGGCAGAGGCTGCGGTCGTCGGCGGTTACGCCGAGGAGGCGGCTGGTCTTGTCGGCGCGGGCGAGGAGTTGGCGATGGGTGCTGGGGACCAGCTTGGGCTTGCTGGTCGTGCCGGAGGTGCGGAGGACCAGCGCCACGTCGTCCTCCTCGGCCGGGCCTGGATGGTTAGCCGTCCCAGCCTCCCCACCGGCGAGATCGAAACGCCCAGCTTCGGCGCCGGGTGAGACCGTGCCCTCCAGGAGCACCAGCCCGTGGCGCTTCGCTGCCTCCCGCACGGGTGCCTCTGCTCCGGTCGGGGCCAGGAGCGCCTCCGCGCTGGTCTCGGTCAGCGCCGCGTCGAGCTCGGCTGGCGCGAGCGGGTTGATGGGGATGCAGACGGCGCTTCCGGCGACGCCAAGCGCCGCGACCGCCGCCTCAGGCCCGAGGCCGGCGAGCACCGCGACCCGGTCTCCACGTCCCAGGCCACGCCCGTTGAGAAACTCGCGGATCTCGTTGAGCTGCCGCACGAGCGCCCCCACCGACAGGTCCGCGCGACCCGGTGAGAGGATCGCCGCCGCCTCCGGATCGGACGCCCCTCGCGCCGCCAGCAGTCCATGGATCGAGCCAGCCGGGGCCGGTTCGGCCCGCGCCGCCGCGCTGGGAGGTGCGTGGCCGCTGGGTCCCATGGCGGTAGCCTGACACCTGATCGATGGCACCGGAGCTCGACCGCCAGATGACACCGCTGATTGGCGTTCTGCCAGGTGAGGGCTGTGGGCCCGAGCTGACAGGACACGCCCTGGCGATGCTCGCGGCCGCTGGGCCGCCGGTAGCGCCCGAGGTCCGGACCGGCGGGATGATCGGCAAGCAGGCGCTACACGCCACGGGTTCGCCGTTGTCCAGCGAGGTGGTGGATTTCTGTGAAGGCATCTTCGGCCGCGGTGGAGCGATCCTCGCCGGGGCCGGCGGCGACCGGTTCGTCTACGACGCGCGCCGGAAGTTCGGCCTCTCGGCGAAGGTGAGCCCGGTTCACTCGTTCGAGGAGCTGAGCGGATCCGGTCGGTGGCGGCCCCCGCAGGAGCCGGTCGATCTGATCGTTGTCCGCGAGAACCTTGGTGGCCTCTACCACGGCCACCTCTGCGAGCGCGAGTCCGATGAGCGGGTAATCACCATCGCCTTCGGAACCGAACACGCGGAGATCGCCCATGTGACCTCGCTGGCGGCACGCCTTGCGAGCGAGCGCCGCGGACGGATGGCGGTGGTGACGAAGGAGGCCGGGCTTCCCGACCTCCACCGAGCCTGGGCCGATCGGGCCCGGGAGGCCGCCGCCGCCCACGGTGTGGAGCTGCGGGTCGTGGACGTCGACTTGGCGGCCTATCTGCTGCTGCGGGAGCCGGAATCCTTCGACGTGATCGCCTCCTCGAACTGCTTCGGCGACATACTTTCCGACCTCGGCGGCCACCTCATGGGTAGCCGCGGCAACACCTACGGCGCCAGTTACTCGCGGTACGGCGCCGCCATCTACCAGACCAATCACGGCTGTGCGGAGGACCTCGAGGGATCTGACACCGTGAACCCGGCCGGACAGATCCTGAGCCTCGCGATGTTGGTCCGGGAGCAGTTTGGCTGGGAGGAGGTCGCGACCTCGCTCGTCGATGCCGTCCGCGCGACCTGGCGCTCAGGCACGGTCACGGCGGACCTCGCGGGGCCGGGCCTCACCGTGGTGGGCACGCAGGAGTGGATGAGCGCGAGCCTCGAGAACCTGACCGAGCAGCTTGCGTGCGAACCTGCCTGATCGCGGTTGACCTGCAGGTCGCGTTCCTTGACGACCACCGGCTCGAGCCTCCCGCGGGCCGGATTCTCGCGGGCGCGGCGTCATGGCTGGGCCGGTTCAGGGAACTCGGCCTGCCGATCATCCATATCCGCACCACGGTGGATCCCGAGGGCGGGGCGGCCCTTCCCCACTGGGACGACGCGCGCCGGCGAGAGTTCTCGCCGGGAAGCGCCGGCTGGCGGTTCGCCCCGCAGGCCGAGCCTCGCGAGCAGGAGCCGATCGTGGACAAGGTCCACTACAGCGGCTTCGAGTCGGGGACGCTGACGGACCTGCTGGCGGAGGCCGAGGCGGAGGAGGTCGTCGTTGTGGGCGTCCACCTCCACGGGTGCGTCCGCAGCACCGCCCTCGACGCAGGCGCCGCCGGGCTGGGGGTTTCCATCGGGCTCGACGCCACCGGGAGCAACGATCCCCCGCATGCGGCGGCGAGCTGCCGGTGGCTGGGCGAGCGGGGGTTCAGGCTGGTCGAGCTTGGCGATTGGGAGGGGCGAGGCGGCACGGCGGAGAGCGCCGACGTCCGCGACGAAGCCGTGGGAAGCCGCTCGGCGGGCGCCTTCAACTCGTGGTCCCGCCTTGAGCCTGCGCGTCGGGTGAGGCTGCTCGAGCCGCTCGGAGACCTGCTTCGCGAGGAGTCGGAGCGACTTGCGGACGCGATGGCGGTCGGGATCCACAAGCCCGTGAGCGAGGGCCGAGCGGAGGTCGACTACGCCGCGGATCTCGCGGATCGGGCGGTGGCGAGCGTGCCGCCCGCGGAGATCCGAACCCCCGACGGGTTGGCGCGGCGCGCCCCGCACGGATCGGTGCTGCTGATCACCCCCTGGAACAACCCGATTGGCATCCCGGTCGGCAAGATCGTCCCGGCGCTGGTTCATGGGAACACCGCGATCTGGGCGCCGTCACCGCAGTCGGCCCCGGCAACCGAGGCACTCTGCGAGCTGTTCGCGCGCCTTGGGCTCCCGCGCGGGGTTCTGGAGCTGGCCCAGGGCGGGTCGTCCCAGGTGGCTGACTTGATCCGCGGCGGCCACGTGCGGGCCGTGAGCATCTCGGGCTCGCTGCGGGCCGGGCGGGCGCTCCAGGACCTGTGCGCTGCCGAGCTCCTTCCACTCCAGGCCGAGCTGGGTGGTAACAACGCCGCCATCGTCTGCGATGACGTGGACATCGACGAGGTCGCTGATGCTCTCGTCGCCGGAGCCTTCGGATTCGCCGGTCAACGCTGCACGGCCACCCGCCGAGCGATCGTTCTAGGCGGCGTGTACCGGCCCCTGGCGGCAGCCGTCAAGGAGCGGGTCGAGGGCCTGCGGGCCGGTGACCCACGCTCCCCGGACACGACCTTCGCGCCGGTGGTCTCCGCCGGTGCCGCAGCGGGGCTCGAGGATCTGGTCGCCCGCGCGGCCGCGGGCGGGGCGAAGGTCTGGCGCCCGGCTTGGGCCGATGCTCCGGTGGTCGGAGGCGATGGTCTTCCGTTCGTCGCGCCGGCGGTAGTCGAAGGTCCGGCGGGCGACTCGGAGGTCGTCAGGGAAGAGTCATTCGGCCCGGTGCTCGTCCTGACGCAGGTGGACACGCTCGCGGAGGCGATCAAGTGCTGCAACGACGTGCCACAGGGGCTCGTGGCCGCGATTTGGGCCCGAGCGCCGGAGGCGATCGACGAGTTCACTCGCGCCGCGCGCGCGGGCATCCTCAAGGTCAACCGCCCCACGGCCGGTGCGGCAGCCTCGCTGCCCTTCGGGGGGTTCGGCCTCTCGGGGTCCGGTCCGCCCGAGCACGGCGAAGGCGACGCCGAGTTCCACACCCGCTGGCAGGCGATCTACGGCTGAGCGGTCACCCGCAGCTCGGAGGCCGCGCCGTCCGGGCTCAGCGCAAAGACGCGAAGCCGTTCAGTCTCGAGATCGTTGGCCGGCGGGTCCAGCCGCAGGCGGAAGCCCGCGGACCCGAGTGCCGAGTGACGTTTCTGAAGCCTCTCGCTGGGCGCCCCGCACGTCGAGTAGCCCGCGTAGCGCCCATCGACGAACGCAACCACCAACCCTCCGGGTGCGCGGTGGCCGGACTCGCTCGCCCAACCGCGCAGGAGCAGTTTTCCCCGCCGTGCACGCATCGTTCGCGCTCGGCCGAGCATGGTGCCTTCCTCGACCCGGATCCGGATGCCATCAGAAGTCCGGATCTCCTCGCCCGCGGGTCCGCGGGTCAGGCTGAAAGCGCGGTCGAACACCTCGGCCGGGTCCTGCCCGGCCGGCGGGCTCCCGGCCAGGCAGGAGCGGAGTGCATCCCGCAGTACCGAGAACTGAGGCTCGCGGTCGAACCTTGCGTGAAGTCCAGGAAGCTCGATCAGGCGGAAATCGGCAGTCGTGGCTCCGGCCCAGAGGCGGCGTCGATCGCCGCCCGCCATCACGCCCTCGCTGGCGCAATAGAACAGCATCAGGTCAGAGCCCAGAGGCGATGCCGCGAGGTAGGCGCGCCGAGCTTCGATGTGGGCGGCGGCCACCCTCTCCCCGGCATCCGCGACGGAGCCCGAGAGCTTGGCCGGGGCGTCCAGGTCCTCCAGGGCGTGGGGAAGCGTGCCGGCCTCCGGTTGCCAAGCCATCCGCGGCGGCTCGGTGTCCACCACCCCCACGAACCCCGGCGGGTGACCGGCGGCTTCGAGCTGACGGGCCATCTCGAAGACGATGAGCCCGCCAAAGCTGCTCCCGAGCAGCCGGTGCGGGCCGTCCTGCTCGATCTCGCAGACGCGCTCCACGTAGTGAGCGGCCATCTCGGGGATGGTCGTGCGGCCCGCCGCATGCCAGTCCATGTCGGGCGGTTGGAGTCCGTGCACCGGCAGGTCCTTCGACACCTCCCTCGCCATCACGACGCCCCGAAGCGCGTAGCCGGGCCGGCCGCCCACGACGAAGAGCGGCGGCGCGGTGCCGCCGAGGTTCATGGAGAGGGTGTCTCGCGCATACAGGGTGGAGTTGTTCTCCAGATACCTGCCCTCCAGCATCGTGCGGGCGAGCAGGCGGGGGGTCGGGGCGCTCACCAGGTCCTCCAGCGCCACCTCGACCCGCATCTCCTCCTCGATCACGGTGAGGAGCTCGACGGCGGCAAGGGAGTCGCCGCCGCTGTCGAAGAAGTCATCGTCCGCTGCCACCCCGTCGAGCTGGAGGACCTCCGCCCAGCAGCCCACCAGCCTGGTCTCGACAGGCCCCAGATCAACGTGCTCCCGCAGGGCGTCCTCCTCCGAGGGCGCCGGGAGGAGGTCCGCGAGCCCGGCGCGGATGACCTTGCCCGTCGGGCCGACCGGGAGCTCGGAGACGAGCGCCACACGGCGGGGGACCTTGAACGGGGCCAGCCTCGTGGCGGCGAATGCGTGGAGTGCGGCGTCGTCCATAGTGACGCCGGGCTTCGCGATCACGGCCGCGGCCACCTCCTGCTGGAGGGATGCGTGGGCCACTCCGAACACCGCCGCCCCGGCGACTCCTGGATGGCTGAGAAGCACCGCTTCCACCTCCGCCGGCGACACCTTCTCGCCGCCACGGTTGATCACATCGTCGAGGCGCCCCTCGATCGTGAGGAACCCGTCCTCGTCGAGGCGGCCCCGGTCGCCGGTGCGGAACCACTCGCCGTCAAAGGAGCGCTCGGTGAGCTCCGGGTCACCGTCGTAGCCCGTGAAGACCGTGGGGCCGCGGACCAGGACCTCCCCTTCGGAGATGGCCACCTCGACGCCGGTCGCGACACCCGAGGTGCCCGGCTTGCGGGGGCCGTAAGGATCGGGGCTGGTGATCATCCCGGTCTCGCTGGTGCCGTAGGTCTCGACGACCGGGACCCCCAGCCGCGACTCCAGGCCTTCGCGCAGGCCGTCGGGGAGCGCCGCGCTCGCGCATCGGACGAAGCGAAGGCTGGGCGTTCGGGTGCCGCTCGTCCGCAGCCAGCCCAGGATCGCGCGCTGGTGCGACCCGCCGGCCGTGTACCAGGTGGCTCCGAGCCCGTCGAGTGAGGCCAAGGCGCTCTCCTCGCCGAACTCGTCCGGCAGGATCGCGCTGCCGCCCGTCAGCAGGGAGAACAGCAGGCCCGTATATAGCCCGTGCCCGTAGCAGAGGGCCATCGGGCAATAGCAGCGGTCGTCCGGCCCCAGGCGCAGGAAGCTCCTGGCCGCGTCAGCCCGCGCGAGCAGCTGGCGGTGGGTCGCCGGCACCAGCTTCGGCCGGCTCATCGTCCCCGAGGTCCGAAGGATGAACGCCGCGTCGTCGGGTCCTGGAACCGAATGGGCGGCGGGTCCGGCCGCCGGACGCACGATCGTGGGGGTCTCGCCCGGGGTGAGAACCACCCGTGCGCTGGTCTCCTCCAACACCGAGTCCAGCTCGGCGCCTGCCGCGGGGCTCACGGGGACGCACGTGCCAACGGTCGCGGCGCCGAGCATCGCGACCGCTGCCTCCTGGCCGAGCCCCGCGACCACCACGACCCGATCGTGGGCTCCCACACCCTGCTCCGCGAGCATCGACCCAGTCGAGCTCACGCGACTGGCGAGCTCACGGGACGAGAGGCCCTCGCGGCCGGGGGAGAGAATGGCGGGACTCTCGGGATCGGCTGCTGCCCGCGCCTCCAATGCGTCGCGCAGGGTCACGCCAGGTCCCAGGGTTGCCACGGCGCTCGAGTCTAGAATGCGCCGCCGCGTACGGGAATCCGACGAAGGGAAACATGGAGATCGAGAAGGTTGGAGTGCTGGGCTGCGGCCTGATGGGCCACGGGATCGCGCAGATCTGCGCGCAGGCAGGGTGGACGGTCGTCGTCCGCGAGGTCGACCAAGACAAGCTGGACGCGGGCCTCGCCAAGATCGACAAGCAGCTCGGGCGCGCGGTCGAGAAGGGCAAGATCGAACAGGACGACGCGGATGCCATTCGCGGGCGCCTGGAGGGGACCCTCGAGTACTCCGACCTCGCCGACTGCGACCTGGTGATCGAGGCGATCACGGAGGACCTGGACGCGAAGCTGGAGATGTGGCGCGAGGTCGACGGGATCGTCAAGCCCGAGGCCACCTTCGCCACCAACACCTCGTCGCTGTCGGTCGCCGAGCAGGCGGCCGCGACGTCGCGCCCGGAGCGGTTTCTCGGCCTCCACTTCTTCAACCCGGCACAGGTCATGCCGCTGCTCGAGGTGGTCCGCGCGGAGGACTCCGCCGACGATGCCGTTCAGATGGGTTTCGATCTCGGTGACACGCTCTCGAAGACCACCGTGGCCGCCGGCGACAACCGCGGGTTCATCGTCAACCGGCTGCTGGTCCCCTACATGCTGGATGCGATCCGCGCCTACGAGGACGGCGTCGGCTCGGTGTCCGATATCGACACCGGCATGATGGCCGGCGCCAGCCACCCGATGGGGCCGCTCTCGCTCGCGGATTTCGTGGGGCTCGACACGCTGGCCTCGATCGCCGCGGTCATGCACTCGGCGTATGGCGAGGAGCGCTTCGCGGCTCCTGGGACGTTGACGAAGCTGGTTGATGCGGGTGACTACGGCCGCAAGTCCGGACGCGGGTTCTACGACTACTCGGGCGACAAGCCCGAACCCACCGACCCCTAGCGCACGCACACCGGGCAGGATCACCCATCGGTCGCGAGGCCGATCGGGTAAACCATCGGGGGGGCGACAAGGAGGCAACGCCAGATGGACAAGGATTCGATCGAGCGCATCAGGACGGCCACATTCGGTGTGGCCCGCCGCGGCTATGACAAGCGGCAGGTGGATCGGTTCCTGGAGCAGCTCGCCGACTGGCTGGAGACCGGCGGCGGGGACGACGCCCGCAGCGAGGTCGTCAGGACGGAGCTCGAGCGAGTCGGCGAGCAGACCGGCGGCATCCTTCTGGCCGCCCACGACGCCTCCGAGGCCCTCCGCGCCAGCGCCGAGGAAGGTCTCCAGCAGGAGCGCGAGGAGGCTCAGCGGTACTCCAGCGGGCTGCGCGCCGAGGCGGACGCCTACTCCGAGCGCACCCACATCGAGGCCGACGAGTACGCGAACGAGACCCGCGGGGAGGCCGACTCCTACGCGGCGCGCGTCCGCAACGAGGCGGAGGCCGAGGCTTCGGCGACGGTCCGCGAGGACGCGGACGCATACGCCGAGACCACCCGCGCCCAGGCCGACGAGGATGGGGCCGAGAGCGTCCGCGCCGCCGAGAGCCGTTCCGGCAGATGGTCGAGGACGCGACCCGGCGCAAGGGCGAGATCGAGACGATCATCGATGACCTGGCCGTGCGGCGAAAGGCCGTGATCAGCGACATGCAGCGCCTTTCGAGCGAGCTGGTCGGGACCGCCACCCAGCACGAAGACGGCGACGCCCCCCAGCCGGCCGGCGAGACCCGCGAGTTCGCCGCGCTCGAGCACGGTGACGACGAGTTGGACGACGAGGCGGACCTCGACGAGACCGAGCTCGAGGACGCCGAGCAGCGCTGAGGCGGCGCTCGGCTCCCTACCCTGCGGGCATGAGCGAGACAACCGACGCCACGGGCATCGCCGGCGCCATCGAGGCCGCGCTCTCCGGTGGCCCGGAGCGCCACCACACGAAGACGGCCGAGCAGGGAAAGCTTCCGGTCCGCGAGCGCGTCGCCCGCCTGGTCGATCCCGAGTCCTTCGCCGAGGAGGCGCTGCTCGCCAACTGGGACCAGGAGGGGCTGGGAGCCGACGGCGTGGTCACGGGCCTGGCGCTGATCGGCGGCCGCAAGGTCGCGCTGATGGCCAACGATCCGACCGTCAAGGCCGGATCCTGGGGCCCGAAGACCGTCGAGAAGATCCTGCGGATCCAGGAGCGCGCCCTCCAGCTGGACGTGCCGATGGTCTACATGGTCGATTCCGCGGGCGCCAGGATCACCGACCAGGTGCGGATGTTCCCGGGCCGCCGCGGCGCCGGGCGGATCTTCCACAACGAGGTGCGGATGTCGGGGCGGGTCCCGCAGGTGTGCCTGCTGTTCGGGCCCTCGGCCGCCGGCGGCGCCTACATCCCCGCGTTCTGCGACGTCGTGATCATGCGAGAGGGCAACGCCTCCATGTACCTGGGCTCGCCGCGGATGGCCGAGATGGTGATCGGCGAGAAGGTGAGCCTGGAGGAGATGGGCGGGGCGAAGATGCACACCGGCGTCTCGGGCTGCGGGCACTTCCTCGTGAAGACCGACGAGGAGGCGATCGACACGGCCCGGCGCTACCTGTCCTACATGCCGGGGAGCTGGCGCGAGGCGCCGCCCACGGCGCCGCCGGCCGATCCAGGGGCCGAGCGCTCAGTCAGCGAGATCGTTCCCGGCGACGAGAAGACCCCGTTCGACGTCAAGGAGCTGATCGACGCGCTCTGCGACGCGGAGTCCTTCTGCGAGGTCCATGCCCGCTGGGCCAAGGAGCTCGTGGTGGGCTACGGGCGCATCGACGGCCGCGCGGTCGGCATCGTCGCCAACCAGCCGAAGTTCAAGGGCGGCGTGCTATTCGTGGACTCGGCCGACAAGGCCGCCCGCTTCATCCTCACGTGCAACGCGTTCAACATCCCGCTGGTGTTCCTGGCCGATGTGCCCGGCTTCATGATCGGCACCGACGTCGAGCGCCAGGGCATCATCCGCCACGGGGCGAAGATGATCTCAGCCGTCTCCGAGGCGACGGTGCCGAAGTTCTCCGTGATCGTGCGCAAGGCGTACGGCGCGGGCCTCTACGCGATGGCGGGCCCGGCGTTCGAGCCGGACTGCTGCATCGCGCTGCCGACCGCGTCGATCGCCGTGATGGGCCCGGAGGCGGCGATCAACGCCGTTTTCCTCAACCAGATCCAGGCCATCTCCGACGAGGCCGAGCGCGAGGAGTTCATCCGCACGAAGCGCGACGAGTACTCGGCCGACATCGACATCCTCCACCTCGCCTCCGAGCTGGTGGTAGATGCCGTGATCGAGCCGGACGACCTGCGCTCGGAGCTGATCCGCCGCCTGGCGTTCGCGGAGGGCAAGGACCGCAGCTTCACCGAGCGCCGCAACCCGGTCACGCCGGCCTAGCGGCGTTGAGTTCCCTGGGCGTCATCGGGGGGAACGCCACTCGTGGCATCGACATCGAGGGAGCGGCCTGGGTGGCGCTCGACCGCCACGGCGAGGACTACGCGCTCCCACACCAGATCGATCACGAGCGGAACCTGCGCCGGCTGCTCGATGCGGGCTGCGAGCGGGTGCTGGGCATCGCCTCCGTCGGGGGTCTGCACCCCCAGTACGGGCCGGGGACGTTCGTGTGCCCCGACGACTTCATCTCACTCGACGCGTCGGTCACCACGCGCGCCGGGCGCGACGCGCACGCGGTGGTCGGCTTCGACGCCGGGTGGCGGGCGGCGGTCGTCGAAGGGCTGGAGCGAGGCCGCCGGAGTCCCGCTGGTGGACGGTGGCGTGTACTGGCAGGCGCGGGGACCAAGGCTCGAGACGCCCGCCGAGATCCGCCACATCTCCCGCGACGCCGACGTGATCGGCATGACGATCGCGTCCGAGTGCACGATCGCGCACGAGCTCGGGCTCGAATACGCGGCTGTCTGCGCCGTCGTCAACTACGCGAACGGCGTCGGCGACGAGGAGCTGAGCCTCGAGGAGCTGCGGGCGGGGGAGAGCGCGACGCGGGAGCAGCTCGCCGTTGCGCTGGATGCGGTGCTGCCCGTCCTGGCCTGATTCGCGCTAGCCGACGGTCAGCTGGACGATCGCGCTGAGGCCGACGACGACGATCAGCGCTCGCAGGACGGTCGGGTCGAGGCGTCGCCCGTACCGGGCTCCGACGGCCCCGCCGACGATCGAGCCCGCCGCGATCAGCGCCGCCACCTGCCAGTCGACCTCGGTCGCGAAGACGAAGATGACGCCCGCGGTGAGGTTCACGAGGCCCGCAAGCACGTTCTTGAGCCCGTTGAGGCGCTGGAGCGTGTCGCGCAGCCCGATCCCGAGGATGCCCATCAGCAGGATGCCCTGGGCGGCGCCGAAGTAGCCCCCGTAGACGCCACTGGCCGCGATCGCGCCGCGCAGGGCCACCGCGCGCTCGCCGCGCTGGGGGCGGCCGGCCAGCCTGCGGTCGATCGCCGGCTGCGCGACCACCAGCGCGAGCGCGATCGCGATCAGACAGGGGACGATGGCGTCGAACGCTGATGAGGGCAGGACCAGCAGCAGGGTGGCGCCGGCGATGCCACCGACGAGCGAGCACGCGCCCAGGGTGATCACGCGGTTCCGCTGCCCCTCGAGCTCGCGCCGGTAGCCGTGAACCCCCGCGAGGGATCCGGGGACGAGGCCGATGTTGTTGGAGACATTGGCGATCAGCGGCTGGTAGCCGAGGGCGATCAGCACGGGGAACGTGATCAGCGTGCCGCTGCCGACGACGGCGTTGATGGCACCCGCGGCAACGCCCGCTGCGGCGATGGCGACGGCCTCGAGGGGGTCCACCGGCGGAGCCTCGCATACGCTTGGGGGCATGGGACTGGCCATCCGCGATGCGACGCTTGACGGGCTGCAGGTGGGGCTGCGCTGCGAGGACGGCAGGATCGCGGCGCTGGGGCCGGACGTCGAGCCGGCCTCGGAGCGACGAGATCATCGACGGCGCCGGCCTGGCCCTCGTGCCCGGCCTGGTGAACGCCCATACGCACGCGGGCATGACCCTGTTCCGCGGCTACGCCGACGATCTGCCGCTGATGGAGTGGCTGGAGGGCAACATCTGGCCCGTCGAAAAGCGCATGAGCGATGACGACGTGTACTGGGGCACGCGCCTGGCGTGCGTGGAGATGATTCGCTCGGGAACGACCTCCTTCTGGGACATGTACTGGCATGCACACGCCGCCGCCCGGGCGGTCGAGGATGCCGGGGTGCGGGCGGTCACGGCGGCCCCGTTGATCGACGACGACGACGAGGCGAAGTCGGATCGTGCGTGCGCCGACGCGCTGGCGCAGCCTCGACCAGATCGCCGAACACGGCGCCGAGCTGGCCCGTCCCGGGTTCGCCCCCCACGCGCCCTACACGGTCTCCGAGCGCTCGCTGCGATGGGTGGCCGAGACGGCGGCCGAGCGGGACATCCCCGTCCAGATCCACCTCTCCGAGACGGAGGGCGAGGTGGAGAGCTGTGTGGCGAAACACGGCATGCGCCCGGCGGCGTGGCTGGACCACTGCGGGCTGCTCGGGCCGGGGACGATCCTGGCGCACGGCGTCTGGCTCGACGAGGCCGAGCTGGAGCTGATCGCCGAGCGGGGGGCAACGGTCGTCACCAACCCGGTCGCGAACATGAAGCTGGCCGTGGGCGGCGTCTTCCCTTATCTGGCGGCCCGTGAGCGGAACGTGTCCCTTGGCCTCGGGACCGACGGCCCGGGTTCCAACAACTCGCTCGACCTTCTGTCCGACGCCAAGGCGTTCGCCCTCATCCAGAAGCACGTCGCCCGGGATCCGGCGGCGGTGACGGCGGAGGAGACGTTCGAGATCGCCACCGGACGCCGGTCGGGTCTGCTGGGCGGAGCGGCGCTGGAGGAGGGTGGGCCCGCGGACTTCCTGCTCGTCCGCGCGGGGGCACCGGAGCTGGCGCCCGGGGAGCTGATCCCCAACCTGGTCTACGCCGCGTCCGGCTCGATCGTTGACACCACGGTCGTGGCGGGGAAGGCGCTGATGCGGGGCGGGGAGATCGAGGGAGCCGACGAGGTCGTGGCCCGCGCGCGGGAGCGCGCCGAGGGCCTCGGTCTGGCCTAGCCGGAGGCGTCGGCCCGCAGGGCCAGCGCGAGCTCCAGGCGAGCGCCTGGATCGTCCAGGGCGTCGCCGAAGAGCTCGCGCAGCTGGTTGAGCCGGTAACGCACCGTCTGGGTATGGACGTGAAGCGACTCGGAGGCCGTCCGGATGTCGCCGTGGGCGTCGAGCCATGCGCGCAGCGTCTCCAGTAGGCGTGCCCTGCGGTTGGGCGGCAGGCCCTCGAGCGGCGCCAGGGCGTGGACGGCGAGGTCGAGCGCCAGGTCGGGCTCGCCTGCCAGCAGGACGTCCACCATCCGCTCGCCCGAGTCCACCATCCCGCGGTCGGCGAGGCCGAGGGCGAGCCTGGCGCGGCGGGCCGATGCGGGGGCGTCCTCCCACGGGACTGGGTTGCCCAGTCCGCCGCGGGCTCCTTTCAGCGCCTTCACGACCGCGGTCCGGCGCCGTGGGCCTTCAGGGTCGGGCACGACGGCAACGGAGATTCCGTCCATCTCGCTCGCGAGCGCTCCCACGGGCAGCCTCGACGCGACCGATCCCGGCGAGTCGGCCTCGTAGGCGAGCACCGCGAGGCGGTCGGGGAGCTTCCACTCCGCCTCGACGGCGGCGGACTCGATCGCCGCCGCCTCCGCCTGGGGCTCGCGCAGAAGGAGGTCGACAAGCCGGTGACGGCGCGCCTGGAGCTCGGAGACGGCGCGCGACTGCTCACGCGCGAAACCCTCTGCGGAAGCCGCTGAGATCTCGTCGATGTAGGCGAAGATGGCCTCGGCGAGCGTGTAAAGGGCGCGCGGGTCGATGTTCGCGCGGTCGCCCGCGTCGGCGAGCCCGCGCCAGGCGACCTGGGCGCCGGCGCGGTACGCCCGCAGCAGCGCATCCAGAGTGCGGCCCACACGGAACTCGCCCGCGCCGAACTCCACGTAGATCTGCCGTTCGGGCAGCCCCGCGTCGGAGCCGGTCAGCACCAGCTCGACGAATCCGTCGAGCGCCTGGCGGACGCCCAGGCGCACGTTCTCCTCGACGCCCGAGCTGTAGTCGGGCACCGCGCTCTCCACGGCCGCGATGACCTCGTCGACCAGCGCCGGGCAGCGCGGGCTCGAGCGCTCGAGCGAGCGTCGGGCTCGAGGTCCTGCCAGGCGGGGCGCAGCGATTCTTTGTGTGATTGCTCAGTTTCTGGCATCGAACTCGTGCATTCAAGCATAGAACCCTTGAGAAATCATCCGTAGCCTCAAGTACATGCATGAGATGACGAGGACCGAGAAGACCGCGAACATCGCTGGCCGTGGTGCTGCCGTTCGCGGCGGCCATCGCCGCGATCCCGCTGCTGTGGAACCAGCTGGTGAGCGCGACCGACCTGGCGATCCTCGTCGGGATGTATCTGATCACCGCCTTCGGGATCACCATCGGCTACCACCGCCTGCTCACCCATCGGGCGTTCGAGACGCCGAAGGCGATGCGCTACGCGTTCGCGATCATGGGCTCGATGGCCGTTCAGGGATCGGTCATCGCCTGGGTCGCCGACCATCGCAAGCATCACGCCTTCTCCGACGAGGACGGCGATCCACACTCCCCGCACGGCCACGGGGGCGGCGCCTCGGGCGTCCTCAAGGGCCTGTGGCATGCGCACGTGGGCTGGCTGATCGACGGCCACGGCCGCGCCGACTGGTACCGCTACGCGCCGGAGCTCATGGAGGATCCGGGCATGCGCCGGATCAACCGCTGCGTTTCCCGGGCTTGTGCGTCCTGGGGCTGCTGATCCCGTTCGCCGCGGGCCTGCTGATCACCGGCACCCTCGCCGGCGGCCTCACGGCGCTGCTGTGGGGCGGGCTGGTCCGGGTGTTCTTCGTCCACCACGTGACCTGGAGCATCAACTCCATGTGTCACTTCATGGGCACGCAGCGGTTCGTCACCGACGACGAGTCGCGGAACGTCTTCTGGCTCTCGATCCTCTCCCTCGGCGAGTCGTGGCACCACAACCACCACGCCTTCCCGCGCTCGGCCCACCACGGCCTGCGCTGGTGGGAGATCGACATCTCCGGCATCGTCATCGCCGGCATGGAGAAGGTCGGGCTGGCGAGCAATGTCGTGCGGATCACGCCCGAGCGACAGGAGCAACGGCGCACGACTGGCGTTCGTCAGGTGTCGCTCGCGCAGGACTGACCGGCTACCGGATTCTGATCCTGGAGCCGACTTCGTCGACGAGGCTCACGTGCGAGTGGATTGAGCGCGCCGTCGTGACGAGCCTGTAGTTGCCGGCGTCCGCGCTCCCCTTGGCCTTCACGACGAGCTGCAGCTTCTTGAACTTCCCCTGCTGGAGCGCCCTCGATGGTGTAGTTGTCGTTGACCACAGCCCCGGTCACGTTCTGATTCCCCCTCAGGTAGCGGACTTTGAGCGCGGGGACCGGGTTCGGCCCATCGACGGCGATCGAATCGGCGGAGGCGGCGAGCGCGTCGTTTTGGATGCGGAGGCCGAACTTGGCCTCGTCGCCGGGGGCAAGGGTTCTCGTGACCGCCTGCTCCTTGGGCTCCCACGCGTACTCGTCCTCGCCCACGAACGCCGGGGCCTCGTGTTTGCGGATCATCGCGTCGGCGAGGTAGCCGTGGATGAGCTCGAGCATTGGCGGCGTTACGTCGGAGATCAGCGTGGGGGCTTCGTAGCTGAAGAATCCGGAGAAGGCGAAGGGCGGACCTGACGCGATCTGCTGGGTCTGGGACGAGGAGGCCTGGTCCACGCCCAGGGAGATGCGCTCGACCCCCGCCGTGTTCGAGGCCGCCACGCTGTTGGCGAGGCCCGTGGGGTCGGGGGTTTGGTTGGTGGGGTTCGTGTTGTCCTGGTCGGCGAGCACGACCACGAGCTTGCGGTGGTCCGCAGGCTTCCCGTTGAGCAGCGTCGTCGCGAGGTTGATGCCGCAGGCGACGCAGCTATAGCCGCCCGTCATGGCGGTCAGCCCGTTGATCGAGTTGATGACGGTCTGCCGGTTTCCCGTGAGCGTCCGGGGGACCCGGGCGTTGGTGCCATGGAGAACGATGCCGACGCTGCCGGAGCCGGGGTTTCCGCCGGCAAGGATCTGGTCGTCGAGCCCGTTGACGATCCCGAGGGCGAGGGCCTGCTCAGCGTCGAACTCGAGCATCGCTGACGCTGCCCGACTCGTCGAGCGCGAGGACGATGTCGGTGGGAGCCGGGCCCGTGCGGCCGATGGTGCCGGCCTCCGCCGGGCCGGCGAGCAGGCAGCCCGCTGCGAGAGCAGTCGCGCAGGCGGCCCCTGCGGCCAAGGCGCGAACTCCAGCTGCGCCGCCCTTGTCGACCCCGCCGATCCGCATTTGACGACCATACACCCAGTTCTCGCTCGAGCTCGGGGGGCGGCGGATTCACCCCTTGGTGTTGTGCGCGGCGTGCCGGGCAGGAGTACCTTCGATCGCATGCCAACACGCCAGACATCAGCGATCGCGGGGATGGCCGTGGCGTTGGCGCTCCTGGGCCCGACATTGGCCTCGGCCGACACGTTCGAGGCGACGACGCGGAGCGATCATGTCCCGGGCGCCTGCACCCCGGGCGATTGCACGCTTCGCGAGGCTGTCATGGCGGCCAACACCTTGCCCGGCGATGACCGCGTGAAGCTCCCCAGCCGCAAGGCCGTACAACCTCACCCGTGAGATCGGGGTCGGCCCCGGTGAGGCCGAGGAGGGCGACCTCGACATCGACTCCGGGCTGGGCAACCTGATCACGATCGCCCACCCCGGCAAGGGCGTTGCCACGATCGACGGCACGGGCGCCGAGGACCGGGTCATCGAACTGGTCGGGGCGGGCACGCTGAAGCGGATCCAGCTCCGCGACGGCGAGGCGAACTCGACCGGTCAAGCCGGGGGCGCGCTCTCAGTGGACGGCACCGTCACGCTCGTTCGCTCGCGCATCAAGAACAGCCACGCGGCAGACGTCGGCGGCGGCATCTTCATCACGCGACGGCCGGCTGCTGATGCGCCGTTCGAAGGTGAGCGGGAACGACTCGAGCGGAGAGGGCGGCGGGATCTTCGTCAACGAGAGCGCGCGCTTCGAGATCGCGAAGAGCACGCTCGTCGGGCAACGAGGCGCGACGAGGGCGGCGGCGTGTTCAGCCAGTCCGAGCAGGTCGGCAGCCTGCTCGCCGACTCGACTGTCTCGGGCAACATGACCTCCGAGGAGGGCGGCGGCGTCTGGAACGGCGGCAGCCTCCTCCTCAGCAACTCGACCGTGGCCGACAACACGGCCGGCGGCTCCGGCGGCGGCCTCTACTGGCGCCCCGGACTCGGGCACGTCCCTCGAGTGCGTGACGATCGCCCGCAATCGCGCCGACGCCGACGACGCCGGTCCGCACGGAGGCGGCGGGATCTTCGCCGACGGCGGCGACGACGTGGTCGGGGCGATCGGATCCCTGCTCGCGCGCAACCGGACCACGGGCGGGGCATTCCAGGACTGCGACGCGCCGGCGCCGGTCGGGATCGCGAGTGCCGGCGACAACCTCGTGACGCACCGAGCAGGACTGCCCGTTCTTCGACCACGTCGAGGACATCGTCGAGGACGAGCCGCTAATCGGGGTGCTCGCCGACAACGGCGGGCCCACCCAGACGGTCAAGCTGAAGGCGGGCAGCCCGGCCATCGACCAGGCGCCGGGCGGCCCCGAGAAGGATCAGCGCGGCGTCACGCGCTCGGATCCGGCCGACATCGGGGCGTTCGAGCGGGAGTAGGCCCGCCCGGGCCAATCTAAGGGGTGCCTGACCCCCTTTAGGTTCGCTTGGCGAACTCGACGAACCAGTCCAGCGCCGCCGGGTTCGCGAGGGAATCGCGGCTGGCCGCCTTCTCCGCGGGCGTCCCGGTGAGGATGCGCTTGACGGGCACCTCCAGCACCTTGCCCGACAGCGTGCGGGGCACCTCCGAGATCGCGAAGAGCTCGTCGGGCACGTGCCGAGGCGAGCAGGTCTCCCTGATGGAGCGCCGGATCGAGGCCACGAGCTCGTCGCTGAGCTCCTCGCCCTCGCGCAGGACCACGAAGAGCGGCATCCAGCCCTCGGTCCCGGGCTTCGGGATGTCCACGACGAGGGCGTCGAGCACCTCCGGCACGGCCTGCACGGCGCGGTAGATCTCGCTCGTCCCCATCCGTACGCCCTGGCGGTTGATCGTCGAGTCGGATCGGCCGTAGATGATCGCGGTGCCACGGTCGGTGATCTCGATCCAGTCGCCGTGGCGCCACACGCCGGGGTAGTGCTCGAAGTAGGCCTCGCGCAGCCTCGAGCCGTCCTCGTCTCCCCAGAAGTAGATCGGCATCGACGGCATCGGCTCGGTGATGACCAGCTCGCCCACCTCCCCGATCAGCGGGTGGCCGTCCTCATCCCACGATTCGACCTTGGCGCCGAGGGCCCGCGCCTGCAGCTCGCCGCGATAGACCGGGAGCAGGGGGACTCCGCCGACGAAGGCGGTGCAGACATCGGTCCCGCCCGAGGTGGAGAACAGCCAGGTGTCCTCTCCGACGTGCTCGTAGATCCACTCGAAGCCCTCCGGCGAGAGGGGAGAGCCCGTGGATCCGATCGCCGTGAGCGCCGACAGGTCGCGCCCCGCACCCGGCTCGGTGCCGGCCTTCATGCACGCCGCGATGTAGCTGGCCCCGGTGCCGAAGCAGGTGACCCCGGCCCGGTCGGCCAGATCCCAGAGCACGCCCATGTCCGGGTGGCCCGGGCTGCCGTCGTAGAGCACGATCGAGGCGGGGGAGAGGAGCGCCGAGACCAGGAAGTTCCACATCATCCAGCCGGTCGTGGTGAACCAGAAGATGCGGTCGCCCTCCTGGGCGTCCACGTGGAGATTGAGCTTCTTGAGGTGCTCCAGCAGGATCCCGCCCTGGCCCTGCACGATGGCCTTCGGAAGCCCGGTGGTGCCCGACGAGTAGAGGACCCAGAGCGGATGGTCGAACGGAACGCGCTCGAACTCGAGCACCGCTCCGGCGCCCCGATCCTGGAGGTCCTGCCAGGTGATCGCCTCGCTCAGGCGGCCGGGGTCGGCGCTGGGGTCCAGGTAGGGAACGAGCACCGTCCGCTCCAGGCTGGGCATCTGCGACTGGAGGCCTGCGACGACGTCCAGGCGGTCGAAGTCCTTGCCTCCGTAGCGGTAGCCGTCGACGGTCAGGAGGACCTTGGGCTTGATCTGCGCAAAGCGGTCGACCACCGAGCTGGCGCCGAAGTCGGGCGAGCAGCTCGACCACACGGCTCCGACCGAGGCGGTGGCGAGGAAGGCGATCAGCGCCTCGGGGCCGTTCGGCAGGTAGGCGACCACGCGGTCCCCGCGCTCGACACCCAGGTCGCGGAGCCCGCCGGCCACGGCCGCCACCCGGTCCTGAAGCTCGCCCCACCGGAGCTCGGTGAGATCGTGAAGCTCGGAGGCATGCTGCACGGCCAGGGCATCCGGGTCGCGGTCGCGAAAGACGTGCTCCGCGTAGTTCAGCTCGGCCCCCTCGAACCAGCGGGCGCCGGGCATGATGCGCTCGGCCAGTACCTGTTCGTACGGCTCCGAGCGGACGTCGAAGAACTCCCAGATCGAGGCCCAGAAGTCCTCGACCTCAGTCACCGACCACTCCCAGAGCGCCTCGTAGGAGTTCAGGCTGAGCCCGCGCTCGCGCTCGAGCCAGCGCATGTACCTGGTCATCGCCGAGCGGTCGATGCGCTCGGCGGTCGGCTCCCAGAGCTTCTCGGGGCTCATCCGCGCGGAGCCTAGTCCCCGCGGGTGCCCGAGCGCTGGCGCCGGCCGACATCCCGGTCGAGCTGGCGGATCAGCTCGAGGGTGAACCCCAGCGCGCGCTCGAGGGCCGCCGGGTCGACGGCGTCCGGCGTGTCGGTGGGCAGGTGGTAGCCGGGCGCGTACCCGTCGTCGTCTGTGCACGCGATCGCGAGCGACGGGAAGCCGGCGAGCCGAGGCGGCATCTCGTCACCGGCCACGCCAAGCGCGAGCGGCTTGGCGCCGTAGCGGCCCTCGCCCTCGTCGTCGGCTTGCGCGATCGCCATGGCGAGCTCGAACAGCAGCGGGTCCGCCGGGTAGGTGACGACCCACCCGCCGCCGGGGTTGAAGCGGACGTCACCGTTGCCGACGGTGTCGAGGTTGAGGAAATACGTGGGCTTCTCGGCCAGGCGCTTGCGATGGCGCCGCACGAACGAGCGCATGCCCTCCTGGAGGCACTCCTCGGCGCCCGGAAGCACCACCCAGACGTCGAGGTGCTCGGGCCCCTCCGCGTCCAGCTCGGCGGCGGCCGCTAGAGCGGTCGCCACGCCCGAGGCGTTGTCGCTGGCTCCGGGCACGACGGCCGACATCTCGATGTCCAGGAGGAGGAAGGTGCCCACGAGGAGGACGAGAGTGGGGGGCAACTGGACGACGGCGATCGCATCGGACTCCACACCGGCCATGCGGGCGCCGAGGGCCGGCAGGAGCAGCGCGAGCGACCAGAACAGGAGCCGGAACGGCCCGAACCAGCCGTTGCCGGTCGCCAGCTTCGCGTTTCGCCGGGCCCGCTTCTCCGCGAACACGAGGCCGGTCTTCGCGGCGTCGATGTGCGCGGTTAGTACCACCCGCGCCGGAAGGCCGGGCCGCTTCCCGCGGGACACCACGTTCTGCGAGGCGCGGCGGAAGAAGAGGCGGCGGAGCAGGTAGAAGCGGTAGTTCAGATCGAGGTACATCGAGGTGGCGGCCGCGAGCACCAGGCCGAAGCCCAGCGCGGGGAGCGCGATCGCGATGAGGCTTCCCGCCACGCCGAGGGCGCAGTGGGCGGCGTGCACGAGGCCGAACTGGGGGTGAACGTAGGTGGGCTCGATGTCCGCGTGGCGCCCGGACTCGCGGATGCGCTCGGTGAGACGGTTGGCCGCGCGACGCTCGGCGTCGGTTCCGGTAAGCCTGCGCTCGAACGAGCACAGCTCCTCGATTACTTCCATGCTCGCGTCGCTCAATGGTCCCTCTGGATGCGGCGGGTGGGACTCGAACCCACAATGCCCTTTCGGGCAGCGGCTTTTGAGACCGCCCTGTCAACCAATTGCAGCACCGCCGCTTGTGCCCCCATTCTGACGATGCTCAGCACGGGTTCTCGGTCTCGTCGCGCCCGGCGACGCCGTTGCACTCCTGCATGCGGGCCAGCAGGGCGCTCATCCGCTCCTGCTGGGCCTTGACGTCCGCCTTCGAGGCGGTCGCCGGGATGCCGAGCAGGTTGTCGAGCTGATGCGGATCCTCGCCGAGGTCGTAGAGCTCGGTCCCGATCACGCCGCAGTCGGGGGGAATCCCGTCGTCGTACCACTCGCTGTACCTCCACTCGCCGCGCTCGACGGACGCGTACGTGCCGCAGTCCTTCCCGAGCTCGGACAGGCGGACGCGATCGCGCGGCCACGTGGGGTCATCCCCGCGCATGAGGCCCAGCAGCGAGCGCCCGTCCATGGTCCGGCACTCGTCGTCGACGCACGGCTCTGCCCCCGCAAGGTCGAGGATGGTCGGGGCGAGGTCGAGCGTTCCGGTTGGTTTGGAGACGTCGGGCACCGGCTCGTCGCCGAGGACGTCCGGCGGGATCATCGCCCCCATCGGGACGTCCAGTGCCGCCTCGTAGGGCGCCGCCTTGTCGTTCGGCCGGCGGTGCTCGCCGAAGAAGTAGCCGTTGTCGGAGAGGAAGATGATCGCGGTCTCGTCCTCGACACCCGCCTGCTCGAGGTGATGGAGGATCTCGCCGACGCCGACGTCCACCCGGTGCACCGCGGCCATGGCACAACGGATGTCCTCCCTCATCTTGCTGATCTGATAGTCGGCGAGCGGCAGGAAGACGCGCGAAGGGGGCGGCTTGTCGGAGATGTCGCGCTCGTTGAACGCGGCTCCGAACCTCACCGGGGCGTCGCGGAAGAGCTCCCAGTCCTCCGGCAGCACCTGCGCCGCCCGCTCGTTGCAGACGGGGTCGCTGGGGTTGTTGAAGGCATGGGGCGCGAAATAGGAGGCCCAGAGGAAGAAGGGATCGTCCTTTTCCGCGGCGGCGTCGATGAAATCCACCGCATTCCGGGTCACGCCGAGGGTGGAGTAGTCCTCGGGGTCGATCCCGGGCCGCTGGATCTCGTCGCCGTCGAGCACCTGATACCCGTAGTAGCCGGGGTTCGAGCGAAGCTCCCACCAGTGGTCGAACCCGGGGGCGGGCTCCTCCGCGAAGTAAAGGTTCATGAACTTGCCGCTGAGGCCGACGTTGTATCCGCTCTCGTTCAGCCACGAGGCCAGCGTGCTCTCGGGGTCCTTGAGCTGTGAGTAGTCGTTCTGAGCGACGCCATTGTTGTGCGGGTACTGCCCGGTCAGGAAGGTCGCCCGCGCGGGGCAGCACAGCGGCGGCATCGAGTCGAAGTCCGTGAACCGCGTGCCCCGGTCGAGCAGCTCGAACGTATTCGGCATCGCGCGCCGGGTGTATGAGTTCATCGCCTGGTCGTCGGTCATGACGACGATGACGTTCGGGCGCTCGGGGCCGTCGGACTCCCCGCACCCGGCGAGTGCCAGCGCCGCGAGGAGACCCGCCACGAGCGGCACTAGCCTCCTCCTGGCATGTGTGGCCGCTACAGCCTTTCGAGCCCCGACGCCGACCTTCTCAGCCGGCGCTTCAACCTGCGTGAGGGCACCACCGCCGACGAGGAGCCGAGGTTCAACATCGCGCCCACCGACCCGGTCCTCGCGGTCCGGCGCGCAGACGACGGGGTGAACGACCTCGGCACGCTGCGCTGGGGCCTGGTCCCGGGACGCTGGGCCGAGAAGGGGGGAGGCAGGCCGCTCATCAACGCGCGGGCGGAGACCGTGGAGAGCCAGCCGGCGTTCCGGGAGTCCTTCGCCGAGCGCCGCTGTCTCATCCCGGCCGATGGCTTCTACGAGTGGCTCACCGACGAGCGCGGCAAGCGCCCGGTCTGGATCAGCCTGGCCGACGGCCGCCTGTTCGCATTCGCCGGGCTGTGGGCGGCTCTCCCGGACCGGGAAGGGGAAGGCGTCCTGCACTCGTGCACGATCGTCACGACCCAGCCGAACGAGCTGATCCGTCCGATCCATGACCGGATGCCGGTCGTCCTCAGCGCGGACGCCGAGGCGGGGTGGCTGGACCCGGACGCCGAGGCCGGTGACCTCCGCGCGCTGCTGGCGCCCGCGCCGGAGGAGTTGCTGGTCACACGCGAGGTGGGCGACTACGTCAACAACGTGCGCGAGGACGGTCCGCACCTGATCGAGCCCCGCGAGGAGCAAGAGAGCCTGTTCTAGGCCCTAGGCGGGCTGGGGCGGAGGTGTCGCGGCGGACGGGGGAGGAGCGGTTCCCTCGCCGGCGAGGGGCGTGCCGCCGATCGGGCGCTCCTCCTCGACGTGCCACTCCTGGTTGAACGCGACCAGGGAGACGACGATGAGCAGCAGCTGGACCGGCACCAGGATGAGGGTCAGCAGGCCGAGCAGGTCCTCCGGCAGCGCCGGGGAGGACAGGCCGTCCTTGGAGCGCTCGAACCATGCGGGTGCGGCGATCGCGGCGAAGATCGCGAGGATGATCGCCAGGGAGGCGGCCACCGGCAGCAGGCCGCGGTTCCAGTTCATGATCAACACCGCGAACAGGATGTACATGCCGGCGTAGATCAGGGACATCATCGCCACGCTGGAGCTCTGCAGGCGCTCCCAGCCGCCCAGAGTCACGATGATCACCAGCGCCGCGGAGACCAGCAGCACGAGGGCGACGATCGCCTTCATGGACTTGCAAGATGCCTTCTCGCGGTTGGGCCGCCAGAGCTCGTACCCGTCGCGCACCGCAGTCGCTTCCATCGATTGGGCAGTCTAAGACCTCGTGCGGCAGCGCGCGGCGGTTCCAGGTTAAGGCTCCTTGTAGCCCTCACCCGCTGCCTGCTCCGTCGGGTGCGGCCAGCGGGCCCGGGCGGGTCGAGTGCGGGCGGGGGGACTCGAACCCCCATGCTCTCTCGAGCACCGCCACCTAAAGACGGCGTGTCAACCAGTTGCACCACGCCCGCTGGGCGGCAGAGTCTAGGCTCCGCGATGTCCGGTCGTCATGGGAACATACGTTCCCATGACACGACCGACGAGCGAGCTGACGGCCGCGTTGCGACTGGTGGCCGACGGGCACAACGACTGCGAGGTGTCTCGGCGGCTCGGGATCCCGCGGAGCACGATCCATGACTGGCGCTGCGGACGGATCCCAGGGCAACTCAGGGCAGGGCGCCGCCCCGCGTGCCCGGTCTGCTCGGGGGCAGGCCTCGGCGAATCCGAGCACCAGTATGCGTATCTGTTGGGGATGTACCTGGGCGACGGATGCATTTCGGCTGCCCGAGGACGTACGCACTGAGGATCACGCTCGACGGTGCCTACCCGAAGGTCGTCGCGAAGTGCGCGGGAGCCATGGAGGCGGTTTGCCCCACTAAGCACGCGTGGATTGGTCAGACCCAATCCCGCGCAGTCACGGTCGTCATGTATTGGAATCATTGGCCGTGCCTGTTCCCACAGCATGGGCCGGGACGCAAGCATTCGCGGTCCATCCATCTGGCCTCGTGGCAATCAGAGCTCGTGTCGCGACATCACCGAGGCCTGGTGCGCGGCCTGATCCACAGCGACGGTTGCAGGGTGGTCGCCGACGACCGGGGAGTCGCCAGCGTCAGGTATCACTTCAAGAACCTCTCCCAGGACATCAGACGGATCTACTGCGCCAGCCTCGATGCCCTCTCCATCCACTGGACGCAGCCGTCGGCGTTCGACATCGCCGTCTACCGCAAGGCGTGCACACAGATGCTCGATGAGTTCGTGGGCCCGAAGCGGTAGGCGCGGCAGGGAGAGCATCTACCATGGTCGCCGCTTCGCCGGGGGAGTGAGTCAATGGCTACACGCACGGTCTCCAAAACCGTGAATCCGGGTTCGAATCCCGGCTCCCCCGTTGACCGGAACATTTGACGGTGGCTACTGTTTGTACGAGAGATGCTTTCCGACACGACGCAGATAAATGGCGCGGGGCGCCGTCGAAGCCGAGCGGGCGGGCTGCTCGGCGCTGCCGTCTTGCTGGCTGCCCTGGCCGGCTGGGGGCCGGGCGTGTCCGTGGCGGGTGCGGCGCCGTGCGCCCACGCCAACTCTGGCATCGACGATGCGACGGCCGACCAGCTCTCCGGGGCGGTCCGCTGCCTGATCAACAAGGACCGAAAGTCGCGCGATCATCGCAAGCTGGACAGCAACGGCAAGCTGAGAAGCGTGGCCTCGAAGCACAGTCGGGCCATGTTCGAGGAGAACTGCTGGGCCCACCAGTGCCAGGGCGAGCCGAAGCTGGAGCGGCGGATCCGAAACAGCGGCTACTTCGAGGGCGCGAAGCGGTGGAGCTTCGGCGAGAACATCGGCTGCGGCGAGACGCCCAAGGCGATGCTCAGCACCTGGCTCCAGAACAATTTCGCGCGGGGGAACATCCGCGACCATCGCTTCCGGGACTTCGGTTCCGCCGCGGCGCGTGATCAAGTTCCCGCATCCGGCTGCGACGCGGGAACCGAGATCACATTCACGGTGGTGTTCGCCCGCCGCACCTAGGCTGAACGTTTTTTGATTGCGCTTGCGGGCCTGTGGGTACCGCCGACGCGACTTCTGAGATGCCCCACCCTCTTCGTCACAACAACGCGCCCGTATTTGTCCTGCTGCTCGCTGGAGCCTGCGCGCTGCTGGCCCTTCTCGCGGGCCTCAGCCCGGCCAGCGCGGAGGCGGGATGCAGGTACTCCCACGCGAACCCGCATCAGCTGACCGGCAAGGAGGCCAGGAAGTCCATCAGCTGCCTGATCAACAAGGAGCGCGACCGAAACGGCAGGGGCAACTACTCCAACGACGGTCGCCTGACCGAGGCCGCGAACCGGCACTCCGGCACGATGGCGAAGAAGCACTGCTTCGCCCACCAGTGCTCGGGCGAGCGCTCACTTCTTGGCCGCCTGCAGAACGTCAACTACATCGAGCCCGGTCTGCGCGAGTATGCCTATGGCGAGAACATCGCCCACGGCCGTGGAGAGCGGGGCAGCCCCCGGAAGATCGTCAGCTCTTGGATGAACGCGAGCGGGCACCGTTCGGCCATTCTGAGCGGCACATTCAGGGAGATGGGGGTCGGGTACGAGGAAAACGACGGCGGCAGCCATGCCTATTACACCGTGGACTTCGGCCTGCGCCGCGGGTAGTTCCGCCCGCCCTCGCGAGGGGCCCTCTTCCGGCCTGGACGTTTGTTGGTTCTCCCTCGCGCCTGAAGACGGACCGCCGATGCAGAGGTGCGATGCCCAATGCGCTCCGAGACGTCCCCACGTTCGTCGTCCTTCTGGTGGCCGGTGCCTGCGCGGCCCTCATGCTCCTGGGCGGCGTGAACCCGGCTGACGCCCAGGCAGGCTGCAAGTACTCCCATGCAAAGCCCGAGGACCTGAACGACAAGGAGGCCAAGCAGGCCATCAGCTGCCTGGTCAACAAGGAGCGCAATCAGCGCGGCCGAGGCGACTTCTCCAGCGACGGCCGCTTGTCGGACGCCGCTGACAAGCACTCCGACGTGATGGCCAAGAAAAGCTGCTTCTCGCACCAGTGTCCCGGCGAGCGTTCGCTGCTCGGCCGCCTGCAGAGCGTCAACTACATCGTCGGCGGCCTGACCCGCTGGGCCTACGGCGAGAACATCGCCTCCGGCGAGGACGGCCGGGGGAGCCCCCGCTCGATCGTCAACTCCTGGATGAACTCGTCCGCGCATCGCGCGGGGATCCTGAGCGGCACCTTCAAGGAGATGGGCGTCGGGTACGCCAGCCGGGGCGACCGTGGTTACTTCACCACGGACTTCGGCCTCCGCCGCGGATAGCCGCTAGGGCTCAGGCTCCCGGACGAAGGAGAGCCCGCGGGCGTGGGCCCGCCGCCGGATCTCGTGTCCCTGGCACGAGACGCCGCCGAAGCCGTGCAGCAGCCGGCGGGTGACTCCCTCGATCGACTCGCTCCCATACCCGTGGCTCGGGTTGTTCTCCGTCATCACGGACAGCGCCACCCGGCATCCGCCGCGCTCGTACAGCGCGCGTCTGGTGGTTCACGGAGCCGCTGCCGCTTCCCCAGCCGCCCTTGAAGTAGAGGCGCCATCCCTTCGGCCGCACCTTGCCGACACCCCAGCGCTGGGACTTCACGATGTGCGCGAGCAGGTACTTGGCGTAGCCCTCGTGGCGCTCCGGGAGGTAGCGCTCGAGCTTGAGGAAGAAGTTCGCCTGGTCCCGTGGACTCGATCGGCTGAGACCCCAGACCGGGTGGTAGGAGAAGTCCTGCATGTGCGCCCTGCGGGCCATGCGCTTGATCTTCCCCGCGCCCAGCATGTCGCGGACCCGGGTGGCGGACTCGTTGTCGGAGCGCTTGATCATCGGGCCGAGCAGGTCCTTCTCCCAGTCGCGCAGCGAGCGGTCGCGGACATCGCCCTGGCTCAGGTAGGTCGCCAGCAGGAGCGCCTTGAAGAGACTCGCCATGGGGGCGCTGGCGCCCTGGTGCAGCCGGTCCGCGCGGCCGAACGGATCGATGATCATGAACCGGACTTCGCCCGAGCGGTCGTTGGCGTAGTGGCGGGCGGCCTGGAAGTCCGGCCGCCACTGGCTCTCCAGGCGGTGGGTGCCCGCCCGGGTCGTGTCTTCCCCCGCCGGGCCGATGCCGGCAAGGGCCATCGCCCCGCCTGTAAGCAGGACCACCGTTAGTGAGCGCATCAACCGGGCCACGAGCGAAACCTATAATCGCGGGTCACCCGCGGGCGAGGTGTAACTGGTTGCACGTCACCCTTCCAAGCTGAAGGAAGCGAGTTCGAGTCTCGTCGCCCGCTTGTCCGTTCGATCGCGCCTAGCCTAGAATCGCTCCCGCGCCGGGGCGTGGCGCAGTCTGGTAGCGCATTCGACTGGGGGTCGAAAGGTCGCTGGTTCAAATCCAGTCGCCCCGATGAGAACGAGGCAGGAAGCCGCGGTGCCCTCGAAGCTGCCTGGCAGAGCTCTACCGGACTCCAGGAAGCACTTCGTCCGCGGCAGTCGCGACATCCTCGATCAGGCCGCCCACTGTGCCCGGCAAGCCCCCGGGCGGTGCCGGATTGGGATCCGCCGGCACAGGCTCGGGATTCGGGACGGGCGGCGCGGGAGCCGGGGCTCCGGGGTGGGAGCTGGGACAGGCGGGGGGACGGGAGTCGACGTCGGCTCCCCGTCGAGCGCTGGGCTCCCCGATGTGCCTGCGGCTACCAGCCTCCCGGTCGAGTCCGCCTCCCCCGTTCGCGGAACCTCCCGGGGTGATGCTGATCGTGGTCGTGGTGTCTTCGAGGCCTTGCCCTCGTCGTCCGCGGTGTCCGGCCAGCCGGACGCAGCATCAGGTGGGACAACGACGCCGAGCGGCCCGTGCCCGGTTTCGACGGACAGGCCACTCCAGATCAGGGCAGCGGCCCCGATCAGGCTCACGGACGCTGCGGCGGCCCACCTCGTCGATGCGCCGGCGCGCTCGGAGCGGGGGCGGCGTTTCCAAGCCACTGCTCCGCGATGGAGCGCCCCGCTCAAGGCCTGACCGCCGCGGCGCACCGTGGCGTCGGCGGTTTGACGCAAGCGCGTGCTGAACCGGCCCAGCGAAGCGCGGACGCCGGCCGACGTGACGCTGAGGCGAGCGTCGGTGCGGGGCCGCCCTCGTGGGGTGAGCATCGCGACCAGCTGCGCTCCAGGCGTCGGCTCTTGACGACCGGCGAAGGCCGGGATGTCCGGCTCGACGAACACGGAGGTCGTGACCTTCTCTGCGATGCGGGCGTGAATCGCGCAGAGTCCATCCGGGCCGGCGCGATTCTTGCAGCGAGATCCCTCCCTGGTGAGGGAGGTACAGCATTCGGCCGTCATTCGCCGGCAACAGGCGCAGCCCAGGGGTCCAGCTCCCCGGCTGCGATCTCCGCCTGCACCGCAAGGGCGATCTCCTGGAGGCGCCGTATTCCCCGCTCGTTTGCTCTACACCTTGCCGATGGGGAAAGCCACCTCGCAGCCCTCTCCATTGACAGCTGCCCCTCCGCGATCCGAAGCTCGACCCCTGCGATGATCACGCGATCGATCTCGGGGGGTCGCCGGGGCGTCCGTGGACGCCAGGCAGCGCCGCTCGGCCTCTCCCAGGGCCACCGCCAACCACAGATCCTCATAGCGACTCCTCGGGCGCTGGAAGCGCCCGGCGCCGCTCAACAACCGCGCTCGTCGTCGCTCGATGCAATAGAGCGCGTTCGTTCTTATCCGAGCGCCGGCTGCACGCGCGCGGGCGGATTTCACCCCATTGATCACCCTTGGCCCCATCTTCCCCATCCCTTCTGTCCCCGTTCTGGACATCGGAACGCGCCAAGAAAATACACCAACGACAGCGTCACCCTGAAGCTTCAACCTCAGCCGGAGGGCGACTCCTGAGAACCGACTAATGAGAAGTCGCTAGTACCGACTGGGGGTCGAAAGGTCGCTTGTGGATCCTCGTTGCCATGCCTCCAGGGTCCATGGCCCTCGGCTCCATGTCGCCAAGAAAAGCTCGAAGGCCTCCACGTTCTCCTGCGACATCGCCCCCGCAGCATCCCGCGATCCGCCAGAACAGGGCAGGCCAACACGCTGCGGGAGTTGAGACGGACAGGGTTACCTGCCCGATAAAGACACCAGTGACCACGACGGGGATAAGCCAGGGGCCTGAGCTACCACCCTCGCGGGCCGCACCGAATCCCTAACGCCCGTGGCGTGTGTGGCCGGGCCTTCCCCGAGCGTGTTCGGCCTCAGAAACCGGGTAGGGGTCTGGGAGCGAACGAATCGCACGACGACGCGCAAGGAGGCACGAAGGATGCAGGACGAAGGCGAGCAGGCGGCCGACGGCTCCGACACGCGAGGCGGCCGCGCCGCGCCGGGTGCAGGGAGGGGACTCCCGGTCTCGCCAGATGAGGCAGCCAGGCGGGATCTGGTGCGCTGGTGTGGCGCGCAAGGGCTGCCGGTGCCCCCGCCGGCGTCAGGCAAGGTGCTTCTGCGGCGGTAAGTCTCTGGACGCAGCGCACCGCGTAAGCCCCGCACGAGGCACAGGCGACAGCTACGCACGAAGCAGTCGCCATTCGTCCAGGGCGAACTCCGCGCCTCGTGGGAGGGCTATTCCGCGAGCGTTTGAATCTCTGCCCGCTCCAGCCGCCCATCCTCATACCTGAGGTGGGCGTCGTCGTCGAGGCAGACCACGCTCTCAACGTCTCTGTCGCCGGTCGCCATCGAGGCGATCATGACCGCGGCGATGCGGTGCACGTCGCGGATGACGCCGAGGGCGAGGAGCGAGCGGGTCTCGTTGGCGACGTCGCCATCGCCGACCCGCATGACGACGCGGATGTCCTCCTCGATGCCGCGGGCCGCCATCGAGGTAGAGATGTTGTCGAGGTCATTGCCGGTCACGACGGCGACCGCGCGAGCGCGGTGTAGCGACAGCCGTCTCATCAGCGAGGGGTCCGAGCCGCGCCCGACGACGATCGGCAGGCCGAGTTCGTGGGCCACACCGATGTGGCGGCCCTCCTTCTCCTTCTCCACCGCGACCACCGGTACGCCACAGCTCCGAAGCAGAACGCATAGGCGCATTCCGACCTCGCCGAGCCCAACGACTACCACGTGATCGCGGCGTGGGACGGCGCGTTTTCCGATCAGGCCTGTGAGACGGCGCTCGACCACTCGGTTGACGAGCCCCGCCGTGAAGCTGGCAGCGAAGACCAGCGCGATGAGCATCGTGGCGGAGGTGAAGACCTTGTACCAGCCGGGCCCATCGTCGACGTCGAGATTGGGATCGACGGTGACAAGGGTCTTGGCGGAGCCGTAGAAGGCGTCGACGAAGGAGTTGTCGAGTACGGGCATGGCCGTGATCGTCTCAATCAGGAAGACCGCGACGAGGCCGATAGCGCCGTAGAGCAGCAGCCCCGCGCTCTTGTCGTACGGGGTGAATAGCGCCCGCGCGAGCGCTTCGATCCGGTGGGCCTTGAGCTGCGGAACGGGTTCCTCGGTGAGCTCGCGCTCGTTCTCAACCAGGAGGGCCGGGGTTTCGTCCGCGAAGGTGACGGCGGTGGCGCGACCATCGATGCAGGGCCCCGCCAGCGAAGGCGCGACGATGTCGGCAAGCGAGGTGACGTGCGTGTTTGGAAGGTCGGCGGCGATCTGCTCGGCCATTGTCTGGTCGAAGATCGTCAGGACCAGCGGCAACTCCTCAGACGCCGAGCGAACGATCAATGCCATCCGCACGACGTACGCGTCCTCGCGCCCAACCACGACCACCGAGTCCACCGACTCACCCTCGACCGCCTTGCGGATCTCGTTTTCGTCCGGGCGCTCGAGGCGGTCGATTCGCCTGCCGTGGGATTCGAGCGCGGTCGCAACCTCGTCGCTGAGATCGCCGTCTCCGATCAGCACGACCGTCCTTGCTCCCTGCGTCGCGTCGCTCACCGGCGGGACATTACGGTGGGCCGGAAATCCTCGCGGACGAAGAGCGGTAGTCGTCGCCGGTCTAAATCCAATCGCCCCGAGATCGATTAGTTGCGGCTGCGCCGCTGGTCTCATGGGTAGTGGTTCTCGAAGGGAGAACCCACGACCGAAGGAGATCCGAGATGGGCAAGCTGATCGCGACAACGCAGGCGACCGTCGACGGTGTGATCGATCCCGTCGGCGAGTGGGTGGAGCCGGGCGGAGACCACGCCGAGTACTCGTTCGAGCGACAGGCGAGATCTGCTGGGCTGGTGCTCGGCCGCGAAACCTACGAGGGGCTGGCCGCGTACTGGCCGAATGAGTCCGGCAAGTGGGCGGACATGATCAACCCGATGCCGAAGTACGTCGGGTCGAGGACCCTCACCGGCGAGCTCGACTGGAACGCGACCCTGCTCGAGGGCGACATCTCCGAGTCGATCCCGAAGGTGAAGGATGAGGTCGACGGCGACCTGTTCATGCACGGAAGCGGCGAATTCGCGTACGCGCTGGCAGAGAAGGGCCTGGTCGACGAGTTCGAGGTGTACCTGAATCCCATCGTCTGGGGCGAGGGCAACGTCCACGTGCTGGGCGACCGGGGAACGGTCCGACTCGAGCTCGACGACGTGAAGCGCTTTGACTCAGGCGTGGTGCTGCTCACCTACCGGCCGGGCTAATACGGTTGCCCCGTGACCGCACGGGGCGAGGAGCCAGGAGGCGCTCCGGAACGCAAGGGATTGGTGCTCTGCTCGCTGATCCTCGTCGCCGCCGTGGCGAACCTCAACCTGGCCGTCGCCAACGTGGCGCTGCCGGACATCGGGAAGGCCTTCGACGCCGGCCAGACGGAGCTCAACCTGGTCGCGGTCGGGTACTCGCTAGGGCTCGCCGCATCGGTGCTCTACCTCGGCGCCGTGGGAGACCGCTACGGGCGCAAGCTGCTGCTTCTGGTCGGCACCAGCCTCGCGATCCCCGCCTCGCTGCTCGCGGCGTTCGCCCCGTCGGTCGAGATCCTGTTCTGCGCCCGACTGCTCGGCGGCCTCGCGGCCGGGCTCGCCTTCCCGACCACGCTGGCCCTGATCACCGCGCTGTGGTCGGGTCAGGCGCGGACCAGGTCGATCGCGCTGTGGTCCGGGCTCGGCGCCGCGATCTCCTCGCTGGGGCCGCTGATCGCCGGCGCGATGCTGACCCAGTTCGACTGGGGCTCGGTCTTCCTGATCACGCTGCCCCTGGCCGTGGTGGCGCTCTATCTGGCCTTCCGCTTCGTGCCCGCCCACGTCAACGAGACCACCGACCCGGTCGACAACCTCGGCGGCATCCTCTCGGTGGTCATGATCGCCGCGCTGGTCCTGGCGATCAACTTCGCCGCGGTGCCGAACGAGGGCGCACTGGCCGCTGGGCTCGGGTTGATCGCGGTCGCGGCGGGGGGTGCGTTCGTGCTGCGGCAACGCCGCGTAGCGGCGCCGCTGTACGACCTCTCCGTCGCCCGCCGGAGGATCTTCTGGGTCGCGGCGGTCGCCGGGATCATCGTCTTCGGGACGCTGATGGGGGCGATGTTCATCGGCCAGCAGTTCCTCCAGAACGTGCTCGAGTACTCGACGCTCGAGGCGGGCGCCGCGATCCTGCCGGGCGCTGTGGGAATGGTCCTGATCGCCCCGCGCTCGGCGACGCTGATCGAGGCACGCGGCTCGCGGTTCACGCTTCTGGTCGGCTACCTCCTGTGTCTCCTCGGCTTCCTGACGATGCTGCTGCTCTGGGTCGAGACGAGTCCCTACTGGCACATCGGGCTCGCGTACCTACTGATCGGCGCCGGCGTCGGCTTCGCAGGCACGCCGGCATCGCACTCGCTGACTGGCTCAGTCCCGGTCTCGCGGGCGGGGATGGCCTCGGGGACCAGCGACCTTCAGCGCGACCTCGGCGGCGCGATCATGCAGTCCATCCTCGGTGCGGTCTTGGCGGCCGGCTACTCCGCATCGGTCTCGGCGGCGATCGCCAGCGCGCCGAACGGAGAGAAGGTCAACGACAGCGTCCAGGCCCAGCTTCAGAAGTCGTTCTCCAGCGCGACCGAGCTCGCGGAGCAGTATCCGCAGTACTCGAAGCAGATCATCGCCGGGGCGCGCAGCTCCTTCCTAGACGGCGACCACCGCGCCTACATCGCGGGGATCGTCGCAATCATCCTGGGAGCGGTGATAGTCCGACTCCGCTTCCCGGGCATGGGGGACGAGGCGCGCCTCCACGCCCAATACGACCGCGAGGACGCGGCCCGTCTGGCCGAGCGCACCGGGCCGGGTGACGCGGCCCGCACGCTGTAGGTTCCCGCCGTGAGCTCGAAGCCGTTTACCGGGCGCATCGACGACAAGGGTCGAGTGTCGATCGAGGTGCATGCGCGAGGCCTTGAGGTCCTGGACAACCCGCAGCTCAACCGGGGCACGGCGTTCACCGCGGCCGAGCGCGCCCGGCTCGGCCTCCAGGGAATGCTGCCGAGTGCGGTGGAGACCGTCGACGAGCAGCTCGCCCGCTCGTACGAGCAGTTCTCCGCCTACGACACGGACATCAGGCGCTGGGTCTTCCTGACGCAGCTGCACGACAACAACGAGGTCCTCTTCTACCGACTCGTCGGCGAGCATGTGGCCGAGATGCTCCCGATCGTCTACACGCCGACCGTGGGCACCGCGATCGAGGAGTTCAGCCAGCAGTTTCGCCGGCCGCGTGGGGTCCACCTGGGTATCGACGATCCCGACGGAATCCCGGCGGCCCTCGAGCACACGGGTCTCGGTCCCGACGACGTCGACCTGATCGTCGCCTCGGACGGGGAGGCGATTCTCGGCATCGGCGACTGGGGGGTTGGTGGGATCGACATCTCGATCGGCAAGCTCGCCGTCTATACGGTCGCCGCCGGGATCGACCCCGGTCGCGTCCTGGCGGTGGGGCTCGACGCCGGCACCGACCGCGCGGAGCTGCTGGCCGACCCGCGCTATCTCGGCGTCCGCCGGCAGCGGGCCCGCGGCGAGGAGTACGAGGGCTTCATCGATGCCTACGTCACAGCCGCCAGCGAGCGCTTCCCGAACGCGATCCTTCACTGGGAGGACTTCGCGGCGCCGACGGCACGCGCGATCCTGGCGCGCTACGGCGAGACCCACCGCACCTTCGACGACGACATCCAGGGGACGGCCTCGATTGGCCTCGCCTGCGCGCTCGCGGGCGTCAAGGTCTCGGGTGGCCGGCTCACCGACCAGCAGATAGTCGTCTTCGGCGCCGGAGCGGCGGGGGTCGGAATCGCCGACCTGCTGGCGCACGCGATGGCCGATGACGGACTCGAACCGGCGGCGGCCGCGGGCCGGATCTGGCTACTCGATCGCCCCGGCCTGTTGACGAGCGACCTCGACGGGCTCGCCGACTACCAGTTGCCCTACGTCAAGGACCCAGCGATCGTTGCGGACTGGCGCAGCGACGACGGCACGCTCGGCCTCGCCGAGGTCGTCGACCACCTCCACCCGACGATGCTGGTCGGCACGTCGGGGGTCACGGGCGCTTTCAGCGAAAACGTGATCCGCTCCATGCACGAGCACTGCCCGCGCCCGATCGTGCTCCCGATGTCGAACCCGACGCCGCTCGCGGAGCAGACGCCTCAAAACGTGATCGAGTGGACCGACGGCCAGGCACTGGTGGCGACCGGCAGCCCGTTCGGCCCGGTGGAGTACAACGGCCAGACCTACCGGATCGGCCAGGCCAACAACGCCCTGATGTTCCCCGGCCTCGGCCTCGGGACGATCGTCGCGAAGGCATCGACCATGCCGGAGGCCCTATTCCTGGCCGCCGCCCGCGCGATCGCCGGCCTGGCTGACGCCCTCCGACCCCGCCAAGGGGCTGCTCCCCAACATCGAGCGGCTGCGCGAGGTGTCGGCGACCGTGGCCGTGGCCGTCGTCGAGGCCGCGGTCGAGGCGGGGTTGGCCGGTGCGGAGATCGACGACCCGATCGCCGCCGTCCAGTCGGCGATGTGGCAGCCCGAATACCCCCAGATCGAGAGCTGACGGGGCGAATGAGCAAGACCGTCGCCGAGATCCTGGTCGACCAGATGGCCGAGGTCGGGATCCGGAACGTCTACGGGATCGTCGGGGACTCGGCCAACCCGATCGTCGACGCGATGCGCCGCCACACGGCGGACATCAACTTCATCCACGTTCGCAACGAGGAGGCCGGTGCCTTCGCGGCCGGCGCCGACGCTCAGGTCTCGGGTCGCCCGACCGGGGTGCTCGGATCCTCCGGCCCCGGCAGCGTGCACCTGCTGAACGGGCTGTATGACTGCCAGCGAAACGGCTCGCCGGTGTTCGCGATCGCGACCCACATCCCCAGCACGGAGATCGGCACCGGCTACTTCCAGGAGACCGATCCCATCGGGATCTTCGCCGGATGCTGCAACTACGTGGAGACGATCAGCTCGCCCGCCCAGATGCCGCGGCTGTCCCAGCTGGCGCTCCAGGCGGCGATCCTCGGCCGGGGCGTGGGCATGGTGATCCTCCCCGGCGACATTGCCGCCGCGAAGGTGGATGCGCCGTTGCTCGAACAGTCCGTCGTCACCGAGCGTCCCCTGGCTCGCCCGACGGAGGCGGCGCTGGACTCTGCGAGAGACCTGATCGAGGGCGCGAAGCGAGTCGCGATCTACGGCGGCGAGGGCACGCGAGCGGCGCGGGATGAGGTGCTCGAGCTCTCGGACACGCTGAAGGCGCCCGTGGGCTACGCCTACCGCGGCAAGGACGTGCTCGAGCACGACAACGCCGCAGCGGTGGGAATGATCGGGCTGCTGGGCTGGGGCGCCGCCACCGAGGCGCTTGGGAACTGCGACCTGATGCTCATGCTCGGTAGCGACTTCCCGTACCGAGCGTTCATCCCGGGCGATCCGAAGATCATCCAGGTCGACGATCAGCCGCTTCATCTCGGCCGCCGCGCCAAGATCGACCTCGGCCTTGCCGGGCGATGTCGGCGAGACCCTGCGGGCGCTGATGCCCAGGTTGCAGCCGCGGTCGGATTCGTCCTTCCTGGACCACGCCGTCAAGAAGCACGCCAAGGCGGTCAAGGATCTGCGCACGTATGTCGAGCACGAGGGCTCCGGCGAGGGCCTGCGGCCGGAGATGGTCGCCGACGCCCTGTCGGAACTGGCCGAGCCCGACGCCGTGTTCACGGTCGACACCGGGATGTGCAACGTGTGGGGCGCGCGCTACCTGCAGATGAAGGCCGGGCGGCGAATCCTGGCCTCGTTCGGCCACGGGTCGATGGCCAACGCGATGCCGCAGGCGATCGGGGCGAAGATCGGCTCGCCCGACCGGCAGGTGATCGCGCTCTGCGGAGACGGTGGCTTCTCGATGCTGATGGGCGAGCTGCTGACGGCCTCCGGGCTCGACGTCCCGGTGAAGCTGATGGTGTTCAACAACTCGACCCTGGGCATGGTCCGGGCCGAGATGATGGTCGCCGGCTACCAGCCCTTCGGAACGGACGTCAAGAACCCGGACCTGGGGGCGCTCGCCGCCGCCGCCGGCCTCCACGGCGAGCGGGTCGAGCAGGCGGCGGACATCCGGCCGGCGATCGAGCGGGCGCTCGAGCACCCGGGCCCCGCGCTCATCGACTTCGTCACCGACCCGCGCGCGCTGGCGATGCCGCCCAAGGCCACCCTGGAAGAGGTCAAGGGCTTCGCCCTGACGACCAGCAAGCTCGTCTTCGGCGGCGAGTCCGCCGAAGCGTGGGCGCAGGTGAAGTCAAACATCCGCGACATCAAGCAGGCCCTTTGAGATGCGAAAGGAATCGAAGTCATGGATCTGAGCACCTACACGCCGATGGGCGACAAGGAGAACTCACCGTTCTTCAACGAGTACCTCCTGAAGATCTACGACCGCCGCGGCGAGTCCGGCCTCGACGACATCGTCGGCGACATGCGGGGGGTCGTGGTGTCCGGTGCAGAACGGCGACGCGATCAACTACCTGGCCGAGCTGACGGCGATGGGCCCGTACCGGTTCGTCGATGCCCGGGTCAGCTCCACCCACAACATCTACGTCCTTCAGTCGGCTCCCGAGTTCCCGCGCCTGTTCGTGCTCGAGCCGCTCGAATCGAACTACGAGGACCGGATGACGCAGTGGAACATGATGTACCCGCTGTCCGCCCGCAAGCCGAACGCCCGCTACGTCGGCGAGATCTACGCGGCCGACTCGCTCTCGGCCGTGCGCGAGGCGCTGGAGCCGCAGAGCATCCGCTTCGTCTACGACGGCGACTCGCGGAACAGCCTCTACAGCCGTGAGCACCTCGGCTTTACGTTCCTCTCCGACTACACGTACAACCGGGTGGGGTACGTCGACGTCGACATCGACGACCTCGATGCCCTCGAGCTGGGCGACCCGCTTGGCCTGGAAGCCGACGACCAGGAGAAGCTCGAGCGCGCGGCCGCGCTACAGGCCGAGCACGGGATCTCGGACCTGGTGCTGGGGCTCGACCACATGGCGACTCGCATCCTGGCCGGCGACCGCGAGAGCGCGATCCTCGAGTACCTGACGATGGTGCCCTACTACTTCTGGGGCGCCTACAACATCGTCGAGATGAACTCGTCGACCAACGTGACCCGCCACCCCGACATCGATGACGACAAGAAGTCGCCGGCGCGGGTGTTCACCGCCAACAACACCCCGGCGTTCGCGAACTCGTTCGAGAACCTGCCGATGCCGACCGAGGAGTTCGTCCGCAACTTCGGCCGCCGCATGCACCACATGGCCTACGCGGTCATCGACGGGCACGTGGCGGAGGAGAAGAACGTCGACTACGTGGTCCGCCAGCTCTCGGCGATGGGGACCCCCTTCCTAGCCGACGTCGTGGGCGAGTGCAAGGACGACCCGAACCTGAAGCAGATCTTCTCGAAGAGCTCGCCGTACTCGATGCTGATCACCGAGTACATCGAACGCTGCCACCACTACGAGGGATTCTTCACCCGCGACAACGTCGCCTCGCTGACCGCGGCCGCCGGCGCCGACGAGCGCTACGAGCACGGCCAGGTCTTCGACTGATGGAGAAGATCGGGCACAGGGCGTGGTGGTTCACCATCGCCGCGGTGGTGGTCGTCATCGGGATGGGTTTCATCCATTGGCGCCTCCTCTGGCTCGAGGTGATCTTCGTCCCGCTGGCCCTCCTCGGCCTCTGGGACGTGACCCAGAAGCGGCACAGCATCCTGCGGAACTACCCGGTGATCGGCCACATGCGATTCCTGCTCGAGGGGATGGGCCCCGAGATCCATCAGTACCTCGTCGAGAGCGACGAGGACGGCCGCCCGTTCAATCGCGACGTCAGCGCTCCGTGATCTATCGGCGCGCGAAGAACGTGGAGGACAAGAAGCCGTTCGGCACTGAGAAGGACGTGTACCGGCCGGGCTACTCATGGATCGCGCACTCGATCGCCACGCGCCCGGTCGCCGAGGATCCAGTGGGCATGATGCGCACGACCGTCGGCGGCCCCGACTGCAAGCAGCCCTACTCGGCCTCGATCCTGAACATCTCCGCGATGAGCTTCGGCGCGCTCGGCGCGCCGGCGATTCAGGCCATGAACCTCGGGGCGAAGACGGGGCAACTTCGCGCACGACACCGGCGAGGGAAGCATCTCCCCGTACCACCGTGAGAACGGCGGCGACCTGATCTGGCAGCTCGGTACCGGCTACTTCGGGTGCCGGACCGAGGAGGGCGAGTTCGACCCGGACACTTTCACCGAGCGGGCCACGGATCCGCAGGTGAAGATGATCGAGATCAAGGTGTCCCAGGGCGCCAAGCCGGGGCACGGCGGGATCCTGCCCGGGGCGAAGGTCACCCGCGAGATCGCCGAGACCCGCCTGGTGCCAGAGGGCAAGGACGTCGAGTCACCGACGTATCACAAGGCGTTCTCCACGCCGCTCGAGATGACCGCCTTCATCGCCCAGTCTGCGCGAGCTTTCCGGAGGCAAGCCGGTCGGGTTCAAGATCTGCATCGGCGATCCCCGGGAGTTCATGGCCATCGTCAAGGCGATGCTCGAGACGGGCATCCATCCGGACTTCATCGTCGTCGACGGGGGGAGGGCGGCACCGGCGCCGCACCCCTGGAGTTCTCCAACTCGATGGGCGCGCCGCTGATGGAGGGCCTGCTGGTCGTTCAGAACACGCTGGTCGGGGCGGGGATCCGCAGCGACATCCGGCTCGGCGCGAGCGGAAAGCTGGTCACTGCCGCCGCGATCTGCGCGGCCATGAGCCTCGGCGCCGACTGGTGCAACACCGCCCGGGCCTTCATGTTCTCCGTCGGGTGCATTCAGGCTCAGCGCTGTCACACCAACCGCTGCCCAGTGGGAGTGACGACCCAGGACCCGAAGCTGCAGCGCGCGCTCGTCGTCGCTGACAAGGCCGAGCGGGTGCACAACTTCCACCGCAATACCGTCCACGCCGTGGCGGAGCTGATCGCCGCGGCCGGAGCCGATCATCCGAGCGATATCGGTCCCGACAAGGTGTTCCGGCGCGTCAGCCACGCCCAGGTGCTGCGCCTCGACGAGATCTATCCGCACATCGACTCCGGGGCCCTGCTGGAGGGCGCGGCCCCGGACCGCTTCCAGCGCGCGTGGGACGCGTCGAGCGCTGAGCGCTTCCGGGCAGAGGCCGGAGTCACGCCCCCGGTCTGAGCGGCCCGCCCCAGCGCTCAGCCCGGAAAGACGACGATCACCGGCTCGACCCGTGCGCCCGTCTTCTCGCGGAGCTCGTGCCAGCTCTCCTGGGGCGAGAACGACCCGGACGGGGTCGCGCTGACCCCCGCGAAGGAGTCGATCTTGCACTTGTTCTGGATCTCCGCCCATTGCGCCGGCTGGTCCTCCGGGCGCTCCGTGTAGATCTCGGGCACCATCTCGACGCCCTCTCCGGTACTCACCTGACAGATGTCCTCCGGCGTCCAGCCGTTGACGCAGTTGTCCCCCTCGCAGGGGGCGGTCCCGACGTTGTAGTAGGGCTCCTTCGAGACCGAGTTCGCGCCGGCGACCAGCGCGATCGACACGTCGGGCCGCTTCTGGAGGTCGTACCCCGGCTCGATGTCGCCGCCGACGCTCACCGTGACGCCCTGGGGCAGGTTGAGCCCCGCGACCGTCTTCGCCTGCTCCTCTCCGGCCTCCCGGGCGGAATCCACGTCGAGGCCGGTGTACCCGGCGCCGGGCCGGATGATGAATGCGTTGCTGTTCACGTAGACGATCGTGGCCGAGCCCCGCCGGTGGTGCTCCGAGTAGCCGCGGGCCGCCTCCTCGATTGCCTCCCCAACCTGGTCGTTCGTGAAGAAGGTGCCCTCGCGCAGAGAGACGCCGTGGACGCCGTGCTTGAGGCGGGCGCTGCCGAAGTCCAGCATCAGCAGGGCCCGGCCGGGCCCCTGGCCGCGCGCGAACCGCGTCCCCGCAGCGAAGGCGCGGCGCTTGAGCTCGGTGGGATTGTCGGCAGCCATGTAGAAGGCCGGCTGCGGGTTCGGCCCTCCCGAGTCCTCATCGGACCCCCCTTCGGAATCCCCGCCTCCGCAGCCGGACAGCGCCACGGCGAGTGCGGCGGCCAGCGCCACGCCCCGGGAGACGGCAGGCAGAACCGTCTGCCTCAGCCGACGAGTCCCTTGACGGTGAACTTCTTCCGCCCGCCAGGCGTCTCGATCGTCACGGACTTGCCGACCTTGGTGTCGCGGAGCGCTCGTCCCACAGGGGACTCGGCCGACAGCCGCCCCTCCGCGAGGTTCGCCTCGGTCGAGCCCACGAGCGTCCAGGTGTGCTCCTTGCCGCTCGTCTCCTCGAGGATCTCGGCCGTGAGCCCGAAGGCGAATGCGTCGACGGTCGAGCGGTCGGTCTCCACGACCTCGGCGTTCACGAGGCGGGCGCGGAGGCGCTTGATCCGGGTTTCCAGATGCGCCTGGTCCTCCTTGGCGATGTGGTAGTCGGCGTTTTCCTTCAGGTCGCCGAGCTCGCGCGCCGCCTTGATGCGGGCGGCCATAGCGCTCCGGCCTGGCCCCTCCAGCTCCTCGACCTCCGCGCGCAGAGCCGCGATCCCCTCGGGGGTTATCGCCTCGCCTGTTTGCTCGCCCGTGCTCACCGGGCGCACGATTGCACATGAACGCATCCGGCCGTTTCCGTCCCGCGGCCCGGGGTACTCGGCGCGCCATGAGCGATGACGAGAACCGAGTTGACGAGGCGGCCGACGCGGCCGCGGAAGAGGCCGGCCGGATCGGCGGCAGTGTGCCGGACGACGGCGTGAGCGAGGCTGATCGGCCGCTGCGCGAGGCCGGGCAGGGCGAGGCAGAGGGATTCGAGGTCGCTGAGGACGATCTGGTGGAGCACGCCAGTCACGGCGACGCCGGCCCCGATCCGACCGACGTGGCCGGCGAAGCGGAGGCCTCCTCAGAGCCCGTCGGGGAGTACGGCGAGGCGGACGACGAGGACTCGGAGAACTAGGCCCTACTCCGGGTCGTCGTTCAGGTCGCGTGCGTCCCGGATCCAGGGCGCCGCGAACCAGATCCAGCCGAGGACAACGCCGATCAGGGCGATCGTGATTAGTGCGGCCTGAAGGCTGAAGATGACGTCGGCGATCAGGAGCACGGCTCCCATGATCGCCAGGGCGAGGAATATGAGACCGGCCTGGGCGAGCTGGTTGCCCGATGTCACGATCCACTGCTTGTCGCCCTCGCGGAAGCGGGCGCGGTGGCGAGCCGATGGGCCGATCAGGCAGATCGAGGCCAGCGTGGTCATGACCAGCGTCGTGAAGTAGACGTCGCGCTGAAATGTCGTGACCGATTCGAAGCCGGTGGCGAACGGAATCGTCAGCAGGAAGGCGAAGAGCACCTGCACGCCTGGGAGGGCCACCCGCAGGCCCTCCAGCAGCTCGCCCAGGTTGCGGTCGAGCCGCTCCTTCTCGTTCTCGTCGGGGTTCCCCGACTTGCCCCCGCTCCCCGAGGTCTGCGCATCCATACGGAGCGCAGCTACCCGCACGCGGCACGGCCGAACCGGCAGCGGCGAAGCGGGAGCGGTCCCGGCTAGATCGCGCCTGACTCGCGCGCGCCCGCGACCGTTTCAGAGAGCGTCTCGGCGGCGTCGTGCTTGGGGCGCCAGCGCAGCTCGCGGCGCGCCTTGGCCGTGTCCATGATCACCGGGATCCGCAGCGCGTGGAGCCACTCCGCACGGGCCGGCGTGAGCGGCATCCGGTCCAGCAGCTGCGCCGTCGCGTCCACCGCCGCCTTCGGGACCTTGACGCTGCGCCAGCCCAGCGCGCCGGCGACGTCGCCCATGCTGAGCTCGCCCTTGGCGGCGAGGTTGTACACCCCGGGCTCGCCTCGGCCGACCACGGCCGCGCGCAGCGCGGTGGCGACATCGTCGGCGTGGACCAACTGCAGCGGGGTGCCGAAGTCGGGCAGCACGGGCGCCGGGGTGGGGAGGGCGTCGAGCGCCCGCTTCAGTGGGGACGGGAGCACGGCCGCGGCCTGCAGGTAGGGCATGCTCGTGACGAGCATGGGGGAGTCCGGGCCGCCGACGACGGACGGCCGGAAGAGCCAGGCCTTCGTCGCCGTCCCATCGAGGACCTCCGCCAGCGTCCGCTCCAGCTCGGCCTTCTGCGCCGAGTAGTAGAAGCCGTCCGTCCCCAGCGGCTCGATGTCCTCCGTGAGGGGCAGGGGGTTGTCCTCATGGAAGCCGTACGCGGCGACCGACGAGGTGTAGACCAGGCGCTCGCAGCCCGACGCCACCGTCGCCTCGAAGACGTTCCGCGAGCCCTCGAGGTTGATCGACCGGGTCTCGTCGTGGTCGCCGAAGATGATGAACGCGAGGTGGACCACGACGTCCGCGCCCGCGATGAAGCTCTGGACCGTCTGCGCGTCCAGGATGTCCCCCTGCACGTAGTCGGTCTTGCGCCAGCCGTACGCAGCGGGATCGAACGGGCTGCGGGCCATGCCGCGGATCTCGCCGACCTCCCGGGAGCGCTCGAGCGCGCGGATGAACGCACGACCGATCTCGCCGGTCGGGCCGGTCACCGCCACGCTCAGCTTGCGCTTGGCCGCCACCTCAGACCCTGTAGCCGGGAACCATGGACGGGTCGTCCTCGTGCTCGCGGAAGAAGCGCACCATCGCGGCCGCGTACTCGCGGAAGTTGGGGGCGCTCACACCAAGCGGCTCCAGGATCTGGGTCGCGCGGCGGGCGTCGAAGCGGACCGGGTGGTTGAGGTAGGCCAGTGACTCGGGCGGTGTGCCACCCAGGCGCCGGCGGATGGCCGGCACGCGCAGCGAGGCCGCGGCGATCCGCGGGGGGATCCGGCCCTTCGGCGCGCGGCCCGCGTACTCCATCGAGAGCGTCTCGGTGAGTTCGCTCGCGTTGAGCGGTGCCGGGTCCACCAGATGCAGCGTCTGGCCCTCCGCCTCCGACGATCCGGCCGCCGCGACGATCGCGTCGACGATGAAGTCCACCGGCACGGCGTTGAAGGCCGCGTCCGCCCGGCCGAACTGAACCACCGGCCGCCCGGCCCGCTCGGCCTCGGCGATCGTTCGCAGGATGAAGTACGGCCCGTCGAACTTCTGGGTCTCGCCGGTCTGAGAGTCGCCGACCACGATGGCCGGGCGAACGATGGTGGTCGGGACGCGGTCGAGCATGTCGCGAGCCCAGACCTCTGCCTGGAACTTCGTGGACTCGTAGTGGTTCTTGAACTCCTGGCCCATCACCAGCTCGTGCTCGTAGACCACGCCGGTGCGCATCCCGGCGACGTAGGCGGTGCTCACGTAGAGGAGCCGGTCGAGGGACTTGGCGGCTGTCGCAGAAGTCGAGGACGTTGCCGGTGCCATCCACGTTCACGCGCTGGGCGATCTCGAGCGGCACCGCGAGGTCGTAGATCGCGGCGAGATGGAAGACAGTCGTGACCTCGGCGGCGAGGCGCTCGTGGTCGACCTCGGAGAGGCCGAGGCCGGGCTCGCCGATGTCGCCGGCGACCACCTCGAGGCGCTCGCCGTCGAGCTCCGCGGCTGCCTCGGTGGCCGTCTGCGCCATCCGTGGCTCGACCAGGGCCACGAGCCGGGCCTTCGCGTCCGCCTCGAGCAGGCGGGCGGCCAGGCGGCTGCCGATGAATCCGGGGAAGCCGGTCAACAGGAAGGTGCTCACACGGGAAACCTATCCGCCGCCCTGTAGGTTGCCGGCCGTGAGCGAGGGGACGTTCCAGCACGGAGTGGCGAGCGCGTGCTGCGTCCGGCCGGCACCTAGCCCCAACCTGCGCACGGGGACCATCAGTTCCAGCCGAGGCCCGCTGTAGCGTTCTCGTACCTAGCGCTGGCAAGTCGCCGGGCGCTCTCGGTCGCAACGAGTGGGGCCGAGTGGTGAAAGAGAAGTGGTGTCATGAGAGGTGCTGGACGGATGGTCTTTGCGGCCGTCCTACTGTTGTTTGTGGGCAGTGTCAACATCATCTACGGCATCGGCGCCATCGACAACGCGAATGTCTTTGTCGGCGACACGAGGCTCGTGTTCGATGACCTGAACACGTACGGCTGGGTACTGATCATCCTTGGGGTAATCCAGCTCAGCGGTGGTTTCTCGCTCCTGGCCGGGAACGTTTACGGTCGGGTACTCGGCATCCTCGGAGGCAGTCTCGGTGCGCTTAGCGCGCTGGTGTCGATGGGCGGGGCGAACCCGTGGTGGTCACTCGCGGTGTTCGCCCTGTGCGTGTACGTGGTCCACGGGATCATCATCTTCGGCGAGGACGAGAACACCCCAGTCTGAGAACGTCGCGCGGCGCCCGCCATCCGGCGGGCGCCCCGCGCCACATCAGAAGGCGAACGTCGAGGGGTCGGCCTTCGGCACTTCGTTCGTGATCCGCTGCATCAGCCCGCGGAAGCGGGTGAGCTCGGGATAGACGATCGGCTTGCCGTTGTTGATCACTGCGACCGACAGTGCGCGCTCGGGATCCGCCCAGGAGAGGATGTTGGTGAAGCCCAGGTGTCCGAACGCGTGCTGGGTGTCGTTGCCGTAGAGGCTGATCCGGGATGCGCCGAGCATCAGCCCGTACGAGAAGCGGGTGGGGAAGCCGAGCGAGAAGTCGAACTCCAAGTGCGACTGTTCCGTGAGCGCGTGCCGGATCGTCTGTGGCTTCATCACACGGACGCCGTCCAGCGCGCCGCCGCAGCGCATGAGCTCGTAGAAGCGCGAGAGCTCGTTCGCGGTCGTGACCACGTTCGCCGCCGGGACGATCGCCGTCATGAACCGATCGTCGTTCGTCGATGCCACGAGGTCGTCGAGCGGCTTCCCCAGCGCCCGGGTCAGCAGGTTCGACAGAGGCGGCAACGTGGGCGGCCCGGTGATGTAGTTCAGCGCCACCGCGCCCGTGTCCTCGGGTGCGACCCCGTAGTTGGTCCAGCGGAAGCCGAGGGGGTCGAGGATCTCCTCGGCCAGCACCGTGCGGATGTCCTTGCCGGACGTCCGGTGAATGACCTCACCCAGGATGTAGCCGCCTGAGACCGCGTGGTAGGCGAGCTGCTGTCCGGCCTTCGCGAATGGCTTCGCGTCGCAGAGCAGCTCGACCAGGAACTCACGGTCGGTTGCGCGGTCGAGGTCCAGCGCTTCGCTGGGAAGGTTCGGGACCCCCGCCCGGTGCGCGAGCACATGCGCGATCGTGATGTCCCCCTTGCCGTTGCGCTCGTAGCCCGGGATGTACTCGGCGACCGGCAGCTCGATGTCCAGCAGCTCGCGCTCGTGGCAGAGGTGGGTCACGAACGCGGTTATCGCCTTCGCACCCGAGTAGATCGTGAACGGCGTCGCGGGCGTCGCGGGCTCCTTCTCGGCGTCGTCCGAGTCCTTCGGGCCGTTGCCTCGGGCGTGGCCGATGGCACGGTCGAGCACCACCTTCCCCTCGCGGCGGACGCATACCTGGAGCGCGGGGTGGGCCCCGCCGCGGTACCAGGAGACGGCGTCCTTCCAGATCCGCTCGACGGCGTCGGCGCCCATGCCCGCGTCGCCCGGATCGGCCTCCTCGCCAACGGTCGTGACCGCCTCGAGATCGTCGGGGATCCTGATCCGGCGCAGGGGATCGGAGACGAACGGCAGTCGCGGCAACGAAGGAGGAGCGATGGATGCAGCCTAGATGCGCGGCCGGGAAGGAGGTCCCGAGGAGGGAGGCCTAAAGACTCGACAACGCGGTTCCAACAGCAAAGCCCACGACCGCGATGAGCCCGGCCGGACGGCCTCCCTTTTCCCTTGCCTCAGGGATCATCGAGTCGGTCAGCATCACCAGCAACGCGCCGGCAGCGAAGCCATTGATCCCGGCCTGGAAATCCGGGGAGACCGATTCGGCGATCCCGTAGCCGACACCACTGGCCAGGGTGCAGATGACCGCGACCAGGAGAAACAGCCTGAAGATCGCGGCGCGTGTCATGCCTGCTTCCTGCATGTCGCTTCCTGCGCCGATGCCCTCCGGCAGGTTGGAGACGAAGATCGCCACCAACAGAGCCACGCTGATCGGTTCCCCGCCGGCGAGGCCGATGCCCAGGACCGCCTGCTCAGGGACACCGTCGAGAAAGGCCCCGAGCGCAAGGCTCGTTCCGGAGTCGCCACCCGCCGCGCCAGGCGCGCGCTTGTCGCGGCGCTCGAGCATGCCATCGGCGGTGAAGTAGGTCAGCGCCCCAACCGCGAGCCCGGTTGCGACTGCCCCCGCGCTGCCAAGCCTGAGCCCCTCCTCGGCGAGCTCGAGGCTCACCGCGCTGATCAGGGCACCGGCGCCGAACGCCAGGATGAGGCCGATCGGGCGCAGCTCCCACTTGCGCACGAATGCGAGGCCCACGCCGATCACCAACGACGAGGCCGCCAGCGCGCCCCAACCTAATGCAGCGCCCACCTCAGATCTCCGCCGTCGTCATCGCAGCTCAAGCCTAATCCCAGCGTGGGTAGCATCGGTCGGGTGAGCGCACCGTCGCAGCGGGTCTCGCTGGGCGACCGCGTCGAGCGGGAGCTGGAAGACCGCTTCGACATCGAGCGCGAGCTCGAGCTCGAGCGAAGCCAGGAGGAGTCGGGCGCGCCGCAGCCGAGCCTGCGCCGAACGGTCTTCTGGCTGGGCGTGACCGGGATCTCGCTCTATCTCGTCGCCCCGGGGCTGATCGACGTCCTCGGGTCGGCCGACGAGCTGGGCACGATCCAGCCTCTCTGGTTCGCCGCGATGGCCGTGCTCCAGGTTCTCTCGCTCGTCTGTCTGTGGGAGGTGCAGCGGATCGCGCTCGCGGACCCTCCGTGGACCCCGGTCGCCGAGTCCCAGCTTGCCGGCAATGCCCTCTCCAAGATCGCCCCGGCGGGTGGGGCTGTAGGCGGCGCCCTGCAGTACCGGATGCTGGTGGAGCGTGGGGTGGACCGGGCGCGAGCCGCGACCGGGGTGACCGCTGTCAACCTGCTCACGTTCGCCGTCGTCCTCGCCCTGCCGGTCCTGGCCATACCGACGTTCCTGCGCGGCGCGGTCGACCGTGGCCTCGTGGAGGCCACCCTGATCGGGATGGTCGTGTTCGTCGTGCTGCTGGCGGTCTCGATCGCACTGCTCGCCTTCGACCGGCCGCTGTGCTGGGTCGGGGGCAGGGTCCAGGCGATCCGCAACCGGCTGCGGCGAAGCTCGGAGCCGCTCCGCCATCTTCCGGATCGCCTCCGTCGTGAGCGCGACCGGTTGCTGGCAACGCTGGGCCCGCGCTGGAAGCTGGCGCTGGCCGCGACCGTGGGGCGCTGGGCCTTCGACTATCTGACGTTGCTGGCTGCGCTCGCGGCCGTCGGCTCGACTCCCAAGCCGGCACTGGTCCTGCTGGCATTCTGCGCCGCACAGGTGCTGGCGCAGGTGCCCGTCACGCCCGGCGGCCTGGGCTTCGTCGAGGCCGGTCTCACCGCCACGCTCGCGCTGGCCGGAGTGGGGGCGGGGAACGCCGTGCTCGCGACCCTGGCCTATCGCCTGTTCTCCTACTGGCTGCCGCTGCCTGTCGGTTTCGGCGCCTACGCACTCCACCGCAGGAAGCTGGCCCGCGTGGCCGCGTGAGGGCTACGCGGAGAGCTGGCCGGCGAAGTACTCGAGCGCTGTCCGGGTCTTCGTGGTCTGCTCGCCGGAGACGTCGATCCCGCGCTCGGTCAGGTAGCCGCGCCCCTCGTAAGCGACCTGGAAGGCCTCACCGGGCTCGCACTTGGTCGACAGCTCAAGGATCCTCGTCCCGTCGGGGTAGATCCAAAGCTCGATCACCATCCGCCTTCCGAGCGGGCCGCGCGGGCGCTTCAACTTGAGCACGGTGATCGGGCCCAGCACGGCCAGGTCCTCGATCTCGAGGCCATCCGGGGCGTGCTCGGCGTAGAAGGCGCGCTGCTCCTTCGAGAACAGCTTGCGGATCGGCGCCTTTCCCGCCGCCACTGCCTTGACGTGAGGGTTCGCGAGCTTGCCCTTGAAGGAGGCCGAGCACACGTAGCCGCCGGGCATCGCGTCGATCTCGACGCCGAAGCCCTCGGCTTCCCGCTGCTGCGCGTCGAGCTTCGCCGGGTCGACGGGGCGGAGCTTCACCACCGAGTCGTCCGGCTTCTCCTGGGTGCGCCGTCCCCGGACCACGACGCCGACCTTGTCCAGGTCGAGGTTGGGGGTGTCGAAGAAGAAGACCTGCCGGATGTGGGCTTCGAGCGGGTCGACCTCGAGGGCCGTGAGCGCCTGGAAGCGCTGCCCCTCGGGGATCGTGAGCTTCAGCTCGAAGGTGTCCGCCTCACGCGAGAGCGCGAGGATCTCCTGAACCTGCTCGTCGGTGAGCATCGGAGTCTGCGGACGTTCGGTCGCGCTCATCGGATCACGCTACCGCGATCACCGCGATGGCGATGACGCGCGCCAACAGCTCATCGAGCAGGAGCTCGATGCCGACGCCGATGAGCTCAGGCGTGAGATCGACGCGGCGGCCCAGGAGGACGCCGGCAAGAGCGATGGCATCGGCCGCTACCCACCGGCGCCCTGCGAGGCATCGCGGGGCCCGGTGAGGCTGACGCTCATCTTGATCGCCCGGACGGCGCCGGTTGCGCCGGCCTGCAACGTGACCCCCACGGCGATGAGGACGATCCCGGGGATCAGCAGGGCGTCGGAGCCGATCATGAGGATCCCCACGCGACCGAGGATGTAGGGCGGGAGCGACACCGTTACGCCGAGTGCGCTGCTGAGCGCGGTCGTCATGAACTTGTCGCGCCTTGACTGGGTCGGCTTTACCCCGATGAGTCGCGAGGGCACGGCGACGTAACACACCATCATCACCCCGACGACGATCCCGAGGGAGAGGGCGAACCAGGGGCTGCCCCAGCGCGTCACGACCGTCATCGCCAGCGCGAGCAGGAAGCCGACGACCGCCCCGGAGACCACGATCGGCCGCAGATGGCTCCGCGCCTGCGCGAGGGCCGGCCGGATCTCCGGGGTGCCCGGTTGCGAGATCGCGAAGGCGAATACCGCGTTGAGGAAGAAGCTCGCAACGGTGATCGCGACGATGGCCAGGATGATTGGGATCAGCACCGCGCCGTGGAGCACCGTGAAATCCTCGTCGCGGAGAACGTGGACCTTGAGGTCGGCCATCGCGACCCAGATCCACAACGCGGGGAGGACCTGCACCAACGTCAGCCGCCAGTTGGAGACGAGCAGCCGGAGTCCGTCGAAGAGCAGTGCGAGGGCGCCGACCGCGAACACGAGCGGTCGGAACACGCGGTGGGAGCCGCTGAGGCGAACCACCGCCTCCTCGATCTTGGCCTGGTCGCTGGTCTCAATCGCTCGGATCAGCGCGCCGATACGCGTCGGCAGAGCAGCGAGTCGATCCCTGAAGCGCTGCTTCGACGATTGCATGAGCTAGCGGTGGGTTCCTCTCCAGGCGGACTGACGGCTCATGGCGTCAGCCTAGGACAGCGCCGCCAGAGGAGTGCGGAGGGAAACGGCGAACCCCAGCCCATGATTCCGCTTGCCCTTGCGGCCCGCGAGCTCGGCCGGGCCCTCATGGCCGTCTGGCGGGATCCTGACACGAAGGCGCTGCCCGTCGTGGCCGGCACCCTGATCCTGACCGGCACGATCTTCTACTGGCGCATCGAGGATTGGACAATCCTGGAGTCCCTGTACTTCTGCATCGTCACCTTGACGACCGTCGGCTACGGGGACTTCACGCCGACGGAGCCCGCGTCTCAGATCTTCACCATCGTATTCATCCTCACCGGCTTCGGCGTGCTCGTCGCGTTGCTGACCTCGGTTGCGCAGGAGTACATCAAGCAGAAGCAGAGTGGCGGTGGGGGTGGGCGCGTGCGCAAGCGCGTCCAGGCCCGTAGAGGTCGTGGAGAGCCCGCCGAGGAAGACGGATCGCAGTAGGTGATCCGCGCCTAGCCTTGCTCCAGGGAGGCGCGGGTGCGGGTCACCTCCGTGGGTTCTCGCTCCATCGGCGCCGCCGTGTCACGCGGTTGGCGCTCGAACCAATCTGCATAACGGTCGGCGAGCGGGGCGGCGCTAAGGCCGTGAGCGAAGACGGAGAGCCCCACGGTGATGTACGTCGCCTGAACGATCAGGTGCTCGTGTGGAAGCTGGGACTCCTCGATCAGGATTACGGCGAAGACGATCGACGCGAGGCCGCGGGGCCCGAACCAGGCGAGGAATCCGAGGGTTGGCGCGCGAGCGCGCGAGCCCAGCATTCCGATCACGACGGGCACCATTCGCACGACCGTCAGGCTGAGGATCGCGTAGAGGGCGAGCTCCCAGCTCAGCTCCCCCAGCGCGGGGCCCAGCAGGATCGCTCCGAAGAGGACGAAGGTGACCCCATTCAGCACCCCTGACACCTCCTCCGTGAGCCGGTTGTCCTCCTGGGGGTCGCGCTGGAGCGCGAGGCGAAACACCATCCCCGCCACGAACGCGGCGATGAACCCAGATCCGCCGAGCCCGCTGGCGATGCCGTAGGCCAGCCCGGCACCGGCTGCCGGGATCACCTGATGCCAGGTGCCGGTGATCAGGTCCCTCCGGCCGGCGTAGATAAGGACTGACGCCACGAGCAGCCCCGCGGCCACCCCGCCGATGATCCCGAAGCCGATCTCCTCGAGCAGGAGCGTCCCGGCACCCCGGCCCTCAGCGATCTCGGATTCCACATCCGCGACCGCAACGGCGGCGAAGAGCAGCGGCACGCAGATCCCGTCGTTCAGCCCGCTCTCGACGTTCAATCCCTGGCGGATACGTTCCGGCACACGGGGCTCGGTGACGACCGCCTGGCCCAGGGCGGCGTCGGTCGGCGCCAGGATCACCGCCAGGATCAGCGCCTCGCCTGCCGTGACCTGATCGAAGATCAGCGCGGCCGCTACCGCCCCGAGGCCGATGGTGAGCGGCAAGCCGATCCCGAGGAGGCGGAGGGGCACCGAGATCTCGCGCCGCAGGCCGCCGAAGTCGATCCGCGAGGCGTCGGAGAACAGCACGAGAGCCAGCGTCGCCTCCGCGAGCGTTCTCACGGTTGTGCCGGTGCTCGAGATGTCGACCGTGTCAAGGGCCTCCGGGCCGATCAGAAGCCCGAACGACACGAACAGGATCGCCGGTGTGATCGGCGATCCGGATATGCGCTTGGAGACGGCGGCAACGCCGATGAGCACCAGCGCCAGGATCGCCAGAGACCACCCCATGCGCGGGACCTAGCCCACCGCCTGCAGGGCGCCTACTCGGCTTCCGTTTCGATGGGGATGCGACCGTCCTCGACGGCCTGCAACAGGGCCTGGTAATCGTCCTCGTTCTGATTCGCGTAGGCGTCGGCGAAGTCCGCCATCGCCTCATCGAAACGGCTCCCGCCGCCGAGGTACGAGGCGATCGCGATCCGGTCGCCGGTGCGCGCATGGGCACGCGCGAGGATCGCCCCGCAGATCTGCGCGTAGGCGTTCAGCGCAGCGGGCGACATCAGGTCGACCTGCGCCGAGGCTTTCTGGTCCCAGAGCTGGCGTACGTAGAAATCTCGCTTCTTGCCGTCCGGCCCGGTCGCCCTCAGCCAACCGAGGAAGATGTCGCTTGCGGCCTGGGTCAGTCGCTGGCCCTCGACCACGCGCTGGCCCTGCTCGGCGTACACGGTCGGCGCCGCGTAGGGCTCGAGCACGGATGGCTGCGCCTCCTTGATCTGAAGGAACAGCGGGTCGTTTTCGTCACGTCCGAGCAGGAGCGCTATCCACGCCCGAGTCCCAACGCTGCCGACCCCCACGACCTTTCGCGCGACGTGGACCAGGCGGTAACGGTCCAAGAGATGCCGGCGGTCCGCGATCAGACTGTCGCGATACCCCTCGACGATGGCGCCGAGGTTGCTTACGGCAGCATCGAGCTCCTTACCCGAGGCCAGCTCGTCCAGCGGGACAAGTACGGGAGGATCGCTTCGGATCCGCAGCTCGCCGTCGACCCGCTCTGTGAGCTTGGAGAACGCGCGCATTCGATCCTTGCGACGGGCCTTGGCGACGTTGCGCTCGAACCGCTTGATGTCCTTGCTGCTGACTCCTCCCTGGAAATGCTGGCGGATCTGGTTTACGTCCACGCGTCGGTACCAAACGTCGAGATTGCTGAACTCGGCGAGGCGACGCATGTTGTCGCGATAGTCCTCGATGAGGGTGAGCACGATCTTGCGCCGCTGGGAGCCCGAGAAGCCACGGTCGCGGCCCGCGATCTCGAAGCTGGCGGCCAGCCGCTTCACATCCCACTCCCACGGACCGGGAAGGGTCTCGTCGAAGTCGTTGATGTCCACGACCAGGCCACGATCGGGTGATGCATAGCCGCCGATATTCGAAAGATGGGCGTCTCCACAGGCCTGCACCCAGAGGCCCGAGCTGGGCGTGGCCGCCAGGTCCGCGGCCATGATCGCCGCGGCGCCCCGGTAGAAGGTGAACGCGGAGACGAGCATGCGGCCGTACCGCAGGGGGACCAGCTCGGCGACGCGATCCGCCGCCTGGCCCTCCAACACATCGACCGGGTCGGGGCGATCGGCAGCCGGGGCCCATTCACCGTGGCTGGAGCGCGGGGCCAGCTCTCGTGCCGCCTTCCCGGCCGATGCGCGGTCGCTCGGCGATAGATCCGCGGCGAGGTCGGTCGGGGGTGTCGCGGTGGTCCCCGCTACCACTTCAGCTCGATCTCGAGCTCGCGCTCGTCGGAGTCCACCTCGAGCTCGACCTTGAGCTCGACCTCGTCGGGCACGTGGACCGTCATCGACATCCCGCCCTGCTCGAACGTCACGTCGTTGCCCTTGGCGAGCATGCTCGCGAGCTTTCGCAGTCTGGCCACGACCTCCGCGCGGCTGACCTTCTCCTTCTGCTCGATCTCGACGATGTCCATCAGGTCTCCTTCGGTTGTGGTTTGAATGCGATCCGGGCGAGCTCGCGCAGGCTGTCGCCGAACCCCTCAGGGAGATACGCCGAGGGCGAGGCACCGGGATGTTGCGGCGCGATTCGCACGCGCAGGACTCCCGGGCGGATGTTGAAGCGAAGGGGCGGCTCGAGCTCGACCGCCTCGCCGTCGATCCCGGCCGGAACCGGGGCGTCGGCATCGACCTCGAAGGTCTGTGCGCTCCACGCCCGCACCGGTTGCTGTGGGAGCCGCCCGCCCTCTCCTCGGCCCCTGGGGCGCCCCGGCGACCGTGATCCCCAGCAGGCCGTCGTCGATCTTCGGCCGGGTCCCGGAGCCGACCTGGCGCCCGAGCCGGTAGCGGTTGTTCGAGACCAGGATCATGGCGCCCGAGTGATGCTCATGGCCGTCGGGGCCCGTCCAGCGCAGGTCGAGCCCGGGCCCGGAGGGGCCGAGGGCGTCGGGCACCGTGTCGATCAGCGTGCGGAGCTTGGCGTCGCGGTAGCCCTCGCGCTGCACCGCCTCCGCGTAGAGGCCGAGCGACACGTTGTTGACGAAAACCTGTCCGTTCACCTCGGCGAGATCGACGCGGCGCTCGCCTCCCGCCACGAACGCATCGAGCGCGCCGACGACGTCGTCGCGATCCACGCCCAGATCGAGGGCGAAGTGGTTACGCGTTCCGGACGGAATGCATGCATACGGAAGGTCGAGCTCCGAGGCGACCGCGGCGACGATCGCCTGTGACCCGTCGCCGCCGGCCATGGCGAGGGCGTCCGCACCGCGGGCGACGGCATCCCTCGCGATCGTCTCGAGGTCGTGGCCGAGGGTCAGCTCGATCGCCTCGATGCCCCGCGCCCGCGCCTCGTCCGCGACGTTGAACTTCTCGGCCTTGCCGCCGCCGGACTTCGGATTGAAGATCAGGACCGCGTGCTCGGGCGCCGACGCTGACGCCAGCTGTGTTCGCTGGCTCACCGCGGCCCGTGCGCATGCGCCGGCCGCCAGGACCCCGCCAACGATCAGCGCGACCTCGATCGCGCGGTCGTTCACGACGAGCAGGACCGCCGCCGCGAGCGCGACAGCCCCCAGTGCGAGGCCGGCGATTCGGGCCGCGCCGCGCCGCAGGATTCCGTACCAGCCGGCCACCACCGCAACGCACACAAGGCCGAGGACCGCCAGGCCCTGCGGGAACTCCTGGACGACCACGATCAGCGCGAGGGCCAGGGCGGCGAACAGGAACAGCAGCGCTCCGGCTGCCGCGAGGCGTCTGCCGGTCATAGCATTATCAGCCCCCATGGGCTCCTCCGACGTCTCCCCCGAGCCACAGCCGCAACCAGCCTGGCTCCGCGATGCCGAGCGCGTCGACCTCGCCGTCTACGCCGCGATCGCACAGACGCCGACGCCGGCGCTCGACACTGCGATGTCCCGCCTCACGGCCGCGGCGGACTACTCGAAACTGTCGCTCGCGGCAGCCGGGATGCTCGCTGCCCTCGGTGGACGGCGTGGACGGCGTGCTGCACGGGACGGCCTCGTCTCGGTCGGTGTGACAGCGGCCGTGGCAAACCTCGCGCTGAAGCCGCTCGGGGGCCGCCGGCGCCCGGACCGCGTGACCGAACACGTCCCGCTCGCGCGACAGACGAGGATGCCGCGCTCGACCTCGTTTCCCTCCGGCCACACCGCCGCGGCCTTCGCGTTCGCGACCGGAGTGGGTCACGAGCTGCCGGTGATCTCGATCCCGCTTCAGGGGCTCGCAGCGCTGGTCGGGTACTCGCGCGTGCATACCGGCGTGCACTACCCCGGCGACGTCCTGGTCGGCGCCCTCGCGGGGACCATCCTGGCCCGGCTGACCACCCACGCGCTGGATAACGGCTAGAGGCCACATTTGCGGATCCAACCCTACGCCTCCATCGTCAGGCGTCATCACCCAGTGCGGGTGAAATGGATCGATGAGCCTGAGCGTGCGTGCCTCCCGGGCTAGTACCCGACGCCCGTCTTGACCTTGGCACGCTCGGCCTCGGACACGCCGCCCTTCTTCTCCAGCGTGGCCACCGCCTCGGCGATGTCGTCCGCGAGGGTCTCGACCTGGGAGCGGATGAGGTTGAGCTTGACGAGCGCGCGCAGCATGTTCACGTGCTCGGCATTCGGCGGCATGGTGTACGCGGGCAGCATCCAGCCGCGCTCGGCGGAGAGCTGCCAGGCGACGTCGAACTCATCGTAGGGGCGCTCGTCGGCGAGCTTGAAGGCGATCAGCGGCAGCTGCTCTTCGCCGGCGCCCACGATCTCGAAGGGGCCGATGTCGGCGATCCGGTCCGCCAGCCTCCCGGCGTTCTTCTGCATGGTGTCCATGAGGTATGTGTAGCCGCGGCGGCCGAAACGGATGAAGTTGTAGTACTGGGCCAGCACCATCGCGGAGCCCGTCGAGAAGTTCAGTGTGAACGTCTTGTCGACCTTGCCGAGGTAGTTCTCGAGGAAGACGAGGTCGTCGGGCAGGTCCTCCTCGCCGCGGAAGATCAGCCAGCCGATACCGGGATAGACGAGACCGAACTTGTGGCCGGATACGTTGATCGAGCGCACCTGCTCGAGCCGGAAGTCCCACTCCGAGTGCGGGAAGAGGAACGGCCAGACGAAGCCGCCCGAGGCGGCGTCCACATGCAGGGGGACGTCGAGACCCTGCGTGTCACGCATCTCGATGAGCATGTCGTTGATGCCGACGATGTCGTCGGCATGACCCGTGAAGGTGGTGCCGAGAACGGCCGCGACGCCGATCGTGTTCTCGTCGACGTGCGGGTGCACGTCCTCCGGCCCGATCGTGAACTTGTCGGGCTGGAGCGGAACGATGCGCGGCTCGACGTCGAAGTAGCGGCAGAACTTCTCCCAGACAACGTGAACGTCGCCGCCGAAGACGAGGTTGGGCTTGGCCGTGTCCTTGCCGGCGGCTTCGCGGCGCTGGCGCCACTTCCACTTCAGCGACAGCGCGCCGAGCATGATCGCCTCGGAGGAGCCCTGGGTTCGGGCCCCGGTGGTCTCGCCGGGCGCGTGGTAGAGGTCGGCGAGCATCCGGATGCAGCGCTGCTCGATCTCGGCCGTGCGTGGGTACTCCGCGTGGTCGATGAAGTTGCGGTGGAGGTTCTCGGCGATGATCTGCTGAACCTCGGGCTCCATCCATGTGGTGACGAAGGTGGCGAGATTGCGTTCCGGGATCCCGTCCAGCACGATCTCTTCGAGGATCAGCCGCATCGCCTCCAGCGGCGGCGAGGCGACGTCGGGGAACTCGTTGTCCGGGACCTCCTCGAGCAGGAAACGGTGCCGGTGAACGCCGCTGAGTAGGTCCTCCTCGGAACCTTCCACGCCGACTCCTTCTCGTCAGTCGCCGCTGCTCAGCCGAGCAGCTTCGCCTTCTGGGCGGCGAACTCCTCGTCCGTCAGCGCGCCGCTGTCGTGCAACTCGGCGAGGTCCTTGAGCTGAGCGATCGGGTCGGGTGCCGGAGCGGCCGCCGCGGCAGGCGCCTCTTCGTACTGCTGCTGCGGATTCTGCTCGGCCCACTTGGATGCCTGGCGGCGGGAGACGTTGTTGCTTACGTGCGTCGCGGTGCCGGCGATCACTGCCGTACGGGCGACGCCTCTGAGCAAACCTGGCATGAGCTACTCCTTCTCTCTCTGATTCAGGACGCCGTGCCGGCGCCTTCGGCTTCCTCGAGCGCGGCGAGGATGGCCTGGACAGGGATCCGCCCACTGGCGACCAGCTGGCCGCCCGAGCGGCGAACGGCGCTCGCGAACGGGCCCGCCCAGCTGTTCTCGTAAACGAGCACGGCAGCCGAGGTTCCGGGCTCGAGCGCCGTCGCGGCCTCCTCGATGTCGTCGTCGCCGAGTAGCCCCGAGGAGGCGCCCTCGAAGACCTTCATCTCCGGCACCTCCTCGCCGACGTCGGCGATCTCGAGGCCCGCGACGTTGCCGTCCTCGTCCTTGGTGATGAATGCCATGTCGAGCACGCGGATCAGCCCGCGATCGACCAGGTCGACCAGGTACGGGACTGCCTCTCCGGTCGGCTGGCGGCCGGGCCATTCGACCAAGAGGTAGTCGATCGGGCCCATCTCGTCGAGTTCTTCCATGTTCATGGGCGCTCCTCCGCCAAGATTGGTGTGGAGCTCGATCCTATTCAGATCCAGCCGGGAGGGCGGTGACGTGTCGCTCGACGAGCAGGCCGCGGGAGCGGACTTCAGTCCCCCGGCCGCATACGATTGGCGGCGATGACCGCGGGGAGCAAGCCGTCAGGACGCACGAGTGGCCTGTCCACGGTGCTGAGGGTGATCGTCGTCTGGCTGCTGACCGCTGCCGCGCTTCACCTGATGAGCGCGATCCTCCCGGGCTTCGTGATCGAGGGGGAGGGCAGCGCCCTGCTCGCCGCGGCCGCGATCGGCCTCGTGAACGCCCTGGTCTGGCCGCTCGTGATCCGCATCGCGCTGCCGTTCACGGTCCTGACTCTGGGCCTGGGGGTCCTCGCCCTGAACGGCCTCGTCGTGTACGGGATTTCACTGCTCGAGCCCGGGATGCACGTGAACAGCGTCGGGGCGGGGATAGCGGTCGCAATCGGCATCACCGTCGTCAACACGCTGGCGACGGCGCTGCTGGCCATCGACGACGACGACTTCTACTACCGCAACGTCCTGAAGCGTCAGGCGCGCCGCCACGGGGCGCCGGCGGGCAAGACCGACGTGCCCGGCGTTTACTTCCTCGAGATCGACGGGCTCGCCCACGCGGTGGTTCAGCGCGCGATTCGCGACGGGCACCTTCCGACGATCGCGAGCTGGATCCGCGACGGGGGGCACTCGCTGGTTCGGTGGGAGACCGACTGGTCCTCGCAGACCGGAGCGTGCCAGGCGGGGCTGCTTCACGGGTCGAACGAGGACATGCCGGCCTTCCGTTGGTGGGAGAAGGACCTGGGGAAGCCGATCGTCACCAATCACCCAAAGGACGCGGCCGAGATCGAGCGGCGCCACTCCGACGGGAAGGGTTTGCTGCACGAGGACGGCGCGAGCCGCGCGAACATCCTCTCCGGCGACGCGCCGCACACGCTGCTGACCATGAGCACCGTCACGGACCGTGACCGGCCCGGCCGCCTGGGACAGGACTACTACGCGTACTTTTCGAACCCATACAGCGTCACCCGCACGATCATGCTGATGATCGGCGATATCGCCCAGGAGCTCTACTTCGCAGCCCAGCAGCGCCGGCGCGATATCCGGCCACGGATCAAGCGGTCGTTCTCGTACGCCCTTGTGCGTGCGTGGGGGACGGTGATCCAGCGCGACCTGCAGGTGGCCGCCGTGATCGGAGATCTGTACGCGGGGCGGCCCGTGGGATACACGACCTTCCTCGCCTACGACGAGGTCGCGCATCACTCCGGGGTCGAGCGCGTCGACGCGCTGGCGACGCTGCGCCGCGTCGACAAGCAGATCGCGCGGATCGCCGCGGCCGCGGCGGACGCGGAGCGCCCGTATCACCTGGTCGTGCTCTCCGACCATGGCCAGTCGCAGGGCGAGACCTTCCTGGACCGCTACGGCGAGAGCCTCGAGGATCTCGTCTCCGCTGCGTGTAGTGCTGAGTCGGTGGAGGCCCAGGACGCCCACAGCGACGAGTCGCTCAGCTACCTCGGGGCCGGCCTCACCGAGGCGGGTGGCTCGGAGGGCATGCTTGGCCGGGGCGTTCGAGCAGTCACCCGTGGTAAGCGCGTCGATGGCGAGGTCCACCTCGGCGACGAGGGGCCCAAGCCAGAGGCCAGCGGCGATGACGAGTTGCCGGAGCTGTCGGTCATGGCGTCCGGATGTCTGGGCCTGATCACCTTCCCTCGGGAGCCCGGCCGGGTCAGCCTCGAACGGATGGAGGAGCTGTACCCGGGCCTGATGCCGGCGCTTCTGAATCACCCAGGCATCGGGTTTGCCCTCGTCCGCTCAGAGGCTCGCGGCGCACTGGTGCTTGGCCACAAGGGCGTCCATCACCTTGACTCGGGCGAGGTCGAGGGCGAGGACCCGCTCGCGCCTTTCGGCCCCAACGCCGCCGACCATGTCCGCCGGACCGACGGCTTTGCCCACTGCCCCGACATCGTCCTCAACAGCACCTACTGGGAGGGGACCGACGAGGTCGCGGCCTTCGAGGAGCTGGTCGGCTCACACGGCGGGATGGGCGGCGAGCAGTCCTATCCGTTCGCACTCGCCCCCAGCGACTGGGCGATGCCGGCCGAGCCCGTCGTTGGGGCCGAGGAGATGCACCGGTATCTGCGCCGGTGGCTGGCTGATCTCGGCCACGACTCATACCGGGATACGGTGGTGTCCCAATGACCTTCGCAAAGCTCCTCCCGATGGCGTTCGTGATGATCGCCGGACCGCAGATCCTGAGCGCGATCTTCCTCGCGACGACGGAGCAATGGAGGCGCAACTCGTTCGCCTATGTGGCCGGTGCGTCGCTTTCGATCACGGCGATTGTCACCCTCGCGTATCTCCTCATCCACACCGCCAGGAAGGACAGCGGGCCGAGCAACGCGATCTACGGGGTCATCCTCGTGCTGCTCGTGCTCGCGGCGATCCATACCTATCTCGGACGCAAGGAATCGGAGCCACCGAAGTGGATGGGGAAGCTCCAGAATGCGTCGCCGTCGTTCTCATTCAAGCTCGGCTTCCTCCTGCTCGGGGTGTTCCCGACGGACATCCTCACCTCGATTGCGGTCGGCTCGTACACCGGGAACCACGGCGACGCGTGGTGGCATGTGCTGCCGTTCATCGGGCTCACCCTGTTCCTACTGGCGCTGCCGATGCTCCTGATCCTCGCCTTCGGCAGTCGCGCCCAGGCCCTCCTGCCCAAGGCCCGCGACTGGATGAACAACAACTCCTGGGTCGTGGGCGAGGTCGTGATCGGCCTGTTCATCCTCATCACGCTGAACAGCCTCGTCTAGGCGGAGCTCGGGTTTCGCGCGATGAGTTCCGACGCGCCGGAGGGCAAGACCTTCGCACTGGTCGAGGGCAGGCTGGGCCGTCGGCAGCTGACCGCTCGGCGCGCGGCCGCCGTAATCAGCATCGTGACGATCGTCCTCACCCTGGCGGGCGGGCTCCTGATCCGAGTTGCCGACTCCGACAGCTTCCCGACCGTCGGGTCCGGCCTGTGGTGGGCGATCCAGACGCTGACGACGGTCGGGTACGGCGACATCGTGCCGGCCAGCACGGCGGGGAAGCTGATCGCAACGATCGTGATGATCAACGGGATCGCGTTCCTGACCGTGATCACCGCCGCCGTCACCGCATCGCTGATCGATCAGTTACGGCGCCGTCGGTCGGCCGGCGAGTCCGGTGCGGACGAGGCGGCCATGCTTGAAAAGCTGGACGAGATCAGCGGCCGCCTCGACGAGATCGAGAGCGCCGTCGGCCTTCGCCGGCAGGATCGCGAGCCCTAGCGTGCGGTCTCAGTCGTGAGCGAGGAGAGCACTGCCGGGACCGCCGCCGCCACAGGGATCATCCTGGCCACGCTGGCCTCCGGGCAGTTCGTGATGGCCCTGGACACCACCGTGATGAACACGGCCATCGCGACCGTCGCCGATGATGTTGACTCCACGGTGAGCGGAATCCAGACGGCGATTACCCTCTACGCGCTGGTGATGGCCTCGCTGATGATCACCGGCGGAAAGCTCGGTGCGATCCTGGGCCGGAAGCGCGCGTTTTCGATCGGTTGCGTGGTCTACGCCTGCGGCTCACTCACGACGTCTCTGGCGCCCAACCTGACCGTGCTGATGATCGGTTGGTCGTTTCTCGAGGGACTCGGCGCGGTGCTGATCATGCCGGCGATCGTGGGTCTGGTCGCGTCGAACTTCGGGCGCTCCGAGCGTCCGCGCGCCTACGGGCTCGTGGCCGCCGCAGCCGCGATGGCGGCCGCCCTCGGTCCCGTGATCGGCGGGGCGTTCACGACCTACGCCTCATGGCGGTGGGTGTTCGCGGGCGAGGTGGTGATCATCCTGGGGATCCTCGTCCTGGCACGGCGGATGAAGGACACGCCGGCCGAGGAGGGCGTGCGCATGGACATCGGCGGCACGGTGTTTTCGGCGCTGGGCCTCGGCTTGATCGTCCTGGGCATCCTGAAATCGGGTACGTGGGGCCTCGTCCAGCCCAAGCCTGACGCCCCGGAACTGCTCGGGCTCTCGCCTGTGATCTGGATGATCCTGGGAGGCGGTGTCGCGCTGACACTGTTCCTGGTCTGGGAGAACCGGCGCGTCGAGCGCGGTGAGGGCGCGCTGATCGACCCGGGGATGCTGCGCAACCTCCAGTTGCGAAACGGCGTCCTGTCGTTTCTGTTCATGTTCATGGTCCAGGCGGGCATGTTCTTTGCGGTTCCGCTGTTCCTCTCGGTCGCCCTCGGGCTTTCGGCCATCGAAACCGGAGTGCGCCTGCTGCCGCTCTCGCTTTCGTTGCTGCTCTTCGCCGCGGGTATCCCAAAGCTGTGGCCACACGTCTCTCCGCAGCGGGTGGTCCGACTTGGATTCGTCTCCCTGTTCGCCGGTCTGGTGTTGCTGGTCGCCCTGCTGGACGTCGGGGCGGGTCCGGAGATAATCACCGGGCCGTTGCTGCTGGCCGGCGCCGGCCTCGGCGCGATGGCGTCACAGCTCGGAAGCGTTACCGTCTCGTCGGTTTCCGACGAGCAGAGCGCCGAGGTCGGCGGGCTCCAGAACACGGGCACTCAGCTCGGCGCTGCGATCGGCACAGCGCTCGCGGGCGCCGTGCTGATCTCGGCGCTGACCGCCTCTTTCTTCACCGGCATCCAGGAGAACCCGGCTGTCCCGGAGAGCGTCGCCGCCCAGGCGGAGGTCGAGCTGGCGGGCGGCGTCGAGTTCGTCTCAAACGACTACCTCGAGGAGGCGCTCTCCGATGCGGATGTGCCCGCCCCGACGGCCGATGCGATCGTGGAGACCAACGAGCAGAGCCGGATCGACGGATTGCGCGTGGCGATGGCGCTCCTGGCCATCCTGTCCCTCATCGCGTTGCCTTTCACCAGGGGAATCCCCAAGGTGCAGCCGGGGGAGCAGTCGGATGTGAGCCCGGCCCCGGCCTAGGTTCCGCTGAGGATTCGCTTCTTCTCGGCGGCCAGCTCCTCGTCGGTGAGCACGCCGGACTCGCGGAGGCCGGCCAGCTTCTCGAGCTCAGCGACCCTCGCGTCCCCAGGGGCGGCAGCGGCTGGTGCCGAGACACGCCGCTCGCGCGATTCGCGCATCCGCTCGGCGATCCCGTGGGCGATCCCCGCAGGTGACCCGGTCGTGACGTGATCCGGGAACTCCCGGATCACCTGGCGTCGAAGCATCTCTGTCCCGAGCACCGCGAGGATGACCAACAGCAGCGAGGGGACCAGCCTGTGCGTAGCGATCACGGGGTCCCACCAGAACAGCAACAGCAACAGCGTGGCGAGCCCGCCGTAGGCGTAGCCCGGCTGGCGCAGATAGGGGGTGAGCCCGCGGCGGATCGAGGTCGCCACACCGGTCGGGCCGGCGAGCCAGGCGGCGAGCACGAGCACGATCCCGTAGAGGACGATCGACTGGCCCGTCTCGAGGATCAGCGAGGTGCCGATCTGGTAGGAGGAGCTGACCGCCGCATCGGACGATGCGACCTCGCTCAGCGAGCCGACGACGAGGTTGCCGGCCGCACCGCGGGCAAAGAGGACGACGATGCCGACGAAGATGAAAGAGAAGCCGACGGCGCGCAGGGTTTCGCGGCGGCGAGCGCCGGCGAGCGCGATCGCGGCCGCGTAGAGGAGCAGGACGAGCGCGGTGAGCACGTAGCCGGCCTTCTGCAGGAGGTTGAGGCCCTTCTGGGCGGCGTCGAGCTCGCTCGACTTCATGATCTCGATCGAGCTCGCCTCCGGTGGCAGCTTCGCGGCCACGTCCGGCAACCCGAGTTCCGCGGTCACCGACGCGACCACCGAGGTGAGGTCGAGCGTCACCACCCCGCCGGTGGTCGAGACGAACTCGCCCTCGTCGTCGATCAGCGCGATCAGCTTGCTTTGCGCCGCTGCACTCGCGTCGACGAAGAGCTGCTGAACTTTTGGCTCGGAGAGCGCCTTGGCGACGAGGTCGTCGGCGCCGCTGCGAACCGCTCCGGAGATCGGGCCAGCGAGCGGCGCGAGCTGCGGGGGAAGCCGATCGGCGAGCCGTGCCTCGACGTCGACGTTGTCGAAGATCGCGGTGACGATGAAGGTGTTGAGGGCCGACTGGATGTCGGCGTCCTGGATCAGCTGCTCGCTGGTCGTGGTCCAGGTCTCGGTCTCGAGCAGCTGGCGCTTGGCCCAGAGCGCGAACACCGACACGATGCCGATCACCGTCGCGAGGACGATCAGGATGATCGGAACGGCGCGCCTCGGGCGCCGCTCGCCGCTATCAGGGGTCGTCGCCATCGCTCTCCTTCTCGGGGACGGGGGTCTCGTCCCCGTCCTTGTCGTCGTCCCCGCTCGCGTGCGAGAGATCGTCTGAGATTCGCACAATTGCCGAGGTGATGGGCGCCGCGAGGATCAGCCCCACGGTTCCGAACAGCGCCCCGCCCGCGATCGTCACGATGAGCACCGCCAGCGGATGGATCCCCAGGGCGGCGCCCATTGCGAACGGCTGGACCAGCTGCTGGAGCACGCTGTTGGCGAGGAGCTGGATTGCGACCATGCCGCCGGCCGCCTCGGGTCCCGCCCCGCCCAGAGCCACCAGGACGGAGAAGGTGGCCGCGGTCCAGGCTCCGAGGTATGGGATGTAGCCGCCGATCAGGGTGACGATCGCGATCGTGCCCACGAGCGGCACGCCGAGGATCCATGCGCCCAGGCCGACGACGATCGCGTTGAAGGCGCCGACGATCGTGACGCCGAGGAAGTAGCCGCGCAGAGCGCCAAGCGTCCGCTCGCCGATGATGTGCCCGACGTCGTCCGGGACGCCCATGTGGCCCTCGACCCACCCGCGGATCTTGGGCCCGTCGCCCAGCAGGAAGGACAGGGAGAGGATGGTGAGCGCCAGGAAGAACACGAGGCCCGAGAGGGCGCTGAGGCCGCTCCCGATGCCGTCGAGGAGTTGGGAGGCGATGGCGCTTACGGAGCTGCTGGCCTCATCCTTCGCGTTCGCCGCCGTGCTCGGATCCACTCCGACGTCCTGGAGCCAGCCCGCAAGCGTGTCCTTGGCGTCGGCGAGGTGGCCTCCGATCGAACCGTTCTCGCCGGTGATGCCGCCCACGACGGCCATGAACACGCCGACGCCAACCGCGATGATCCCGAGCAGGACGATCGCCGCGCCGAGCCCCCGCGGGACGCCGTGGCGCTTCAAGCGAGCGACGATCGGCGACGTGACCGACGCGATGACCATCGCGGCGATCAGCGGCATCACGATGGTCTGCGTGAGCGCCAGCAGCGAGATGATGGCGGCGCCCAGGAGCATGAAGCCGACAAGCAGCCAGGCGGTGATGCCGCCATCGCGAAGCCAGGCGGGCGCGGCCCATATGCCGCTGAGCTCGCGAGGATCGATCTCGAAGTACTGCTCGGCCGGGGCGGGAGCCTCGCCCTCCTCGGGCTCATCGCCATGGCGGCGCCTCAGCCGTCCCCGGATACCTGGACTCATGGCGCTCACCCTAACCCGGCCGCAGGACGCATGCCAACGCCCAGGGAAGGGTGAAACCCTCCGAGAGGGCAGAATCCAATGGATGGGATCCGACGCCGTCACCTTCGTTGGCCATTCGACGGTCCTGATCGAGCTCGGCGGGTTCCGGGTCCTCACGGATCCCCTGCTGCGCCGGAGGTTCCTGCATGCACGACGGGTGGTGCCCCCGCCGGCGCGGGGGCTTCTCGATGACGTCGACGCGCTCCTCGTGTCCCACCTTCACATGGATCACCTTCACTTTCCGTCGATCCGAGGCCTGGACCGCAAGACGCCGGTTGTCGTATCGACCGGCGGCGGCCGGGTCCTCCGCCGGCGCGGGTTTCGCGACATCACCGAGGTGGATCCGGACGAGAAGATCTCGCTCGGCCCGATCGAGGTGACCGTCACGGACGCACTCCACGAGGGGCGCCGCTGGCCCGTCGGCCCGCACGTCGAGGCTCTGGGCTACCTCCTCCACGGACCCGCGCACACGGTGTACTTCGCGGGAGACACCGACCTCTACGACGGCATGGCTGCCCTCGCCGGACAGGTCGATGTGGCCCTGCTGCCGATCTCCGGCTGGGGCCCGAAGGTGGGGGAGGGCCATCTCAACGGCCACAGCGCGGCGGAGGCGGCGGCGATCATCAAGCCGCGCTACGTGGTCCCGATCCACTTCGGCACGTACCTGCGCATGGACCTGATCGACCGCCACCCCGAGCTGCTCTCCGAACAGCCCGAGACGCTCGTGGCGGACGCGGCACGCCTGGCCCCCGACGTGGACGTGCGCGTTCTCCGACCGGGGGAGACCCTAGATTTGCCCGACTGACGTCGCCGCTCGACGCGCGGTGAGACCGAAAGGGGTACCGATGGAGAGCACCGTTTCGGACGAGGACCGGGAGGTCTTGGAGGGGATATCGCGGATGTGGTGGCTCTGGCTCGTCTTCGGGCTCGTCTGGGCGATCGTCGGGCTGACGATCCTCCAGTTCGACGAGGCCTCAGTGAACACGATCGGAATCATCGTGGGGCTCATGTTCCTCGCGACCGGGTTCCAGCAGTTCACAATCGGCAGCCTGGTGGAGCGGGGCAGCTGGCTCTTCTACATCTTCGGCGCCCTCTTCACGGTCGCCGGGGTCGTGGCCCTGATGTCGCCGGGCGACACCTTCAACGCCCTCGCCGACGTCCTCGGATTCCTGTTCCTGATCGTCGGCGCCTTCTGGATCATCCAGGCGCTGGGCACCAAGGACGTGAACGAGCTCTGGTGGCTCGGGCTGGTCGCGGGGATCCTGATGGTGATCCTCGCCTTCTGGACCGCCGGGCAGTTCTTCGTCGAGAAGGCCTACGTGCTGCTGGTCTTCGCCGGGATCTGGGCGCTGATGCAGGGCGTGATCGACATCGTCCGCGCCTTCCAGATCAAGAAGCTCGGGCAGATGGTCTGACCGGTCGCCGGCGGGCTCTACCGGGTCCTGATGGCAACCGCCTCGATCTGAAGCTGGCCGCGGGAGCCCGGGTAGACCGGGCCGGCCGCGGCGAGCTCGGCGCCCGGCCCGGGGAGCGGGTGCGGGCGGAGGTCCCGGCGGACGTCGATGATCGTGAGGCCGGGGGCGGTGACGCTCTCGCCGCTCAGCAGGACGAAGTGGGCATCGCCATCGCCGTCGGGGTCCACGCGCTCGACGTAGGCGATCGTCCCGGCCGCCCGCTCGCAGTTGCCCAGCTCCGGCGGGCACGGGGGCGGGCGGAGCTCGGGGGCGGCGGGCTGCTCAGCGGTTGGCTCTCGCTGCGTGGTCGGCCCGGGCTGGGTAGGGGAGCTGGCCGGATCGTCACCGCAGGACGCAAGGACGGCCGCGGCGGCGATCAGGAGAACGGCGAGGTGGGCGCGCATCGCTCCGTATGGTCGCCCAATGGGACGTCCGCGCGCGGCTCTAGCGTCGAGGCGCGGCATGTTCTTCTTCGATCTCAGCTCCGGGGCGCTGGCCGCGTTCGTGCTGATCATCGTCATGGGCTCGACGCTGGTCGGGATCGCCGTCGGCCGCCGCCACCGCCACCTCTCGGATGACAAGAAGCAGCCGTTCGCAGTCCTGCAGGGCGCGCTCCTCGGCATCGTCGGGCTCGTCCTCGCCTTCGGGCTCTCGCTGGCCGTGAGCCGCTACGAGAATCGCCGCGCCGCCGTGGTCGATGACGCGAACACGATCGGCACCACCTACCTGCGGGCTCAGACGCTGGCCGAGCCGATGCGCGAGAAGTCGATCCGGGACCTGAAGGCCTACACCGACACCAGCATCGAGCTCACGGACACCATCCCTGGGTCCGACGAGGCCGACGAGGCGATCGCGGACGGCCAGGAGCTCCAACGGCGGCTGTGGGCGCTGGCGGGCCAGGCGCTGGCCGAGGCTCCGGTTGACAGCGCGCCACGTCTCTACGTCGAGACGCTGAACGAGATGATCGACAACCGCACCGTGCGCGTCGCCGGCCTCTCCAACCGGGTTCCGGACGCGGTGCTTGCCCTCGAGGTGCTCGGCGCCGCCCTCGCGCTGGGCCTGCTGGGCGCCTATCTCGCGATGCTTGGCAGGGGGGCCGCCGCGGTCCTGGTCGCGGCGGCCCTGGTCAGCTTCCTGCTGCTGGTCACCTTCGACCTCGACCGCCCCCATCGCGGGCTGATCCAGGTGCCCGACACCGCGCTCGTCAACCAGCGGGCGTCGATGGACCTGCCCCCCGCGGCGAAGGGCCCCGACTAGCGCTAGCCTCGATTGCGTGAGTGACCGCGCGAAGCTCATCGGCATGAATCACGTCGCGCTCGAGGTCGGAGACCTGGACCAGGCGCTGGATCTCTACGGCCGCCTGTTCGAGTTCGAGCTACGTGGACGGTCCCCGCGCATGGCCTTCCTGGACATGGGCGATCAGTTCCTGGCGTTCTCCGAGCGGGAGTCGCCCGATCCTGATGCAGACCGGCACTTCGGCCTCGTCGTGGACGACATCGAGATCGCGCGGAAGGCGGTCGAGCGCGAGGGCCTGGAGATCGTCGGCAGTCGCGGCCTCACCTTCCTCGATCCGTGGGGCAACCAGGTTCAGGTCGTCGACTACCGCCGGATTCAGTTCGAGCGGACGGGCGGGGTCAGGCGCGCGCTGGGAATCGAGGGCCTGGAGAAGACCGAGGAGGCGAACGCCGAGATCGCCGAGCGGGGGCTGGACTAGCCGTCGGCGGGCTTGGCCGGTGCCGGCTTCTCGGCGTCCTGCTTCGCGAAGTACTCCTCGCCCTCGATCGAGAAGTTGGGCAGCAGGCGGTCGAGCCAGTTCGGCAGCCACCACGCGCGGTCGCCCATCAGGACCATCACGGCCGGGACGAGCAGACATCGCACCAACGTCGCGTCGATCGCGATCGCCACCGCAAGTCCGACGCCGAACTCCTTGACAAGGGGGTCGCCGTTGAGGATGAAGCTGGAGAAGACGCAGACCATGATCAGTGCGGCCGAGGTGATCACGCGCCCCGTGGTCGCGAGGCCGTCGATGACCGCCTTGGTCGGGTCACCGTCCTGCCTGTAGTGGTCCTGCATCTGGCTGACGAGGAAGACCTCGTAGTCCATCGAGAGCCCGAAGAGGATCGCGAACATCAGAAGCGGGACGAAGGAGACGATCGGAACCGCGTGCTCGAGCCCGATCAGGCTGGCGCCGAACCCCTCCTGGAAGACCAGCGTCACGACCCCGTAGGCCGCGCCGACCGACAGCAGGTTGCAGACCGCGGCCTTGATTGGAATCAGGATCGACCGGAAGGCGAAGAGCAGGACGATGAACGAGAGCCCGACGACGATCAGGATCATCTGCGGGAGCTTGTCGCTGATCTGGTCGGCGAGGTCGATGTAGGCGGCGGTCTGTCCCCCGACGTAGGCGGTCATCTGCTGCCCCTTGGTCGCGGCCGGCAGCACGTCGTCGCGGAGCGTCCGAACGAGGGTCTCGGTCCGGTCGCTGGACGGCGCTGAGGTCGAGATCACCGTGAGCACGGCGGCCCGGCCGTCCCCGTTCACCTTCGGTTCGGATACCGCGTCGACGTCAGCCGTCTTGGAGATCTTGTTGCGGAGCTTCTGAAGACGCGGGTCGCTGGCAGTCGTCTTCAGGAAGGCCTCCTGCTTGGACGCCTCCTTCTGCTGTTTCTGCTGTTGCGCCGTTGGCGGCGGCGTATCCGCCTGGACCTCCTGCTCGGCCTCGTCCTGGGGAACGCCCTCCTCGACGAGCTGCTCGACCTGCGCCTCCTGCTGCTGCTGGGCCTGCTCCTCCTCCTGCTTCTGCTGGTCCTCCAGCTTGTTGAGCGAGGCCTGGTCGTTCTCGGCCGGCTTCGTGAGGTCGACCGAGATGAGCATCGGCCCGTTCTGCCCCGCCGCAAAGCCCCGCGAGAGCCCGTCGTAGGCCTGGCGCGCGGTGGTGGACTTCGAGAGGGCGCCGACGTCGTTCTGGCCTAGCTGGAGGTCGAGGACCGGGATCGCGAGCGCGATGAGGATGATCGAGGAGACGCCGATCGAGGGCCACGGGCGCTTTGAGACCCAGCGAGCCCAGCGAGCCCATCCGTGGGGCTCTGTGTCGTCCGGGTGCGTCTTACCGAGCTGCACGCGCAGCGAGTTGATCCTGGGCCCTAGCGCCCCGAGCAGGGCCGGCAGCAGCGTGACCGCTGCCGCGACCGCGACCAGGACGGCGACGGCCGCGGCATAGCCGAGGTTTGCGACGATGGGGATCCCGGCGAACGCCAGCGAGCAGAGGGCGATGATCACCGTGGTACCGGCGAAGACGACTGCCCCGCCGGCCGTCGCCACGGATCGGGAGACCGACGCCTGAACCTCGATGCCGTCCTTCATCTGCAGCTTGTGGCGCGTGACGATGAAGAGCGCGTAGTCGATCCCCACCCCCAGGCCGATCATCGTTCCGAGAGTCGGGGAGACCGTGGGCACCTCGAACGCATGCCCGAGCATTCCGATGATCGACAGGGTGCAGGCGACGCCGAGCAGCGCCGTGATGATCGGGACGATCATCGCCACCGCGCTCCCGAAGGCGAGTAGAAGGATGATGATCGCCGCGCCGATCCCGATGATCTCGCTGACGTGGGTGGAGGGCTTGGACACTTCCTGCCCGAGGTAGCCGCCGGCGGATACCTTGATGTCCGCCTTCTCGGCGACGTCGGCGTCGTTGACGATCGCGTCCCCCTCGTCGACGTCGAGGTCGGCCTGACTGACGTTCAGGGTGACCGAGATGTACCCGATCGTCTCGTCCTTGTTGAGGGCGGCCTTGCCCTCCGAGTCGAGCGGGCTGACCACCCGGACGACGTACGGGTTCTGCCTAAGCGTCTCGACCGCATCGGTCACGGCGGCGCTGTTGGCCGAATCCGTGAGCTTGCCTTGGGTCGCCTCGAGGACGATGGGGTTGGTCCCGTTCGCCTCGTTGGGAAGCCGCTGCTCGAGCAGGTCGACCGACTTCGTCGAGCCCGTGCCGGGCAGCGTCAGATCGTCCGAGGTCAGTGAACCGGCGATGCGCGAGGCGAGCACCAGCACCACCGTCAGGGCGATCCACGCGCCGATGACCCACCAGTGGCGGCGGGCGCAGAACTTCGAAAGTTTGTGGAGAGCCCCGGTCACGAATCCGTTCGCGGGACGAAACCTATCCTGAGATGCGCTCCCAGGTTGTCGCGAGGCTCCGTTGCTCGGCGGGGGAGAGGTGGTCGAGGAAGAGGCGCCGGACTCCGGCCAGGTGCGTCTGGCGGACATCGTCGAAGCGGTCGCGGCCACGTTCGGTGAGCGCCGCATACGACCCGCGGGCATCGTCGTCGCAGCGAACCCTCTCGACGAGTCCGTCCCGGCAGAGCCGGTCCACCAGACGGGTCAGCCCACTGGGGGTGAGCAACACCGAGTCCGCGAGCTCGCTCATTCGCAGCCGCAGCTCGGGCGCGTGGGCGAGCTGGACCAGGACGTCGTATGCGGACAAGGGCATGGCGTGCGCGGCCCGGAGCTCGGCGTCGAGCTCGTCAACGAGTTGTCCGTGCGCGCGGAGGAACCCCCGCCAGGCGGCCAACTCGACCTCTTCGAGATCAGAGTCGTTGCTCACGCAACTACTGTACCGGAGCTCCGGGCGCCCACCTCCCGGGCGCCGGCGGCCGCAAGCCACAGGCCGACCAGGAGAGGCGCCAGCGCCAGGGCCCAGGTGATCGCGTTCGCGTCGAAGTCCCAGTACGGATCGCTGATGTAACCCCACCAGCCGGGGAGCAGGTGCACTGCGACGAGGCCCAGCGCGGTGCCGAGCCCGGCGACGATGGCCGCCACCGGGGCCATCGGGCTGCGCTGCAGCGCGAGCACCGAGGAGGCCGCCAGGAGGAAGAACCCCGTCACCGCGATCAGGGTCCCCGAGGCGGGGAGGTCGCGGGCCGGCTGGTTTACGCCGTGGTCGACGGTGTGCGCCACGAGCAGCGCGAGCAGCAGCAGGTTGATGCGGGCCAGCTTGGTCATCTCACGGTCATACGGGTCGTGCGCCGGCTCCGATCAGCTTCCAAACCTAAGGGGGTCTGACCCCTAGTGATCTCCACCGCTGCGGCCTCGGTCAGCTCCGAGCGGGTCAGTGAGGAGAGCAGCAGCCTCGCGGCCGGCGCCCCGGACTCCTCCACCTCGACGATGGTCCCCGGCCAGTAGGGGCTCTTGGACGGGCTGGTGTTGCCGATCAGCCCGGGCATGTGCGTCCAGCTGCCGCTGTTCAAGAGGGCTGCGCCACCCGGCGTGCTCCATCCCGGCTCCCCCTCCAGCGGCCCGCGCCGGTGGGTGTGGCCGAAGATGATGTGGTCGGCCTCGATTCCCAGACGGTCCGCGACCTCGCCCATCGCCGCGATCCCGGCCCGCGTGATCGCCCCCGGCGAGAGGTCGGGCTTCACGGGCCCGAGGCCGAACCGGTTGGCCATGCCCACGGCTCCGGGGAGCGCCACCGAGCCCAGCAGCCAGCCCCTCAGCTTCTGTGCGCGGGTCGCGCCTTCGCTCATCGCGGCCCAGATCCGTGCGGATGGGCCCGGGCCGCGGCGATCGGAGCTCACGCCCTGTGCCAGCGCGAACAGAAATGCGTAGACGGGGGTCAGCGCGCGCTCGTACTCGTCGGGATCGGTTGGGCCCTCCGGCGCGTCGAGGGGGTCCTCGGCCTCGCTGGGGGGTGGGCCGAGCGCGCGCTCGACCGCCGCCAGGGCAAGACGCTCGAAGGTGGGGATCGTGAGGTGCCGGTCCAGGTAGTGCCCGTGGGTCGCGTAGACGCCGTCGCGCACCCAGACGCCCGGGTAGGCGAGGTCCACGCTCGCGTTGCCAGCGTGGCGGGCGAGCGCGACGAGCGGGCCCTCGCACCCCTCCGGCGCGGTCTCCTCGAGCGTCAGCGGAGCGGCCCGGTCCAGGCGCCGGCGCGCCAACCAGTCCTCCAGGACATGGTGGTCGTGATTGCCGGGCACGATCGTCAGCCGGACGTCGGGGGCCGCCTCGGCCAGCGCCGCGAAGAACGGCTCCGCAAGGTCGAAGGCCTCCACCAGCGGTCGCTCGCGGAGCTCGACGACATCGCCGAGCAGGATGAGCCTGTCAGCCCCGGCGACCTCCTCGAGCAGGACGTCCCGGAGCTGGGGACGGCGCAGCAGGTCGACGTCGGTGCCGGCGCCGAGGTGCAGGTCGGAGACGATGAGGGTCCTCACGTGGGCAATCGTGGCAGGCAGCGCTCGCGGGCCGCCCACCCGCGCCGCGGGCTAGACTCGCCCGCGCAGTGACCGCCATGATCGGCGTCGAGAACCCGGCCACCGGCGAGACCCTCGCAGAGGTCCCCGAGCTTGGCGCGGACGAGATCAGTGCGATCGTGGGCGCCGCGCGTGCCGCGCAGCCCGGGTGGGAGGAGCTCGGATTCGAGGCGAGGGCCGAGATCCTGCTGGCCGCCCGCCGCTGGATGGTCGCGAACGCGGAGCGCGTGGTGGGGACGATCTGCGCCGAGACCGGGAGGCCCGCCGACGAGACCCAGTTCGCCGAACTGGCCTACGGCCTGTCCGCGCTGGAGTTCTGGTCGAAGCAGGCCCCGGTGTACCTGGCCGACGAGGAGATCGAGTCGGCCTCGCCGTTCGTCCGCGGCCGCCGGATGGTGGTCCGCTACCGGCCCGTGGGCGTGGTCGGCGTGATCGGCCCCTGGAACTATCCGCTGAACAACTCCTTCGGCGACTGCATCCCCGCACTCGCGGCCGGCAACGCCGTCGTCCTGAAGCCATCTGAGATCACGCCGCTTACGTCGCTCCTGATGGCCGAGATGCTCACCGAGTCGGGCCTGCCCGAGGGCGTCTTCCAGGTCGCCACCGGGAGAGGCGACGCCGGCGCCGCGCTGGTGGACGAGGTGGACTACGTGATGTTCACCGGCTCGGTCGCGACCGGAAAGAAGGTGATGGCACAGGCCGCGCAGACGCTCACGCCGGTCAGCCTCGAGCTGGGCGGCAAGGATCCGATGATCGTGCTGGCGGACGCCGACCTCGAGCGGGCCACGAATGCGGCTGCCTCCTACGGGCTCAACAACTCCGGGCAGGTCTGCATCTCGGTCGAGCGCGTGTACGTCGAGGAGTCCATCCACGACGAGTTCCTCGACAAGCTGACCCAGAAGGTCGAGGGCCTGCGCCAGGGGCCTCCCGGGGCGCCCGGCACCGTCGACGTCGGCGCGATCATCTTCCCTCCGCAGCTCGACCTGATCGAGGCCCACGTGAACGACGCCATCGAGAACGGCGCCCGGGTGGTCACGGGCGGCTCCCGAGGCGAGGGCCCCGGCCGCTTCTTCCAGCCCACGGTGCTGGCGGACGTCGACCATTCGATGCGCTGCATGAACGAGGAGACGTTCGGGCCGACGCTGCCTGTGATGCGCGTCGCCGATGCCGAGGAGGCCGTGCGGCTGGCCAACGACGGGCCCTACGGGCTCCAGGCCTCCGTCTGGACCCGCGACGAGGTGCGCGGCGAGGAGCTGGCCCGGCGGATCGAGGCCGGAGTCGCCTGCGTGAACGACGCGCAGGTGAACTACGCGGCACTCGAGCTGCCCATGGGCGGCTGGAAGGAATCCGGCCTGGGCTCGCGCCATGGCCCCGACGGCATCCGCAAGTACACGCGCCGGCAGTCGCTGCTGATCACGGCGGGCGACGCGCCCTTCCGCGACGCGCACCACTTCCCGTACAGCGCGGAGGTCAGCCAGGTCATCGGCGACACGTTCGCCGCCCTCGCGCTGAGCGACCTCTTCGACGATTCGCAGCGCGCCACGCTCGGCGCGCTGTGCGACACCTTCATCCCGTCACTCGAGCCTCCCGAGGGCGACGAGGCGAACCGCAGCTTCTGGCGGCGGGCCGCTTCGCACATGGCGGTCCCCGAGGGGGTCGAGGTTGCCCTCCTGCAGGCGGGGCTCGCGGAGGAGCAGGCCGTGGGGCTCCGCTCGCTGCTGGATAGCCTCGCCGGCAACGGGCTGACCGCCGGCGCGCCCCAGGAGGTGCGCGAGGGGATCGTCACCGGCTTCTGCGAGGCCAGCCCGGAGGCGCTCGCCGGCATCGCGACCCTGCGCGGCATCTGCGGGAGCCTCTTCTACGGCCTCCCCGACCTGGGAACCGGCCGCAACGTGAACTGGGACGCGATCGGATTCCCCGGGCCGCTGGCGCCACCGCCAGCCGACCGCGAGCGTCCGCTTCGCATCCGCCGCCCCAGCGCGCCGGAGGAGACGATCGAGGCCGATGTCTGCATCGTCGGCTCGGGTGCCGGCGGCGGCGTCGTCGCCGGCGAGCTCGCTGCCGCGGGAAAGTCGGTCGTCGTGCTCGAGGCGGGCGAGTACCACGACGATGCCGACTTCGACGGGCTCGAGCTGTCGGCCTACCAGCGGATGTACCTGAACGGGGGGCCGTTCCCCACCGCCGAGGGCCAGGTCTCGATCGTCGCCGGGGCGGGCGTCGGCGGCGGCACGGTCATCAACTGGACCAACTGCCTGCGCACCTTCGACCACGTGCGGGCGGAGTGGGCCTCCGAGCACGGGCTGTCCGACCTCGCCGAGTCCGGCTACGACGAGCACCTGGACGCCGTCTTCGAGCGCCTCGGCGTGAACGGCGACTGCTGCGATCTCAGCGGACCCCATGAACGGCTCAAGGAGGCCTGCGAGAAGCTGGGCTACGACTTCGGCGCGATCACCCGTAACACCGACCCCGCGACGTACACGCCCGAGACCGCCGCCTACGTCGGCTTCGGCGACGCCTCGGGCTCGAAGCAGTCGACGGCGAAGACCTACCTCGTGGACGCGCAGGCCCACGGCGCCGAGATCCTCGCCGGAGCCCGCGCGGTCAAGGTGCTGACCGAGAACGGGCGAGCCGCCGGGATCGAGGCCGAGTGGACCGACCCGGCAGCTGCCACGACTAACGGCTCGCCTCCCACCAGGCTCACCGTGAAGGCACCGGTCGTCGTGCTCGCCGCGGGCGCCATCGAGTCACCGGCGCTCCTGCTGCGCTCGGGCATCGGCGGCCCGGCGGTCGGCGAGTACCTGCGGCTGCATCCGACGGTCGCGGTGACCGGCTACTACGACGAGCACCAGAACTGGATGTGGGGGCCGCCGCAGTCGGCGCTCTCGCACCAGTTCGCCGACACCGGCGAAGGCTACGGCTTCCTGATCGAGTCGGCGCAGGCCACCACGGGCCTGTTCGGCGCCTCGGTCCCCTGGCGCTCGGGCGCAGATCACAAGCGCCGGATGCGCGAGTGGACCCAGGCGGCGCCGCTGATCGCGCTCGTGCGCGAGCGGGGCCACGGCCGGGTCGAGATCGACGCCGCGGGGAACGCCGTCCCGCACTACCCGCTCGACGACGAGGTCGATCGCGCTCACCTCAAGCAGGGGATTGAGGAGCTGGTGCGGATCCACGAGGCCGCGGGTGCCCGCGAGATCATCGGCAGCGGGATGCGCGTCGGCGACTGGACCAGGGGGGAGGACCTCGACGCCTTCATCGACACCCTCAACGCGCAGGAGATCGTCCCGCGCGAGTTCGTCACCTTCTCCGCCCACCAGATGGGGACCTGCCGCATGGGCAGGGACCCGGCGACCTCGGTCGCGAACCCCTGGGGCGAGCTTCACGACACCCCCGGTGTGTGGGTCGGTGACGCCTCTGCGTTCCCCAGCGCGTCGGGCACGAATCCGATGGCCACGATCATGGCCCTGGCGCGACGGACTGCGCACGCGATCGCGTCGGCGGCTTGAGCGCCCTGGTGCGGGCAGACCTCGAGCCGCAGGAGCGGTTCGCGAAGGTCGGCGACCTCGAGCTCTGTTACGAGGACGTGGGCGACCCGGACGGCGAGCCGCTCGTGCTGGTGATGGGGCTGGGGACGCAGCTCATCCACTGGAACCCGGAGCTCGTGAACCTGCTGGGCGACCGCGGCTTCCGCGTGATCAGGTTCGACAACCGCGACGCCGGCCACTCCACGAAGCTCAGCGGGAGGCCCCCCGGCACGTTCGCGATGCTCTTCGGCCTGCCGCGCGGACGGGCCTACCACCTGGATGACATGACCGATGACGTCGCGGGACTGCTCGACGAGCTGGACCTCGAGAGCGCGCACCTGACCGGCGTCTCCATGGGGGGCTTCATCTCCCAGGCGGTCGCCTATCGCCATCCGGACCGGGTGCGCTCGCTCACCATGCTCATGTCCGGCAGCGGCAAGCGTGTGGCGTCCTTTCCACGGCTGCGGGCGCTCGGGACGCTGCTCGCCAAGCCGCCACGCACCAAGGAGGTGTTCGTCGAGCGAACGCTCAAGACGTTCGAGGTGATCGGGTCACCTGGCTACCCGATGGACGCTCGGCGCGAGGAGGACTTCAGGCGCGTCCTCGAGCTCACCTGGGACCGCGACCATCACTCCGCGGGGGTGGCGCGCCAACTCCACGCGATCACCTCCTCGGGCGACCGCACGAAGCACCTTCGCGGCGTGCGCGCACCGACGTTGGTCATCCACGGAGACAGCGACCCGTTGGTCCGGCCCTCTGCGGGTCGGGCCCTCGCCAAGGCGATCCCCGGCGCCGAGTTCGAGCTGATCGAGGGAATGGGCCACGACATGCCCCCTGCGCTCTTCGAGCGGTTCGCCGACGCAGTGCTGAGGACCGCTCGCCGGGGCGGGATGAGGTCGCCGGCCCCTCAGGGGTCACCGGCTCCGGTGTAGCGGCCATGGCGGGATCTCGACGTAGCGCGCTCAGCATCGGCCTGGCGGTTGCCGCCGGTGTCTTCCTCTTGATCGGGGCGATCCTGCTCTACGCACGGGTGGAGGTGATTGAAGAGGACGCCTTCGCGGACAATGCCGTCGAGGCCCTGGAGAACGACGCAACCCGCGAAGTGGTCGCGACCGAGCTCGTCGTCGGCCTGGTCGAGAACGGCTCGCCCAACCTGGTCGCCGCCCGCCCGCTGGTGCAGTCCGTGGTCGAGACGGTGATCGACACCGGTCCGTTCCGCGAGGTCTTCCGCCAGGCGGCTCGGCAGACGAACCTCCTGCTGTTCGAGCGCGAGAAGCGCAGCGTCGCGTTCGATCTGGCCGACGCCGGCTCGATCGTGCGGTTCGCGCTCGAATCGGTCGATCCCAAGCTCGCGGACGAGCTGCCGGAGTCCGTGGATCTGGCGTTGCTGAAGCTCAAGGAGCGCGAGTTCGCCGGCAAGACGCTCCAGGTGGCCGACACGGTGCGGGTGCTGGGGATCATCGCCCCGCTCATCGCCGTGATCCTGCTGGCGGGCTCGATTCTGGCAGCCCGCGACCGCAGGGTCGGGGTACTCCGGGCGTCCGTCTCCGTCGCGTTCGCGGGCGTGACCCTCGCCGTCGTTCTGCTGATCGTCAGGGCACGCTTCCTCTCCGGGGTGGTCGGCGAGGATGAGGTGACCGACGAGCAGATGCAGGATGCCGTTGCGGGCATCCTCGACGCGTTTCTCGGCGGTCTCTTCCGCTGGGGGCTGCTGCTGGCCCTCGTCGGCGTGGTGGTCGCGGGGGCGGCCGCCGTGCTGGACCCCGAGCGCGACGAGAGCCCGGCGGTCCGGTTGTGGAACCGCCTGTCCACGCGGCCGCAGAGCTCGGTGCTGCGGGCGTTGCGCGCGGTCGCTGCGATCGCGGCCGGCTTCCTGATCGCGTTCGAAGCGTCGCTGGCGCTCGCGGTCGTCGGCCTGCTGCTCGGCGCCTTCCTCATCTACTACGGGGCGGGCGAGCTGCTCCTCATGCTCCAGCCCGACGACGGCGTGGTCGAGGAGGGCGAGCGCCGGCGTGTGCTGCGCCGCGGCCTCGCGGTGGCGGCGGGCGCGGTGGCCGTGGTCGTCGTGATCGTTCTCGTGGCGACCAGCGGGACAACCGGCCCGGGCAAGGGGACGCCGCGCGAGGGCTGCAACGGCTCGGACGCGCTCTGCGACAAGCGCCTGAACGAGGTGGCGTTCGCGGGCACCCACAACTCCTTCTCCGCCGCCGACAGTCCAGGTTGGTTCCTCACCAACCAGCGCCGAACGATCGAGCGGCAGCTCGAGGACGGCATCCGCCTGTTCCTCCTCGATCCGCACTGGGGCATCGAGGCGGCCGACGGCCGGGTTAACACCGATTTCGAGGCCGAGGGCCGCGACCGCAACAAGGTCGTGAAGGCCCTGCCGCCAGAGGTGCTGGCTGCCGCAGAGCGGCTGGCGGGAAGCGTCGGGTTGCGCGGCGATGCCAATCCCGCCGACCGTGAGGTCTTCCTGTGCCACACGGTGTGTGAGCTGGGCGCGACGCGGTTGTCCGAGTCGCTGCAGGACATCGCGACGTTCATGGAGGAGAACCCGGGCGAGGTGGTCGTGATCTTCATCGAGCCCTATGTCGACCCGGAGGACCTGGAGGCTGTCTTCGAGAAGGCCGGACTTGCCGAGCAGGCGGCAACGCTCGATCGCGGCGCCCCGCTGCCGACCCTGGGCGAACTGGTGAGGAGCGACCAGCGCCTCGTGGTCTTCGCCGAGAAGGACGCCGACGGGTCGATCCCCTGGTACCTCGACGGGTTTTCGTTCGTCCAGGACACGCCGCTGGGGGCGAAGCGGATCGAGGAGCTGAGCTGCGAGCTCTTCCGCGGAGAGTCGGAGAGTCCGATTCTGATGCTCAACCACTGGGCAGACCTGTTCCCGCCGCAGCGCGAGCCGAATGCAGCGTTCCTCACTGAGAAGGAGCTCCTCGGCCGGGCGGACGAGTGCGAGCGCGAGCGCGGGCTGCCAGTGTCCTTCATCGCAACCGACCACTACGACCAGGGGGAGCTCATCGAGGCAGTGGACACCCTGAACGAGGAGCGAACCAGGTGAACCTCCCGCTCGCGTCCATCTTCTCCGACTTCTGGAACGATCAACTGGTCGCCAACGACCGGCAGTGGATCTTCCTGGTGCTGCTCGGCCTGTTGCTCTCGTTCGGCTTCATCCGGCTCTCGACGCGCCTGATGCGCAGCCCCCGCGTGCCCTGGTGGCCGGGCAGTGTGGTCAGCGACTCGGGCGTCCACGTCCACCATCTGGTCTTTGGGATCGTGACCATGATGGTCGCCGGGACCCTGAGCTTCGGCGGGTTCGCGACCGAGCCGATCTACGAGATCTGCGCCTTCGCGTTCGGGATCGGCATCGGGCTTGACGATCGACGAGTTCGCCCTGTGGGTATACCTCGACGACGTCTACTGGGCGAAGCAGGGCCGCTCGTCGGTCGACGCGGCCGTGATCGCGGTCGCGCTCATGGGCCTGGTTGTGCTGGGCGTGAGGCCCTTCGAGTTCGACGACGACCCCAACGCGAGCTCCGTGCTCGCGACGATCATCGCGGGGGCGATCATCGTCGTCTCCGTGGTCACCTGCTTCATGAAGAAGCGCTTCGCGCACGGGCTCTTCGGCTTCTTCCTCACGCCGCTGGCCATCTACGGCGCCCTGAGGCTCGGCAAGCCCGACTCGGGGTGGGCCCGCCGGTTCTACGGCGACCGCAACCCGAAGAAGCAGGCGCGCGCGGTGAAGCGCTTCGACCCGGGCCGGCGGACCGAGCGCTTCAAGGAGTGGCTGCGGACTCTGATCGGCGGGTCGACCGAGACCGACTACGACGAGAAGATCAAGGTGCGGGCCGAGGAGAAGGCGGAGAAGGCGGAAGCGAAGGCGGAGAAGAAGACCGAGGCTTGAACTCGATCAGGTGATGCGCCGTGATCGCCGCCGCGAGTCCGAACAGCGGCGCGGTCACGACCTCGGAGAGCATGATGCTCAGGAAGTGCTCGGCGTCGTCGTCGTCCAGGAGCCAGACGCCGCTCGCCGCGGCCGCCTCGGAGAGGATGTCCCCGATCAAGAGGAGGGGGATGATCAGGGCGAGGATCCGCAGCGCGTTTCCGCGAGCGAGCTCACGACTGCGGCGGAAGGATTCGCGGATGCCGGTGTGCTCGATCTCGACGACCGGTCCGGCCAGGACGAACCAGGCGACGGCGAACAGGGCCGGCACGATGAGAAGGAGCAGGCCGAACAGGACCATCGCCGCGAACAGCAGGTCCACGACGATCAGCCGCACGTACGGGAGCTCGCGCGCCACCTCCCTGATGGTGCGCTCGCGCCCGCCGCGCCTCGCGATGACCAGAGCGGCGACGACTCCCGCGTAGAAGACCTCGCCCAGGAGGGTGAGGGCGGCGACCAGAAGGCCGACCCCCACGGCCTCGCCCACCGCCACGCCGTCGCCGGACTCGACCTCGCGCAGGGGCTCAGTGACCACCTCCAGCAGAGCGACCGGGCCGAAGACGATCGCGGCCGTCGCGAGCAGCACCCAGACGTGGGAGCGGTAGGTCGTCAGGACCTCGGCGCCTACGCGCTTCAGGGACAGCTTTGTCGGTCGCGCTCGCGCGGGGGACACGCCGGGAGACTATTCGCGAGCTAGCCGCGATCGAGGAAGGGCACGACCGCGGCCGCGAACGCCGCGGGCTGCTCGAGGGCGGGGAGATGAGCGGCATCGGGGATCTCGATCGCCTCGGCGCCGGCCGCGGTCGCGATCACGGGCGCGGCAGCGCGCACGAACGGCTGGTCGTACTCGCCGGTGATGACGAGGGTGAGTGTTCCGCGCAGCTCGGCCAGGCGTTCCCCGGATGGCCGCTCGAGCTCCATCGGCCCGTGCTCGAACGTCGCCTGCCTTGCGAGCAGCGCGCCGTTGACGGCACCGACCGCGGTCGCGGACGTCGGCGTTCACGTCGGCGCGGTCGCGCCCGACGCCGTCGACCCAGATCTGCAGTTCGATCTCGTTCGCCCCGGGGATGTCGCCGGCCTCGACCAGCCGATCGACCTCCTCCCAGCGAGCGATCAGGTCCGGGGGGCTCTCGCGGCCGTCGGGGGTGGTGGAGACCAGGACGGCCCGCTCCACGGCCTCAGGATGCTCCAGCGCCAGGTCGAGCGCAGTGGCGCCGCCCATGGAGACCCCCATCACCGCCGCGCGCTCGAAGCCCGCGGCGTGGAGGACGGTGAGCGCATCGGAGTGCAGGTGGTAGGGAGCGGCCGGGTCGGCCGACTCGCCGAACCCCCGGGCGTCGTAGCGGATGGCGGTGAAGCGCTCGCACAGGGCGCCCCAGTGCCCCTCCCACGATCCACGGTCGCCGATTCCCTCGTGGAGCAGCAGCAGCGGCGGCCCGTCGCCGGCGACCTCGAACGCGAGCCCGTCGACTCTCCCGATGCGTGCCGCGGTGGTCATCTACAGGCGAACGACGATAGCCGCGGTGATGAACTGGGCGAGGGGGCCGGTGGGGTACCCGGCGACCGTGCCGCTGCCCGAGACGATCTGAATCCGCCCTTCGTCGGACTCCATCTCCATGTCGACCTCGATCGGGATCTCGCGCGAGCCCAGCGGGGCGCGTCCGGCGAAGAAGCGCAGCAGCGGCCCGCCGGCGAGCCCGAGCGCGCCGGCGCCGTAGTCGACGAGGTCCGCCGCGGTCGTCGAGCTGACAGAGCTGACCGTGTAGGGGCCCTCGCCGTCCCGGGCCATCAGGAAGCTCGACACGTCGAACGGGCCGGCGCGGAAGTCCTCGAGCGCCACATCGACCTCGCCGAACCCGTCCAGCCGGTTCAGCACCTCGGGGTCCTCCGTCTCGATTTCGAGGTCCAGGTTCGAGCCCCGGACCTCGATGCGGTCACCGTCGCCCAGCAGGAGCCTCGCCGCAGGCGTCGCGGAGAGGGTGACGTCGGCGTCGCCGCCGCCCTCGGTGAGCCGGTCCTCGATCTTGCGCTGGCCGATCCCGGGCACGAGCAGCTGTGCGCCCACGAGGACGATCGTGAGGATGAGGATGACGATGCCGATCAACATTGGTGTGCGCACGGGGCTCCCCGCCGCAAGCTTGGCAGCCCGGCCATTCGTGATGTGTGACCGGACCGATGAGTCAGTGGCGGCGGATGCGTCTAAGTACCGTGTCCGCCACCGTGGATTCCACCAACGCAATCGAGCTGCGCGGCGTCGTTAAGCGCTTCGGCGACATCACGGCCGTCGACGGGCTGGACCTCGACGTGCCCGAGGGCATCTGCCTGGGCCTGCTTGGGCCCAACGGCGCCGGGAAGTCGACCACGATGCGCATGCTCACCGGCCAGGCCATCGCCGACAAGGGCGAGCTGCGCGTGCTGGGCTACGAGCTGCCCGAACAGTCGAAGGAGGCCCGGATCCGGATGGGTGTGGTGCCGCAGCTCGACAACCTCGACATCGACGTCACCGTGCAGGACAACCTCGCCGTCTTCGCTCGGCTCTACCGCGTGAAGGACGTGCCCGCCGCGGTGGATCGCACCCTCGACCTGGCCCGGCTGCGCGAGCGGCGGACCGATGCCGTGGACAAGCTCTCCGGCGGGATGCGCCGGCGCCTGCTGCTGGCACGGGGCCTCGTCCACGAGCCGAAGCTGATGCTCCTCGATGAGCCGACGGTGGGCCTGGACCCCCAGATCCGCACCGAGATGTGGGGCCTGATCGACGGCCTGCGCTCGCGCGGGGCCACGATCCTGATGTCCACGCACTACATCGAGGAGGCCGAGCGGCTTGCCGACGAAGTCGCCCTGATGGCCCACGGCAAGATCATCGCGCGGGGGCGGCCCAGTGACCTCGTCGCCGAGCACGCCGGCGAGCAGACCGCCGAGATCTACGGTCCGCCCGACCGCCTGGCCGAGGCCCGCGAGAAGGCCGAGGCGCAGGGGCTCAAGGTGCGGCCGGCGGGGCCGGCGATCGCCGTCGTCGGCGCCGAGCGCGCGACCGACGGCGCGGTTCCCGACGACGCGCTGCGCCGCGCCGCATCGCTCGAGGACGTCTTCGTGCTGCTCACAGGGGAGGAGGCGGAGTGACGGACCCGGCGGCGGACATCCGTGTGCGGCGCCTGGACCCGGCGGCCATCACCGGGATCATGAGCCGGGAGGTCGCGAACTTCCGGACGTACTGGAAGTCGACGACTTTCTCCAGCGTCCTCGAGCCCGTGATCTACCTGCTGGCGTTCGGGCTCGGGCTGGGGGCGACCCTGGTGGATGGAGTCGGCGGGCTCGAGTACGTGGAGTTCGTCGGGACCGGGATGGTGGCGACCGCGGTCATCTTCGCGAGCGCCCTCCCGGCCATGTTCGGCACCTTCGTCAAGCACCGCTTCCAGAACACGTACGACGCGATCCTGGCGGCGCCGGTTTCCGTGGAGGAGCTCGTTACGGCCGAGATGCTGTGGATCGGTATCCGCGCGGGCTTCTACGGCAGCTTCCCGCTGCTGGTGGCGATGATCTTCGGCCTCGACCCGGCGTGGGGGATGCTGCTCGTCCCGTTGTTCTGCTTCGTCACCGCCCTTGGCTTCGCGGGCTTCGGGGTCGCGGTAGCGGGCACCGTCGACAAGATCGACCAGTTCAGCTACGTCACCACCGTCTTCATCACGCCGCTGTTCCTGGTGGCGGGGACGTTCTTCCCCATCGATCAGCTGCCGGAGGGGCTCCAGGTGGCGGCGAACCTCAACCCGCTCTACCAGCTGGTCGAGCTCGTTCGACACGCCGCGTTCGGCTTCCAGGCGACCGACGTCCTGCGCGTGGCGGTGCTGGTCGGGTTCGCCCTCGTGATGTGGCGGCTGGCGATCCGCCAGATGACGAAGACCCTGATCGACTGACGCCTTGCGGTCTCCGCCCTACTCGGCGGTGAGGCGAAACAGGCCCTTGCCGGAGTCGTCCTCTCGCACCTTCTCGAGCCGGCCGGCCTGGCGGGCGGCCTTGAAGCCCTGCTTCATGTCGGCGCGCTCGACCTCGAGCTTGCCGGCGAGCTCCGCTCGGCTGAACTCGTCCTGGTCCAACTGGCGGGCGGCGTCGACTACCTGTTCCTGGGTCGGTGTCTGACTCATGTGTGTCTCCTCTGTATTGGGTTTCAGTTCTTCCGGGCGCAGCGATCGAGGCGTTGTTCGGCGAACGTGGCGATACGACCGAGTTCGCGAAGGTGGGCCGGATCGGTCGCTCGCCCGCTGTAGCTCTTCGCCCTGTAGAGGCGGTACCGCTCGCGGGCGTGCGTCGCCTCGGATCGCAGCCTGTTCAGGTCGTCGCCGGTTGCGGGGTCCAGGCCTGTTGCCATGGGTCCATCTCTCTTTCGCTTCCCCCTCAAGGGAGCGGCTGGCTCGAAGGGCGGAGGGGGATGAGAGTTCCCAGCGGCTCCATAGAGGCTAGCGGGCCTGTCCGAAGGTGAGGCTGAACGTACCGCAAGCGCATCTGAGTCCGGGCCGGCGCGCGGGGGCCACTAGAGTCCAGCGGGCATGGGCTATCTGATCCGAGGGGAGCCGGCGCCGGGCCGGGCGGAAGGCGCGATCGAACCGGACCCGTCGCTGCCGCGGGCGTGCGTTATCGGTGCAGGATGCACCGGCATCACGGCGGCGAAGGCGCTGTACGAGGCGCGTGTCCCCTTCGACTGCTTCGAGATGGGGCCGGTCGTCGGCGGTCTCTGGGTTCTCAACAACCCCAACGGGAAGTCCGGCGCCTACACCACGCTCGAGATGAACACCTCGGGACCGCGGATGTCCTACTCGGACTTCCCGCTCGGCGACGACGACTACCCCTCGCACGAGGAGGTGCGCGAGTACTTCGACGGCTACGTGGATCACTTCGGGATCCGCGACACGATCACGTTCAACACGAAGGTCGAGCACATCTCGCGCCGCGACGACGGCGTCTTTGAGGTGGAGATCTCCGGCGATGGGGCGGAGGGCGGCTCTGAGACGCGCTCCTACGACGCGGTCCTGGTCGGCAACGGCCACCACTGGGATCCGCGCTGGCCGGAGCCGGGGTTCCCCGGCGAGTTCTCCGGCACGCAGATCCACGCGCACGACTACCGCAACCCGGAGGAGTTCCGCGGGAAGCGGGTCGTCGTGGTCGGCGGCGGCAACAGCGGCATGGACATCGCGCGCGACGCGAGCCATGCGGCCGAAGCGACCTACCTCTCGCTGCGGCGGGGGGTCCACGTGATCCGCAAGCGGCTGGGCCGCAAGGCCACGCCGGTCGACCAGACCCTGGCGCCGCCATGGCTGCCCTGGCCGATCAAGCAGAAGGGGTTCGAGATGCTGCGCCGGCGCTCGGGCAACATCAGTGACTACGGGTTCCCGGAGCCGGACCACAAGATCGGCCACGCCCACCCGACGCTGTCGGACCAGATCCACGAACGGCTTGCCGACGGCGCCGTCAGGCCGAAGCCGAACATCCGTGAGCTGCGGGGGGATCGGGTGCTGTTCGAGGACGGCTCGGAGGAGCAGGTGGACACCATCGTCTATTGCACCGGGTACAAGGTCACGTTCCCGTTCTTCGACGAGGGATTCATCTCGGCTCCGGAGAACGACCTGCCGCTTTACCGCCGATTCCTTCACCCGGAGGTCCCAGGGGTCTACTTCCTGGGTCTCGCCCAGCCACTCGGCGCGATCATGCCGCTGGCGGAGGAGCAGGCGTGCTGGATCGCGCAGCTCCTCGGCGGCGAGTACGTGCCACCGTCGGCGGCGGAGATGCGTGCCGAGATCGCGGCGAAGCGGGAGGCCGACCGCAAGCGGTTCTACGCCTCGAAGCGCCACACGATGGAGGTGGACTTCGACGAGTGGATGCGCGACGCGGGGCGGGAGCGGGCGAGGGGGCGGGAGCGCGCGGCCGGCTCGCCACCGGTCATCGAGGCTCGCGCCACATCAGCCACAGCGGCGGGCTCTCCGGCAGGCTGATCCGTTCGGTCAGTTCGAAGCCGAACCGGCGGTAGTACGGGAGGTTCGACTCGCGGTTGGTCTCCAGGTAGGCAGGGAGCTCATCGCGGTCGCACCGCTCGAGCACCGGGCGCAGGAGAGCGCCGCCGTGCCCCTGGCGCTGGTGCTCCGGGGCGATGGAGAGCACCTCCAGGTACCAGTGGGGCTCGGCCGGGTGGTGGCGCTGGAGCAGCGCGTCCATCCTGGTGCCCCTGCGGGCGCCCCCGAGGCCGATGCCGGGGAGCAGGGCGGTGGCCTCGCCGATCGTGTCGCGCGTGCGGCGCTTGGGCTCGCCGGGCGGCAGCCAGAAGGCGCCGCCGGTGCAGCCGGGGGTGGTCCACGCCTCGCCCCGCTGGAGGTACGGGCGGCGCAGCAACGAGGAATAGGCCTTACGCATCAGGCGCAGGCGCTTCGCCTCGTCCGGGATCACCCAGGCCCAGATCTCGTTGTCGTGAAATCCGCGGGCGACCGCGTCGGCGACGGGCCCGATCTGGTCGGGGGCGACCGGCTGGACGGAGGTGTTCAGCTAGGCGGGCTTGACGTCGACGGCCTTGGGACCGCGGTCGGAATCCTCGGCCTCGTACGAGACCGCCGCCCCCTCCTCGAGGGAGCTGCCCGCGGCGATGCCGCTCTGATGAACGAAGAGATCCTTTCCGCCCTCATCAGGGGTGATGAAGCCGTAACGCTTCTCGTCGTTGAACCACTTCACAGTTCCGGTTGCCATTCCCTACTCCTGACTGGTGGTGCCTTGGGAGGCCCACCCTACATGCAGAATGGGGCCCCCGGATTGCGCCCTGCGGCTCAGTCTGGAAGCAGCCCGGAGAGCTCGAGCAGGTCGGGCCATTGCTCCGGTGGAGAGGTCGGACGGCCGACCTTCTCGGGGCGTCCCGGCGGCAGTGATTCGAGCGCGCGGCGGGCCTCCGGCTGGCGGAGTTGGGCCGCCACGGTTCCCTGCGCGACCTCGATCGTCCGCTGACGGTTGTTCCTGCTCATCAGGTTGGGACCCATCGCGTCGAGGTCCTCCTTGGTGGGCTGGACCAGGACGACCTCGGTCCCCCGGTCGCGCAGGCGCTTGGCCTCCGAGCCGAGGCGGCGGCCGGTCCCCTCGCGCACGACGCGGCTGACCCACTCGCCGGGATTCCAGGCGCGGGTGGGGTGCAGCGAGGACGTGGGGTTGAGGCAGATCACGACGTCGAGGTCCTCGTGGCGCACGATGTCCAGGTTCGAAGTCGAGTACATCCCGCCGTCCACGTAGCGGCGGCCGCCGATCTCGACCGGGTAGTAGAAGCCCGGGATCGCGCACGACGCGGCGACGGCGTCCTCGAGCTCGGCCGGCAGGCTGCCCGGCCGTCCGAACGGCACGCGCCGCCCGGTCGCGTAGTCGCAGGCCACGACCCAGAGGTTGGGGTGCGGGGACCAGCCCTCGGGGACGATGCGACGGACGATGTCCTTCAGCGGTTCGGTCGAGATGAAGCCCCGGGGCAGCCAGCCCGCGACCGCCGCGGTCGGCGTATAGCTGCGGAGATTGGCGAGCGAGCGCAGCGCAAGGCTCCAAGACCCGGGGCCGATGGGCGGCCAGGTGCGTTCCAGGTTGAAGACGGCGCCCGCCGCGCGATCGGCCTCGGCGGCTGGGCGCCCGGTGGCGTCGGTGACACCCTCGAAGGTCTCGCCGGCGGAGTGGGCGACCATGAACCACGGCGGGAGGCCCGATGCGACGAGCGCCCCGATCATCGACCCGGCCGAGGTGCCGACGATCACGTCCGCGGTCGCGGGGTCCCATCCTGTCTCGCGCGCCAGCGCGTCGAGGCCACCCGTGAGCCAGGCCCCGCCCTGGATGCCGCCTGCGCCGAGCACCAAGCCGACGCGCGGCCCCGGCCGGTCGCCGTTCGCCGATCCCTGCGGGTTTCCGTTCTCGCTCATGATGCCCGCCGCCGCGGGGCGGACAGTGGAATTGTGGCCTACGAAGCGGCGCCGCGCCGATCGATCTTCCAGCGCGTGGCGCATTCTTCCCGGATAGCGGGAGAAAGCCGCCATCGATCGCTAGATTGGTGCGCGCCCGCGGCTGTGGTGGAACTGGCAGACACGCGACGTTCAGGTCGTCGTGCTCGAAAGGGCGTGGAGGTTCGAATCCTCTCAGCCGCACTTTTCACCCGGAATCGGCCGGGAATCCGTTGCTAAGATCGCCCGGAACCTGCCGCTATCGTCTAGGGGACTAGGACGCCGGATTCTCAGTCCGGAAACCGGGGTTCGAATCCCCGTAGCGGTGCTTTACGAACCCCGCCCGAGCGCGGGGTTTCGTCGTTCTTGGGAGTGCTCAGCGCCTCCCGACCCCGAGCGTGAAGTTCCCGAAGGTGAGCATGCCCGACGTCAAGCCCGACGCGGCGCTGAAGAGCATCGGCAAGGCCGCGGGCACCGTCGCCCAACGCAGTCAGCGGGTGGGCGCGGTTGCGGCGGAGGTCGAGAAGGCCAGCAACGCGATCAGCAAGAAGTCATGAGCGTCAAGGACAAAGCGCGCGACGTGATGGGGGGCGCGGTGGGTGAGCGCCTGCGTGGCGGGCGGCCCGGAGCGCTACCGGCAGCGGCCGGCGCGGCAGTCGCTGGCGGCGTCACCGGCGTGTTCGTGTTCCGGCTGCTTCGCGGCACCCACGACCAAGACTGAGACTGAGCTACCACGACGGACCAGGAGGCCCGAATGCCAGATATCGAAAAACTTGGAAACAAGGCGAAGAAGGCCGCGAAGCGGGCGGCGAGCGACAGTCCGCTCAGCAAGCCGGCAGGCATGGCGGCCGCGGGTGCGGCGCTCGCGGCGATCCCGTTCGCGGTCGAGAAGCTGGGCAGCCTCGCCGGGCCGAAGATCTCGGAGAAGGCGAGCGAGGTTGGAAGCAAGGCGACTTCACAACTCAAGGACGCCGCTTCCGACGCCATGCCGAGCCCGGGTGATGCACTCGGGGGCAACCCCCTGAAGGGCATCTTCGGCGGCGGCAGTGACGATGACTCGGACGAGGAGGGTCGTGCGGCGCCGGGTTACGGCAGCGGCCGGCGCATGCCCATCCAGCAGTCGGTCGACGTCGCGGTTCCGATCAAGCGCGCCTACAACTACTGGACCTCCTTCGAGGACTGGCCCGAGTTCATGCATCGCATCGAGAACGTCGAGGAGGTTGACAACACGACGGTCTCCTTCCAGGCGAAGATCTGGGGGATCAGCAAGCGCTTCGAGGCCGACATCGTCGAACAGCAGCCTGAGGAGCGGATCGAGTGGAACGTCACCGACGGCTACTCGCACACCGGCGTGGTCACCTTCCACCCGCTGGCGAAGAACCTTGGGGCGATCACGCACGTCCCGCAACTTCCGTTGCAGGCCCGCGGTTCCGTCCGACGCGCTTGGGAACGTCTGTTCGCATGAGAAACGAACAGACATCAACGGACGTGGACACGGTCCGCGTCGTCGCCCCTGTAATCGAGCACGAGATCCCCGTCTGCAGCGAGGTCCTGAACGCGCTGCCGGATCCCGCCGATCCCGACCAGGCCGTGCTCGCGAGCGTCCCCTTCCTCGTCGACGGCCTCAACTTCGGTGACATCGTCCGCCTCGGCGACGAGGACGAGCACGGCGTGCGGCCGATCCTCGAGGTCGTCGTGGCAAGCGGGCACGTCCACCTGGTCGCGGCGACCGAGCCGGGGGAGGGCTTCGAGCTGGTGGCGCAGCTCAACCGCATGTTCCCCGCCTACGGGCTGTGCATCGCGCAGGCGAACGAGCACCTCCTGTCGGTGAGCGTGCATCCGGATCTCGATCCGCAGCGCGTCTTCGCGGTGATCGGGGCCTGGCTGGGGACGGACGCCGCCGAGCCCGGCGAGCAGCTGGCGATGACCCAGCCCTGTCCGACCGAGCTCGGCCTCCTCGACTGGCAGCTCCAGGCCTGAGCTAGGTCCGGGCCAGGTGCCGCAGCGCCGAGAGCGCCGCGTTGTATCCGTTCATCCCGTGGACGCCCGCGCCGGGCGGGGTCGCCGCCGAGCAGATGTAGACGCCCGGGATGCCGGTCGCATACGGGTCGAGCCCGAGGCGTGGGCGCAGCACCGTCTGCACCGGTGAGTTCGCCCCGGTGATGATGTCCCCGCCCACGTAGTTCGCGTTGTAGGCGGCGAACTCGGCCGGGGTCCGAACAGCCATCGCGACGATGCGCTCGCGCAGCCCAGGGGCGAAGCGCTCGATCTGGCCGATCACGGCATCGGTGATATCGCCCTCGAAGCTGTTGGGCACGTGCGCGTAGGACCAGACGGGGTGCACGTCGCCGTTGGAGCGCTCAGGATCCGCGAGGTATTGCTGGCCGACGAGGACGAACGGCCGCTCGGGCATTCGGCCCCGGTTGACGTCGCGCTCGGCCGCGACGATCTCCTCGAACGACCCCGCGGCGTGGACGGTGCCAGCCCGCCGGCAGGCCTCGTTCGCCCACGGCACACCTCGCTCCACGGCGAGGTCGACCTTGTAGGCGGCCGGTCCGCGGCGGTAGCGCTCGTAGCTGCGGCGGATGCGCGGCGGGAGGCGGTCGCCGGCCACCGAGACCACGCCCGACGGCGCCAGATCGAGCATCACGGCATCGGGTCGCCCGAGCTCGTCCAGCGAGGTGACCTGAGCATCGGTCTCGATCGTGCCGCCGTGGGCCGTCACGTACGAGGCGAGGGCGTCGGTGATCGAACGCGAGCCACCTCGCGCCACCGCCCAGCCCCACGTGTGGCAGGCGCAGATCAGCGCGGTCCCGACCGAAGAGCTCATCGGGCGGGTGAGCGGCGCAATGGCGTGGGCCGCCACGCCGCCGAAGAGCGCCCGGGCCTGGGGGGTGCTCCACCGCTTCGCGAGGAGCGTCGCCGGCGTTGCCGCGGGAATGCCGAAGCGGATCAGGCTCAGCGGGGTGGCGTGGGAAATGGAGGACCGGGCGCATGAGATCGTCGCTCAGGCCCTCGAACGCCCTCGCCGGCCTGCCGAAGACGCCGCGCCATGCCGACCCGTCGTCGCCCAGGGCCTCGACGGTCGCGTCCATCGAGTGGAGCATCACGCCGGCGCTCCCGTCGTCGAGCGGGTGGGCCAGGTCGACCTCGGGCCAGCGCCACTCCAGCCCGTAGCGCTCGAGCTTCAGCGAGCGCAGCAGCGGGCGACCCCACCGCCATGGGGTGCACCGCGGAGCACTCGTCGTGGAGTACTCCGGGAACCGTGAGCTCGCTCGTCCGCGTGCCGCCGCCGATCGTCCCGGCGGCCTCGAGCACGCGGACGCTCACGCCCTCCCGCGCGAGCGCAGCCGCGGCGGCGAGCCCGTTCGGGCCCGCCCCGACGATGACCGCGTCGCTCAACCGACCGGGGTCGCGCCGGCCCGGCCCCGAGCCGAGTGGACGACCTCCGCGGGGAAGTCCCACTTCTCCTCGAGCCACGGCCCGCGAGCGACCATGTCGGCGACGTTCACGAACCCCTCCTCGAGCAGCCCATCGGCTGCGTCGAAGATGCGGTAGCGCTGGCGCTGGACGTGCGCCGGCTGCGATTCGAGCGTGATGATCCGAACGTCGCCGGGCTTGTAGTGGCAGCGCTCCTGGACCGCCTCGAGCAGCTGCTCGTTGTGGAAGTGCCCGTCGCCGAAGTTCCAGCCGTTCACCACGTTCGAGATGAGCTCGCCCTCGCGCACGTAGTAGGCCTCGACGTCATCGACGGCATGCGGGAGCAGCCCCGTCAGGGCCCGGCCGTGGCTGTGCATGGCGCGAAACGCCAGCCCCTTGTTCAGGAGGAGCTCGGCCGTCTCGCGGTCGTACACGTTCGCGAGCTGCTCGGGAACGATTCGGGCGACCTTCTTGATCGAGGTGTCGAGGGTCTCCTCGGCCCCGGACGCCTTGTTGAACAGCCACACGCTCGTCGCCCAGTTGCCCGCGTAGTAGCGCATCGAGGGCAGGAACGAGATCCACTCCGGCTTGAAGTTCCCCAGCACCGGGATGAAGACCCCGAAGAAGAGCAGGCCCGCGATCAGCAGGGGATCGTCCAGCGTTGAGAACGGCACGTCCCCGTAGTGCCCGAACAGGAAGAGCAGCCCGAAGATCATGAACAGGTTCCACTCGAGTGGAACGGCCAGCGGGAACGTAGAGGTGATGTGGACGTGGAAGATGATCATCCCGATCACCGCCAGCGTCCCGATCGTCCCGCCCTGCGTCACCAGGAGCAGGAAGGGAAGGCCGAACTCCATCACCGTCCCCAGGTGGGCCGCGAAGCGCCGCCTTCCTGGACGGGCGCAGATCCTCCATGCTGTTGTAGAGATCCGCCTTGGCCTTGCGCGAGCGGTTCCAGGGGGTGTTGGAGATCATCACCGACACCACGAACGGGAAGTGGCGGTTGAGCTTCGAAGCGGCCGCGCCCCACCAGATGCAGACGAACGCGATCTGCCAGCCGACGATGAAGTTCTCGACCGGGAACAGCGAGACCAGCGAGCATCAGGCCGTAGACCTCGGTGCGGGCGCCGAGGAAGGACACCTTGTCGCGCAGGCCGAGGAGCACCAGCACCCCGAGGAGCGCGCGCCACGATCGTGGGATCGAGCCGGCCCGCCGCCAGTCCGGCGACCGGGTCGCCGTTGGACAGCAGCAGGATGAACCCGAGCACGAGGACGCCGGCGTAGAGGGCGACATCGAGATCGTGCGCGTGTTGCCCCGCGTGAAGGGCACCTTGTCGGGCCACGGCGGGAGGCGCACGGTGCCGGGGCGCAGCCAGTACAAGACGCTCCCGATCAGCGGCTGGAACCGGAAGGTCAGGGGCATCGAGCCACAGCCCAGGCCGAGGATCTCCCAGAGGAGCGTCCACACGGCCAGCTTCTGGAAGACGATCGGCTCCGTCCACCACTGGGAGAAGTCGCCGAGCCCGCCCAGCCCCGCGGTGGTCGCGGAGATCGTCAGCGCGGCCCCGACCGAGAAGATGACCAGCTTGACCGCGTAGAGGAGATAGACCGCCGTGGGCGTGCCGAATCCGTTGATCGCCCAGTCCTGCGCGAGCGGCTTGATCCGAGCGAGGTGCGGCTTCGCCTTCCACTCCTCGACGTCGAACGGCGGCGGGGTCGGCGTCAGGAAGCCCATTCCGCCTCCCCGGCCGCCACCCGGGCGAGCACCGCGTGCGCCCGCTTCCGTGAGGCCTCGTCGATCATCTCGCCGTCGAGCATCACGGCCCCGTCGGTCGCGGACTCGAGGGCGGTAAGGATGGTCCGGGCTCGCTCCGCATCCGCGGCGGTGGGGGAGAACGCCTCGTTCAGCGGCTGGACCTGGTCGGGGTGAAGCGCCCATTTCCCGTCGAACCCGAGCTCGCGCGCCCGTCCGGCCGAGGCGGCCAGCCCCGCGGCGTCCGAGATCTGCAAGAACGGGCCGTCGATCGCCTGCACGCCCGCGGCTCGGGCCGCCACGAGCACGCCGCCGCGTACGAAATCCCAGCGCGAACCCTCCTCCGGGGAGGGGAAGCCAAGCGACACGCTCATGTCGGCCGGCCCGAGGAGGAGGGCCTCCAGCGCTTCGGTCGCCTCGGCGATTACCCCGGCGTCGCGCAGGCCCCGGGCGGACTCGATGATGGCCTGCAGCCCGACCGGACGCTCACGCCCGCCCCTGGCCAGGAGCCGCTGCGCCTCCAGGAGGTCGTCCGGGGATTCGACCTTGGGCACGATGACCGAGTCCAGCCGACCGCCCGCTGCGGCGAGCGCGTCCAGGTCGGCCTCGAACCAGTCAGAGCCCCGGGCGTTCACGCGGACGCTCACCGTCGCCGCAGCCCAGTTCGCGTTCGTGAGCGCGGCGACAACGGCACTTCGCGCTTCGTCCTTCTGCGCGGGCGGCACCGAGTCCTCGAGATCGACGACCACCTCGTCGGGGGTGAGGATCGCGCCCTTCTCAAGCTTGCGCGGTGGCTGAGCAGGGACCGAGAGACAGGAGCGCCGGGACCTCATTCGGGCACGAGCATATGTCCCTCGGTTAGCCTCAGCGACGCCTACTGGTCGGCTTCCTCGCAGTTGGTGAAGGTGTCGTTGCCGCCTCCGCCGAAGCACTCGTCCTCGCCGCCGTTCCCGATCAGCGTGTCGTTGCCGCCTCCGCCGAACAGCTTGTCGTTGTCCGGGCCGCCGCGCAGCACGTCGTCGCCGCCACTGCCGCACATCCGGTCGTTTCCGTCCTTGCCGCGGGCGCTGTCGTCCTCGGCCAGCGTCTGGACGACGTCCTTGAACTCGAACGCGGTCAGCGTGTCGGCGTTCTCGGTGCCGATGACCGAGGCCTTTTGACCCATGCAGCTCTTCGACTTGCGGATGTACTCCGGATTCCCGTCGAAGTGGTCGGTGGTGTTGTCGACCAGCAGCGTCGCGGTCCCGTCCGAGGACGGCTCGCTCACGAGCGAGCCCTGCGTGAAGATGCCCTCGACCCACGCAATTCGGGTGCCGTCGGGCGACCAGGCGCAGTTGAAGCCGCCCGCAGCGGTGTCCGAGAGGTCCGTGCCGGCCGAGCCCGCCGATCCGGGGGCGGACGACCGGAGGTAGATGTCCGCCGTGTTGCTCCCGAAGGGTCCCCGCGTGTAGCAGAGCTGGGTCCCGTTCGGGGACAGCGCCGCCTGGTAGGAGGCGGTGCCGGTCTGGACGATGTCGGTGGCCGCTACTCCAATCGCGCCGGACGGCCGGCGGACGATGTCCTCATTCGGGCTTGAGAGTCCCTCCGAGTGGTAGATGAACTCGCCGTCCGGCGACCAGACCGGCTTGCCCTCGTGAAGGTCGCCGCTGTTGGTCAGGTTGATCGGGTTGGTCACGCTCGCAGGCTTGGCGGTGTCGAAGATGCGGATCTCGTACTCCTGATCCATGGCCGCCGTGCTCCGCTCGCTCTCGAAGGCGACGAAGCGGTTGTTGGGCGACCAGGAGGGCCGGTCATCGTCGATGTTGTCGGAGCCCCACATCTGCACAGTCGAGCCCTCGGCGCGGTCGTGAATGAAGATGTTGCCGTCGGCCCCGGCCTTCAAGGCGAATGCGATCTTGTTCCCGTCGGGGGAGACCGCGGGGTGACGGCGCTGCCCGGTGAGCAGATCGGCGAACGCTTCGGTTTCAGTGAACGTGGTGTCGCCGAGGTTGTTGATGAAGAGGTCGGCATCGCTGTCGTCGTTGGCGGGATCACCGGTTCCGCTGACGAAGAGGATCTTGTCGTTCTCCCCGGGGAAGACCGCCAGCGCGGCCGACGGCGCCCAGGCCAACGTCACTGCGCCCACAACACCTGCAACCCACTTCGCCCGCTTGCTCATCCGCACTCCCCTGATCGCTGTAGCGCGGCTCGTCCCGGCCGCCTTCGCGGAGCCTACAGCCGGGCGGGTTCAGGTGCTCGCGGCCCGGGCGCCTCGCTTCGCGGAGGCAGGTAGAGCATCTCGGTGTCGGCCCGTCGATCCGCGTAGGTGCGGCGCTCCTCGCCGAACAGCGCGATCCAGAATCCCAATCCCAGGGGAATCAGCCCGAGCACTCCGCCGACCAGTCGTCGCAGCGCGCGGCGGAAGCCGAGGCGCGGGCCGTCCGGCCCGCTCAGGCGCAGGTCGAGGAAGCGCATGCCGGGCGTCTCCCCGGACAGCCCCCAGAAGAACACCAGGTAGGTGCTCGAGATGAGGGCCCACGCGAAGCTCCCGACCACGAGCGCCGGGGCGTCGAAGCCGTCCCCGGGGTCGAAGACGGCCTGGACCAGGAGGGCCGTGAGGGCCGAGAGACCCAGGAAGATCACGTTGACGATCACCGCGTCGATGCCCATAGCGAGGGCGCGGGAGAAGAGCCCAGCCTGCTTCGCCTCCCCCTCCCGGTGTGGCTTACGGAAGATGGCCCGCGCAACGCGTTCCACGATCGAGTCCACACGCCGGGCTATCCGCCCGACCTGGGCGCCGATGTCGTCGATGAGCCCGAAGCCCTGCGCCGCGATCGCGTTGCGGATCTCGGGTGCCTCGGCGATGCGCTCCACGAGCTTTTGAACCTCGTCGCTGGCCAGCAGCCGCTCCCAGACCCGGTCGATCATCTCGCTGTCGATCGCGCGGTTGATGGAGCGCTCGACGGCGGCGCTCTCGAGGGCCTGGGCGATCGCCCGCTCCGCGGCGGGGCTCTCCAGCGCCCGGACGACGGCGTCGGCCGCGACGTCCTCGATGGCCTGGTCGATCCCGGTGGCCTCGGCCACGCGCCCCCCGGTTCTGGCCCCAGCCTCGAGCAGCCGTCCGAGCAGGGGTTCGCGCCTGGCAGGCGGCTGGTCGGGCGGCTGCGGTGAGTCCGCCATTGGAGCGCACGATACGTCGGCCCGGGGACGGCATCCCGGTATTTCGGTTAGGTTCTCCGAGCCCACGGGAGCGTCGGGAGGAACAAGTGGATGTCAGCCAGCTGAAGACCGTCGATCTATTCGCCGAGGTGCCGGAGGAGGCACTGGCCAAGATCGCGCCGTTCACGAAGGTGGACGAGTTCGCGGACGGCAGGGATGTCGTGAAGGAGGGCGGCTTCGCCAACGACTTCTACGTCATCACCGACGGGACCGCGAAGGTCGAGCGCGAGGGGGATCACCTCGCCGACCTGGGCCCGGGTGACGTCTTCGGCGAGCAGGCGCTGCTGGAGAAGCAGCAGCGTTCAGCGACCGTCACGGCCACCAGCACGCTGCGCGTGATCAAGATCGAGCACTGGGAGCTGAGCCGGATGAAGAAGGCGATGCCCGAGGTGGTCGAGCAGCTCCAGCAGACGGTCGCCGAGCGCTCCTAGCCCCGGCGCGCCGCTTCATCCCGGGGTAGACTGCCCCGCACATACGGCCGGTGGCCAAGGGAAGTCCGGTGAAAGACCGGCGCGGTCCCGCCACTGTGACCGGGCGATGCAGCGTCGCATCTGCCACTGAGGGAGCCAGAGCGCCCTTGGGAAGGCGCGACGTGAAGCCCGGAAGCCAGGAGACCTGACTCCGGCCAGCCAATCCGCTCCGCCGACCGGCGGGGCACGAACCCTCGAGGAAAGGGGTGGCTGAGATGCCGAACCGTTCTATTCGCGCCCGATGGGCGCTTGCCGTCGCAGTCGTTTGCACGGCGCTCATTCCCGGTGCCGCGCAGGCGGCCGACGACGTCGTCGCCGAGCTGCGGGTGGCGACGCCGGCCGGAGACCTGGAGACGGGCAACCACTACGTGACCAACACCGAGCAGATCAAGACCGACCCGGACGCACTCTGTTTCGAGGATGGTGAGGGCGGCAGCGGCGATCGCGTGCGCCTGGCCGGCCCGACCGCGATGGGCCTTGTGGAGACCGCGGGCGACGCGACCCCGGCTGTCAACCCGCTGTCGGTGACCGACGAGTTCGGCTTCGGGCTCGGCCTCTGCAGCATCGGCAACGCGACCGCGGGCTCCAACGAGTTCTGGTCGCTCGCCGTGAACCACCAGAGCTCGCAGGTCGGCGGCGACCAGGTGGAGCTGAGCGACGGCGACAGCATCCTCTGGTCTCTCACCGACTTCACGGTGTTTCCCCCGGTCTCGGAACTGCAGCTGACCGCGGCACCGGGTACGGATCCCGGCTCGCTCAACGTCGGCGTGCTGCGGTGGGTCTGCTCGACCGCCTTCCCCCCACCCGACCCGGTCTGCACCTCAGAGCCCGCCGCGGACATCACCGTGAGCGGCGGCGATGCCAATGCCACGACCGACGAGAACGGCTCGGCCATCGTGACGATGGCGAACTCGCAGACGTACGAGCTGCAGGCAACCAATGAGGGCGATCTCGACTCGAACATTCAGGAGGTCTGCGTGAGCGCGATCGCAGGCGAGTGCCCGTCTGGTGACGCTCCACGTGGCTGGAGGATCACCGGTAGGACCGTTGCCGACGACTTCTCCGCCACGGAGGGTTGGGACGTCGTGAAGGCCAAGGGCGGTGACGACCGCATCGACCTGGGGCACGGGTCGGACCGCGTCAACTGCGGTGGTGGCAAGGACCGTGTGAAGGTCGTGAACGACGGCGACGATGAGATCGCGGGCAACTGCGAGAAGGTCAAGACAGTCGAGACATGAGCCCGATCCGCACCCTCGCGGCGGCGGCGACAGCGTTCGCGCTTGCCGCCGCCGCGGGCTGCGGGTTCGGCGAGGGCGAGTCCTCGAAGGGCGAGGCCGAGCTGCGGGTGACCCGCGACTACGGCCAGGACGTGCTCGTGGAGGCGACCATCGCCGACCCGTCGGAGAGCGACACGGTGATGCGCGCACTCGACGCCGAGGCCGAGGTGGAGACGCGCTTCGGCGGGGCGTTCGTGCAGTCCATCGACGGCCTCGAGGGCGGCGAGGAGGACGGCCGGAAGGTGGACTGGTTCTTCTATGTGAACGGCATCGAGTCGTCGAGCGGGGCCGCCGACGTGACGGTCGAACCGGGGGATGAGATCTGGTGGGACCACCGCGATTGGACCGACGTGATGCGGGTGCCGGCCGTGGTCGGATCGTTCCCCGAGCCACTCGCGCAGGCCTCGGCGGAGAAGCCCGAGCCGGTGAGCCTGGAGTGCGTGGAGGCCGAGGATGCGTGTGCGGCGGCGGGCGAGCGGCTGGCCGCGGCGGATGTGGACTTCGAGAATGCGGATCTCGGCGACGGCGAAGGCGGTCTCCGAGTCTTGGTTGGACTGTGGGAAGACGTGCGGGAGGATGAGACAGCGGCGTTGCTGGAGGAGGGGCCGAGGAGCGAGCGGTGTGTTCGTCAGCACCGGTCGAGTCCGGCGCGGGCTGGGCGCCTGCAGGACTACGACGCGACGGGATCGCCAAACGACGTGCTCGCCGACGGTGGCGGTCTCGTCGCGGCGCTGCGCCCGGGGGAGGATCCGCCGGTGTGGGTGGTGACCGGGACCGATCGCGGGGGTCTGGACGCGGCGGTGGCCGCCATTGAGGAGGACGTCCTGGCCGACCACTACGCCTGCCGTGGCACCTTGGGCGATTCGGATCGCCCGTTCCCCTCAGGTAGGCGAGCTCCGGGTGAGGTCCGCCGCTGGCATACTCGCCCCGGCCCGGTCCGCTGCGCGACGCGAGCGCCCTCTCGGCCTGCCTCTACTTTGGCTCGCTCGCGACCGTCGCGCTGGCGACGACCAATCCCCTGATCCTCGCGGGAGCCGCAGCTGCGGTCGTGGTCGCGGGCATCTGCGCCCATGCCGGGCGGGCTCTGGCCGCGTCCGCTCGCTACGGAGTGCTGCTCGCCGCGGCCTTCGTCGTCGTGAACGCCATCGCCGCCCAGCGTGGCCAGACGATCCTCGTTCGAGGCTGGGACCTTCCGGTGCTCGGGCAGATCGACATCAGCGCCGAAGCGCTCGTGGAGGGCGGCGTCCTGGCAGCGCGGGTCGTCGTGGTGCTCATGGCCTTCGCGGTGCTCTCGGCGAGCGTCGACCCAGACCGGATGCTGCGGATGCTGCGCCCGCTGGCGCGCCGCTCGGCGCTCACAGCCACCCTCATCGCGAGGCTCGTCCCGCTCGCAGCCCGCGACCACGCCCGCGTCCGTGAGGCGGCGAAGCTGCGTGGGCCCGCCGCGGCCCCCGTGGGGACGGTTGGGGTGTTGCGCCGGCTCGTTGCGGGCGCACTCGACCGATCGGCGGACGTGGCAGCGACGCTCGAGCTCCGTGGCTACGCGGCGGGGCCGCCCCGGCGGGCAGCTCAGCCCAGGCCGGGGCGCCGGTCGTGGCGCTTCGCCGCCGCCGGCCTGGCGATTCTCGGGCTGGGCATCGCGGCCCTCGCAGGTGGCGCGGCGGACTTCGACTCGTACCCGACCGTGAGCATGCAGGCGGGCACGGCCACGTTCGCGGCGGCCCTGGCCCTCCCGGCGCTCGCCGCGCTGCCGTTCGCGCGCATGCCGAGGTTCGCGATGCGCCCCGCCGCGGGGGTGGCCCGTGGCTGAGCCGATCGTCCTCGCCGAGGACTTCTCCTACCGCTACCCGGACGCGTCGGCTCTCGCGCTGCGTTCGGTGTCGCTGGCGATCGAGCCCGGGGAGTTCGTGGTGGTGGCCGGCCGCTCCGGCTCGGGCAAGTCCAGCCTGTTGCACGCGCTCTGTGGCCTCGTCCCGCACTACCACGGAGGCGAGGTGTTCGGCGGCCTGCGCGTTGCCGGCCGCGACGTTGCCAATCACGGGCCCGCGGACCTGGGCGCCGATGTCGGCCTGGTCGCTCAGGACCCGGAGAGCCAGGTCGTGGGGGCGACCGTCCGCGGCGAGATCGAGCTGCCGCTGGAGATCCGCGGAGAGCCGGCGACGGCAAGGGCGCGGGCGGTCGAGGAGGTGGCGCTGGCGCTTGGGATCGCCGAGCTGCTGGACCGCGCCACCGACACGCTCTCCGGCGGCGAGCTGCAGCGCGTGGCCCTGTCCGCCGCGCTCGTCGGCCGCCCGCGCATGGTGCTTCTCGACGAGCCCACTTCGCAACTCGATCCCGTCGCCGGCGACGAGCTGATCGGGCTGCTCCGTCGCCTGAACGAGGAGTGGGGGACCACGGTCGTGCTTGCCGAGCACCGGCTGGAGCGCTGCCTGTCCGCTGCCGATCGCGCGCTCGCCGTGGCGAACGCGGAGATCGCCTTCGACGGGACCCCTTCCGCCTTCCTGACGTGGGCGCTGGCGAACGACCCGGAGCTCGCGACACCCGGGGCCCGGCTGTTCGACCTCGCGGGCATCGGTCCTGTCCCAGTGAGCGTCAAGCAGGCGAGGACCACCCTCGCCGCCCGGGGGCTCGACCCGGTGCCGAGGCCGGAGATTGAGACGGCTGCGGTCTCGGCGGCCGGCCGGCTGCGGGGGATGCTGGGGCGGACCCGGCGTCCAGACGCGGCGCTCGAGGTCACCGATCTGTGGGTCGAGCTCGACGACGGCGAGGACATGCACGAGGTGCTTCGCGGCGTCGAGCTGCGCCTGGACCCCGGCGAGCGGGTCGCACTGATGGGCAGAAACGGGGCGGGGAAGAGCACGCTGATGCGGGCGGCGGCGGGCCTGGTGAGCGCCACCCGCGGGCGGGCAGCCACGCCCCGCGGCTGCGCGCTGCTCTCCCAGAACCCGGCCGACTTCCTCACCCGCGAACGGGTGGACGAGGAGCTCCCGGGCGCCGAGGGCACTGCGGCGCTTGACGCCGTCGGCCTGGGGTGGGCCGCCGATCGAGACCCACGAGACCTCTCGGGCGGCGAGCGACAGCGGCTGGCCCTGGCGATCGTCATGGCCGGGCGTGGCCTTGGCGGCGACGCTCCCGCCCTGGTCTGCCTGGACGAGCCCACGCGCGGCATGGACCGGGCGCGCAAGGACGAGCTCACCGCACGCCTCGACACGATCGCCTCTCGTGGGTCGGCCGTGCTGGTCGCCACGCACGATGTCGAGTTCGCGGCCTCGTTCGCGACCCGCGCCGTGCTGCTGGGCGCCGGGCGCGCGATCGCCGACGGGTCCGCCGAGGACGTGCTCGCGGGCGGCTGGTACTTCGCCACCGAGGTGGCCCGGATCCTCGGCGACGGGGCACCCACGACCCCGGCCGGTGGGGCCGCGGCGCTGCGTGAACGCGCGGGGTCAGCGCGATGAGCTGGCAGGCGGCCGCCTTCACCATGCTCGCGGCCGTGATCATCGCCGGCGCTGTCTGGTACGAGCGCTCGCGCCCGTCCTCCCGGACGGTCGCGTTGGTCGCGGCCCTGGCCGCTCTGGCCGTCGCTGGGCGCCTGGTGCTGGCTCCGGTGCCGAACGTCGTCGCCACCACCGACATCGCCCTCATCACCGGCTTCGCGCTTGGCGGCGCCCCCGGGTTCGCGGTCGGGGCGCTGGCCGCTCCCGTCTCGAACCTGTGGCTGGGCCAGGGCCCGTGGACGCCCTGGCAGATGGCGGGCTGGGGCCTGTGCGGCCTGCTGGGCGCGGCGCTCGCCTACCTGACGAACCGACGGCTCGGTCGCTTCGGACTGGCGTTCGCCTGCGCGTTCGCCGGGCTCGCCTACGGGGCGCTGCTGGATCTGTCCGTGATGGTCACCTTCGGCGGCGAGCAGTCGCTCGACCGCTACCTGGCGCTGTCGGCACGTGGGATCCCGTTCAACGTTGCGCACGCCGTGGGCAACTTCGCGATCGCGCTTGCCGCAGGTCCGGCGCTCGTGCGCATGATCTCCCGCTTCCGCCAGCGCAGCGAGTTCACCTGGCAGCCCGCCGCGGCCCTGCCGCTGGTCGCCGCTCGCTGCGGTTGCCGTCGTCTGTGCTCCACCCGCGCCTGCCGACGCAGCCGGTCCGTCGAGTGCCCGCTCCTACGTCGAGCGCCAGCAGAACCCGGACGGCGGCTGGGGGGCGAGCCCCACCTCGTCCTCCAACCTCGACATGACCGCCTGGGCGATGCTCGGGGTGGAGGCGTCGGGGCGGAATCCGCTCGACCTGCGGCAGGGGGGCAAGACCCCGCTGGACTTCCTGGGCTCGCACCCGGCCACATCCACGGCCGATCTCGAGAAGGTGATCCTGGCCGTGTCCGGGGCGGGGCTCAACCCCCGCTCGTTCGGCGGACGGGACCTGGTCGCGGCGCTCGCGGGGAAGCGCAACGCGAACGGCTCCTGGGGAGGCTTCGTGGACCTCACCGCCTTCGGCGTCTTCGCCATGAAGGCCGGGGGCGTGCCGTCGTCCCAGTTGCGCCACTCGACGCAGTGGCTGCGATCGGCGCAGAACGCCGATGGGGGCTGGGGGTTCGAGCCCGGCTCCTTCAGCACGCCGGACAGCACCGGATCAGCCCTGCAGGCGATCGCGCTCACCGGAGCCGGGGACAACGGGCGCAAGGGGGTCGCGTACCTGCGGCGGACGCAGGGATCCGACGGGAGCTTCGGCGGCAACTCCCAGGGCACGGCGTGGGCCGTCCAGGGCCTGACGGCGGTCGGCGTGAACCCGGCCGGGGTCGGCTCGAGCGGGAACAGCCCCTTCGAGTACCTCTCAGCGCGCCAGGTCTCCGACGGCCACTACCGCTACTCCGCATCCAGCGACCAGACGCCGGTCTGGGTCACCAGTCAGGCGCTGATGGCGGTCGAGCGCGAGGCGTTCCCGGTGGAGCCCGTGCCGCGCGCCTCGCAGCCCGGCGGCCTGCCAACGCCGCAGGGCGCATCCGACGGGGATACGGGCGGCGGCGCCGTGGGTTCGTCCAGGGGGGGCGCCGCCACGGAGCCCGACGGCGGCAACGGCGCTGAGGCGGGACGGGGCAATGCGGGGAAGGGGAACGGTACTTCGAGGCCGAGCCAGTCGTCCGCGGGCTCTGCGGACGGACCGACGGACGCCGACCTCGCGGCCGCGGTGCTGGCGCGCGAGGAGGGTGGGGGAGCGGACGCCGCCGGCGAGGACTCGGCCGCGTGGACTTGGGCGCTGGGGGCGCTCGCGGCGCTCGCGGCGGCGCTCGGCGGCGGCTTTTTCTGGTACCGGCGCCGCCTGCCCTAGGCAGCCGTCCTGCCCTGGTGTCGTACAGCGACCCCTATCCGGGACAGCCGCCGACTAACGTTGCGTCGATGGAGTTCGAGGACGCGATCCGGGGGCGGCGCACGCACAAGGCGTTCAAGCCGGAGCCCGTCGAGCGGGAGATCCTGGACGAACTGTTCGACCTGGCCCGCTGGGCGCCGAATCACCACCTGACCAATCCCTGGCGGTTCCGTGTCCTCGGCCCGCAGGCGCTCGAGCGCCTGAAGGAGGTTGCCGGGCCCGAGGCGGCGCCGAAGCTCGACCGGGCCCCGACGCTGGTGGTCTGCTCGGCCGTCCAATCCGGCGACGAGGTCCAGGACGAGGAGGACCTGCTCGCCACCGGGGTCGCGGCGTACATCGTGCTCACCGGCGCCCACGCCCGTGGGCTGGCCGGCTACTGGCGTACCCCGGACGTGCTGAGGACGGCCGAGGGCAGGGCCGCCGTGGGGCTCCCGGAGGACGAGCACTTCGTCGGGCTGATCCACCTGGGGCGGGCGGTCCAGGAGCGAAACGCGCCCGAGCGCGAGCCGGCCGCCGCCGCAACCACGTATCTCGACTGATGCTCGCCCGCGGCAAAGCCCTCGAGGCGATCACCGCCGAGCGCTTCGACGTGGTCGTGATCGGCGGTGGCGTCACGGGGGCCGGCGTGGCGCTCGACGCGGCGTCCCGCGGCTACTCGGTCGCGATCGTCGAGCGGGCGGACTGGGCGATCGGCACCTCCAGCCGCTCGTCGAAGATGGTCCACGGCGGCCTCCGTTATCTGCGAGAACTTCGACCTCGGCCTCGTGCGAGAGGCCCTGCTCGAGCGCCAGCTCATGGTCCAGCTCGCTCCGCACCTCGTGTACCCGACCCCGTTCCTCGTGCCCGCATTCGGTGAAGAGAAGCTCTCCCGATCGCTGGGGATCGGCCTCAACATGTACGACGTCATGGCGTCCACGCGAGTCGGCCAGGCGCGGCGCGACCGCGAGGCCCGGGCCGTCGCCGGCGACTACTGGGCCCCGGACCGCCACCGAGTGATCCCGGGCGCCGAGGCCGTGGAGCTCCTTCCTGCGCTCGGCCCGCTGGACCCCAGCGAGGCGTACCTCTTCTACGACTGCCAGACCGACGACGTACGCCTGGTGCTGACGATCCTGGGCGAGGCCGAGCGGTTCGGGGCGCTGTGCCTGAACGGCGCCGAGGTGACCGGGCTCCGGGAGGACGACGGGAAGGCGGCCGGCGTCCTGTGCCGCGACGTCGAGACCGGGTCGGAGTTCGCCGTGGAGGCGGCGAACGTGATCAATGCGACGGGCGTCTTCGCCGACCGGATCCGGCCCGAGGAGATCCACGACGAGGCGGAGGTCCCGCGGATCGCGCCCAGCCGGGGCACCCACATCACGCTGGGGCGCGACGCCCTGGACCTGGCGCGCGCGGCCTGCATCGTCCCCGCCGGCGCCGATCGCAGGATCTTCGCGCTGCCCTGGTACGGCCAGGCGCTGGTGGGAACCACCGACGAGGACTTCGACGGTGACATCGACCGCCCGGAGCCCGGCGCCGACGACATCGAGTACCTGCTGAGCGCGATCAACGACTTCTTCGGGCTGGACCTCGGTACCGGGGACATCACCGGTGCGTACGCCGGGGTGCGCCCGCTGATCTCGACGGGCGATCCGCGCAAGTCCGTTGACATCTCCCGCAAGGCCGAGCTGTATGAGACCTCGTCGGGCCTGCTCACGATCACCGGCGGCAAGCTCACGACGTGGCGACGGATGGCAAAGCACGTCGTGGACCGCATGACCGAGCGCTCGGGCCGCGTCGCCCCCTGCCGTACGGCTGACATCCCGCTGGGGATGGCGGCGGGGGAGGCCGAGCTCGACCCCCCCGATGGGTTGGCGGAGTCGGACCTTCCGGAGGGTTATCGCGAGCTTCTCTCCTTCCGCTACGGACATGCCGGACGCCGGGTGTTGCAGATCGCGGCACGGGACAACGCGCTGGCCGCGCCGATCGTGGACGGGCACCCTGATCTGCTCGCCGAGGCGGCGCTGGCCGCGCGCGCGGAGCAGGCGCGCTCGGTCGCCGACGTCCTGCTGCGCCGAACCAGGCTCGGTCTGCTGGCGGCGCCGCAGCCTGCGCGACGGCCGAGTCCGTTCGGCCGGTGGCTGAGGTCCTGGGCGCGGAGCTGGGATGGGATGATTCGGCCGTCGCAGCGGCGGCGGACCAATGGCTGGCCGACAAGGCCGCCGATGGCATCGATCCCGCGCTGGATGCGGCTTGATGGCGTGACGCCGACCGCCTGAGGGCCTAAGCTGGCTCTCGACCTTGGAAGCGGCTACGGAGGAATCGGTTTGAGGCTGTTCATCGACACGGGGAGCGTCGCCGAGGTTGAGGAGATCGCCCAGTGGGGCGTCCTCGCGGGAGCCACCACCAACCCCTCGCTGCTAGCCAAGGAGGACGGCGATCCGGGCGACATCATCCGCCGCATCTGCGACGTCGTGGGTGGCCCGGTCTCGGCTGAGGTCGTGGCCGAGGACCCTGCCGGGATGGTCGCCGAGGGCCGGGCCCTCCGCGAGCTGCACGACCACGTCACGGTGAAGGTCCCCTTCTGCAAGGAGGGTCTCGAGGCGACTCACGAGCTCACCTCAGATGGCATCCCGGTGAACATGACGCTGGTCTTCTCCGCGAACCAGGCGCTGCTCGCCGCCGGGGCGGGCGCGACCTACGTCTCCTGTTTCATGGGCCGCCTCGATGACATCTCGGTCGACTCCGGCCAGGTGCTCGCCGAGATCGTCGAGTGCTTCCGCGCGGGCGGGCGTCACCTCGCAGATCATCTCCGCCTCGATCCGCAACCCCGAGCATGTGGTGACCTCCGCGCAGATGGGCTGCGAGATCGCGACGGTGCCCGGCAAGGTGCTGCGCCAGATGCTCAATCACCCGCTGACCACCGAGGGTGCGGCCAAGTTCAAGGCCGACTGGGAGACCCGCCCCGAGTTCGCCGAGTGGCTGGCCGGGCTGGTCGAGGCCCGCGCCACCGCGCAGAAGACCTAGGCCCCCGAACCGAGCGCGGCGCGCGCGGCAGGCGTGCGCGCATGGGTATTGTCCTCGCCCGATGGCCAAGACCAAGCACATCGCCGACCTCCACGCCCAGGCGTCGGAGCTCGACATCGACGGGTATCGCAAGCTTCCGCGGGAGCGAGCTCATCAGCGCGATCGAGGACGCCGGCGGGGACCCCGGCGCCGAGGTGGTCGTGGAGGCCACCCTCGACGCTGGACACCGACGGCGGTGCGGTCGAAGACCGACGCGGCCGGCCCCGTCGACGACGACGCCCCGACCGTCGAGGTCTCCGGCGTCCTCGACATCCTTCCGCAGCGTTACGGGTTCCTGCGACTGAACGGCCTCGAGGCCGACCCGGGTGACGTCTATGTCTCGGCCTCTCAGGTCCGCCGGTGCGAGCTCCGCTCCGGTGACGAGGTCGCCGGGCCTGCCCGCGAGCCGCGTCGCGGCGAACGCCACCGCGCGCTCGTCCACGTCGACCAGGTGAACGGCGCCGAGCCTCCGCTGCCCGAGCGTCCCGCCTTCGAGGAGCTGCCCGCCATCGCCCCCGAGCGCCGGCTCCCGCTGGACGGCGAGGGCTCCGACGTTCTCGCCCGTGCCGTCGATCTGCTTGCGCCCCTGGCCCTGGGCCAGCGCGTGTTGGTGCGCGCCGCGCCGCGGTCGGGCCGAACGACGCTTCTGCGCGGGATCGCCAACGCGATCGCCGCCACCGAGGGCGTCGAGCTCATCGTCCTGCTGGTCGACGAGCGACCCGAGGAGGCCACCACCTGGCGCGAGGCCGTACCCGGCGCCCAGTTTGCGATTGCCACAGCCGAGATGGCGCCCGGCGACCAGCTTCGTCTCGCCGATCTCGCCCTCGCGCGTGCGCGCCGCCACGCCGAGACCGGGGGAGACGCGGTGCTCCTCGTGGACTCCCTCTCCCGCCTCGACTACGCGGCCGGCGACGTGGCTGCCGTGAAGAGCCTGTTCGGCGCGGGGCGCAACCTCGCCGGGGGTGGGTCGCTCACGATCGTGGCGACAACCCTCGTCGACGCCACCGACGAGGGAGCTGCCGAGCGCGCGGTCGGGACGACCGAGAGCGCCGTGATCACCCTCGACGCCGAGCTGGCGGCCCTGGGCATCCATCCGGCGATCGTTGCCGCCGAGTGCCGGATCTCCAACGAGGAGTCGCTCCGCGGCGCTGAGGAACTGGAGGCCGTCCGCAAGCTGCGGGCGGCGCTCGCCGCACTCGGCCCGAGCGAGGCGGCGGCCTACCTGCGCGAGCGCATCGAGGCATCGCCCTCGAACGCCGAGCTGCTGAAGAGCCTCTAGCGCTAGGGCCGGGCTGGGCTCGGCTCGGGCTCGTGGCCGTCCAGGCGGACGCACGGCGTGGCCGCGGGACGGCTCTCAATGAGGAGGTGGGTCGGGCGGGCGGACCGAGTCAACACCTTGCATGGCGCGTTTCTATGCGTATGGCAAAGGAAAGCGCCACGTGCTGAGTTATCGGCCTCGGATGGCGTTTTTCTTCACCACGTTCCGAAGGAAGTCGCCATCGGCCGACGTCGCCCGCGGCTTCGTCCCCTCATTGCCAAGCGCCTTGCACGCCGTGTGAGCGCCGGAGCGCTAGGCGCTAGGGCCGGTAGGCGAGGCGGGCCCAGGAGGGCTCGCGGGAGAGCTCGATCGGCTCCGAGTCGCGATCGGGCTGGACGTAGCCGAAGGTGGAGGTGTCGGGCTCGAAGACGACGTCGAGCTCACCCTCCTTCACGCGCTGGTCGAGCCAGGCGCCGCGGAAGACGAGGCGGCGGATCCAGTGGACGAGGCTGCGGTTGGCCGGCCCGACCAACTCCGTCCAGTTGTCGACGATGTGCTCGCCGAGGGAGGAGGATGGCTCGAGGATCTCGCCGTTGACGGCGAGGTCCAGCAGGTCCTGAAGCTCTTCGCGCGAGAGGCCCTGATTGACGAAGTCGAGCTTGACCGCGGCCTGCTCGACCCGCTGGCCGAAGTCCTGTTCGTTGAACGAGAAACGGAGCTCTCCGTACTCGAGCACGTAGTCGGACCCCGACTCGTAGTTGCCTCTGCGTGTTGCCTTCTCCACTGCTTCCTTCTCCGATTTCCGGCCGGGTTCTCCGGGCGGGCGACCATCTTTGCGCAGGCACCGTCGACGCGCAGACAGGGGTTCCTGCCTGAACGGCGGTTTGCACCGAAGGGGCGGGGGCGCGAGATTCGGAGGTGGGGTTGAAGCGGTCATGGACGATCGCAGTCAACCGCGGAGGTTCCGGGGGCTCCCGATGGCGATCCTGCCCGACGGCGGAAGGGTGCCCGTGGCCGCCACGTGGCGCTCGCGCCTCCTCGGGCTCGCGCTGCTTCGGCCCGGAGCAGCCGACGGGCTTCTCATCCCTGGCTGCCGGTCGGTCCACACGATCGGGATGCGCTTTCCCCTCGACCTTCACTTCCTGGACGCGGACGGCACGACCGTGTCCCGGCAGTGCGCCGTCCCGCCGGGTCGCTTCGTTCGCGAGCCCGGGGCCCGGTCGGTCCTGGAGCTGGCCACGGTGCCGGAGGACGTCCGTTGACGCTGCCGCGGACCACCACTCTGGCGACCATCGTCGTCTGCGAGGACGACGCCGCCGACGCTGGAGCTGCTCTGCGACCACCTCACGGCGGACCGCTACGAGGTGCTGCCGGCGCCGTGCGCGTCGGACGCGCTGCGCCTTTGCCGTTTCAAGACGCCCGACATGCTCCTGCTGGACATCCGCCTCCCCGATGCCTCGGGGCTCGATGTGCTCCGGGAGATCCGCCTGACGAACGGCGCGACTGGCCACTACGACCCCGGCCTGCCGGTGATCGCGCTCACCGGCAACTCCAGCGAGCCGGACCGGGTGCGCGGCCTCGAGACCGGTGCCGACGACTACCTCGCCAAGCCGTTCTCCTACGTCGAGCTCGCCGCGAGGATCAAGGCGGTGCTGCGCCGGCGCGAGACACCGCAGAAGCGGCCCGCTGCGCGTCGGTGAGCTGTGTGTGGATCCGGTCCGGCGCGAGGTGCTCGTCGGCGAGCGGGTCGTGCGCCTTGCGAACAAGGAGTTCGAGCTGCTCCGGGCGCTGGCGTCCGAGCCCGAGCGGGTGTTCACCAAGCAGGAGCTGCTTCAGGACGTCTGGGGCTTCCGCTCGATGGGCCGCACCCGCACCCTCGACTCGCACGCAAGCCGCCTGCGTCGCAAGCTCGACCCGGAGCACGGGCGGTTCGTCCAGAACATCTGGGGCGTCGGCTACCGGCTGGTGGGGGTCTGATGATCGAGCCGCTTCTCGGTCTGTGGCCCCTGCTGATGTCCATGGCCGTCGTCTGCGGCTCGCGGTGGCGATCGATCCGCCGCCGGACGGCCCTGAACCGGGCGATGCACGAGCTGCGACGCCCGCTGCACGCGCTTGCCCTGGTTCCAGGTCCCGCGACCACTGATCAAGAGGAGGCGCCCGCGTCGCTCGACCGGGCGCTGGTCGCCCTGGACGATCTCGACGCCGTGATCAACGGCAGGCCGCCGGTCCTCACCCGCCGGCCGGTCGCGGCCCGCCCGCTCGTGGAGGGCGTCATCGAGCGGTGGCGTGCAGTCGCGCGTCGCCGGGATGCGGCGCTCGAGCTCGACTGGAAGGCCGGCGTCGCGGTCGTGAACGCGGATCCCGCGCGCGTGGCGCAGGCCCTCGACAACCTGCTGGCGAACGCGCTCGAACACGGCCGGGGCGGGGTTCGCGTGCTGGCCAGGCGTGGGCCGGTGGGATTGAGCCTGAGCGTGGTGTCGGAACGGGGCGACGCGCGCGTGCGAAGCACCGATCCCCGGCGTGGGCATGGCCTCGCGGTGGTGGAGCGCGTGGCCACCGCGCACCTCGGACGGTTTCGGATCGCCGCGGAGGGGAGCTCCGTCGCCGCTCGGCTCGAGCTGCCGCTCGCGGCTCCCGTCGCGGCGTGAGCCGCCGCGCCCGGGCTGTCGCATTCGCCTTGCTCGCCCTCGTCTGCGCGGCCGTGGCCGCGTCACTCGCCGGCGAATACCGGGGCAGCGTGGAGGCTCAGCTCGGCGAGCTGCGGAGCGTGGTGGTTGCGGGCGCTGAGCTCAGCCCGCGGGAGCCACTGCGGCCGAGGGACGCTCGCGAGCTGCTTGATGTCCGACGGGTGCCGGCGCGCTTCGCGCCGGTGGATGCCCTGGCCGAGCCCTTCGAGGCGGTCGGCCGCTCGGCGCGGGCGCAGGTACCCGCGGGCGCCTACGTCACGGCGTCGCTGCTGCGAATGCCCCGCGCGCCCGGCCCGCGCCCGGATGCGGTGGGGCGGGGGCGGGAGGCTGTCGAGATCGCGATCGCTGGAGCCGGAGCGCTGGCCGCTGCCGGGGATCCCGTTGGGCGCAACTTCGACGTGGTCGCCACCGCAGAGCCGGGCTCCGACGGGGGCGATGGGCGTACCGCGGTCGTGGCCGAGGGCGTCGAGTTGGTGGGGCTCAGGGAGTCGGGCCCATCGGCAGGTGGTCTCGACGGCGGCGGTCCCACGGCGTGGACAGCGACCCTCGCCGTCGGCAGGAAGGCGGCGATACGGCTTATCCAGGCCCATAACTACGCTCGCGAGGTGCGGCTGATCGGCAGCGGGTGAGGTGGCTGGCGCAGGCCACGCCGAGGCACTCGCCGCGGTCCTTCGTGACCGGCTCGCCGAACGCCGCCGGGCCGAGGCGGCAGCCGGGGTTCCGGCGGCAGGACTGGCGGTCGCGGTCTCCGAGCTGGTGGCGGACGAAGCCGCCCTGCTGTCGGAGGGCTGCCGTCGCGATCTGAGCGAGCTCATCCTGCGCGACACGCTGGGGCTGGGGCCACTGGAAGCGCTGTTGGCCGACCCTGCCGTGGAGGACGTTCTGGTGAACGGGCCCGACGAGGTCTACGTCGAACGGCAGGGCCGCGTCGAGCGCGTGGACGTGCGCTTCGGGAGCGAGGAGGAGCTCCGCGACGCGATCGAGCGCGTCCTCGCGCCTCTGGGCCGGCGGGTCGACGAGTTGAGCCCGATGGCCGACGCACGATTGCGCGACGGCTCCCGGGTGAACGTCGTGATCCCGCCGCTGGCGGTCGACTCGCCCGTGCTTTCGATCCGGCGATTCGCCGGGGAGCGCCCGAGCCTCGGGCGGCTGGTCGAGCTGGGCACGCTCACGCCCGAGCTGCGCGAACTGCTGGTCGCGTCGGTCCAGGCACGGGACAGCATTCTGATCTGCGGGGGGACGGGCTCGGGCAAGACGACGCTGCTGAACGCGCTGTCCGCGTGCATCGATCCGGCCGAGCGGGTGATCACGATCGAGGACGCTGCCGAGCTGCGGCTTCACCTGCCGCACGTGGTTCGCCTGGAGAGCCGTCCGGCCTCGGTCGAGGGCAGGGGGGAGGTCACCATCCGTGACCTGCTCCGAAACGCGCTGCGGATGCGCCCGGACAGGATCGTGATCGGCGAGGTCCGGGGGGCGGAAGCTCTCGACCTCCTGGTGGCACTGAACACGGGGCATTCCGGGGCGCTGTCCACCGTTCACGCCAACTCGCCCGAGGATGCGCTCCGGCGCCTGGAGACGCTGGCCCTGATGGCCGGCATCGGCCTCCCGCACACCGTGGTCGCCGAGCAGGTCGCTCGAGGGATCGACCTGGTCGTACATCTCGGGCGGGGTCCCGAGGGTGCGAGGCTTGCGATCGCCGCAGCTCGGGTGGAACGGGTGGCGGGCGCGGTCGGCGTGCGAGCGGTCTGGGGACGTTCGGAGGAAGAGCGGGCGACAGGGTGAGCGGATCGGGCCTGATGGTGGTCCTCGCGGCGACGGCCGGCGGCCTGGTCGCCGCGTCTGCACGCGATGCCGTGGCCGGAACGCCGGCGCTTGCCGCCTGGATCCGCGGCGCGTTCGAGCCCCTGCGCCGCGTGGCACGCGAGGGCCACATGCCCACGCTCCGGGAACGCCGCCGGCTGGGCCTGCTGGGAACCGGCGCGCTGCTCGCGAGCGGCGCATTGGTCCTGGGCCCCGGGGCGGCGCCATTCCTGGGACTCGCCGGCCCGGCCGCCGCAGCTTGGGCTCTGCGCCGCCGGCGCGATCGCTACCTGCGCGAGGTCGAGGCCGGCCTCGGTCATCTCGCCGTCGCGATCGCCGACGGGCTGGCCGGTGGCCGCTCGTTGCGTGTGGCCGTCGCCGAGGCCGCCGCGACCTCCGAGGGCCCGGCGGCCGTCGAGCTGTCCCGCGTTCGCGCCGACCTCGAGCTCGGGCGGCCCACCGGGGTCGCGTTCGGAGACTTCGCCGCGAGGATCCGCTCGGCCCGGGTGGACTCGTTCTGCGCCGCGCTGCTCTCGCAGCGTGTTGCCGGTGGCGATCTCGCGAGCCTCATGCGCACTTTCGCCACCGCTGCGACCGAGCGTGACCGGGCCGTGGCCGATGCGCGTTCGGCCACCGCTCAGGCCCGATTCACGGGAGTGCTGGTGGCAGCGATGCCGGCGGGGGCAGCGGTGTTCGCGGAGCTGCTCGAGCCCGGCTTCGTCGGTGGATTGCTCGCCCAGACGGCGTCCGCGCTGATCCTGACGCTGGCGGCGGCTCTCCAGCTGGGCGGGTTCATGGCGATCTCGCGGCTCAGCCGGGTTGCGGGGCCATGAGCGGCCCGGTGACAGCCGTCGCGGTGCTGCTGGCGTTCGCCGCGGCATGGGAGCTGGCGGCCGAGCGCGGGGAGGCGTTGAGGGCCGGGCTGCGCCGTCTCGCGGGCCGGTTGAGCTCGGGCAAGGTGAGGTCGGTCGCCGAGGCAGCGTTGGCCCTGGGCCTGGGCGAGCGACTCGCCCGGGCCGGGATGGCGGGCAGATTCGGCCCGGGCGCGATCCTGGGAGCCAAGCTGGGCGGCGTCCTCGCCGGCCTGGCATGCGCCGCCATCGCGGTCCCGGCGCTGCCCGGACGTCTTGGATTGGTGGTGACGCCGATCCTCGTGCTCGCGGGCTTCCTCGCGCCGGACGCCATCCTCGAGCGAGCCGCCCGGCTGCGGCACGCCGCTCTGGTGGCGGCGCTGCCCGATGCGCTGGACATCATCGCGGTGGGAGTTGCCGCCGGCCGGTCACCGGCGAGCCTCATGCGCGGCCTGGCCGCCGACGGCAGCGGGCCGCTGGCAGGCGAGCTGGCGCTGGCCGTGGCCGACCTCGACTGCGGGCGCGACCAGGGCGCCGCGCTCGATGGCCTGCGCCGGCGCGTGGGTGGACCCGAGCTCGCGGCCATGGCCGCCTCCCTGGAGCGCTCGCGCCGCCTGGGTTCGCCGCTAGCGGCTCAGCTCCAGGCCCAGGCGAGCGCGCTGCGGGCGCACTCCCGTCGGCGGGTCGAGGAGGCAGCGGCGCGGGCCGCACCCAAGATCCAGCTCGTGGTGGCCCTCGTGCTCGTCCCGTCGGTCCTGCTGATGCTGCTCGCGGCGATCGTCGCGCACTCCGACGAACTGCTGGGCTCGCTGCGCTAGGCGCTGCCTCTCCAGCTACTCGAGCGCTTCCTCACGCAGGCGCTTAGCCACCGCGGAGGCTCCCTCGCAGAACTGGTCGAGCTCGGCGGCGGACTTCTTGTGGCCCTTGACGTTGCAGACCAGCATCCCGGCCACGCACTCGAACGCGAACGCGTCCGGGGAGTGGTCCTGAAGCCAGACGAGGAAGGTGGGGGAGAGGACCTGGACGGCGCGGTTCATGTCGTCCTGGGCTCCGCAGAAGACCTCGTAGCGCTTGTCGACCAGCTCGGACTCGTGCTCGACCCGCTGGCGCTTGCGAAAGACGTCCTCGGCGCCGTCGAGGAAGCGGAAGCCCACGCGGCGCTGGGCGTAGAGCTCGTGCATGAACGGCGCGAACTCGCCGATCTGCGCACACATCACCGTGAAGTGCATGTAGGTGGTGCTGCGGTTCCCGTTCGAGTCGGTGGTCGACTCCTCGTAGGTGTAGAGAGCGAGCGTCCCGGGCTCGCCGCCGGGCAGCGTGCCCTGCAGCGACTTGGTCGTGTAGCGCTTGTCGCCGCGGCGGAGGAGAGGCGTCACCGGCGGCAGACTGCTCCGGCCGTCCTGGAACTGGAGGTCGTGCCCGCTCGCGTAGGCCTTGAAGAAGTCGGACTCGGCGCGTCCGGACGCCATGAGGAAGGCGATGATCAACAGCAGGATCAGGGCGCCGCCGGCCGCGGCGGCACCGATCGCCGGGCCGGCCGCCACGAAGCCCCCGACGCCGGCGCCGACGATGAAGATGATCGTGACGATCTTCGCTGCGGTGGTGCCGAAGAGCGCCTTGAGGTGATGGCCGCGCATGTCGTTCGCGTCGAGCGGCACCTTGCCTCCCACCGAGTGGTCGGTAGGAGGGGCCCCGGGCGGCGCGGTCGAGAACTCGGCGTCGAGTTCTTCGGCTGAGGGCATGTCCTGGGGGACGGGGTCTGACGCGGCGGGCGTCGGGGCGTCGGACGGCGGCTGCTCGGTCATGGACCGCAGCCTAATCGCTACGGCAGCTGCAAGGTGGGTTGCAGATCGGCCGGTGTGAGCGGGGCGCGATGAGGCGCGGAGGGGCGCCACCGCTGCCCATGGACAAGCGAAATCGTGGGCCAAACGGGGCGCAGGAAACAGTTCCGTCCGACGGCTCCTGTGTAGTGCGCGCGCTGCCATGTGTTGCAAAGTGGGGCGCAGTGGGGTAGCGTGGCGCCTCAAGTTGACCCAAGGACCGGGGTGGTGAGGTTCCTCCCACCTCGTCACCCCGGTCCAAGTCTTTCTTCACATGGCATTCCGCGGACAGCACGAGCACTCCCTTGACGCCAAGGATCGCCTGACGATCCCGGCCCGCTTCCGCGCGGCGCTCGACGAGGGGGTCGTTCTCTTCGAGGAGCTGGATCCCTGCGTCTCGATCTACCCGGTGGGCGAATGGCCGGAGCTGACCAAGAACTACCTGGGCACGCTCAATCCGCTCACGAAGCGCGGCAGGATGATGCGCCGCCGCTTCCACGCGCGCTCGCAGGACGAGAAGCTCGACTCCGCCGGCCGCGTCCGCATTCCCAAGCACCTGATCGAGCACGCGGGTCTGTCCGGCACCAGCATGGTGGTGGGGGTCGACGATCACCTGGAGGTCTGGGAGCCCAAGGCGTGGGCCGCACACGACGCCGAGATCGACGCCCAGGCCGACGAGCTTGCCGAGTCGCTCGGCGCGGAGGAGGCAGGCGGATGAGGTTCCGGATCGAATGCCCTCGCTGAACACCATGTCCTCCGCCGAGCACATCCCCGTCCTGGCCCCCGAGCTGGTCGACCGGCTGGATCCCGAGCCCGGCGAGGCCGCCCTGGACTGCACATTCGGTTCGGGCGGGCACTCGCGCCTCATCGCCGAGCGGCTGGGGAAGGATGGCTCGCTGGTCTGTCTCGATCGGGACCCGGAGGCCCAGGAGCGCTATGAGGGAATGGCCACGGAGATGGAATGCGAGTCGCGCTTCATCCGGGCCGACTTCGCGGATGCGATCGACGAGCTGGCCGCCTCCGGCGAGTCGTTCGACGTCGCCTGCATGGACCTGGGCCTGTCCTCACCGCAGGTGGATCAGGCTCACCGCGGTTTCTCGTACGCGGCCGACGCCCCCCTCGACATGCGCATGGATCCCGATCAGGATCTGTCGGCGCGTGAGGTCGTGAACGACTGGCCGACCGACCGCCTCGCCGGCGCCCTGCGCGAGTACGGGGAGGAGCGTCATGCCCGCGCGATCGCCGCCGAGATCGCCCGCCGGCGTCCGCTGGAGACCACCTTCGAGCTCGTCGACGCCATTCGCGCCGCCGTGCCCCCGTCCTACAGGTTCGGGCGCGGCCATCCGGCGAAGCGCACCTTCCAGGCGATCCGCGTGGCCGTGAACGGCGAACTCGACTCGCTCGACCGGGCCCTGCCCGGTGTGTGGGCGCTCCTGCGCATCGGGGGGCGCTTGGGCGCCATCTCCTTCCATTCGCTCGAGGACAGGCGCGTCAAGCGCTTCCTCGTCAACCACGCGCGCGAGTGCGTCTGCCCCCCGGAGCTCCCGATGTGCGTGTGCACCCGCGAGCCGGAGGCAGAGCTACTCACGCGCCGGGCGGTCGCCGCCTCGCCCGAGGAGGTGGAGCGGAACCCGCGTTCCCGCTCGGCCCGCCTGCGGGTCGCTCGCAAGCTCCGGGGTCCGCGCGAGGACCTGCCCCAGAGGGTGCCCGCCTGATGCCCGCCACCGCTGCAGCCCGCCGCGTCGCCGCGTCGCCCGCCCGCCGCGCCACTGCCGGACGCCCCGCCCTGAAGGCGCGCCCGGCGCCCTCGCGGCGCGCGCCTGCCCGCACCGCTCATAAGACCGGCACCCGCCGCGCCGCCGCGCCGCGCGCCAAGGCCGCCCCGCAGCGCCGCCGGGGGCGCTCGAACACCCCGGCAACCGGCTTCGTCCCCGTCGTCGTAGGCCGCACGGCCGACGCTGTCGGCGGGATCGCAGATTCTGGCTTCGTGATGCGCATGACGCGCGGGCGCCTGTGGATCGGCCTCCTCGGCCTCCTGTTGGTCGGAATCGTCGGCCTCAACGTCTGGGCCCTCAGCCTCAACGCCTCCTCGAGCAAGGTCGCCAGGCAGACGGACGGCCTGAAGCGCGCGAACTCGGCCCTCCAGGCCCAGATCGCGGGCGAGCTCTCGAACGAGCAGGTCCAGGCGGCGGCCACGAAGCTGGGCCTGATCGTCCGGGAGCCGGGATCCATCCGCTACCTGGGCACCGGCGGCGACGACGCCGCGGTCGCCGCCCGCCGCCTCGCGAACGGTGACTTCACGCTCGGTTCCGTGGCGCCCCCGCCGCTGATCCCGGTCGAGCCGGCGGAGGTCCCAACCGAGCCGGTCGTGGCAGAGTCCGAGGTCGCTCCGGTCGACCCCGCCGCAACGGATCCGGCTGCCGTCGATCCCGCCGCGGCAGCCGCCGTGACTCCACCGGCCACCACGGCCGGCGGTGTCGTGGCCCCGTGACCGCTGGCGCTCGCCTGACAAGGGTGATCGCGCCCGCTGGCGAACACATCCCCTGATGAATCTCGTCGAGCGCCGCATCGGCCTTCTGTTCGCGATGTTTGCGCTGGCCCTATGCGTGATCGTGGTGCGCGCGTCCTGGCTTCAGGCTGTGAAGGGGCCGGGGCTTCGCGCCGACGCCCAGAGCCAGCAGACCGAGACGGTGACCGTGCCCGGCTCGCGCGGCTCGATCCTCGACCGCAACGGCACCGAGCTGGCGGTCTCCGAGGACGCGGCGACGATCTTCGCCACGCCCTACCAGGTCCAGGACCCGCCGGAGACCGCGGAGAAGCTGGCCGGCGCGCTCGACATGGAACAGGACGACATCCTCGAGCAGCTCGCCAACGACGACTCCGGCTTCGAGTACATCGCCCGCAAGGTCGATCTGCCCACGGCCGAGAGGATCCGCAAGATGCACCTGGCGGGCATCGGCACCCTTGCCGACAGCCGCCGGATCTACCCGCAGGGCGAACTGGCATCGCAGGTGATCGGCTCGGTCGGGATCGACAACAACGGCCTGACCGGCCTCGAGGCCTCGAAGGAGGAGACCCTTCACGGAAGCGAGGGCGAGCGTGAGATCGTCCGCGACGCGCTGGGCAAGGAGCTGGAGCGCAACACGCTCGCCAGCGCCGTGACCGGCAGCGACATCCAGCTCACGATCGACGCGAGCCTGCAGGCGCGGACGGAGGAGGTGCTGGCCGGCATCGCCGAGACCTACAGCCCGAAGGGCGCCACTGCGATCGTCATGAACCCGCAGACCTCCGAGGTGCTGGCGCTCGCGAACTACCCGGCCGCCGACCCCTCCGACCCGGGAGCTGCGACGCCGCAGGAGCTCGCGAACCGGTCGACCGGCTACACCTACGAGCCCGGCTCGACCTTCAAGGCGTTCACCGTGGCCGGTGCGCTCGAGGAGGGCATCGTCACGCCCGAGACGCCGTTCGACCTGCCGCCCACGCTCCAGGTGGCCGACCGCGTGATCGAGGAGTCGCACGCCCGGGGGTACGTGACCCTCAGCGTGGCCGACATCCTCGCTCAGTCCTCGAACGTCGGCGCGGTGAAGATCGGTCTCGAGACCGGTGCCGACCGCTTCGACCACTGGATTCGCGAGTTTGGCTTTGGCGCGCCCACGGGGATCGACTTCCCGGGCGAGGAGCAGGGCATCGTGCTGAAGCCCGAGGATTACTCGGGCTCCACGATGGGCAACCTGCCGCTTGGCCAGGGCCTTTCGGTCACGCCGATCCAGATGGCGACCGCCTACTCGGCGATCGCCAACGGCGGTGTGCTGCGCCCGCCGCAGGTCATCACGGAGGAGGGGGGGAGCCGGTCGAGCACCCCGAGGGGAAGCGGATCATCTCCCGTGACACGGCCGCGGAGCTGCGCAAGATGCTGGAGGGCGTCCTCGCCCCGGGCGGTACGGCTTCCGAGGTGAGCGTCCCCGGCTACACCCTCGCCGGCAAGACGGGTACCGCGGAGAAGGTCGTGGACGGCACGTACTCGGAGACCCAGTTCGTCGCCTCCTTCGTGGGCTTCGCGCCCGCCGACGATCCCGAGCTCCTGGTCTCGGTGGCGGTAGACGAGCCGAAGGGCGACTACTACGGCGGCACGGTGGCCGCGCCCGCCTTCGGCGAGATCGCCAAGTTCGCCCTCCCGTACCTGGGTATCGAGGCTCGCTAGGCCGCGTCCGGGGTGACCCCCGGCCGGCTTCATACAATCGCGAGCGATGAAGCTCCGCGACGTCCTCGCCGGCGCTTCGGTCGCCAAGTGGACCGCCGAGCCAGGCGCCGAGGTGACCGGGCTCGCCTACTCCTCCAGCGACGTTCAGGATGGGACCCTGTTCTTCTGCGTGCCCGGTGCGAGGGCCGACGGGCACGACTTCGCCCCGGGAGCGGTCGAGGCTGGGGCGTCCGCCCTGGTGGTGGAGCGCCCCCTCGAGCTGGACGTGCCGCAGGCGATCGTCGCCGACGCGCGCGCGGCCATGGCCCCCGCGGCCGTCGCCTTCTACGGCGATCCCACCTCCGAGCTGCAGGTCGCCGGAATCACCGGCACGAACGGCAAGACCACCACCGCCTTCCTGCTACGCCACGTGCTCGAGCGCGCGGGCACGCAGACCGGGCAGCTCGGCACCATCGTCCAGGTGGTCGGCGGGGCCGAGTCCGACGTGGAGCGCACGACGCCCGAGGCGATCGACCTCCAGCGGACTTTTCGGGCGATGCTCGACGCCGGCGACAGGGCCTGCGCGATGGAGGTGTCGTCCCATGCCCTCGCGCTGCGGCGGGCGGACGGGGTCCGGTTCGCGGCCGCGACGTTCACCAACCTCACGCAGGACCACCTCGACTTCCACTCCGGGATGGAGGACTACTTCGCGGCCAAGGCGCTGCTGTTCGAGGGGACACCCGAGCCTCCCGGCGCCGCGATCGTGAACGTCGACGATCCATACGGCGCCCGCCTGGCCGAGGATTTGGACGACCGGGGCGCGCCGGTGAGGACGCTCTCAGCGGAAGGGGCGCGGGTCGCCGACTACGCCGCGGTGGACGTCTCGTTCGACGCCGGCGGCTCCCGCTTCGTCTGCCGCTCGCCCGACGGAGAGCACCTGGTCGAGCTCGGGCTGCCCGGCCTGTTCAACGTCTCCAACGCGCTCGCGGCGATCGCTACGGCCGGCGCCCTGGGCGTCGGCTCGCTGGAGGCAACCGCCTCGCTAACCGACGCCGACCGGGTGCCCGGCCGCATGGAGCCGATCGACGAGGGCCAGGGCTTCGCCGTGCTCGTCGACTACGCGCATACGCCTGATTCGCTCGTGAACGTGCTGCAGGCGGCACGAAAGCTCACGCAGGGCCGGCTGATCTGCGTGTTCGGTGCCGGCGGCGACCGCGACAGCGACAAGCGCCCGCTGATGGGCGCCGCCGTGGCGGCCGGTGCCGACCTCGCCGTGGTCACCTCGGACAACCCGCGCTCGGAGGATCCGGAGGCGATAGTGGCCCAGATCCGGGCTGGGATGAACGGCGACGGTGCGCTCGCCGATATCGAGGTGGAGGTGGACCGCCGCATGGCCATCGCCGCGGCACTGGCCACGGCCGAGCCCGGTGACACGGTCGTGATCGCGGGCAAGGGCCACGAGCAGGGACAGGAGTTCGAGGGCGGCCGTAAGCTGCCGTTCGACGACCGCGATGTCGCCCGCGAGGAGCTCCGGGCCCTGCTGGCCGCGACATGATCGAGCTGGCTCCAGAGCGGATCGCCGCCGAGGCAGGGGCGACGGTCGTGCGCGAGGGTTCCCGCGAGCGCCCCGGGCAGGCGACGATCGATTCCCGCGCCGCCGGACCGGGCGACCTGTTCTTCGGGTTGCCCGGGGAGCACGTGGACGGCGGAGCCTTCGCATCGGGCGCGCTCGAGGGAGGGGCCTGGGGCGTGGTGGTTCGCCCGGAGCACGCCGGGGGCCTTCCGGGTGACGGATGGGTGTTCACCAGCGGTGACCCGCTGCGGGCGCTGCAGCGTCTGGCACGTGCGTGGCGGCGCGAGCTGGGCTGCCGGGTGGTCGGGATCACCGGCTCCACGGGCAAGACGTCGGTGAAGGACATCACTCGCTCGATCCTGCCGCTGAGGGTTCACGCGAGCCAGGAGAACTTCAACACCGAGATCGGCCTCCCGCTCACGATCCTTTCGGCGCCGCCGGAGGCTGAGGTGCTCGTGCTGGAGATGGCGATGCGGGGGCTCGGCCAGATCGCCGAGCTCTGCGAGATCGCCGAACCCGATGTCGCGGCGATCACGAACGTCGGGCCCGTGCACCTGGAGCTGCTCGGGACTCTGGAGGCGATCGCCGAGGCGAAGGCCGAGATCCTCGCCGGGCTGAGCGCCGACGGAGTCGCGGTGGTGCCGGTAGATGCGGAGGCGCTCGAGCCCCATCTCCACGACAGCCTCGAGACGATCACGTTCGGCTCCGGCGGGGACGTGAGCGCCCACGACGTCCGGGTCGCCGGCGAGGGGCAGACCGCCCTTGTGCGCACTCCGTCCGGCGAGGCGACCTTCGAGCTCCCCTTCGCGGAGGCGCACAATCTCACCAACGCGATGTGCGCGATCGGGATCGGAGTGGCGCTGGAGTGCGATCCGGCCGCGATGGCGGGTCTGGCGGCGGGGGTAGAGTTCTCGCGCCTGCGCGGGGAGCTCGTGGGGCTCTCCGGCGGAATCGTGATCGTGAACGACTGCTACAACGCCAACCCGATCTCCATGCGCGCGGCGCTCGAGCACCTGGCGCTCGGGGTGCCCGGCTCGACCCCCGAGAGCAGGCGCATGGCCGTCCTCGGGGAGATGAAGGAACTCGGCCCGGACGCCGCCTCGTATCACCGCGAGGTCGGGGCGCTGGCCCGCAACCTCGGCATCGAGCCGCTGATCGGCGTCGGCGAGCTGGCCCACGAGTACGCCCCGGACGGCTGGGCGCCGGACGCCGATGCAGCGATCCCGCTCGTCGAGGGCGAGCTACGCGAGGGAGATTCGGTGCTGGTGAAGGGGTCCCGCTCGGTCGGGTTGGAGCGCCTGACGGAGGCCCTCGTCGTCGATCGCGGCAAGGGCTAGGGCATGGCGCTCGTCGCCGCACTCTCCAACGAGGTCGCGTCCGCGGCGATCGACCGCGCCGAGGTTCTCATCGCGGGCATGGCCGCCATGCTCATCACGATCTTCCTGGGGCCGAAGTTCATCGACTTCCTGCGGCGGCGTGAGTTCGGTCAGCAGATCCGCGAGGAGGGGCCGCAGGAGCATCACGCGAAGGCGGGCACCCCGACGATGGGCGGGCTGGTCATCTTCCTCGCGATCGCCGTCCCGTATCTGGTGCTGTCCGAGCGCGACACCCAGAGCCTGGCCGTACTGGGGGTGGCGGTGGGCGCGGCCGCGATCGGCTTCGCCGACGACTTCATAAAGATCACCCGGCGGCGCTCGCTGGGGCTGAGCGCCCGCTACAAGCTCGCCGCGCAGATCGCTCTGGCCGTTGGGCTCTGGTACGTCGCGACCGAGGTCGTGGGGCTGGACCCCGTGCTCCGCTCGCGGGTGTTCGACGCCGAGATCGACGTGGGCCCGGTCGCGTACCTGTTCTTCGTCTTCCTGGTCGTGGCCGGCGCTTCGAATGCCGTGAACCTCACCGACGGCCTCGACGGCCTCGCCGCGGGAGCCTGCGGCATCGTGCTGCTCGCCTACATGGCGATCACGATCACCACCGGGCAGGAGGGCCTCGCGCTCCTCTCGGCGTGCCTCGTGGGCGCCTCGATCGGGTTCCTCTGGTTCAACGCCTTCCCGGCCGCGATCTTCATGGGTGACACGGGCTCGCTCGGCCTGGGGGCCGCGATCGGTGCGCTCGCGGTCATGACCCAGACCGAGCTGCTGCTCATCATCCTCGGCGGCATCTTCGTGATCGAGGCTCTGTCCGTCGCGATCCAGGTCACCTCCTTCAAGCTCTTCCGCCGCCGGGTGCTGCTGATGGCCCCCGTGCACCACCACTTCGAGATGCTCGCCTGGTCGGAGACGAAGATCATGCTGCGCTTCTGGATCGTGGCGGCCGTGTGCGCGGGCATCGGTTACGTGCTGTTCCAGAACTCTCTGGGCTAGAGGGAAGCGCCCCCCGCGGGCGAACCTTCAGGCATGGGCTCTGCGAAGCCACGACCCCCGCTGCCCGGCGGGCCCTATCTGGTCGTCGGGCTGGCCCGTTCGGGACAGGCGGCGGTCGCGATGCTGGCGGCCCGGGGGGACGAGGTGATCGGCGTCGACACCGGCTCCCCGGCCGGCGTGGCAGGGGTGAGCGGCCCAGGCGTCGAAATCAGCCTTGATGACGACGGAGTCGCCCACCTCGACCGCGCCCGGTGCCTTGTCAAGAGCCCCGGCGTTCCGGCGAGTGCGCCCGTCGTGGCAGCGGCTCGGGGCCGCGGGATACCGGTGCTCGGCGAGCTCGAGCTCGCCTGGCGCCTCATGGAGAACCCCTTCGTGGCGGTGACCGGGACCAACGGCAAGACGACGGTCGCCGAGCTGCTCGGCGAGGTCTGGCGGTCGGCCGGGCGCCCCGTGGCGGTCGCGGGAAACGTGGGGACGCCATTGGCCTCGCTCGTGGGCTCGACCCCGCCGGACACCACGATCGTGTGCGAGGCCTCGTCCTTCCAGCTCGAGGACTCCGAAGCGTTCGCCCCGGAATGCGCCGCCGTCCTGAACGTGAGCCCCGACCACCTCGACCGCCACGGCACGATGGAGGACTACATCGCCTCCAAGCTGCGGATCTTCGCCAACCAGGGCAACGATGACGTCGCGGTCTACAACGGATGCGACCCCGCCCTGCGCGGCCGCGACCTCGGCGGCTGCGCCCGGCGCGTCGCCTTCTGCCGCGACTGCGAGGGCGAGGACTGCGAGGTGGTGCTCGACGGCGAGGCCATCGTCGCCGCGGGCTCGCCGCTGGTGGGGCTCGGCGAACTGGTGATCCGCGGCCCGCATAACGCCGAGAACGCGATGGCGGCCGCCGGGGCCGCGCTGGCCATGGGCCTGGACCGGGAGGCCGTCGCGGCGGGCCTGCGTTCGTTCGCGGGGGTGCCACACCGGCTGGAGCGGGTGGGCGAGGTCGCGGGAGTGACCTACGTGAACGACTCGAAGGCGACCAACGTCGCCGCCGCTGGGGCCGCGATCTCGGCGTTCGATGAACGGCTGCACGTGATCCTTGGCGGCAGCTCGAAGGGCGAGCGTTACTCAGAGCTCGCCGGACCCCTCGCGGCCCACGCGCGCGCCGCCTACCTCAACGGTGACACGGCCGACGACGCTCGACGCCGATCTCGAAGCGGCGTGGGCGGCCGGGGTCGAGAGGTCTCGCCACGCCGACATGGCCGCCGCGTTCGCCGCCGCCGCCGCCGCCGCCTCGCCCGGCGAGGTCGTGCTGCTGGCTCCCGCGTGCGCGAGTTTCGACCAGTTCCCGGACTACGCCGCCCGCGGCGAGCGCTTCCGCTCGCTCGTGGAGGCCCTCCGATGAAGGCCCTGCGACTCGCAGCGGTTGGGCCCAGGCGCCGTGCCGGCAACCCTCCGATCGAACACTCGCTGCTCCTGACCGTCGCCCTTTGCCTCGTCGCGCTCGGCGTCGTGATGGTCTTCAGCGCGTCCTCCACGACCTCGCTTCTCGGGGAGGCCGGCGACGGCGCCTACTACCTGAAGCGCACGGCGCTTTTCGGCCTCTTCGGCCTGATCGCGATGCGGATCCTCGCGGTGCGCGGTGTCTCGGTGGTCTATCGCCTGACGCCCGTGATCATGGCCGTGTCGATCGTCCTGCTTTTGCTGGTGCTCGTGCCGGGGATCGGCATCGAGGTCAACGGCGCCAAGCGCTGGCTGGGCGCCGGCCTCTTCCAGATCCAACCATCGGAGATCGCGAAGGTGGCGCTGGTCCTCCACGGCGCCGCGCTGCTCGCCACGCGCCCCAAGCTCACGCGCTCGCTGCCGGACATGATGCCCTTCCTCCTGCCGGTGGGGGCGGTCTGCCTACTGGTGGTGCTGGAGCCGGATCTCGGCACGGCGATGGTGGCCTGCTTCACCGCATGTGCGCTGCTCATCGCAGCCGGGGCCAGGATGCGAACGCTCGGCACCCTGGGGCTGATCGTGGGCGGCGCGATCCTCCTCGCGATCCTCGTCGAGCCGTATCGGATGGAGCGTCTCACCGGCTTCCTCGATCCCAGCGCCGATCCGGCGGGAGCGGGGTTCCAGGCGAACCAGGCGCAGATCGCGCTCGGATCGGGCGGGGTCTTCGGCGTCGGTGTGGGGGAGAGCCTCCAGAAGGCCTTCTACCTGCCCGAGGCACACACCGACATGATCGCCGCCGTCATCGGAGAGGAGTGGGGGCTGCTCGGCATGGTCGGCCTCACCTCGCTGTTCGGCCTCTTCGCCTACGCCGGGATGCGCACGGCACAGCGCGCCCGCGACCGCTACACCAAGCTGCTGGCCGCCGGACTCGTCTCCCTGGTGATGATCCAGGCCACGATCAACCTGTTTGCCGTGCTCGGCCTCGCCCCGCTCACCGGGGTTCCCCTGCCGTTCGTGTCGTACGGGAACTCGAGCCTGCTGGTGATGCTGGCGGCCGTGGGGCTTCTGCTGAACATCGCTGACGGCGCGACCGTGCCCGCCGCGCGCCCCCGTCCGGAACCGACCGGGTCGCGGCGCACGACCAAGCGCGCGCCCGCCAAACGAGCCCCGGCCAAGCGCGCGAAGCGTCGCCGAGCGCCCGTGGGCCGCCCGGCCACCGCGCGAGCCGCTGGCGGCGGTGCGAGACTGAGCATCGTCGATGGCGGCCCCGAGGGCGGCCAGAGGAGGAGCTCGTCCACCGGTGCCAAGGGTCGCGATAGCCGCGGGGGGGACCGCCGGGCACGTCGTGCCCGCGCTGGCCGTCGCGGACGCGCTTAGCGCCCAGGGCGCTGAGGTCTTCTTCCTCGGGGCGCGTGGGCGTCTCGAAGCCGAGCTCGTGCCGGCCGCCGGATACGAGGTCGAGTTGCTGGACGTGCGCGGGATCGACCGAGGCAGCCCGCTGAAGGCCATCGGCGCGGTCGCCAAGGCGGCACGCGCCGTCCCCGCCGCCAAGCGGGTGCTGCGCGCCCGGGGTGCGGACGTGGTGATGGGCGGAGGCGGGTACGTCGCCGGGCCGGGCGGGCTCGCCGCCCTGCGGCTGAAGCTCCCGCTCGTGCTCACCGAGGCCGACCGCCACCTGGGCCTCGCCAACCGGCTGCTGGCGCGGCGCGCGAGGCGGGTGTGCCTCGCATTCGAGATCCCCGGGCTCGACGGCGAGCGGTACGTGGTGACCGGACGGCCCGTTCCCGCCGCCATCGTCCATGCCGACCGCGCCGCCGCACGCTCGCGGTTCGGGATCGACCCGGACCGGCCGTGCCTGCTGGTGTTCGGGGGAAGCCAGGGCGCCCGCTCGATCAACCTCGCCGCGCTCGATGCCTACACCGGCCCGGAGCGCTCCGGGGAGGCGACGGAGCCACGGGAGTACCACGTGCTCCACATCGCGGGTCATCGCGACTACGCGGCGGCGAAGGAGCGGATCGACGCCGGCGGGGGGCTTCAGCACTACACCCTCCTCGAGTACGAGCCTGGCCTCGCCGATTCGCTGGCCGCCTGCGACCTGGTGCTGGCGCGCTCGGGCGGGTCGATATTCGAACTGGCCGCAGCGGGGCGCCCGGCGATCCTGGTGCCGTACCCGCACGCGGCGGCCGACCATCAGCGGGCGAATGCGGCGTGGATGCGCGACGCGGGCGCTGCCGTGGTGATCGAGGACTCCGAGCTCGACGGTGCCGAGGTCTGGAGGCTGGCCGGCGATCTCCTCGCGGACCGAGGTCGGCTGGAGCAGATGGCCGCGGCCTCGGCCTCGCTCGCCCGCCCGGACGCCGCGCGCGACGTGGCCTCCGAGATCCTCTCGCTGGTCGCATGAGCTCGCGGAGCGACATGGATGGGCGGAGCCTTCACTTCATCGCCATCGGCGGCGCCGGCATGAGCGGCCTCGCGCTGGTGTGCCACGCCAGGGGCGCCAGGGTAACCGGCAGCGACCGCGCCGCCAGCACCTACTTCGAGCGGGTCGCGGGCGCCGGGATCGAGGCCCGACTGGGCCATGACGCGACGCAGCTGCCAGCCGAGGCCGACGTCGTGGTCTCGACGGCGATCCCGGACGACAACCCCGAGCTCCGGATCGCCCGAGAGCGAGGGCAGCGGGTGATCCACCGCGGCGAGCTCCTGGCGGAGCTGTGCGAGGGGACGCGCCTGATCGCGGTCGCCGGAGCGCACGGGAAGACCACCACCGCCGGCATGCTCGCCTGGGCCGCCCGTGGCAGGGCGTCTTTCTTCCTGGGCGGCGAGCTTCCCGGCGGCGGGCTCGACGGCCAGGCCACCAACGCCGGGTGGGTCGACGGCAGCGATTGGGTGATCGCCGAGGCCGACGAGTCCGATGCCAGCTTCCTCGAACTGAACCCGGAGATCGCGGTGGTCACGAACGTCGAGTTGGACCATCACTCCCGCTGGTCGTCGCGCGGGGAGCTGTTCGCCGCCTTCAAGCGGTTCGCCGAGCCGGCCTCATCGCTGGTTCTCGGCCCCGGTGCCGACCTGGACGCGGTGGTGAGCGGGCAGGAGGTCATGCGCTTCGATGCCGCCGGTCCCGGGCCGGCCCTCGATCTCGCCGTGCCGGGCGAGCACAACCTGATCAATGCGCGGGGGGCCTTGGCGGCTCTGACGGTGGCTGGACTCGGCGAGCCCGAGGAACTGGCAGCCGCCCTGAATGAGTTCCCCGGGATGGTGCGGCGGCTCGAGCGCAAGGGCACCCACTCGGGGGCCGTCGTCTACGACGACTACGCGCACCACCCGACCGAGGTCGCCGCCGCGCTGGCCGCGCTGCGGGGGCTGAAGCCGCGGCGACTGATCGCCGTGTTCCAGCCTCACCTGTATTCGCGGACCAAGGCGCTCGCGGGCCGCTTCGGCGCGGCGCTTGCGACGGCGGACGAGATCGGGGTGTTGGATGTCTATCCGGCGCGTGAGGAGCCGGTCGGGCCGCTCGCTGGCGTGAGCGGCCTGGACGTGGCTCGCGCGGCGGCCGATCGGTCCGGCGGCAGGCCGGTTTGGTGGCTCCGGGATATTCCCGGCGCCGAGCGCGCGCTGGCGTCGCGGCTGCAGGAGGGCGATCTTGTGGTCACGCTCGGAGCCGGGGACGTGGTGAAGCTCGCCGATCAGCTCGTCGAGGGGCAGGGCTCGTGAGCCCGCCCCCGTCAGGAGTCGAGCGCGAATACCCGCTGGCCCGGCTCACAACGGTCCGAACTGGGGGCGCGGCTGACCTGTTCGCCCGGCCCAAGGGGGAGGACGAGCTGGTGGAGGTGCTCGGCTGGGCCGCGTCGGAGGGCGTGCCGGTCGGCATGGTCGGGTCGGGGTCCAACCTGCTCGTGGCAGACGACGGCTTTCATGGGCTGGCGCTGAAACTCGACGGAGAGCTCGCCGCCGCCGAGCGCGATGGGCATCACATCCTTTGTGGAGGCGGTGCCCGCCTGCCGTCGGTGGCCGCCAAGACGCCCCGCTGGGGGCTCACCGGCCTGGAGTTCGGCGTCAATATCCCCGGTACCGTCGGCGGGGCGGTCCGGATGAACGCCAACGCTTACGGCGGCCAGCTCGCCCGGGTCTTGGAGTGGGTCGACGTCGCGACGGGTCAGGGGGTCGAGCGGCGCGACCCCGACTCGCTCGGGTTCGTCTACCGGAACTCCAACCTGCGGGACGGTGAGGTGGTGGCTCGGGCCTCCTTCGCGCTCGAGCCGGCCGAGCCCGACGAGGTGAAGGCGACGCTGGCCGAGATGCGCGAGAAGCGCAAGGAGGCTCAGCCGTCCGGCATCAAGACGTTCGGCTCGACCTTCAAGAACCCCGACGATCCCAGGGCCGAGGGACGCAGCGCTGGACAGCTGCTGGACGCCGCGGAGTGCCGCGGGCTCGCGGTCGGCGGGGCTCGCTTCGCCCCCAAGCACGCCAACTTCGTGGAGAACGCGGGCGGGGCGAGCACCGCCGACATACTCGAGCTGATGGCCCGGGGCCGACGCCGCGTGCACGAGCGTTTCGGGGTCGAGCTCGAGCCCGAGGTGCAGATCCTGGGCGAGGTCACCTGGCCCGACGACTGGGAGTTGGGCTAGGGCACATCGCGGGCAGGAAGGCGGGTGGCGGGTGGCGAACCTAGGAACGTGGCCACCAGCCGGACCTCGACCCCTGCCGCCAAGCGCCGCGCCGCGAGCCGCAAGGCGGCGCGTGGTGCCCCGCGCCGGGGCCACGCTTCCACGCCTCGCCCGAAGCCGAAGGCCAAGCCCGCGGCGAAGCGCCCAACCCCAAAGCGCACGGCGGCGAAGCGTCCCCCGGCCAAGCGCACGGCCGTCAAGGCCCGCCGCGCTCCGGCGAAGCGCTCGCGGCCCAAGAAGCCTGCCGGACGTACGCGGGCGCTGCCCTCCCTCCGCACCTCGCTCATCGTCGTCGCGGCCCTGGCCGTGGTCCTCGTCGGCGGCTACTTCGCCTGGCTTCGCAATTCGTCCCTGGTCGCGGTGACCGAGGTCGAGGTGGGCGGCCTCGGCTCACCCGACGCCCCGCAGATCGAGGAGGCGCTCACCAAGGCGGCCGCCGACATGACGACGCTCAACGTTGACCAGGCCCGCCTCGAGAAGGCCGTGGCCGGGTTCCCAACAGTGGTCTCGGTTAGCGCCGATCCCGACCTTCTGCACGGCCTCGCGATCACTGTGAACGAGCGTCCGCCGGCGCTCATCGCCAAGGCGAAGGACGCCGAGGTCCCCGTCAGCGCGGACGGCACGCTGCTCACGGGCCTCGACCTGGGCGAGGCCGCCGAGGGGTTCCCCGTCCTCCCGGTGGACCAGCTTCCCGGGTCGGGCAAGCTCGAGGGCGAGGCGCTTGCGCAGGCGATGGTGCTCGGCGGCGCCCCCGCGCCGCTGCGTCCGCTGATCGAGGGCATCGCAATCGAGGGCGAGCGCGGCGTGGAGGTGACGATGAGGGGCGATATCCCCATCCGTTTCGGCACCAGCGAGGATGCGGCGGCGAAGTGGGCCGCGGCAGCGGCGGTCCTGTCGGACCCGAAGCTCGAGACCCTCACCTACGTGGACGTCCGGGTTCCCCAGCGCCCCGCGGTCGGTGGAGCGGCCACGCCGCCGGCAGCCGAGGAACCCGTGGTAACCGAGGAACCGGTCGAGCCCACACTCTGAACCCTGGCCTGAGACTATTCGCGAGCCCTCAACGCTCGACCACCGGTCGAGGCTTTGGGTGATTGCACGATCCCGTGCCGGGTATTCCCGAGAGATTGACACGTTCGCCGGGATGGCGTACGGTCATTCATACGTCGAGGGAGTGAGACGAGGGAAACCCTAGAGTCTGACTTCACCCTCGGACGTAGAACAAGGGTCAACAACTTTCACCCGGGAGCCATGGTCGAGTCCTCGTATCTCGCCGTAATCAAGGTCGTCGGAGCCGGTGGCGGCGGTACCAATGCCGTCTCGCGGATGGTCGACGCAGGCCTCAAGGGCGTGGAGTTCATCGCCGTCAACACCGACGTGCAGGCGCTCCAGGCGTGCGAGGCCGACATCAAGCTTTCGATCGGCCATCAGCTCACGCACGGGCTGGGGGCCGGCGCCGACCCAGATGTCGGCGCGGGCGCTGCGGCCGAGTCGCGCGACGACATCAAGGAGGCGCTGAAGGGCGCCGACATGGTCTTCGTGACGGCCGGCGAGGGCGGCGGCACCGGCACCGGCTCGGCACCCGTGATCGCCGAGATCGCGAAGGACGAGATCGGCGCGCTGACGGTGGGCGTGGTCACCAAGCCCTTCGAGTTCGAGGGGTCCCGGCGCATGCAGCAGGCCCTCGAGGGCATCGACAAGCTCCGCGCCAAGGTCGACACCCTGATCATCGTCCCGAACCAGAAGCTTCTGCAGGTCGTCGAGCGCCAGACCTCCGTTCAGGAGGCGTTCCGGATCGCCGACGACATCCTGCGCCAGGGCGTCCAGGGCATCACCGACCTGATCACCACACCGGGCCAGATCAACCTCGACTTCGCCGACGTGCGCACCGTGATGTCGAACGCCGGCTCCGCGATGATGGGCATCGGCTCCGCCTCGGGCGAGTCGCGTGCGGTCGAGGCGGCGAAGATGGCGGTCTCCTCGCCGCTCATGGAGGAGTCGATCGACGGCGCCACCGGCATGCTGCTGAACGTCACCGGCTCCGAGGACCTGAACCTTTTCGAGGTCGACGAGGCCGCCGAGCTGGTCGTGACCGCGGCGGACAAGAACGCGAACATCATCTTCGGCACCGTGATCGACCCGACGCTGGGCGACGAGGTCCGGGTGACGGTGATCGCAACCGGCTTCGAGGGCTTCGAGACCCTCGCGCGGACGCCGATCCGCACCCGTGAGCGCTCGCGCAAGCGCAGCGTCAGCCCGTTGGACGACAGCGAGCGACGCGACCTGCGGGTCTCCGACGACGACATCGAAGTGCCGTCGTTCCTCCGGGACAACTAGCTCGGGCCACTAGCCTGCGCCGGGTGACCCCGGAGCTCAGGCGCACCCCCCTCTACGACGCGCACGCCGCCGCCGGAGCGAAGCTCGTCGACTTCGCCGGCTGGGAGATGCCGGTGCAGTACGAGGGCCTCCGCCAGGAGCACGTCGCAGTACGAACCGGATGCGGGGTCTTCGACGTCTCGCACATGGGCGAGGTCCAGACGGAGGGGCCGGAAGCAGTGGACCTGCTTCAGCGGCTGCTCTCCAATGACGTCTCGAAGCTCGACGTAGGCGGCGCTCAGTACTCGGTCCTCTGCCGGGAGGATGGGGGTGTCCTCGACGACCTGTTCACCTACCGGCTGGGCGAGGAGCGGTACCTCACCGTCACGAACGCGTCGAACCACCTGCGGGATTACGCCTGGTTCGTCGAACATGCCGAGGGCTACGACGCTGAGGTCTACGACTCGATCGGCGAGTGGGCGATGCTGGCGGTCCAGGGGCCCCAGGCGCGGGCGATCGCGGGGAGCGTGCTGGGAGGCGAGCTTCCGCCACGCATGCGCACGGCGCGAATGCCATTCGGCGGCGAGACGCTCCTCGTCTGCGGCACCGGCTACACGGGCGAGGACGGGGTCGAGATCATGGTTCCGCCCGACGCCGCCACCGCGCTCTGGGACGCGCTGCTCGAGGCAGGGGCGGTGCCCGCGGGCCTGGGCGCCCGCGACACGCTGCGCCTGGAGGTCTGCTTTCACCTCTACGGGAACGATCTCTCGACTGACCGCGACCCTATCGCCGGCGGCCTGGGGTGGTGCTGCAAGGAGGAGACGCACTTCATCGGCTCCGAGGCCGTGGCCCGGGCCCGCGCTGACGGGCCGGAAGAGAAGCTGGCGCCTTTCGTCCTCACCGGCCCCGGTATCCCGCGGCAGGACAACGCGGTGATCTCCGGCGGCGACGAGGTCGGCGTCGTCACGAGCGGCAGCCTCTCGCCCTGTCTCGAGCAGGGCATCGGGATGGCCTACGTGCGCCCGGACCTGGTCGAGCCGGGGACCGAGCTCGAGATCGACGTGAGGGGACGCAGCCGCGCCGCGCGCATAGAGTCCAAGCCGCTGTACGACCCGATGAAAGAGCAGGAGGCCTGAGATGGCGGCAGAGGAGAGCTACCCCGAGGACCTGAGGTACCACCGCGAGCACGACTGGGCGCGGATCGAAGGCGATACCGCCACCTTCGGAATCACGTGGTACGCGCAGGACTCGCTGGGAGAGGTCGTCTTCTACGAGCCGCCCGAGGTGGGCGCCACCATCGCCAAGGACCAGACCTACACCGAGGTCGAGTCCGTCAAGGCCGTCTCCGACGTCTACGCGCCCCTCTCGGGCGAGGTCACCGAGGTGAACGAGGCCCTGGCCGACAGCCCGGAGACGATCAACGAGGATCCCTATGGGAACGGCTGGCTGGCGAAGGTGAAGCTCTCGGACCCTTCGGAGGCCGACGCGCTCATGGACGCCGCCTCGTATCGAGAACTGCTCTCGGGTTAAGCGGCATGCCTGGGGAGGCCCAGGTGCACCGCCGGCCCGGCCACGCCCCCACCGCGAGAGGCCCTCACTAACCTGAGCGGGGTGACCCGCTACACGTCAGCCACCGACGCCGACCGGGCTGCGATGCTCGAGGCGATCGGGGTCTCTTCGATCGACGACCTGTTCGCCGCGATCCCCGAGTCACTTCGGCTAAACACGCCATTGGAACTGGACGACGGGCTGTCGGAGTCCGAGTGCTTCGACGAGCTCGCCGGCCTCGCGGCTCGCAACGCACACGCCGACTCCGAGGCGTGTTTCCTGGGGGCGGGGATGTACGACCACTACGTTCCTGCGCTGGTCGACGCGATCACCCAGCGATCCGAGTTCCTGACGCCGTACACGCCCTACCAGCCCGAGGTCTCGCAGGGTGGGCTGCAGGCGATGTTCGAGTTCCAGACGGCGATCTCCGAGCTGACCGGCCTCCCGGTCGCGAACGCGTCGCTGTACGAGGGCCCCTCGTCGGCGGCCTCGGCCGCCTACCTGGCGATCGGGGCCACCAAGCGGAAGCAGCTGGTCGCCTCGCGAGGGCTCCACCCACATAGCCGCGCGGCGCTTCACACCTACGCGAAGGGCTTCGGTGCGGAGGTCGTGGAGGTGGACCTGAGCGAGGGCGTGACCGACGCGGATGCGCTCGCCGCGACCGTCGGCGACGACACCGCCGCCGTGTTCATCCAGAACCCCAACTTCCTGGGAGCGATCGAGGACGTCGAGACGCTCGCCGCCGTCGCCAAGGATGCGGGAGCGCTCGCCGCCGCCTCGGTGGATCCCATCTCGCTCAGCGTCCTGCGCCCACCGGGCGAGTGCGGGGTGGACGTGGCCTTCGGCGAGGGGCAGCCGCTGGGCAACAGACTCGACTTCGGCGGCCCCTCGTTCGGCTTCTTCGCCGCCACCGAGGAGCACATCCGGCGCATGCCGGGGCGCATCGCGGGCGAGACGACCGACGCCGACGGCCGCCGCGGGTTCGTTCTGGCCCTGCAGACGCGGGAGCAGCACATCCGCCGCGAGAAGGCGACCCACAACATCTGCACCTCGCAGGCGCTGAACGCCCTCGCCGGCGTGATCTACCTGGCGTGGCTCGGGAGGCAGGGGTTCGTGGAGCTCGGCGAGCTGCTGGCACAGCGAACGGCGTATGCGCGGGAGAAGCTGGCCTCGGTGGAGGGTGTGGAGCTGCTTCATGAGGCTCCGGTGTTCCGTGAGTTCGCGGTGCGGCTCGATGCTCCGGTCGACCAGGTGTTGGATCGCTGCGCCGAGGACGGCCTTGCTGCCGGGTATTGGCTGGGCAGGGAGTACGACGAGTACCAGGATGGATTGCTCGTGGCCCTGACGGAGCGGCGTTCCAAGGACGACATCGACCGGCTCGCGGATTCGCTCGAAAGGGCCATCTCCGGGTCCGCTGACGAGTTTGTTCAGACAGGTCGAAGGAAGTCGTCAGTGGAGGTCGGCACGTGACCGGACAGGCTCCCTCACCGCCCCCCACGAACGCCGACACCCCGACCGCTGAGCAAAGGGACTCCGCCACCACCATCTACGAGAAGTCGGTCGAGGGTCGCCGCGCGGCCACGCTGCCGCCGCTCGACGTTCCCGAGCGCTCGCTGTCCGACCTGATCCCTCAGAACCTGCTGCGCGAGGCCCCCGCCGCACTGCCTGAGGTCTCCGAGCCCGAGATCGTCCGCCACTACAACCGCCTGAGCCGGCGCAACTTCGACCTCGACACCGGGCCGTACCCGCTGGGCTCGTGCACGATGAAGCACAACCCGCGCCTGAACGAGCGGGCGGCGGCGCTGCCTGGTTACGCCCGGGTCCATCCCGCCCAGGACCCCAAGCGCGCCCAGGGGGCGCTGGAGCTGATGTGGCGCCTCGAGCGCTCGCTGGCTCAGATCACAGGCCTGCCCCATGTGAGCCTGCAGCCGTCCGCGGGATCGCACGGCGAGCTCGCCGGCCTGCTGCTCACCCGCGCCTACCACGCCGACCGCGGCGAGGAGCGGGCGAAGGTGTTGACCCCCGACACCTCGCACGGGACCAACCCCGCGACGGTGACGATGGCGGGATACGAGGCGGTGAAGGTCGCCACCGACGAGCGCGGGGGAGTGGACCTCGACGACCTGCGGGCCAAGGTCGACGACCAGGTCGCCTGTCTGATGCTCACCAACCCCAACACGCTCGGGGTCTTCGACGAGAACATCGCCGAGATCGCCTCCCTGGTGCATGACATCGGTGGCACGCTCTACTACGACGGCGCGAACCTGAACGCGATCATGGGGCGGACGAGGCCGGGCGACATGGGCTTCGACATCTGCCACCTCAACCTGCACAAGTCCTTCTCGCAGCCCCACGGCGGAGGCGGGCCCGGCGCCGGGCCCATCGCGGTCTCCGACCGCATCGCGCCGTATCTGCCCATCCCCCGGATCGTTCGCGACGAGGGGTCCAACGGATCGGCCCCGCGCTTCGATCTCGCCCACGACGAGCCTAAGTCCATCGGCCGCCTGCGCGGCTTCCAGGGCAACTTCGGCGTGTTCGTGCGCTCCTACGCCTACATCCGATCGCTGGGCGGCGACGGCCTCACCGACGCGTCCGAGACGGCGGTCCTCAACGCGAACTACCTCCTGGCCCGCCTCAAGGCCGGCCGCGCCGGGAAGTACCTGCCGCTGGCGTTCGACCGGCTGCCGATGCACGAGTTCGTCCTCTCCGGCGCACCCGCCAAGCGCGACGTCCAGGCGAAGACGCTCGACATCGCCAAGCGTCTGCTCGACTACGGCTTCCATCCGCCAACGATCTACTTCCCGCTGCTGGTCGACGAGGCGCTGATGTTCGAGCCCACCGAGACCGAGACTCGCGAGTCGCTCGACGAGCTCGCGGACGCGATCGAGAGCATCCTCGCCGAGGCCGAGTCCGACCCGGCGATCCTCCACGAGGCGCCGTACACGACGCCGGTCAGGCGCCTCGACGAGGCAGCCGCCAGCCGCAAGCCGGTCATCCGCCAGCCCCTGGGCTAGACCAGGACGTCGGCTCGCCGGCGGCGAGCTCAGCGCCCGGTTCTCTACAGGGTGTTTCCGGGGATGACCGGGAAGCCCGGGATGCTCGGCGCGCTGGGCCGCGCCGCGGCAGGCTTCGGCGGACGCGGCCACAGGCGGCGGTACGCGCGAAGGCCGTTGGCCGGCTGCGTGCTCATACCGGCCTCGATCCGCAGCATCGCCACCATCTCCGCGGAGTGCGCGAACGGGTCGGCGACGGCGGCGCCGTCGGTCATCGACATGGCCGCCTGGAGCTCACCGTCTGCGAGGGCGACGAGCAGCGGCTGCTGGGGGATGGCAGCGGAGTCCAGCTCGGCCAGCCGCGCCAGCGCCCGGGTGTCCGAGCCATTCGCCTGTCTGATCGTGATGTGTGACTGATTGTTTGACATTTGATGCCCCCTAGGTAATACTTAGTGGTGACAAGCGCCCCGAAAGGAGCGCAGTACGACCATATTAGGAGAGGCGTATTACATGTCAATGTCGTACAAAGAAAGATTGTCTGACCTAGACCGGGACGGATCCCGCGCGGTCACCGCGCAGATCACCGACGTCTTCGCCGCCGCGATCGACGCTGGCGAGCTGGCCCCGGGAGCCCAGCTCCCGCCGACCCGCGAGCTCGCGGAGCTCGCCGGCGTGAACCACCTCACCGCTGCGCGCGCCTACCGGAAGCTCGCTGAGCTCGGGCTCGTCGCCGGACGGGTCGGCAAGGGCACGTTCGTGCGCCAAGCGGCGCCCGAGGCGACCAGGGCGCTCGCCGAGTCCGACGACGGCTCGGCCTGGCAGCTCTATGCGCTGCCGGACGAGGTCGAGAGCCACTCCGACCGGATCGTGGGCGAGATGTTCCTCGACGTCCGCCGTGACGACCACATCCCGCTGATGACGGGCTACCCGTCCGACGACCTGTTCCCCACCGAGCGCTTCGCCCAGCTCGTCTCCGACGTCGTCACCTCCGAGGGAGCGCGGGTACACCAGTACGGCGAGGTCGAGGGTGCGCTGGAGCTGCGCGAGGAGCTCGCGAAATTGGGCCACGAGCAGGGATGGGCCGGCTCCGGCGACGAGATCGTGACCACCACCGGAGCGGCCCAGGCGATGACGCTCGTTGCCCAGACGCTGCTTCGCCCGGGCGACATCGCGGCCGTCGAGTCGCCCACGTTCCCGGGCTCCATCAACTCGATCCGTGGCACCGGCGCCTCGCTGATGCCGGTCCCGGTCGACGCCGATGGGCTTGACGTGGATGCCCTGGAGCAGCTCGTGCGCAGGCGCCAGATCAAGCTCCTCGCCATGCAGCCGCGCCTGCACAACCCGACCGGGCGCGACCTCTCGCCGGAGCGGCGCCTGCGCCTGCTCGAGCTTGCGCGGCGCGAGGGCTTCTTCATCGTCGAGGACGGTGTCTACGCCGACCTGCGGTTCGAGGGGGCTGATCTACCGGCGCTTCGCATGGACGACCCGGCACACGTCATCTACATCTCCTCGCTGTCGAAGACCACGTCGCCCGGCCTCCGCGTCGGCTGGATCGCGGCCCGCGGCCCCGTCCAGGAGAGGATCGCCGCGGCAAAGCGCAGCGCCGAGCTGAACACGCCGCTCCTCACCGAGCTCGCCCTGGCCAGGTTCCTCGCCGAGGGCGGGTACGCCGAACAGCTTCAGCGGGCGATCCCGTTCTACCGTGAGCGCTGCGAGGTCCTGATGGAGGCAGTGGACCAGCAGCTCGGCGGCATCGCGCGCGCTCAGCGCCCGCTCGGCGGCGGTCACCTTTGGCTGACGCTTCCCGATGCGGTCGACGAGCGGGATCTCTACGAGGAGGCCTGCCGGCAGGGCGTCTCGTTCCTGCCTGGTGCGGCAATGATGCCCGAGCGCCCCCGTGGCGTCTACGGCCGCCTGTCGTTCGGCTATCTGGATCCGCCGGAGCTCCGCGAGGGCGTCAAGCGCCTGGCGGCCGCCATCCGGGCCGTCGGCCGCGCGAGCCGCCAGCGCGAGGCGCTGCCGGTCGCCTAGCCCTCCGGCAGGCTCTGCTCGAGCTCGGCGACGGGGGCGAACAGGTCCCCATGGGCTTCGATTCGCGCGAGGACGTCCTGGGTCTCGAACCGCAGGTCCTCCGCGTCACCGCCGTCGGCAGCCGCCCCGACCTCCTCCCAGGTGAGCGGCGTCGAGACCGTCGGCTGGTCGCGGCGGCGCAGTGAGTAGACGGCGACGGTGGTCTTCGCGCGCACATTCTGGCTCCAGTCGACGAAGACCTTCCCCTTACGGAGCTCCTTCTTCATCTTGGAGAGCACCCGCTTGGGGTCGTCCTTCTCCAGCGTCTGCGCGACGGCGTGAGCGAACCCCTTCGTCTGCTCGTAGTCCGCGCCGGAATTCAGGGGGAGATACACCTGCATTCCCTTCGACCCCGAGGTCTTCGGGAAGCACTCGAGCCCGAGCCCAGCGAACATGTCGCGCAGGCGCAGGCCGACGCGGCAGCAGTCGATGACGTCGGCTGGCGCTCCCGGGTCCAGGTCGAAGACGACCACGGTCGGGCTGTCGAAGTCGTCGACCAGGGCCAGTGAGGGGTGCAGCTCCAGGGCCGCCAGCTGGGCGAGCCAGGTGAGGGTCGCCAGGTCGTCGCAGACGACGAAGTCCATCGGCCCCTCGCGGCTCATCACGATCGTCTCCGTGTGAACCCAGTCGGGCGTGTGCGACGGGGCGCGCTTCTCGTAGAAATGCTTCTCGGCGACGCCGTTCGGGAACCGCACGCGAGTGAGGGCGCGGCCGCGCAGGTGCGGCAGGATCGCCGGGGCGACGTTCGCGTAGTAGTCGATCGCCTCGCCCTTGGTGAAGCCGGGCTCCGGCCACATCACCTTGTCGAGGTTGGTGAGCGCCAGGCGGCGCCCCTCGACTTCTACTTCGCGGCCTTGGCCTTGCTTCGCGATCGCGAGGAGGAGGTCTTCGAGGTGGACTTCGACGAGCTCTTCGGCTTGGCCTTGGACTTGCTCGTCTTCGACCCGTTGCTCGAGGATGACTTGGACTTGGCCTTTGACTTCGATGCCGTCTTCTTCGATCCCGCGGCCAGCGGCTCGCCCTTGACGGCGGCCAGGCTCTCCTCGAGCGCCGCCATCAGGTCGGGCGCCTTGGTGGGGGTGGGATCCTCGGTGGCGGTCTGGACCACGTCCTCGCCCTGCGCCTTGCGCTCGATCATGGCCAGCAGCTCCTCGCGGTACTCGTCGTGGAACTGCTCCGGGTCGAAGTCGGAGGTGAGCGAGCCGACGAGCTGCTTGGCCATCTCGAGCTCCTTGGCGCGCGGGGCCTCGGCCTCCTCGGGCACCACGTCGAGCTCCTCCGGCGGGACGATCTCGTCGGCGAAGCGCATCGTGGTCAGGGTAAGAACGTCGCCCATTGGCCGCAGGGCCGCGAGGTGCTCCTTGTTGCGAAGGACGAACCGGGCGATGGCGACCTTGCGCTCGTCGGCCATCGCGTTCACCAGCAGCTCGTAGGCGCGCTCGGCGCCCTGCTCGGGGGCGAGGTAGTAGGGCTGGACGAAGTAGATGGGGTCGATGTCGTCGAGGTCGACGAAGGCCTCGACCTCGATCGCCTTCGTCTTCTTGGGCACCAGCTCGTCCAGCTCGTCGCGCGAGAAGATCACGTACTGCTCCGGGCTCAGCTCGTAACCCTTGACGATGTCGTCGTAGGAGACCTCCTCGCCGTCCGCCTCGGCCACGCGCTTGTGGCGCACGCGCGAGGAATCGGACTCGCGGAGCTCGCGGAAGCTGATCTGGCGCTTCGAGACGGCGCTGTAGAGCTTCACGGGCACGTTGAGTAGCCCGAAGGAGATGCTGCCTGACCAGATTGCTCGTGCCATCGTTCCTACCTAAGACGGGGTGGACGCCCGAAACTCATCGGGCCTTCTACGAGTTTCCCAGATTCGCCCATTCCTACTCGGGGCCTTTGGATGAACGGGCGCTTGCTTGCGGCTGTCGGGTTCACGGCGGGTGTGCCGGGTAGCCGCGTCAGGAGCAAGCAATCAAGGAGGAGAATATGCCCACCGTACGTGACGCCATGACCCCCGACCCCCGCTGCGTGGACGCATCGGCGCCCGTGACCGAGGCCGCCAAGGAGATGCGCGACGCCGACGTGGGGGCGATCCTCGTGACCGAATCCGATGGCCTGTCCGGGATCGTGACCGACCGCGACATCGTGCTCCGCTCGGTGGCAGAGGGCAAGGACCCGAGCCAGGTCACCGCAGGCGACGTCAGCACGTCAAATCCCGAGACGCTGTCGCCCGACGAGGAGCTTTCGGATGCGGTCCGCAGGGTCAAGGAGAGCAACATCCGCCGTCTGCCGGTAGTCGAGGACGGAAAGCCCGTTGGGATCCTGTCCCTGGGCGACCTCGCGCAGAACCTGGACCCCGAGTCGGTCCTCGCGGACATCAGCGCAGCCCCCGCGAACAACTGACGGACCCGGAAGACGCGTGCGGCGGGGGCTAGTGTCCCCGCCCGTGCGCATCTTCTCCGGCATCCAGCCCACGGGGCGCAAGCACGTGGGCAACTACATCGGCGCGATTCGCCAGTACGTGGAAGGCCAGGATCGCGGCGAGGCCATCTACTGCATCGTCGACCTCCACGCCATCACCGTCGACTTCGATCCGGCCGAGCTCCGCGAGCGGGTTCACGACACCACGGCGCTCCTGCTGGCCGCCGGCCTCGATCCCGAGCGCTGCATCCTGTTCCGCCAGTCCGACGTTAGGGAGCACGCCGAGCTCGCGTGGCTCCTGGGTGCCGTGACGGCCTGGGGCGACCTCAACCGGATGAACCAGTGGAAGGACAAGCGCGAGCTTCTCGAGGATCGGCGGGGCGCGTTCGTCTCGGCCGGGCTCTTCACCTATCCGGTCCTGCAGGCCGCCGACGTGCTCGCCTACAAGGCGAACGAGGTGCCGGTGGGCGACGACCAGCGTCAGCACATCGAGCTCATGCGTGAGATCGCCCGGCGGTTCAATGAACGCTTCGGCGAGACCCTGGTCGTGCCCGATCACCGCATCCCGGAGGTCGGCGCGCGCATCATGGACCTGCAGGATCCGACCAGGAAGATGGCCACCACCGGCGGGACCGAGGGTGGGACCGTGCTCGTGCTCGACGAGCCCGATGTGGTCGCGAAGAAGTTCATGAGCGCCGTCACCGACTCGGGGTCGGAGGTGCGCCGGGCGGAGGACAAGCCCGGAGTCACGAACCTCATCGACATCCTCGCTGTGATCAGGGATGCCGACCCCGGCGCGATCGAAGACGAATTCGCCAGCTCCGGGTACGGCGACTTCAAGCGCGCGGTCGCCGAGAAGATCGTCGAGTACCTGGCGCCGGCACGGGAGCGCTACGCCGAGCTGCGCCCCGACACCGCCGCGCTCGAGACCGCACTCGACCAGGGCGCCGACAAGGCCCGCGCCATCGCGTCAGGCACGCTCGCGGAGGTCCGCGAGCGGATGGGCATCGGCCCCGCGAGCGGATAGCTCCGGGCCAGGTTCTAAGTTTCCAGGCGATGAGAGCCGCCGAGCTTGATCTCGACCTCGACGTCTTCGCGGGTCCCTTCGACCTGCTGATGACCCTCGTCCTCCGCGAGGAACTGAGCCTCGCCGAGGTAGCGCTTGGGGAGATCGTCGTTGCCTATGTCGAGCATCTGGACGAGAGCGGTGAGCTGGACCTCGAGGCGGCCACCGAATTCCTCGTTCTCATCGCCTCCCTGCTGGAGCTCAAGTCAAGGCTGCTGCTTCCCGCCGCCGAGGAGGACGAGATTCAGCTGGGGCCCGAGGAGGCCGCCGACGAGCTCCTCGCCCGCATGCTCGAGTACGCCCGATACCGTGATGCGGCCGCGTACCTGAAGGAGCGCTTCGAGGACGGGCGCAGGTACCTCTACAGGCTCGCGCCGCTCCCGTCCGAGCTGCGTCGCGTCTCGCTGGAGGCCGCGCGGCCGGCCTATCAGGCCGAGCAGCTCGGAGTGGCGCTCGGCGACCTGCTGCGCACACCGCCCGCGCCCGACACCAGCCACATCAGGCCCACCGTCTCGCTCGAGCGCCGCCTCGTGGTGCTGCGCGAGCTCCTCGGCCGTCGCCGCTCGTTCGACTTCGACGAGCTCTTCGCCGATGAGGACAGGCTGACTCAGGCCGTGACGCTGTTCGCGCTGCTGGAGATGCACAAGCGCGGCGAGGCGAGCTGGACCCAGAACGACACCTTCGGACCCATTCACGTGGAGGCGCTGTAGGCATGACCGCACTTGAACGCACGATCGAGGCCCTGCTTTTCCTCTCGCCGGCGCCGGTCTCGGTGGCCGACCTCGCCGAGGCCTGCGACGTGACCGAGGCGGAGATCGATCGCGCGCTCGACGCCATCGGCCCCGCTCTCGCCGAGGGCGAGCGAGGGGTGGTGCTGCGCAACGTCGCCGGGGGGTACACGCTTGCCGCCGATCCGGTGGCGGAGTCCGCGGGCCGGCGCCTGCTGGCGAAGCCGCGCACGCCGCCGCTCACGCAGGCGCAGGCCGAGACGCTCGCGATCGTCGCGTACCTCCAGCCGGTCTCCCGGCCCGAGGTGGCCCGCATCCGCGGCGTGAACTCGGAGTCCGCGACGCAGACTCTGGCCGAGCGCGGCCTGATCGAGGAATCGGGCCGTTCGCAGTTCGGCGCGGTCGTCTATCGCACGACGCAGCTGTTCGAGCGGCTGTTCGGCCTGGCGGGCCTGGACGAGCTCCCGGAGGCCTCCCGCTTCGATCCCACGCCCGACGACGAGCGCGAGTTGCGCGAGCGGCTGCTGAAGGCGGGCGAGGCGCGGGCGGAGTAGCCCGGAGCGGGCGCGAGTAGCCTCGCCCGCATGCGTCTGGCCAAGTACCTCGCCCATTCGGGCGTCGCCTCGCGGCGCCGCTCGGAAGAGATGATCGCGGCCGGCCGCGTCCGGGTGGCCGGTGAGCTGATCACCGACCCGGCCCGCGATGTCGACGAGGACTCGGGCGTCGAGGTCGACGGCAAGTTCGTGGCGCCGGAGGCCCGTGAGGTCTGGATGGTCAACAAGCCGCGCGGGGTGGTCTCGACGGCGCGGGAGCCCGGACGACGACGGGCCGTGGTGGAGCTGGTGGACTCCCGTCGGCGCCTGTATCCGGTCGGACGACTGGACGCTGACTCGACGGGCCTGATCCTGCTGACCAACGATGGCGAGCTGGCCGAGCGGCTCATGCACCCGCGAAACGAGGTGGCGCGCACCTACCGCGTCCGCCTGCGGCGCCCGGCCGAGTCCGAGCAGCTGCGGCTGCTGCGCCGAGGGGTCGAGCTCGATGACGGCATGACCGGCCCGGCAACGATCCGCAAGTCGTCGACCCGGGTCTTCGAGATGACGATCCGCGAGGGCCGCAACCGGCAGGTGCGCCGGATGGTGGAGGCGGTCGGCAATCAGGTGGTCGATCTCGAGCGGGTGCGCTTCGGCCCACTCGAGCTGGGGTCCCTCAAGCAGGGCGCGTCCCGCCGCCTCCGTCCTACTGAGATCAGGCGGCTCTGGAAGGATGACGGGGAATGAGCGACGCGGAGCGAGTCTGGGCGGTGCGGGGAGCGACCAAGGTCGACTCGAACGACGTCCAGGCGATCATCGCCGCCACCGGGGAGCTGATGCGGGAGCTGATGGGCCGCAACGGCATCGAGCCCGCCCAGATCGTGAGCTGCCTGTTCACGGCGACAGCGGACCTGAACGCCGAGTTCCCCGCGGTCGCCGCCCGCGAGCTGGGCCTGGACCAGGTGCCCCTGCTGTGCACGCAGGAGCTCGACGTCCCGGGCGCCATGCGCGGCGTCGTGCGGGTGATGGTCACCTACTACGCCGCCTCCGACCACGCCCCTGCGCACACCTATCTGGGCGAGGCGCAGGAGCTGCGCACCGACCTGCAGTCCGCGCAATAGCGCTGCCACAATCAGCCGATGGCCGTCACCTTCGCCGAGAAGCTCGCCTCCATCCCCGGTTACGTCGCAGGCGTGCCGAAGGGCAAGGCGCCGGAGGCCATCGCCGACTCCAACATCGCCCAGCTGGCGTCCAACGAGTCGCCGTTTCCGCCGCACCCAGCCGTCGTTGACGCGATTGCGAAGGCGGCCGCGGCGTCGAACCGCTATCCGGATCCCGACGCGACGCTCCTGCGCCGCCGGATCGCGGAGCGCTTTGAGGTCGACTCGGCTCAGGTGGCCGTCGCCAACGGCTCGTGCGAGGTGCTGCTGGCCGCCTCCCTGGCCCTCTGCGAGCCCGGAGCAGAGATCGTCTACGCCTGGCCATCGTTCTCGATGTACCCGTACCTGGCACCCCTCTCGGGCGCGCGTGAGATCCGCGTCTCCGTCGACGATCGCGCCGAGCACGACCTCGACGCGATGGCACAGGAGATCACCGCCGCAACGCAGATCGTGATCGTCTGCAACCCCAACAACCCCACGGGCACGCACATCCCCATCGATCGCATCGCTGGGTTCCTCGAGCGGGTGCCCCGCCATGTGACCGTCCTCCTGGACGAGGCCTACGCCGAGTTCCAGACGCATGACGATCCCGACGCCGCCGCCGACCTCCGCCGCGACTTCCCGAACCTGGTGGTGCTGCGGACGTTCTCGAAGGCGTACGGGCTGGCGGGGCTCAGGGTGGGCTACGCGCTGTGCGCTCCTGCCTTCCGCGCCGCCGTCGACGCCGTGCGCCAGCCCTTCAGCGTGAACGCGGTCGCCCAGGCTGCGGGAGCGGAGGCGATCCTGCACTCCGACGACGTTGCGAAACGCCTGGAGGCCACCATCGCCGAGCGCGTCACGGTGGAGGAGGGAGTGCGCGAGCTGGGCCTTCGCACACCCGACTCCCACGCCAACTTCTCGTGGATCCACCTCGGCGACGCCGACGAGGCCGCGGTCGTCGAGAGCCTCGCTGCCGAGGGCATCGTGGTGCGGCCCGGCACGCCGCTCGGCGGGCCCGGCCACATCAGGGTCAGCTACGGCACGCCCGATCAGAACCGCCGGTTCCTGGACGCGCTCCGAGCGGCCCTCTGAGGTTCCGCCCGGCCGATTGACGGGCCGCCTGGCCGGGAGTAGGCTCGGGACATGGCAAGGGGACTTGTGGCAGGTTGGACTGCCGTCGGCGCGGCATCGCTCGCCCTAGCGCTCTGCGCGACTCCCGCCGGCGCCGACACGGGCCTGGGAACGGTGAACGGCATCGCGTACGTCCAGGACCAGACGGCCCCGACCCCGACCGGCAACAGCAGCGCGACCGTCTTCGCGCGCTGCCCGGCCGACCGCGAACTCGTGGGCGGGGGAGTCGCTATGAACTACGGCGGGACGGGAGCGGTGCTGCACGAGATATTCCCGACCACGACCGAGGGCCCGGAGGGCAGCTACGCGCAGACGTTCTGGAACAACAGCGGCTCGTCGCTCACCGGTACCGCCGTGGCCGCGTGCGCCCGGGGAGCGGAGGTCGCCTACCAGCCGAAGGCCGGTGAGGTGGGGTCGGTCGGCGCCAGGCTCACGCTGACGGCCAAGTGCCGAGGGGCGACGCAGGTAAGCGGCGGCGGTGTCTTCATCAGCACGCCGAGCCAGGAGGCCAACATCTTCTGGTCGCGCCCGGTGGACGGACGCGACGGCGATTCGAAGCCCGACGACGGGTGGTCTGCCCGGGTGTGGACCCGAGCGGGGCTGGGCGGCTCGACCACCGCGTACGCGATCTGCACCGACCGTCCGAAGCTCCTGTACAAGTCGAAGCGCGTCCAGCTCCAGGTCAGCGACAACAACCAGCCGTTCGTCCGCTGCGGTGAGGACCACCCGGCCCTGAGCGCGGGCGTCAGGGTGGCGGGGCCGGTCGACAACTCGATCCTGAACGCGATCGAGACCTTCGATGGCGGTGACGCCGACGTGGCCCCCGACGACGGCGGCCAGGTCCGGATCGCGAATGTCCTCGAGCCGAGGAACGCCAAGGTCTTCGTGATTTGCAAGGCCTAGCACGGACAGGGAGCAGGGCTCTGGCCCTGGCGTGCGTCGTGTGCGGCGCGGTAGCGCCCGCCGCCTTCGCCGCCGACTCTCTGGTCGGCCAGTCGCACGGCGTCCAGTATTGGCACGAGGAGGAGACGGTCACCACCCCGCCCGGCGACGGGATCGGGACGGTGAGCTGTCCCGCCGGCACGAAGGTCAGCGGTGGGGGCTTCTCCCAGAACGCCTTCTCCGGAGTGCTGAACGACTCGTTCCCCCTCGGGACGAGCGGCTGGGCCGTCAACGTGAAGTACGGCTTCACAGGCCCGCTCGAGACCTTCGCGATCTGCAACAAGGGCGCCCGTTCGGTGGAGTCCAAGCAGCGCACGCTCAAGGCGACGACGACCCGCAAGCTCAGTGCCAACTGCGATGCCGACCGCCATGTGATCGGCGGCGGGGCGTTGATCTCCGGGCCCCTCTCAGCGGCTCGCGTCAACTCCTCCCACCCCGTCGATTCCAAGGACGCGGGCAGGAAGCCTGACGACGGCTGGAAGGCGCGCGCCGTGAACCTCCTGAGCAGCGACCTCGACTTCGAGGTGTTCGCGATCTGCGCCAACCGCCAGCCCACCTACAAGAAGACGAAGCTGGCCCTCGGCCCCAGCGGGACCTCCGGCAACAGCGTCTTCTGCCCGCCGGGCAAGGTCGTGCTCTCCGGCGGTATCAAGCTCAACGGGCCGGCCGACGAGACCGAGATCCACTTCGTGGCGCCGCGGGACGGGCCAGACGACGGCGACCTGCTGGACGACGGGTGGCTCGCCAACGCCGGCAACGAGGCCGGCGGCACCCAGAAGACCCTGACCGCGTATGCCCTCTGCGACTGAGCCTCAGCGCAAGGCGCGCCGCGTCTTGCGTTGGACACCCGCCGTGGCGGTGCTCGTTTTGCCAGCCATCGCCCTGGCCGGCGGTGATCTGGGCTCGGCCGGCGGAGTGTCCTACGTCAGGGATTCGGCCTCACCGGACCCGCCCGCGACGGCGATACTCGAGGCCCCATGTCCGGCAGGGAAGGAGGTCTCCGGTGGAGGCTTCGACGCCTCGGTCGGCGAGTTGAACGACACGGCGCCGGCGGATGGTCCCGACGCCGGCGACGAGCCCGACGACGCCTGGTTCGTCAGCATCGACTTCGCCCCCACGGGATTCGAGCCTGAGGTGGAGGTGTACGCCATCTGCGAGGAGCGGTCGCACCGGACCGAGGTCGAGGCGGATCCGATCGCCGTCGGCGAGACGGCGAAAGTGAGCGCCCCCTGTCCCGGGCGGACCAGGCCAACGGGCGGGGGCGTCACGCTCTCGGGCGCCGAGGACGAGGCACGCGTGAGCTCCTCCTACCCGTTCGACGGCCCCGATGCCGATAGCGACCCGGATGACGGTTGGAGAGGCCAGGCCCGCAACGCGGTCGGAGCGCCGAAGACGATAACCGTCACGGCCATCTGCCGCGGGGGCGCGCTTCGCAACCGGTTCCGCTTCTGGGATAGCCCGGTGGGAGGCGCGACGTTTCCGCCATGCGTGAACGCGGAGCACCTCGTGGGGATCGGCTGGCGGATCACCGGTCCTGCGTCGGAGGGGTTCCCGGTGTACGGGAGGCCCGAGGACGGCTCCGACACCGGATCGGCGCCGGACGACGGAGGTGGCTTCGCGGCTCGCAGCGACGGCGACACCGGCGGGCGGTTGATCCCCCATGCCATCTGCGACGCCTGACGCGCTTGCCTAATTCGTTGAGCCGTGCTAGAAAGACGGCTCGATGCAGCGCATTCGCACGACTCCGAACCAGCTGAGCGCCCCCGGCGCCTCCCGTCGTGCCCGCCTGCATTCCTGGTATTGGCGATTTAGCTAGGCGTCCGGCCCGGCCGACTCGGCCTTGCCATGCAAAGGACTCATGCCGGACGCCCAAACCCCGCGCCCGTACGCCAATCGCTTGAACACGAGGTACCAGAACATGACGGACACGACCCAAGACCCGGAGAACCCGCGATGATCGTGGGGATGGAAGGCCAGTACACCCGAGATCAGGTCCGCGACCGCCGGATCGAGCGGATCGTGGAGCTCGTGGCACCGGAGGCGCTCTTCGAGGAGCTGCCGCTGGGCGACGAGCGCGCCGCCGCGGTCGTTCGCGGCCGCGAGCAGGTCGCTGCGGTTCTCGACGGCGCGGATGACCGGCTGCTCGTGGTGGCCGGCCCGTGCAGCGTGCACGACCCCGAGGCCGCGCTGGAGTACGCACAGCGCCTCGCCGGCACGGCCGCCGAGCTCTCCGACCACCTCGTGGTTGCGATGCGCGTCTACTTCGAGAAGCCACGAACGACGGTCGGCTGGAAGGGCCTCATCAACGACCCGCACCTCGACGGTTCGGGCGATGTGAACGCGGGGCTGCGAATCGCGCGCGAGCTTCTTCTTGAGGTGCTCGATCTCGGACTCGCGGTTGGCTGCGAGTTCCTCGACCCGATCACGCCGCAGTACATCGCCGACACCGTCGCGTGGGGCGCGATCGGCGCTCGCACGACCGAGAGCCAGATTCACCGGCAGCTCGGCTCGGGCCTGTCGATGCCGATCGGGTTCAAGAACCGGACCGACGGCAACGTGCAGGTTGCGGTCGACGCCGTCCGCGCCGCATCGGTCTCGCATGCGTTCGCCGGCATCGACGACGCGGGCGCCCCCGCGATCCTCTACACGACCGGGAACCGCGACGGCCACGTGATCCTGCGCGGCGGCGACGACGGGCCAAACTACAGCGCCGATGACATCAACGCCACGGTCGAGCTGCTTCGCGCGGCTGGCCTGCCGGAGCGAGTCGTGGTCGACGCGTCTCACGGCAACAGCGCCAAGGACCCGGACCGCCAGGTGACCGCGGCGCAGGGCGTCGCCGAGCAGCTGGCGGCGGGAAGCAAGGCCATCGTCGGCATCATGCTGGAGTCGTTCCTCGTCGCCGGCCGCCAGGACCTCGTCGCCGGCGGCGACCTCGTCTACGGCCAGTCGGTGACCGATGCGTGCCTTGACTGGGAGCGGACGGAGGTGATCCTCGACGGGCTCGCCGGTGCCGTGGGGGCTCGCCGGAGCGGATGAAGATAGGCGTCCTCGGTGTGGGCCTGATCGGCGGCTCGGTCGGCCTCGCGGCTCGGCGCCGCATCGGGGCCGAGGTCGCAGGGTTCGATCCGAATCCGGAGACTCTGGAGCGGGCGCTCGAGGTCGAGGCCCTGGACGTCGCGGCCGGGTCCGTCGCCGAGGCGGTCTCCGGCGCGGAGGTGATCTTCTGCGCGGCCCCTGTGGCCGCCCTTTCGGCGCTGATCGCCGAGGCGGTCGATGCCAGCAGCCCCGATGCGGTGATCACGGACGTGGGCTCGACCAAAGCGGCGCTCCTCGCGGCGCTAGCGGAGGGCGGGGCGCGCGAGCGGTTCATCGGCGGTCACCCGCTGGCGGGCGCCGAGACGTCCGGAGTCGAGCACGCCCGCGCCGACCTCTTCGAGGGCGCCCGCTGGTACCTCACGCCGACCGAGCGCTCCGGGGGCATGCACTACGACCTGCTGCAGCGCACGGTCGCGGATCTCGGGGCCCGTCCGCAGGCGATCGACGCCGAGGCCCACGACCGGTTGATGGCGACGGTGAGCCACGTTCCGCACGTGATCGCGAACGTGCTCGTCCAGGAGGCCGCAGCAGCGCTCGCCGAGGAGTCCGAGCGCCTGCCTGAGGTCGGCCCAAGCTTTCGCGACACCACCCGCGTCGCGGGAGCGAACCCGGCGATCTGGGAGGACATCTACGCCGCGAACTCCGAGGCGGTCGCCGATGCGATCGACGCCGTTTCCGGACGGCTCGCCGACGCCGCGAGGATCATCCGGGCGGGCGAAGGCGACGCTGTGGGCGCGTGGCATCGCGCCGCCCGCGAGGATCGGAGGCGCCTGCTCGAGGCCGAGATCGAAGGCGGCGAGCTGTTCGAGCTGCGCGTTGCGGTCGAGAACCGTCCCGGGACGGTTGCCGAGATCGCGCTGGCCCTCGGACGCGAGCGCGTGAACATCGAGGACATGGCCCTCTACCCGGCGGCCGACCAGCGGACGGGCGCGATCACCCTCTGGGTCGCCGGCGAGCCGGAGGCCCAGCGCGCCGCCGGGATCGTGCGGGAGCTGGGGCACGGCGTCTCGGTAGTGAGCGGCGAGGAGTAGTCGGTGGCCAGCATGCGCTTCGACCCGGCGGGCCCGCTGCGCGGGTCTCTGCGCCCGCCCGCCGACAAGTCAATCTCCCACCGCGCCGCGATCCTGGCCGCGATGGGAGAGGGGGAGACGGTCATCCACGGCTACCTCGACGCGGCCGACACCAACTCCACGCTCGCCGCGGTCGCCGCCCTGGGCGCGATTGTCGAGAAGCGATCGAATGGCGATCGAAACTCGACCGTCGGTGAGCTCGAACTGGCCGTTCAGGGGGTCGGACTGCGCGGAGCCGCCTCGGCCCAGATCGACGTCGGGAACGCGGGCACCCTGATGCGCCTGCTCCCAGGGTGGCTGGCAGGGCAACCCGAGGGCGAATGGACCCTCGACGGCGACGAATCCATCCGCAGACGCCCGATCGACCGCGTCGTTGACCCCCTCACTGAAATGGGGGCCGCTGTGTCGGCCCGAGAAGGTCGCGTCCCGCCGCTGGAGATTCGCGCCTCCGATCTCCACGGCATCACCTATCGCCTCCCCGTCGCCAGCGCCCAGGTCAAGTCCTGCGTCCTGCTCGCCGGGCTCCTCGCCGACGGGCCGACGACCGTGGTCGAGCCGGCACCGACGCGCGACCACACCGAGCGCATGCTCCGCGCGGCGGGAGCCGAGCTGACCGTGGAGCCCTCGGGCACCCCCGTCGCCATCCGCGGCGAGCTCCCCGGCAATCGGATCCGGATCAGCCCGGCCAGGCGCCTCGTCCCCGGCGAGCTGACCGTGCCCGCAGACTTCTCCTCGGCCGCCTTCCTCCTGACCGCCGCCGTGCTCACGCGCGGCAGCGAGGTCACGGTCACCGACACGGGACTCAACCCCACGCGCATCGGCCTGCTGGGGATCCTGAACCGCATGGGTGCCGGCCTGGAGGTGGACGAGCGCCCCACGTCCGGCGGCGAGCCGATCGGGGCCGTCACCGCCCGTCACGGGCCACCGCTCGAGGGTGTTCGGGTCGGCGGGAGCGATGTGCCCCTGGCGATCGATGAGCTGCCGCTGGTCGCACTGCTCGGGTGTTTCGCCGAGGGAGAGACGCATCTGAAGGGCGCCGAGGAGCTCCGCCACAAGGAGTCGGATCGGATCGCGACCGTCGTCGAGGGCCTGAGCGGCTTGGGCGCCCGCATCGAGGCGACGGACGATGGCTTCGTCGTCCATGGCACCGGGGGCATCCGCGGGGGGCGGATCGACTCGCACGGCGATCACCGGCTCGCGATGCTCGGAGCGGTGGCCGGCCTGGCCTCCGTCGAGGGGGTCGAAGTGACCGGCTTCGAGGCGGCCGCGGTCAGCTACCCCGGATTCGAGGCCGATCTCCGCGCGCTGGCCTAGGCGCGGTTGCTCGGGTGTCCCTCGCCCGGCCAGGGCGAGAGGACGAGCAGGAGGCGCGCGTCCTCCGAGGCGCTCACCTCGTGACGCTCGGCCGGGTCGAACACGGCCATCAGGCCCGGTCCGCCCTCGGCAGAGCCGCCGTCGGGCAGGTCGATCCGGACCTTTCCCGAGATCACCAGCACCCACGCGCGCTCGTGTACCTGGTGCTCCTTGAGCTGCTCGCCGGCCGGGAGGTTGATCAAGATCGCCCGGCCCTCGTCCTCCGAGTCGAGGACGACTGGCTGGAAGGGTTCGACCGAAATGGTTGCCAGGTCCCAGCTGCGCACGAGAGCGACTCTATCCTCATCGCCGCCATGGTGATCGCCATCGACGGCCCCGCCGGGGCCGGAAAATCAACCGTCGCCCGGGCGCTCGCCGCGCGCCTCGGCATGACGTACCTGGATTCCGGTGCCATGTACCGCACCGTGGCGTTGGCGACCCTGCGTGCCGACGACGACCCCGACGACGCGGATGCCGTGGGGGCGATCGCCTCCGGGCTTGCGCTCGCGCTCGCCGGCGACGCGGTGCAGCTCGACGGTGAGGACGTGAGTGCCCAGATCCGCCGGCCGGAGGTGAGCGCCGTGGCCTCTCGGGTCTCGGTGCATCCGGGCGTGCGGGCGGCGATGGTCGAGCGCCAGCGGGCGATGATCGCAGCCGCCGACTACGTGGCGGAGGGCCGCGACATCGGCACGGTCGTCAGTCCGGACTCTCCCCTGAAGGTCTTCCTTACCGCCAGCCAGGCGGAACGGGCACGCCGTCGCGCCGCCGAGACGGGCGAGCACACCCGCGATGTGCTCGACGCGCAGGCGGATCGTGACGAGCGCGATTCGGAGCGGGAGCACGGGGCCCTGCGCGCGGCGGACGACGCCGTCGAGGTGGACACCACCGGCATGGACATCGACGCCGTGGTCGAGCTCATCGCCGGCATGGCGCACGAGCGGGGCCTGACATGAGTACCCGCGCGCCGGAGATCGCCGTGGTGGGTTTCCCGAACGTCGGCAAGTCGACGCTCGTCAACCGCCTGGCCGGCGGCCGTGAGGCGGTGGTGCACGCGGAGGCCGGGGTCACGCGCGACCGCAAGGCCCTCGACTGCGAGTGGAACGGCGCGTCGTTCCGGCTGGTCGACACGGGCGGCGTTGATCTGGCGGCCGACGACTCCCTCTCGCGGTCGGTCCAGCAGCAGGCGCGCGAGGCGATCGCCGACTCGGACGTGGTCGCCCTGGTCATCGACGCGCGCGCCGGGCTCGGCCCCGGCGACGCGGAGGTGGTCGACATCCTCCGTCGCTCGAAGGTACCCGTGGTCGTGGTTGCGAACAAGGTCGACCGCGCCCAGGACGAGCCGCTCGCCGCCGAGCTGAATGCCCTCGGGTTCGGCGAGCCGCTGCCGGTCTCGGCCACCCATGGCCACGGCACCGGTGATCTGCTCGACCGCTTCGTCGAGCTGCTCCCGGAGCGCGAGCCGCAGCCGGAGACCGATGAGGCTGTGCGGGTCGCGGTCATCGGCCGCCCGAATGTGGGCAAATCGTCGCTCGTCAACCGCTTTCTCGGGACGGACCGGGTGATCGTCTCGGACATGGCGGGCACCACCCGTGACTCGATCGACACCGAGTTCACGCACAACGGACGCGAGGTGATCCTGGTCGACACCGCCGGCCTGCGGCGGCGGACCAAGGTCGCGGGAACCGTGGACTACTACGCGCAGCTCCGGTCCGAGCGTGCGGCCGAGCGCGCGGACGTCGCGATCGTCGTCTGTGATTCGGTGGAGGGCGTGACCGCGGAGGACCTGCGCGTCGCCGAGCTGGCGATGAGGACGGGATGCGCGACGCTGATCGCGCTCAACAAGTGGGACCTGGGCGGGACCGACCTCGACGACGCAAAGGCACGGATCGCCAAGCGGGTGCGCCAGCGTCCACCGGTGGTGACCACGTCGGCGCTGCATCCGCGGAACCTCGGAAAGCTGCTCGACAAGGCGATCGAGCTGGCCGACCGCCGCTCGGAGCGGATCCCGACCCCGCAGCTGAACCGCTTCGTCGCCGACGTAGTCGCGCGCCGCCCGCCTCCCGCGAAGCGCGGCCGGCGGCTGCGGCTTCTCTACTCGGCGCAGATCGAACGGCGCCCGCCACGCTTCGCGATCCAGGTGAACGACCGGAGGCTGATCACCCGGGACTGGGCGTACTACCTGGAGAACCAGCTGCGCGAGCGCTACGCGCTGGAGGGCGTACCACTGATAATCGACTACGTGCCGAGGCAGGGGAGCAGGAGACGGGCGGACCGGCGCTCGCGCCGTGGGGCGGAGGCCGAAGAGGGGTGAGAGCCTTGCTTGGACGGGCTCCACACGCGGTCTGGGGCGGCGTCAAGGGTTTCTGGGAGGGGCTCGGGATCTACACCCGCCGCCGGTTGGTGCTCGCGGTCGCGGTCGCGGCCTTCGCCGCGGTACTTCTTGCCTTCGCGGTCCCGCGCCTCCCGTGTCAGTTCCCCGGGGGCGACGTCTGCGCGCCCGACGACGACGCGGAGGCGGTCGTTCCCGCCGACGCCCTCGGCTACGTGCACCTCAGCCTCGACCCGGAGAGCTCCCAGTACTCGAGCGTGACCGAGGCGCTCGATGTCTTCCGCAGCTCACGCGTCAGGTCGTCGGCCGCGTCCTCGGCCAGGTGCCGGGGCCCGACGGCGGTCCTGCCGACTTCGCGCGCGACATCGCGCCATGGCTGGGCGACCAGGCGGCGGTGGCGATCGTGCCCTCCGGCGGCGGTGCCGAGCAGGTGCAGCTCCTCGAGGAGGGCGATCCCGACGGGGCCGCTGATTTCGCCGCATCGCTGGCGTCCGCAGAACCGCTAACCGAGGACTACCGGGACATCCAGATCTCAACCGATTCACGGGGCCTCGCCACCGCGAGCGTGGAGGAGTTCCTGGTGATCGGCACGACGGTTGGGGTCCGGCGCATCGTCGACGTGGCTACCGGCGCCGAGGGCTCGCGCCCACTCTCCGAGCAGGAGACGGCCGGCGAGTTGCGCGACGAGCTTCCCGCCAACCGCTTCGCCGATGCGTATCTGTCGCCGGACGGGATCGAGACGCTGGTCGCTGATGAGGAGGGTGTGCTCTCGCCGCGCTCGAGCCGTTCGTCGACGCGGCCGCATCCGAGGGTGTCGCGGCATCGATCGGCGCCGACGACGGCGCCCTCGAGCTGGCGATCCGGAGCACGTTGGACCCCGAGCGTGCCGAGAGCAACCCGGGCTTCTTCGCGGCCTTCCCGTCGTTCGACCCCGAGCTGCCGCAGCGGCTCTCCCGCAGGACGCTCGGATACGTCGGCCTCGCCGAGCCCGGTACGACTGTGCGCGAGCTGCTCGCCCAGGCGACGGCCGAGGCCCCGGCGCTCGCCGCAGGGCTTCACCGAAGCGGCCGAGCGCCTCCGTGACCTCGGCGACGTGGAGCTCGAGGACCAACTGCTTCCCTCGCTCGGCGGAGAGGCGGCGTTCGCGCTCCAGCCCGGGGGCGGGGCCCCAACGGTGTCCGAGTCGGAGGAGGCCGAGACGGCTCCGCCCGCGGTCCCGGAGGGGCTGCCCACCGGGCCCTCCGCTCGCGGAGGAGCCCGGGGTGCCGGTACTGCAGTTCCTGGCCGAAGGCGTCGACGCCGACCGGGCCCGGCGAACGCTCGCGCAGCTCCAGGGCCCGATCGCCGAGGCCCTCGATGGCGAGGACTCGTTGCAGGCGCCCGTGTTCGACCGCCGTGAGCTCGAGGGCACCGAGATGCAGGTGCTGCGCATCTCGCCGACCGTGAACCTCACATACGCGATCGCGGGCGACGACCTCGCCGTCGCGACCCAGCCGCGAGGGCGTCGAGGAGATCGTCGCGGGCGACGGCGGCCTGAACGAGGACGAGATGTTCGACGCGGCGACCGAGGACTTCGACGACGAGCCGTCGCTTCTCGCCTACCTGGACCTGGCCGGCCTGGTCGAGCTCGGCGAGCGCGAGGGCCTGGCGGAGGACCCCGCCTACGCGCTGTTCGCGACCGAGATCCGCCGCCTGCTCGCGGCTGGCCTCAGCGTCGCCTCCGACCCACCTCGATCGAGTCAGACCTGCGCATCGTGATCGACCAGAGCTCAGGCGAGGGGGACGACAGCGATTCGGAGGAACCCTCCGGCTGACGGGCCGGACCTGCGCCTGGCGCGCCTGACTCCGCTAGCCTCCGGCTGCGATGAGCGAGGCACGAGAGCTTTCCGACAACGAGTACCTGTTCACCTCCGAGTCGGTCACGGAGGGGCACCCGGACAAGATCGCCGACCAGATCTCCGACGGTGTCCTCGACGCGGTGCTGACGGACGATCCCTACGGCCGCGTCGCCTGCGAGACCCTGGTGAACACCGGCCTCGTGGTGGTCTCCGGCGAGATCTCCACCGAGACCTACGTGGACATCCAGGAGATCGCGCGCGACACGATCACGCGCATCGGCTACACGGATGCCGACCTCGGTTTCTCGGCTGACTCCTGCGCGGTCATCAGCGCGATCGACAAGCAGTCGCCCGACATCGCTCAGGGCGTCGACACGGCGCTCGAGGCCCGGACCGACGCCGATGACGACGACGAGCTCGACGTCGACGGCGCGGGCGACCAGGGGATGATGTTCGGCTACGCGACGCGCGAGACACCCGGAGCTGATGCCGCTTCCGATCTCGCTCGCTCACCGCCTCGCTCACCGCCTCGCCGAGGTCCGCAAGGGCGACGTGGTGCCCTACCTGCGGCCCGACGGCAAGACCCAGGTGACCGTGCGCTACGAGAACGGCCAGCCGATCGAGATCGAGAAGATCCTGATCTCGACTCAGCACAAGGACGGCGTCGACACCGACACGCTGATCCGCCCCGACCTCTGGGAGCACGTCCTCCACCCGATCCTGCCCGTCGAGCTCTACGACGCGCAGAAGCTGAACACCAAGCAGAACTTCCTCGTCAACCCGACCGGTCGCTTCGTCATCGGGGGCCCGGTCGGCGACACCGGCCTCACCGGCCGCAAGATCATCGTCGACACATACGGGGGCATGGCACGCCACGGCGGCGGCGCCTTCTCGGGCAAGGACCCGTCGAAGGTCGACCGCTCGGCGGCCTACGCCGCGCGCTGGGTCGCGAAGAACGTGGTCGCGGCCGGCCTCGCCGACCGCTGCGAAGTCCAGGTGGCCTACGCGATCGGCGTCGCCCACCCGGTCTCGCTGATGGTCGAGACCTTCGGGACCGAGAAGATCGCCGCGCTCGCAGATCGCGAGGCTCGTCTCCGAGCACTTCGACCTTCGTCCCGGCGCCTTCCGCGAGGAGCTCAGGCTCCACCGGCCGATCTACCAGAAGACGGCCGCCTACGGCCACTTCGGCCGCGAGGACCACGACTTCACCTGGGAGCGCACCGACCGCGCCGACGCGCTGCGCGAGGCCGCCGGCCTGGGCGCGGAAGCGACCGCTCCGGCCTAGGACGCCTGGGCTCTACGCCTGCGGCGGCTGCTGCTGGGTGGGGGCTTCGGCCGGTGGGGGCGGATCACGCCGCGCGTTGCCGAGCCCGCCGCCATCCGCGGCGTGGGTGGCCTCGTCGACCTTGTGGACCACGTCGGCCGGCTCCGCGACGCCCGCGAAGGGAAGTTGTAGTCGTCGCCGGCGGCGGTGTCGAAGTCCACGTCGCCGATCTGCAGGATGCGCTGGAACACGCCCTGCTGGTAGTTCACGTTCTGGACGCGCTCGAGCCGAGTCTCCTGGATCGTGCGGGACACGATGCCCTCGCTTGATGTGGAGCCGCCGGTCGGTGATCGTGTAGCTGGTCGCGACGCGCCTGACGAAGCCGATCAGGATCGTCAGCGAGACGCCCACGATCGCCAGCAGCGTGGTAGTCCCGGTCTCGTCGGTGATGAACTGGAAGATCGCGCAGATCACCGCCGTGAGCAGGATCCCCTTGAGGTAGAAGTCGAGGATCGCGCGCCACGAGGGATGCCCCTCGTAGATAACTCGCTCGCCGGGCTGGAGCTTGGGTGCCATCGCGCGCGATCCTATCCGCTCGCGGTCGCGTCGTGAGCATCCGCCCCGGCGCCTAGCCTCACGCACGATGGCGATTGCGAGGGTCGAGCCGCTGACGACTGCCCGTGCCCTGCGCGGGCCGTTCGACTATGCGCTTCCGGAGCGCCTCGCAGGCGTGGGGGTGGGCAGCGTGCTCCTCGTCCCGTTCGGGCCGCGTCGCCTCCTTGGAGTGGTCGTCGACGTCGCAGAGGAGAGCGAGCTGGACCCCTCCCGCCTGGTCGAGCCGGTGCGCGCGATCGCCGCCGGCGTCTCGCCCGAGCTGGTCCGGCTCGGCCTGTGGGTCGGCTACGAGTACTGCTCCACACCCGCGCGGGGCCTGGAACTGGTGCTGCCGCCCGGAACCGTCTCGCGCGGCAAGCCCCCGGGGCCCAAGCTCGAGCTGCGCGCCGAGATCACGCCGGCGGGAGGCGCGGCGCTTGACGGTGCGGTGCGGCTCGGCGCGCGCCAGAAGGACGTCCTGGCCCATCTCGACGCCGCCGCGGCGCGAGGTGGCGGCCGCCGAGCTTGACGTCGACCGCGCCGGGCTGCGCCGCCTTGAGCAGCGCGGCTTCGTGGCGCTGCGCGAGATCCGGGTGCGGCGGCGGCCCGACGTCCCGGTCGTCGGCGCCCGCTCCGGCCGGGTTGAGCTGAACCCCGAGCAGCGCCTGGCGGTGACCGAGATCGTCACCGGCCTCGACGGCGACGGTGCCGCGAGCTGCTGCTCCACGGCGTCACCGGCTCCGGCAAGACCGAGGTCTACCTCGCCGCCGCGGAGGCCGCCCTCGAGCGGGGCCGCGGCGTGATCGCGCTCGTGCCCGAGATCGCGCTCACGCCTCAGACCCTCGCGCGCTTCCGGGCCCGCCTGGGCGAGCGCGTCGCGCTGCTTCACTCGCGCCTCAGCGCCGGCGAGCGGCGCGACGAGTGGTCGCGCTTGCGCTCCGGTGAGGCCCGCGTGGCGGTCGGCCCGCGCTCGGCGATCTTCGCGCCGATTGAGGCGCTGGGCCTGGTGATCGTCGACGAGGAGCACGAGTCCTCCTACAAGCAGGAGGGGGACCCCCGCTACGACGCTCGTGACGTGGCCCGCCACCGGGCAGCGGAGACGGGCGCGGTCCTGGTCGCCGGCACCGCGACTCCGCGGCCGGAGAGCTGGCATTCGCTGCGAGCGTCTCGAGCTGCCCCGGCGCGCGGACGGGCGTGCGCTCCCCGGCGTCGAGTTGCTCGACATGCGCGCGCAGCCGGGCTCGGCCGGCCCGCTTCATCCCGCGTACCCGGGAGGCCCTGCGACGACGTGGCGGCGGCCGGCGGCAAGGCGATCGTCCTCGTCAACCGGCGCGGATGGGCTCCCTTCCTGGACTGCCGCTCCTGCGGACGCGCCTACGGCTGTCCGCAGTGCGACGTCTCGCTGGTCGTCCACTCGTCCGAGTTGCGCTGCCACCACTGCGGCCACCGCGAGGCGGTCCCGGACGCCTGCGACGAGTGCGGCTCGGTGACCCTGGCCGAGCACGGTGCCGGGACCGAGCGGGCGGAGAGGCTGGTCGCCGATCTTGTCCACCCCGCTGCAGGTGTTCCGGCTGGACTCCGACACCGCGGCCGGAGCCGGTGCTCACGCCGAGATCCTCGCGAGGTTCGACAACGCGCCGGCGGGCGTGTTGCTGGGCACTCAGATGGTGGCGAAGGGCCACGACTTCCCGGACGTGACGCTGGGCGTCGTGCTCGATGCCGACGCGACGCTGCGCTTCCCGGACTTCCGCGCCGAGGAGCGGACGTTCGCCCTGGTCACCCAGCTTGCGGGCCGCAGCGGGCGCGGCGCCGCCGGGGGCGGCGTGCTGGTCCAGACCTTGGCGCCGGAGGCCGATGCGCTCCGGCATGCGGCGCGCCACGACGCGCAGGGGTTCCTCGGGGCGGAGCTCGAGCGCCGCGAGGCCCTGATGTACCCGCCGTTCGCCCACCTGGTCCGCGTCGAGCTCACCGCGCCGGAGGAGGCCGCGGCGCACGGCGGTGCGGAGCTCCTGCACGGCCGGCTTGCGCCCCTGCTTCCGTCCGGCGCCCGCCTGCTCGGGCCCGCGCCCATGTTCCGGCGGCGGGGCCGCTTTCGCCGCCAGCTGCTGGTGAAGGCCCCCGATCGCGCTCCGGCGATCGCTGCCGTTCGCGATGCCGTTGATGGCGCCGCGCGCGAGCTCCGGGGCCGAGGTGTGGCGCTGAGCGTCGACCCCGATCCGAGCTAAGAGGCTCGCCTAGACTCGTTCCATGGCCGAGACGGTCCCCATCGCCGAGGAGCCCGAGACCGAGCGCCCGGAGCCCGAGCTCACCGAGGAGGAGCGCCAGCGCCGAGCGGAGGCGCTCGCGCAGGTGCGCACCTTCGGCGACCCTGTGCTCAAGTCCAGGGCATCCGAGGTCATCGATTTCGGGTCGGACCTGGAGGAGGAGGCCGACAGGATGGTCTCGATCATGCAGGGCGCGCTCGGCGTCGGGCTGGCCGCGACTCAGCTCGGGGTCATGCGCCGGCTGCTCGTCTTCCAGGCAGGGGCCGATGCAACGCCCACCGCGGTGGTCAACCCGCGGCTGGAATGGCTCTCCGACGAGAAGGCGACGGCCGAGGAGGGCTGCCTGAGCCTGCCCCGGGTGGCGGTCGATGTGGAGCGTCCGTTGTACGCGCGTGTGAGCGGGCTCGACGTCCACGGCGATCCCCTCACCCTGGAGGCGGCTGGCCTCGAGGCTCGGGTCCTCCAGCACGAGATCGACCACCTGGACGGTGTTCTCATCCTGGACCGGACCCCGCGCGACCAGCGCAAGGGGGCGCTCCGCGCGCTGCGCGAGGGCGAGTCTTACGCGCCCCCGGTCCCGGACGACGAGTCCGAGCCGGCGGACTAGTTGCGCCCCGTCTTCCTCGGGACCTCGGAGTTCGCTGCCACCGTGCTTCGTGCCCTGGCCGGCTCGGCGCACCGCCCGGCACTGGTCGTCACGCCGCCGGACCGGCGCCAGGGCCGGGGCAGGAAGCTCTCGCCGCCGCCGGCCGCAACGGCGGCGAACGAGCTCGACCTCGAGCTCCTGCAGGCGGAGAAGGTGAACGAGCCCGAGATCGTCGCGGCGATCGGCGCCGCCGACCCCGACGTGGGGGTGGTCTGCGCGTTCGGTCAGATCATCCGCGAGCCGCTCCTCTCCCAGCCGCAGATGCTGAACGTCCACCCGTCGCTGCTTCCGCGCTGGCGCGGGGCCGCCCCCATCGAGCGGGCGATGATGGCGGGCGATACAACCACGGGCGTCTCGATCATGCGCCTGGGTGAGGGCCTCGACTCGGGCCCGGTCGCGCTGCAGGCGGAGGTTCCGATCGAGCCGGACGACGACCACGCCGCCCTCGAGGCGCGGCTGGCCGATCTGGGCGGCGAGCTGATGGTGCAAGCGCTTGACCGGTGCGCGTCGGATGAACTGGACCTGACCGAGCAGGACGAGGCTCAGGTGACATACGCCGAGAAGATCGAAGCGGCCGACCGGCGTCTTGACCCCGCGCGGCCGGCGGCGGAGCTGGAGCGCATCGTCCGGGCGCTCACGCCGCACATCGGCGCCTACCTCCAGCTCGCCGGCAACGAGCGCCTGGGAGTCCGCGGGGCCGCCGCGCGGGACGGGGGCACGCCGGCCGGGACGCTCGCGGAGCGCGACGGCGAGCTGCTCCTCGGGACGCCAGAGGGCGAGCTGCGACTGGCACTGGTCCAGCCCCCCGGCGGGCGCCCCATGCCCGCCGACGCATACCTCCGCGGCCACGGGATCCCCGGGCTGGCGGACGCGTAGGGCCAATGGCCGCGACGCCGGCCCGCCGCGCTGCGTTCGAGGTCCTGCGACGTACCTTCGAGCACGACGCCTGGGCCGACCGGGCGCTGCGGTCTGCGGTCGAGCGCTACGGGCTGAAGGGACGCGACCGGGCCTTCGCGCAGCGTCTCGCGTTCGGCGCGGTGAGGCGGCGTGGCACCAGCGACCACTTCGCCGAAGCGCTCGCGTCCCGCCCCATCGCGAAGCTTGACCCCCCGGTCAAGGCCGCGCTGCGCCTGGGCCTCTACGAGCTGCTCTGGGAGGACCCGGGTTCCGAGCACGCGTCGGTGGGAGAGGCCGTGGAGCTCGTGAAGACCCCCGCGCCGGGCGCGCGCCGCCGGGCCGCCTCCGGACTGGTCAATGCGGTGCTCCGCAGGGCCGCCCGCGAGCGCGACGAGCTGCTGGCCGGGCTCGACGACACGACCCCGGCCGGGGCTGCGATCGCCCACTCCTACCCGGCCTGGATGGCCGAGCGGCTGTTCGGTGAGGTGGGGCCCGACGAGGCGCGCTCGCTGATGGCGGCGATGAATGAGCCTGCCGAGACCGCCATGCGGGTGAACTCGCTCCGCACGAACCGGGACGACGTTCTCGCCAGGCTCCGCGACGCCGGCGAGGAGGCCACGGTGCCCGTGGCCGCTGAGGCCCTGCTGGCAGCGCCCGGGGCACTGGTCGTGAGCGGACCGTGGGGCCCCGTGCTCGAGGGCCTGCTGGCCGGCGGTGAGCTGGTGGCGCAGGCGCGCTCCTCACAGGCGGTCGTCGCACTGCTGGATCCGCAGCCGGGTGAGCGGATCCTGGACCTGTGCGCCGGCCCCGGCGTGAAGTCCACCGCGATTGCCGCCGGGGTCGGGGACGAGGGCGAGGTCCGCGCCCTGGAGGTGGATCCGGGCCGTTGCTCCCAGATCGCCGAGCTGGCGGAGCGGCTGGGGGCGCGGGCGGTCCGTCCCGAGGTGGCGGACGCGGTCGAGGCCGACCTCGGCGAGGGCTACGATCGCGTCCTCGTGGATCCGCCCTGCACCGACCTGGGCGCGCTTGCGTCCCGCCCCGACGCCCGCTGGCGAAAGTCCGCGGATCAGGCCGCGCGCCTGGCCGCACTCCAGCGCGCGATCCTGGCGCGGGCAGGGCGGGCGCTCCGTCCGGAGGGGACCCTCGTCTACTCCACATGCACGATCTCGAAGGCGGAGAACGAGGGCGTCGTGAACGCGGTCCTTGCCGGCGACGAAAATCTGCGCGCTGACGAGCTCGGCTCCGACAGCCCCGGACTCGCCTCGTCGCACGACGGGCGCTTCCTGCAGATCAGGCCGGACCGGGACGCGACGGACGGTTTCTTCATCGCCCGGCTGCGGAGGGCGGCCTGATGGCCGACAAGCCAAAGCAGATGCTCCCGCGCCCGGGCTGTCCCGGCTGCGGCGAGCCATGGCTGCGCCCGACGCAGCTGCCGGGCCGCTACCGCTGCGTGTTCTGCCTGCGCCGCTACGAGCTCGTCTCGCAGTGCCACAACTGCGGCGAGCATCAGACGATCGTGCGGATGAGCGCCGACGAGGACCTGCTCTGCCAGCATTGCGGTGAGTCGATGCTCGTACCGGTGTGACTTGATGGAAGCCCTGCGCTCAGCCGACAGCCCCTCGCCCCGCGACGCTTTCGCGGGCCGGCGCGTTGCGCCCTCGATCCTCTCGGCGGACTTCGCCCGGCTCGGCGATCAGGTGGCCGAGGTGATGGCTGCGGGAGCCCGCGTGATCCACGTGGACGTGATGGACGGCAAGTTCGTCCCCCCGATCACGATCGGCCCGCTCGTCGCATCCGCGATCGCCGACCAGGTGCACGACGCGGGCGGCGTGCTGGACGTGCACCTGATGATCGAGCGGCCCGCGGAGCAGGTCGCGGAGTTCGCCAAGGCCGGGGCCGACTGCATCACGATCCACCAGGAGGCCGACCCCCACGCCCATCGGACCCTCTCCGCCATCCGCGAGGCCGGCTGCCTCGCGGGGCTGGCGCTCAACCCCGGCACCCCGGCGGATTCGATCGCCGAGCTCGGCGACGCCGCCGACATGCTGCTCTGCATGACGGTGAATCCGGGGTGGGGTGGACAGGCCTTCATCCCGGCGTCAGCGGCCAAGGTCGCCAGGATGCGCGCCCTCGCACGCGAGGGAGTTCTCATCGAAGTCGACGGCGGGCGTCGACGATGCCACCGTGGGCTCCGTAGCCGACGCCGGGGCGAGCCTGTTCGTGGCTGGCTCGGCCGTGTTCGGCAAGGACGACCCCGGCGCCGCCTATCAGGCGCTCGCGGCCGCGGCCGGCGCCGAGTAGTACCCTTGACTGACTAGTCAATCAGTGGCCCCGAAGAGGAGGGCGTCACCGGTGTCTCCCCGTCCCGAAACCGCCGCCGATACCGCCGCACCGCACCTGCGGCGCGCGCTCGAGCTGGCGCAGGGCGGTATCGGGTCCGTGGCGCCGAACCCGCTGGTCGGCGCCGTCATCGTGCGGGACGGCGAGGTGATCGGCGAGGGCTTCCACGGCGAGCTCGGGGGTCCGCACGCCGAGGTCGCCGCGCTGTCCGACTGTGCCGCGCGCGGCAACGACCCCGCCGGCGCGACGATGGTCGTGACCCTCGAGCCGTGCGCACACCAGGGGCGCCAGCCGCCGTGCACCGATGCGATCGTGGCCGCCGGCATCGCTCGCGTTGTCATCGGCGCCGACGACCCGACGGAGAAGGCCTCGGGGCGCGGCCCGGGGATCCTGCGCGACGAGGGCATCGAGGTGCTCTTCGCCCAGGGGCCCGAGGCCGCCGCGGCGCGGCTGCTCGACCAGGCCTTCCGCAAGCACGCCCGGACGGCCAAGCCGCTGGTGGTCCACAAGGCCGCGGTCAGCCTGGACGGTGTGACCGCCAGCCGGAAGGCGGACCACGCTGGATCTCGGGTCCGGAGAGCCGCGGGCTGGTCCATCGCTGGCGCGCCGAGGTGGGGGCGATCGCGGTCGGGATCGGTACGGCACTGGCCGACGACCCGCTGCTCACCGCCCGCGACGTCGGCGCCGCGCGCGCCAGCCGCTGCGCGTGATCTTCGACCGTGCGGCCAGGCTGCCGCTGGACTCGCAGCTGGTCGCGGAGCGCGGTCGAGGCCCCGGTGCTCGTGATCGCCGGACCCGGATGCCCCGGCCGGCCGACGCGAGGCGCTGGTGGTCGCGGCGGCGTGGATGTGTCGTGACCGCCGGCTCGGTTTCGCGCGGCGCTCGCCGAGCTGGGCCGCCGGGACGTGAACTCGCTGCTCCTCGAGGGCGGCGCGACGCTGGCCGGGGCGTTCCTGGCGGCCGGCGAGATCGACGAGCTGCGCCTGTTCATCGCGCCGGTGCTGCTGGGCGGCGGCCGGCCCCTCTACGCGGCAGGTGCTCCCGAGGAAGTCGTCCAGTCGCAGTGCCGCTCGCGACGCTCACGAGCGCTCCGGCGCCGACCTGCTGGTCCGGGCGCGGCTGCGGGAGTGGTGAGGCGATGTTCACGGGATTGATCCGGGAGGTGGGTGAGGTCGAGTCGATCGAGCGCACGGACGCGGGCGCGCGGATCCGCATCGCCGCCGGGCTTGGCGCCGATCTCGGCTTGGGCGACTCGGTGTCCGTCTCCGGCGCCTGCCTGACCGTCGCCGATCGCGACGAGCGACTCGTTCGCCGCCGACGTGATGAACCAGACCCTCTCGCTGACCACGCTGGGCGGACTCGAGCCCGGCTCGCGCGTGAACCTCGAGCCCGCTCTTCGGGCCGGCGATCCGCTGGGTGGCCACCTCGTCCAGGGGCACGTGGACGGCGTCGGCGACGTCGGCTGGGCGGAGCGACGGACGGGTTCGCCCGCCGCGTCCGCGTGAGCCTGCCCGCTGAGCTTCGCCGCTACGTGATCGAGCACGGCTCGATCGCGCTCGACGGCGTCAGCCTCACCGTCGCCGGGCTCACCGACGACGGCGTCGAGGTGTCGCTGATCCCCGAGACGCTCGAGCGCACGACGCTGGGCGCCGCGGTCCGCGGGGGCGCGGGTGAACGTCGAGATGGACCAGATGGCCCGCTACGCCGAGCGCCTCATGTCAAGCTTCAGACAAGGAGAACCAATGACCGAGCAGGCAGAGACAGACCGCCACCCGCTTCGCCTCCATCGAGGAGGCCATCGATGACATCCGCCGGGGCAGGATGGTCGTCGTCTGCGACGACGAGAACCGCGAGAACGAGGGCGACCTGACGATGGCCGCCCAGTTCGCCACGCCCGAGGCGATCAACTTCATGGCGAAGGAGGGCCGCGGCCTGATCTGCCTCGCGCTCACACCGGACCGCTGCGACGACCTCGGCCTGGATCTGATGGCGGCCAAGAACGAGTCACCCTTCCAGACCGCGTTCACGATCTCGGTCGAGGCACGCGAGGGCGTCACCACCGGGATCAGCGCCGCCGATCGCGCGCGCACGATCCAGGTCGCGGTCGACCCGACGTCGGCGCCCGAGGACCTGGTTCAGCCCGGCCACGTGTTCCCGCTGAAGTCGAAGGACGGCGGCGTGCTCGAGCGCGCCGGCCAGACCGAGGCGGCCGTGGACCTCGCCCGCCTCGCCGGGCGTGATCCCGGCCGGCGTGATCTGCGAGATCATGAACGAGGACGGCACGATGGCCCGGGTGCCGGACCTCGTCCCCTACTGCGAGCGGCACGACCTGAAGATGATCACGGTCGCCGACCTGATCGCCTATCGCCGCCAGCACGAGAAGCTGGTCGAGCGCGTGGTCGCGACCAAGCTGCCGACCGCGTTCGGCGAGTTCAGCGCGGTCGGCTATCGCTCGCTCGTCGACGACAAGCACCACGTCGCGATGGTCAAGGGCAACGTGTCGGGCGCGCGAGGACGTGCTGGTGCGCGTCCACTCCGAGTGCCTCACCGGCGACGTCTTCCACTCGCTTCGCTGCGACTGCGGCGAGCAGCTCGCCGCGGCGCTGGCGATGATCGAGGAGGAGGGGGAGGGCGTGCTCCTCTACCTCTCCCAGGAGGGACGCGGGATCGGCCTGCTGAACAAGCTGCGGGCCTACCGCCTGCAGGAGGACGGGCTCGACACCGTCGACGCCAACCTCAAGCTCGGTCTGCCTGCCGACCTGCGCGACTACGGCATCGGCGCCCAGATCCTGGTCGACCTCGGGCTGTCCAGCATCCGCATCCTCACCAACAACCCGAAGAAGATCCACGGCCTCGAGGGCTACGGCCTGTCGGTGGCCGAGCAGGTTCCGATCCACGCGGTCCCCAACCCGCACAACGAGGAGTACCTGCAAGCGCCAAGCGGGACAAGATGGGGCACATCCTCCATCACCAGGGGCTGCCGCTCGACGAGGAGCTCCTGCACGAGGAGCACCGCCGCGACGTCGAGAAGCAGTCGCGCGGGGCGTGCCGAGGCAGCAGCGGCCGGATGAGCTGACGAATACGCGATCTGTGTCGCGACGTTCTACGAGGACTTCGCGGCAGCGGCTGGTGAACGGCGCGGTCGAGGCGTTCGACGAAGGAGGGCGTGAGCCCGGCCTCCGTCCACACCTTCGAGGTGCCGGGCGCGTTCGAGTTGCCGCTGGCGGCGAAGTGGGCCGCCGAGTCCGGCCGGTTCGCCGGGATCGCGTGCCTGGGCGTCGTCATCCGGGGCGAGACGACGCACTACGACTACGTGTGCGGCGAGTCCGCACGCGGCATCCAGGACGTTCAGCTCGCGACGGGGGTTCCGTGCGCGTTCGGCGTGATCACCGCCGAGAACCGCGAGCAGGTCGAGGCCCGCGCGGGCGGCGACAAGCGCGACCAGGGGCGAAACGCCGCGGTCGCCGTGATGCGCATGGCGCGCCTTCGCGACTCGATCACCGCCTAGGCCGATGCGAGTCGCCGTCATCGGCGACACCCACATGCCACGTGGGAGCCGGCGACTGCCGGAGCGCTGCGTCGAGCTGCTGGCCTCCTCCGACCTGATCGTCCACGTCGGGGACTTCACTGCCCGGTCGTCGTTCGAGGAGCTACGTGCGCTGGGGCCCGCGCTGGAGGCGGTGCACGGGAACGTCGACGATGCGTGGCTGCGCCGGAGCCTCCCCGGGCGCACGGTGGTCGAGGCCGCCGGCGCGAGGCTCGGGGTCGTTCACGATGCCGGGCCGGCACGCGGGCGGCTGCGCCGCATGCGCGAGGCGTTCCCCGACGCGGACGCCGTCCTCTTCGGGCACTCGCACCTGCCGCTGCACGAGCGCGAGGAGGGCTTTCAGATCTTCAACCCGGGAAGCCCGACCGAGCGGCGGCGGGCGCCCAGCCGGAGCATGGGAATGGCGACCGTCTCCAACGGGCGGATCGCGCTCGCGCATGTCATCCTCGAGTGACATGGACGATCCCGCGAAGGAGACCGTCGAGTTGAAGCTCGAGCAGGCCGAGCAGGAACGGAGCGAGCGCGAGCTCGCCGAGTCGGCGGAGCTCGAGAACGAGACGGCCCAGCACGAGCGGCGGGCGCAGAAGTCCGCGTACCTCCGCGACAAGCTCGCCGAGCGCGAGCGCGCCGAGCGCGACGCGGAGGACTGAGAGCGGCCGCGCCGCTACCATCCTGCGTCCCATGGCCAAGGTCTGTCACTCATGCGGGAAGGGCCCTGCCTTCGGCAACTCGCGAAGCCACTCGATGGTCGCCACCCGCCGGCGCTTCAACCCGAACCTCCAGAAGGTCCGGATCGACGAGGCCGGCACGCCCCGTCGCGTCTACGTCTGCACTCGCTGCCTCAAGGCCAACCGCGTCAACGAAGCACGCGTAGCGACCGGGCCACGGGGAATAATCGGGCGCCGCCCATGTCCGATCCATCCATCGACCGCTTCTATCGCGTCGTCTTCGTGGCGCACTGCCCACCTGGAGGAGCGCCGGCAGGAGATCAACGACGCCAACGTGTTCCCCGTCGCCGACGGCGACACCGGGGACAACATGGCCGGCACGATCAAGGCGGTGCTCGAGGCGCTCGAGAACCTGCGAACGAGCTCGCTCGCGTCGGTCGACCGCAACCTGATCGTCACCACCGTCGCCCACGCGGCCCTCATGGGCGCGCGCGGCAACTCCGGCGTGATCCTGAGCCAGATCGTCCGCGGCGCCGCCGAGGTGCTCACGACCCGCCGCGGCGACCTGATCGGCCCCGCGCTCGTCCGCGACGGGCTCGGGGCCGCATCGGCCGCGGCCTGGTCGTCGGTGGGCGACCCGCAGGAGGGCACGATGCTCACGGTGATCCGGGAGGTCCACGAGGCCGTCGCCGCGCGGCGTGGCCGAGATGGAGCAGACCGAGCTTCCCGACGACGTCACCGACACGGCGTTCAGGACGCGATGTTCGCCCAGCTGATGGGCGTCGCGATCACAGTCCGGCCTCACGGCGCTGGAGCGGACACCCGAGCAGCTGGAGGTCCTCGCCGAGGCCGAAGTCGTGGATGCCGGCGCCTATGGGCTGATGGTGATCCTCGGCGGCCTCGTCGCGGGCTGGCCGAGATCGAGGGCCCTTCGCAGATCCCGCACCAGCAGGCGGCGAGGCTGGAGGGCGGCGCTCCACTTCGACTCTCGCTACCAGTACTGCACGAGCTGCATCATCACCGGGCGCGAGCTCGATCCGAAGGCAGATCGTGCCTCGCCTCGAGGAGCTGGGCGACTCGGTCGCCGTCGTCGGCGACGAGACGATGCTGAAGGTCCACGTCCACGCCGACGACCGCGACCGCGTGCGGCTGATCTGCGAGGAGTACGGCGACATCGACCAGTTCGAGGCCACCGACATGCACGAGCAGGTCGCGGCCCGCGACCGGCGACTCCGGTGGCATCGCGGCTCCGCGGAGGCGCCGGCGGACGCGCGCACCGGCGTGGTGGCGGTCGCCTCCGGCGTGGGACTCGACGCGCCTCTTCGGCTCTGAGGGGGCGCTCGTGGTGGACGGCGGATCGACGCTCAACCCCTCGATCGAGGAGATCCTCGCCGGCATCCGCGAGGCGCCCGGCGAGGAGGTCATCCTGCTTCCAAACTCGCCGAACGTCGTGATGGCCGCGAAGGAGGCGGCGCGCCTGGCCGAACGCCCGGCTCACGTGCTCTCGTCGGTCGCCCAGCAGGCCGGCCTCGCGGCGCTGATCGCCTACGACGCCTCGGCGGCAGCCGCCGACAACGTCAGCCGGATGGAGGCCGAGCTCGAGGCGATCGCCACCGGCCTCGTCGCCGAGGCCGACCGCGACGACGCCGACGGCCGCTACCGGCGGGGTGACGCCGTCGGGTTCGCTCGGCGACGAGCTCGTGGCCTGGGGCGAGCCCGGCCGAGACCCTGCGGTCCGTCCTCGCCCGCCTCGGCGACGGCGCTGAGATCGTGACCGTGATCGAGGGCGGCGACGCTCCGCTTGCCGCCGCGGACCTCGAGCTCGAACTGGACGGCGCCGAGATCGAGATCATGGACGGAGGCCAGCCCACCTACTGGTGGCTGCTCGCAGCGCAATGAGCGACAAGACTGTGCTCTGGCACATCCCGATCTCGCACTACAACGAGAAGGTGCGATGGGCGCTCGCCCTCAAGGGCGTCGAGCACGAGCGCAGGGCGCCGATGCCCGGGGCTCACCAGGTCGATCGCCCTCGGCCTCACCAGGGGAGCCGTCAGCACATTCCCGGTGCTCCGGCTGGACGGCCGCAACATCGGCGACTCCACCGCGATCATCGCCGCCCTCGAGCAGCGCTACCCCGAGCCGCCGCTCTACCCCGACGATCCGGCCGAGCGCGCCCGCGCCCTCGAGCTCGAGGACTTCTTCGACGAGGAACTCGGTCCGCACATCCGCCTCTACGCCTACCACGAGCTGATGACCGACCGCGAGGCGTTCGGCAGGGTGGCCGCGACCATGAGCCCGCCCGCGCTCAGCCGTGTGGCGGGGCCGATGGCCAGGGCGATGGTCAGCGTGCGCTTCGGCGCGAACAGCGACGCCAAGGCCGCCGCTGCCGGCGAGAAGGTCCTCGTCGCGCTCGACCGGCTCGACAGCGAGCTCGACGGGGACGAGTATCTGGTGGGTGACTCGTTCACGGTCGCCGACCTGACCGCGGCGTCGCTCTTCTACCCGCTGGTCACTCCTCCGGAGGCGCCTCCCGTGGAGGCAACCTCAGAGCGCCTGGAGGAGTTCCGCGAGCCGCTGCGCCAGCGACCGGGGTACCGGTGGGTGGGGGAGATGTTCGCCCGGCACCGCAAGCCGGCGCCCGTTGGCGCGTAGCTACCAGCCCTCGCTGCCCGGCCCACCCTTGAACGGGCCGTCGAGCTCGGCCGTGATCCATCCGCCGTAGAAGCCGCCCGGCTGGGGTGTGACCGGCTCGTCGTCGAGCCAGGCGGCGTCGACGCGGCCGGGGTAAAAGGCGATCCAGTCCCGGATGACCTGGAAGCCCGCCTTGGGATCCCGGTACGTCCAGGCAGCGCGGTTTCGCACGGTCTGCCCCGAGATCACATCGAGGTAGCTCGCGGTTCCCTTCCACTCGCAGTAGGTCTCGCCGCGCGCCGGGCGCAGCTGGCCCAGGCGCACGTCGTCAGGCGGGAGGTAGATCGTGGGCGGGCTCGCGGTCTCGAGGATCCGCACGGCGCCGCTGGAGTCGGCGACCGTCGCTCCGCCCACCTCCACACGGACGTGACGCCGCAACGGCTCGACCCTCGGGGGCCTGGGGTAGTCCCAGACGGACTCTCGCTCGCGCCGGTTGCTCATAGTCACATCTACGTAGTCGCCCATCGGCTGGATTCGTTTCCGTTCGACCCCCGCCGTACGCTCCATCCGATGAGCGCGACCAGCCTTGCGGCCCTCGGCGAGGCCCCGCCCGCTGAGGCCGGGCCTCGTGCGATCGGGACCGCAGAGCCCCTCGGGCGCGACGAGCTGGCCGGAGCGCCGCTTCGCCAGCGGCCGCGCCCCAGCCTGCTGGCGGCCCCCGTCACGGCCCTCAAGGGCGCCGGCCCCAAGCTCGCCGAGGTCGCGTCGGCGATGGGGATCGCGACTCGGTGGGCGATCTGCTGTGGCACCTGCCGCACGGTTACCGCGATCGGACGTCCATCCGCGAGGTCGGCGACCTGCGGATCGGCGAGGAGGCGACCGTGATCGTCACCGTCAAGTCCGCCCGGGTGCGTCCCACTCGCCGCCGGGGCCTGCGGATCGTCGAGGCGAGCGTCGCCGATGACAGCGGCCCGATGAAGGCGGTCTGGTTCAACCAGGCCTGGCTCGCCGAGAAGCTGCAACCCGGCACCCGGGTGCTGATGCACGGCCGCAACGACCGGTCGGGGTTCCGCGTGGAGGCCCACGAGATCGCCGACGCGCAGGGCGGCGATGGCCGCGGCATCCACACCACGGGGATCGTTCCGGTTCACCCCGCGTCCGACCGGCTCAAGCCCGCGCGCCTGCGCGAGTGGGTGAACCAGGCGCTCCCGCTGCGCCGGGCTCGCGATCGAGCCGCTCCCGGCCGAGCTCCGGGCCCGGCTCGGGCTCTCTGCGGGCTCGCGGACGCCCTCCGCGCGGCCCACTTCCCCGAGCGGCGCGAGGACGCGGACGCCGCCCGGCGCCGCCTCGCGTTCGAGGAGCTCTTCGCTCCACCAGGCGGCCCTCGCGAGCCGCGCGGGGACAGCGCGTCGACGACCGGCCGGGCATCGCGCATGAGCGCCGGCCGCGGGCTGGCCGAGCGCTGGCTCGCCTCGCTGCCGTTCGAGCCGACCGACGGCCAGCGGGCCGCCTTCGCGGAGATCGACGCCGACCTCGCGTCCGGGCGGCCCGATGCAGCGCCTGCTGATGGGCGAGGTTGGCTCGGGCAAGACGGTTGTCGCCGCTGTTCGCGATGCTCCGTGCCGTCGAGGCCGGGCACCAGGCCGCGCTGATGGCGCCCACCGAGACCCTCGCCGAGCAGCACGCGGCGACGCTCGCGACGCTCCTGGCCGCGGAGGCGATCCCGTTCACCCTGCTCACCGGCGCGACGCCGGCGGCCGCGCCGCCGCGAGGCGCTCGGCCGGCTGGCGCTCGGGCGAGCTCGTCGCTGCGTGGTCGGCACGCACGCCCTGATCGAGCCCGACGTCGAGTTCGCCCGGCTTGGCGTTTGCGTCGTCGACGAGCAGCACCGCTTCGGCGTCCGCCAGCGCGCCGCGCTCGACTCCAAGGGCCCCGGCGGCGCCGCCCCGCACGTCCTGCACATGACCGCCACGCCGATCCCGCGGACGCTGTCGCTCACCGCCTACGGCGACCTCGACTCGACCACCCTGAGCGAGCTGCCCGCCGGGCGCAAGCCGGTGAAGACCTGGGTGGTGGGGGAGGAGCGCCGGCCCGGGCGCCTACGAGTTCATCCGCGAGCGCCTGCGCGAGGGGCGCCAGGCGTTCGTCGTGTGTCCGCTCGTCGAGGGCTCGCAGAAGCTCGAGGCGAAGGCGGCCTCGGAGGAGTTCGAGCGCCTGCGCGCCGGCGAGTTCGCCGACTTCGACGTCGAGCTGCTGCACGGCCAGATGACGACACCGGCGAAGGCCGCCGGCGATGGAGGCGTTCGCCGTCGGGCGCCGCCGACGTGCTGGTGGCGACGAGCGTGATCGAGGTCGGGATCGACGTCCCGAACGCGACCGTGATGCTGGTCGAGGGCGCCGAGCGCTTCGGCCTCTCCCAGCTCCATCAGCTGCGCGGCACGGGTGGGGCGCGGCGAGCACGAGTCGCAGTGCATCCTCTTCGCGCGACGCCTCGTCGGAGCTGGCGCGCGCAAGCGGATGGAGGCGATCGCCTCCGACCGCGACGGGTTCGAGCTGGCCGAGGTCGACCTGCTGCTGCGCGGCGAGGGCGAGATCCTCGGCACGCGGCAGTCGGGCCTGCCCACCTTCAGGGCGGCCGTGCTGCCCGACGACTACGAGCTGCTGGCCTCGGCGCGCCGGGAGGTGCTGAGCCCTGCTCGAGCGCCACGGCGCGCTCGAGGCCCCCGAGCTGGGCCCGCTGATCGACGCGGTCCGCCTGCGCTTCGGCGACGAGCGCACGGAATCGATCGCCGCGTGAGGGTCGTCGCCGGGGAGCTGAAGGGGCGGCAGCTCGCATCGCCGCCGCGCGGCCAGGGCGTTCGGCCGACCTCCGACCGCGTCCGCGAGGCGATGTTCTCGATCCTTGGCGACCGGGTCGCCGGGCGCGGAGGTGCTCGACCTGTTCGCGGGCACCGGGGCGCTCGCGCATCGAGGCGCTCTCGCGCGGCGCCGGCGCGCGCGACCCTCGTGGACGACGACACCGGCGCCGGCGCGGCGCAACGTCGAGGCGCTCGGGCTGGGGGAGCGCTGCCGCCTCGTTCGTGCCGACGTGCAGGCGTTTCTCGAGCAAGGGAGAGGGGCCGGTTCTCCCTGATCTTCTGCGATCCCCCGTATACACTCGCCGACCGCTTGCAGGCCCCGCTCGACAAGCTCGTTCCCGACCGGCTCGCCGACGGACGGCGTCCTCGTCGTCGAGAGCTCGAAGCGCAGCCCGCTGCGTCTCTCGCTTCCGGCTTCGATCCGAGCGTGAAGTACGGCGATACGCACATCGCGCATCTACGGGGGCGCGCATGGCTGAGCGCATCGCCGTCTGTCCCGGCAGCTACGACCCGGTCACCAACGGCCACGTGGACATCATCGGCCGGGCCGCGCAACGTCTTCGACACGGTGATCGTCGGCGTCGTCGGGCCAGGCGATCCGCAAGTCGAAGTCGATGTTCACCCCGGAGGAGCGCAAGGCGTTCCTTCAGGAAGCCCTCGCCGATGTCCCCAACGTCCGGGTCGAGATCTTCACCAACCTGGTCGTCGACTTCGCCCGCGAACAGCAGGCGACTGCGATCGTGAAGGGTCTGCGCGCGATCTCGGACTTCGAGTACGAGTTCGAGATGAACCAGCTGAACCGCAAGCTGGCGCCGGAGATCGAGTCGGTCTACATCATCGCCTCACCCGACTACAGCTTTCTGTCCTCGACCGGCGTGAAGGAGATGGCGACTTCGGCGGCGACGTCACCGACCTGGTGCCGGCGGCCGTCGCCAACGCGCTTTCCGAGCGTGCCAGGCGCTGAGGCTGGGCAGGACGTTGCAGGAGGGCGCCGAAACAGCGCTCTACGCTCGTGAATTCCCCGCTAACCCGTAAGCTTTCGGCCTGAATATGGACGTCCTCGTCCTAATCGACAAGCTCGACGACCTCATCCACAACGCCCGCCCGGTCCCCCTGACCGACCAGGTGCGTGTCGACCGTGAGGAGATCTACGACCTCCTCGACCAGATGCGCGCCACGATCCCCGAGGAGATCAAGCAGGCGCGGTGGATCGTCAAGGAGCGCCAGGAGATGCTCGCCGAGGCCAAGCGGGAGGCCGAGCGCGTGGTCAAGGAGGCCCGCGACCAGCAGTCGCGCCTGATCTCCGACGAGGAGGTCTACAAGCAGGCCGAGCGCGCCGCCGAGGAGATCATCGAGGACGCGCGCGAGACCGAGCGCCAGATCCGCCTGGGCGCCGAGGACTACGCCGACGAGATCCTCTCGACGCTCGAGGTCAACCTTCAGAAGTTCCTCGCCGCCGTGCAGCGCGGCCGCGACCGCCTCGCCGGCCGCGACGAAGAGCCCGTCGAAGTCCAGTAGCCGCGCGGGCGCACTAGGGTCCGCTGGGTGTCCGACGCCCCGGCGCCCGATGACGTCCGCTCGGCGCTCACCGACGCGCTCGGTGTCGATCCGGGTGCCGTCACGCTGACCCCGATTCCGGGCGGCGCGTCGCGCCAGACGTTCCTCGTCGAGGGCGGCGAGTCGCGATGGGTTCTCCGGCGTGATCCACCGGGCGCCAGCTCATTCGCGCCGCTCGAGACCGAGTTCTGGCTGATCCGCGCCGCGGCCGAGGCCGGCGTGCCGGTTCCGCCGCCGCTTGCCTACGAGCCCGACGGCGGCCGGTTCGGCAGCGCCGGATTTCTCATGGGACACGTGGAGGGAACCTCCGTTGCGCCCCGCCTGCTGCGCCGCGACGAGTTCGAGGCGGCCCGCGCGGCCATCCCGGTGCAGCTGGCCCGGGCCCTCGCGGCTATTCATTCGATCGATCCCGTCGCTCTCGAGGGGATCCCGGCGGCGGCCGGACACCCCGCCCTCGCCGCGTGCGATTTCTGGGAGGAGGCCCTCGACGAGATCGGCGAGCCGCTTCCCGCGGTGGAGGCAGGCCTGCGCTGGCTGCGCCTGAACCCGCCGGCTCTGGCTCCCGAGCCGCGGCTGGTCCATGGGGATTTCCGGCTCGGCAACTTCATCGCCGACGCCGATGGCCTGGCCGCGGTGATCGACTGGGAGCTCTGCCACCTCGGTGATCCGGCGGAGGACATCGGCTGGCTGATGATCCGCTCGTGGCGGTTCGGGAACGACGAGCTGCCGGTTGCCGGCATGGGGGAGCGGGAGGCGTTCCTCTCCGACTACGAGGACGCGGGCGGCCAGCGACCCGATCCCGAGCGCCTGCGCTGGTGGGAGGCGATGGGGAACGTGAAGTGGGCCGTGATCTGCGCCCGCCAGGCGGCCGATCACCTCAGCGGGAGGCGGCGGAGCGCCGAGCTCGCCTCGCTCGGGCGGCGAATCTGCGAGCCGGAATGGGACCTCCTGGCGCTACTGGCCGGAGCGGGGGCGCGCTAGTGCAGGACCGGCCCTCCGCACCCGAGCTCCTCGACGCTCTCGCCGAGCTGCTCTTCGCGGACGTCCGCGAGTGGGTGCCGCGGGAGCGCCGCTTCCAGGTCCTGGTGGCCGCCAATGTCTGCGCCGTCCTCGCCCGCGAGCTCCGGGCCGGGCACGAGCCGACCATCGCCGACATCGAGCTGTTCGAACGGCTGGCGGCCGGTTACGAGGGGTCCGTCGAGGGAGAGCCGGAGGAGCGGGCCAGGGACGCGGCATCGGAGCTCGCCCGGGCGATCCGCGCGGGCGAGCTGGACGACGAGCTGCCGGCCGTGATGGGGCACCTGCGCACGCACGTGCGCCGCAAGCTCGACATCGCCCGCCCGGGCTACGCGGACTAGAGCTCGGTGTAGACGGCGCGGATCACGGCCAGATCATCCGCCTGCCACACGACCTCGCCTCCGCTCCACTCGGCCAGCTCGTCGGCGCGGCGCTTGTCCATGCCCTCCCCGAGCGGCGTGACCTGCCGCTCGGCGCTCACGACGTCGCCGATCACGAGGGCCCGCGACTGCTCCCGTACACGCCGGAACAGGTCGCGCTCGCCGGCCTCGTCGAGGTGATGAACGGCCAGCACGGCTACCACGAGGTCCCAGGGACCGTCGGGCAGCGGGTCCTCCATGCGAGCCAGGCGTACCTCGATCCCAAGCTCTCGCGCCCGGAAGACCATCTCCGGGCTGTCGTCCAGCCCGGTGACCTGGGCGTCGGGGTAGGTCTCGAGCAGCCGACGGGTGGTCTCGCCGGTGCCGATGCCCAGCTCGAGCACCCGCTCCGGCGGGCCGGGGATCGCGGCGACGACGGCGTCCTGGAGCTCGTCGTAGCGGGGGACCTGCGCGCGGGCCTCCTCCAGGTAGGTCTCCGCGTGCCAGTGGTGGTGCCCGCTGGGGTGCTCGTGGCTGGCGCCAGGCGGCGTCATCAGCCGCTGTACCCTCGATGTGAGCTCATGGGGGCATCTAACACGATCGACGTCGCGGCGCTCCAGCTTCGTCCCGGAGAGGGCCGGCGGATCGAGCTTCCGCTCGGCGATGACTCGTTCACGTACGGCGAGCAGACCTACCAGGTGGACGGCGACGAGCTCGTGCAGGCGTCGACGTCTCCAGGATGGCCTCCGGCTACGCGTTCCATCTCCGCTTCACCGGCCGCCTGAGCGGTCCGTGCATGCGGTGCCTGGACGAGGCGACCGTTGTCGTCGACGTGGAGGCACGCGAGGTCGACCAGCCGGGCGCGCGGCGAGGACCTGGCCGAGCCCCTACGTGGGGGACGAGGAGTTCCGCGTCCGTGACTGGGCGCACGACGCCCTGGCCCTGGCGCTCCCCGCGCAGCTCGTCTGCCGCCCCGACTGCCTGGGCCTCTGCCCGGTCTGCGGCGAGTCGCTGAACGACGCTGCGCCCGGGGCCCACGACCACCCGCGCGAGCCCGATCCTCGCTGGGACAAGCTGCGCGAGATGAAGCTCGACTAGCTTCCGCCGCGTGAAGCGGAGACGACAGCAGCCCCTCGCCGATCCGCGACGAGGGCTGGATCGGCCCCGGCGGGCGCAAGTTCGTGGCCCTGGCATCACCCTCGTCGTGCTCCTCCTGGCGGATCGCCCGTCGCGGGCGGTCGAGGAGATCGGCTACCTCTTCGACGAGCGGCCCGAAGGACGAGGGCGCCACGAGCAGACGACCCTCGAGGACACGACGATCGAGGACGCCAGTTCCCGAGCCGCGTCCCGAGGAGCCCGATCCGGTCGCGCCAGCCAACCCGAGGCCGGGCAGGAGCGGAGGCGCCAGGGAGAGCCAGCCACCAGGCTCGAGGACACCACGATCGAGGCGAGGCGGGGAGCTCCACCCGCCGCGCCCTGCATAGGATCCCGCTCATGGGCATGTTCAAGGACCTCCGCGACCTGCACAAGGCCTCGAAGCAGTTCGAGCGCCCGACGATGCGGGACGCCCTCAGGCAGAGCAACGAGGCGGTTCAGGCCTACCAGGCCGGGCATGGAGCAGTCGGGTCACATCGCCCGAGGTGGGCGTGATGGGAACGGCCATCGTCAAGGAGCTGCGCCCGACCGGCCGCACCTTCAACGAGTGGCCCGAGATGGAGATCGACCTGACGGTTGACGTGAACGGCTTCGAGAGCGAGGTCACCCACACCGAGCCGGTCTCGCCGGCCGTGCTTCCGCGGCTCGTCCCAGGGGGGACGATCACGGTCAAGGTCGACCCGCAGGACCATTCGCAGCTGATCTTCATCTAGCGGTTCGGCCCAGCTACCATTCCGCGCTCCGCATGGCCGTCCCGAAGAAGAGAACCTCCCGCACCCGCCGTGACAAGCGCCGTGCCACCACCGGGCAGCCAAGCCACGCGCCTCAACGAGTGCCCTCGCTGCCACAGCCCCCGGCTCCCGCACCGCGTCTGCCCGACCTGCGGCACCTACGCGGGCCGTGAGGTGATCTCGCACGAGATCGGCGAGGGCCTCGCGGACTCCTCCTCGGAGGAGTAAGTGCCAGAGGCGCCCCGACCGTCGCGCTCGACGGGCGCGGCGCCGAGCTGGGCGTCGAGACCCTCATCGACGGGCGCCCGTCCGCCGCCGCCGACGGCATCGCGCTGCGCGTCTTCGGCGACCACGGCCGAGCTCGAGGCGCTGGCCGCGGTCGACGGCGTCGAGCTGATCGAGGCGACCGGGGAGATCACCAACGCCGACGAGCCGGTCGCCGCCGTGCGCTCGCGCCAGGACGCCTCGATCGTGATGGCGGCCGCCGACGTCGCCGAGGGGCGCTCCGACGCGCTCGTCAGCGCCGGCCCGACCGGCGCCACGATGACCGCGGCCCTCTTCGCCCTCCGGCGAAGCCAGGGCGTGCGCCGGCCGGCGCTGACCGTCCAGCTTCCGCCGCCCGGGACACAGCCGCCCGCCGACCCTGCTGCTCGACGTCGGGCGCGAACACCGAGGCCCGCTCGGGCGACCTGGTGCAGTTCGCCTATCTCGGATCCGCCTTCTCGCACGGCCGTGCTGGGGGTCGAGCGACCCCGGGTTGCCCTGCTCTCGGTCGGCGAGGAGTCCGGCAAGGGGACGTCCCAGCTCGTCGAGGCCCACGCCACGCTCACCGAGGCCGAGGGCCTGAACTTCACCGGGAACGTCGAGGGCCGCGACCTGCTGGGCGACGCGGCCGACGTGATCGTCACCGACGGCTTCACGGGCAACGTCGTGCTGAAGAGCCTCGAGGGGGCCGCCCGCACGGTCGGGAGCGCCGTGTCCGACGCCGCGCGCTCGAACCCCATGGCCGCGGCCGGCGGGCTGCTGCTTCGTCCGGCCCTCGGCGGCCTCCGGCGCGAGATGGACCCCGACAGACACGGGTGGGGCGATCCTGCTGGGCCTGCGTGGCGTCGCGGTGGTCGGCCACGGCAGCTCGAGCCCGGACGGCATCGCGAATGCCGTGCGGCTTGCGGCGCGGGCGGTCGATCAGCGGGCGGTGGAGCGCACCGGCGGAGCTGCTGGAGGACGCCGGGCGCCACGCGAGGTCGGCCTGCGGCGTGATAGGAACGAGGAGTGAGTACGTCATGACTGCCCTTGATCGAGACCAGGTTCTGGAGAAGGTGCGCGAGCACCTCGCGACCGAGTTGGAGGTCGATCCCGAGCCGGATCCAGGACGCAACCCGGTTCCGCGAGGACCTGGACGCCGACTCGCTCGACCTCTACGAGCTCGTGATGGAGCTCGAGGACACCTACGGCGTGACGATGAGCGAGCAGGAGGCCGCCGGGATCGAGACGGTCTCCGACGCCGTCGAATTCGTCCTGGCCCGCTAGCCCGCCTGAACCGCGACTGGGAGTCATGAGTCGCCTGCGGGAGATGATCGATGCCCTCCCGCGGAGACTGCGCACGCGCGCGCTCACGCACTCCTCCTGGGTGGCTGACCGGGTCGACTCCTACGGCCGGCTCGCGTTCCTGGGCGACAGCGTCCTCGGCCTGGCGATCGCCGAGCATCTGTTCCGCAAGAACCCGAAGGCCGACATCGGCCGGCTCACCAAGGTCCACGGCCAGGCGGTGAGCGGACGGGCCTGCGCCGCCGTCGCCGCCGACCTCGGGCTCCCCGACCTGATCCGCGAGGTGTCGGCCGGCGGCACCGACGGCGGCATCGACGTCGGCGCCCTCCTCGCCTCCGAGCGTGCCCTCGCGTCGGTCTGCGAGGCGGTGATCGGGGCCTGCTACCTCGAGCACGGGTACGCCGAGGTCGCCGACGCGACCGTGGCGGCGTTCGGCGAGCAGATCGAGATCGCGTCCGAGACGCTGCTCGACCACAAGTCGGCCCTCCAGGAGCGGCTGGCGCGCGACGGCGCCACCGTAAGCTACGACGTGACGAGCGAGGCTGGGCCCCCGCACGACCGCCGCTTCGAGGTCTCACGCCCTGGTCAACGGGGACGGTGATCGGCGAAGGAACTCGGGCCGCAGCAAGAAGGCCGCCGAGCAGGAGGCCGCGGCGCGGGCGATCGAGGGCCTCGACGCGTAGGAAACACGCCGGCGGCGCGGCGAAGCCCGCACGTAGCGAAAATCACGTCCGAACCGACCGCGAATCTTCCCGACCACAGCCGCGCCGATGCATCTGAGCTCGATCACCATCAAGGGCTTCAAGTCCTTCCCTGAACGCACCCGTCTGGTCTTCTCGCCGGGCGTGAGCGTGATCGTCGGCCCGAACGGCTGCGGCAAGTCGAACATCACCGATGCGGTCCTCTGGGCGCTGGGCGAGCAGAGCCCGCTGGCCGTGCGCGGCCAGTCGATGGGGGACATGGTCTTCGCCGGCGGCGAGGGCAGGGGCCCCAGCCGCTACGCCGAGGTCGAGGTCGTGCTCACCACCGACGACGGGAGGCCCCTCCGACGTCGCCGGCGGCTTCTCCGAGATCTCCGTCCGCCGCCGCCACGAGCGCTCCGGCGACGGCGGCTACTGGATGAACGGCGCCCGCTGCCGTCTCACCGACATCGTCGAGACACCTCTCCGATGCCAGCCTCGGCCGCGAGATGCACTCGGTGATCAGCCAGGGCCGGGTGGAGGAGATCGTCCACTCGAAGCCACGCGACCGGCGCCTGCTGGTCGAGGAGGCCGCTGGTCTGGGCAAGCACCGCAAGCGCCGCCGCCGGGCGCAGCTGAAGCTCGAGCGCACCCAGGACAACCTCGACCGCGCCCTCGACGTCGAGCGCGAGGCGCGCAGCCGCCTGCGCCCGCTGAAGCGCCAGGCGCAGGCGGCCGACATCCACGCCCGGATCGAGCGCGACGCCGACGAGCTGCGCGCGCGGCTGCTGGCGGCCGAGCTGGGCGGGCACGGTACTGGCCTCGAGGCGGCCGAGGCCGCCGCCGCGAAGGCCCGGGCGCGAGCGCGACGAGATCGAGGCCGAGCTCTCCGGCGGTAAACGCCCGGCGCAGCGCGGCCGAGGAGCGCCTCGCCGCCCGCGACCGCGAGCGCACGGAGGCCTGGGGCAGGCTCACGGCCATCCGCGCCGCGCACGAGCGCCTGACGGTTCGAGCCGAGGCGCTGGCCTCCACCCGCACCCAGATCGCCGCCGAGCTGGACCGCCGCCGGGCGGCGCTCGGCGCGCTGGCCGACGCCGCCGAGGCGCCCGACCGGGCTCGGATCGTCGATGCCGGGCTTGCCCGGATCGGCTCGGCGCTCGCCGACGCCGCCGGCGCCCACGTAGAGGCACTCGAGGCCGAGGGGACCGCGCGGGCGGAGCACGTCGGCGAGGTCCGGGAGGCCGCCGACACCGTCGCCGCAGAGGCCCGCCGCGTGGAGGGCGCGCTCGACCAGGGCCGCCAGCAGACGCTTCGATCGCGCATCACCGAGCGCGAGGACCTCGTGAGGGCGCTCGGGCGGCCTCTGCGAGGCGGTCGCCGACGCGCGCGACGCGGCCGGCGAGCGCGCCGGTGCGCTCGAGTCGACCATGCTGGGCCAGGGGAGCAGCGACGAGGTCGCCGAGGAGCTCCGCGCCTGCTCGAAGCTCGAGGGCGAGCTGCAGGCCCGTCTCCGCGCGATCGCCGAGCAGGTCACGACCGCCGAGGTCGAGGCCGCGCACCTCCGCGATCGCCGCGACGAGTCGCAGGCGGAGCTGGCACGGATCGCCGAGCGGCTCGGGCGCGAGCTCGGGCCGGCCACCGAGGCGCTCGCCGAGGAGTCCGAGCGCCAGGAGATCGAGACGAAGCTCGAGCGCCTGGCCCGCCGCCGCGAGCAGCTCGGCCCGGTGAACCCGCTGGCCGAGAAGGAGTACGAGGAGGCGCTGGCGCACGTGACCGAGCTCGAGGAGCAGCGCGCCGACCTGGAGGGCGCCCTCGGCGAGCTGAAGGGCCTCATCCGCGAGACGGACCGCCGGATCGAGGAGGCGTTCGAGGAGACCTTCGAGGCCGCGCAGGCGAACTTCTCCGATCTGGTCGAGCACCTCTTCCCCGGTGGCCGCGGCCGCCTGCGGCTGGTCTCCGAGCGAGGCCCGAAGCCGGTGCTCGGCGGCGCGGACGCCTCCGACGCCGCGCGAGGTGGCGGCCGAGGACGCGCCCGACGACGAGGGCTCGGACGAGGAGTTCAGCGGCCAGGGCGTCGAGATCGAGGTGACCCCGGCCGGCAAGGCCACGCGCCGCCTCTCGCTGCTCTCCGGCGGCGAGAAGTCGCTTGTCGCGCTCGCGTTCGTCTTCTCCGTCTTCCTCGCCCGTCCGTCGCCCTTCTACATCCTCGACGAGGTCGAGGCCGCGCTCGACGACGCCAACATCGATCGCTTCCTCCAGCTCATCCAGCGCTTCGCCGACCGTGCCCAGTTCATCATCGTCACCCACCAGAAGCGCACCATGGACGCGGCCGAGGTGCTCTACGGCGTCTCGATGGGCGGCGGCGGTGTCACCAAGGTGATCTCGAGGCGCATGCCGCAGCGACGGCGAGGGCCACCAGGTCGAGCTCGCCCCCGCGGAGAGCGGCGAGGCCGAGGCCGCCTAGCGCGGCCTAGCCCGTCGAGATCCGCCAGCCGTATGCCCCCGGTGGCGAAGATCGCCGCCAAGAGCGCGAGCAGCGCGACCCCGCATACCGTTCGAGATCTCGACCTCGTCACTGAAGCGCACCAGCGCGACCGCCGCCAGGGCGGCGAAGGCCACGGGGACGTAGCACCCAGCCGGATCCGGCTGCGGTCGTTCTCCCAGCGGATCGGCGAGCAGTAGGCCGCCCACCGCGATCCACCAGGCGGCGATCGCGCGCCCGGTCAGCTCCGTCAGCGCCCAGGGCCAGTGCTCCGCCACCTCGAGGGGCGCGACGAACAGGACGGCGCCAAGCGCGAGCAGCAGCCCGCCGAGGAAGCCGAGCACGGTCCGGTAGCCAGTCGGGAAGCGGGTTGTCCCTTGGCGGGTTCTCCCCGGGCTCGCGAAGCTGGCGCCAGTAGGCCCACGTCAGGACGGGCGGCTCGAGCGCGTAGACGATCAGCCAGACCCAACCGGCCGCTGCGCCTTGAAGCCGCCGTCGTCCAGGTGGAAGAGGTCGAGGTGGAGGAGCGTCGCGAGCAGCGTGAGCCAGACGAACGCCGTGACGCCCGGGACGCCCAGGCGCGCCCGTGCCCAGGTCTGCTGGCGCGCGCTCAGCAGGGCGAGGATCGAGGCGGCCCAGTAGAACGATCCGATGAAGGCGGCGCTCATGCGGGAGTCGATCGTCCAGGCGAAGATCTCGTCGGTTCGGTCGGCGAAGAGCCAGAGCTGCAGCCCGGCGACCAGCACGAAGACGCCGCCCACGTAGAGGATCGCGCGCATGGGCCAGATCAGTGGGCGCTCAGCCATGGCGGCCCATCCTGCCACCCTCGCGTCCGAGTAGCCTCGCCGCGCATGGCGACCAGCTGGCAGCAGGCGGTTGACACGGGGCAGGCAACCCCGGCCTCACTCCTCACCGCAGGAGGCGAGCGAGCGCCGTGGCGCCTTCAAGCGCCTGCGCGAGTCGCTCTCACGCAGCCGCCAGGCGCTTCAGGCCGAGCTCTCGGCCAGCATCGCCGACCGGATCGACGCCGAGGCCTTCGAGGGCATCGAGGAGGCGCTGATCATGGCCGACCTCGGCGCGCCGGCCACCGCGGACGTCGTCGGCCGGCTCGAGGCCGAGGTCGAGGCGGGCGAGGTGGCGGGCCCGGACGCGGTCCGCGATCGGCTGATCGAGCTGCTCGCCGGGCTGGCTGAGATCCGAGAGCCCCGCGGATCGACCTCACCGCGCGGCCGGCGGTGCGTGATGGTCGTGGGCGTCAACGGGACCGGGAAGACGACCACGATCGGCAAGCTCGCGTGGCACCTGAAGCGAGGAGCTGGGCCTCTCGGTTCTGGTGGCTGCAGCCGACACCTACCGCGCCGCCGCGATCGAGCAGCTCGAGACCTGGGCCGAGCGCTCGGGCGTGGAGATCGTGAAGGGCTCGCCCGGCGGCGACGCCGGCGCCGTCGTCTTCGACGCGATCGCCGCCGCCGAGGCGCGCGGGATCGACGTGGTGATCGCGGACACGGCGGGCGGCTCCACACGCACGGCAACCTGATGGAGGAGCTGACGAAGATCCGGCGAGGTCACGGCCGGAAGCCTCGAGGGCGCGCCGCACGAGACCCTCATCGTGGTCGACGCGACCACCGGGCAGAACGGGCTGCGCCAGGCGCAGTCCTTCGCCGAGGCCGTCGAGGTCACCGGCGTCGTGCTGACGAAGCTCGACGGCACCGCGAAGGGCGGGATCGCCCTCGCGATCTCCCGCGAGCTGGGGATCCCCGTGAAGCTGATCGGCGTGGGGGAGGGCATCGAGGACCTGCGCCCATTCGACGCCCACGACTTCGCCACCGCCCTCGTCTCCACGTGACACCCCCGCGACGGCCACGAGCCGGCGCGCTGCATTTCAGCGCGTAAGCTGGACCGCCGCATGTTCGACCAGCTCTCCGATCGACTCCAGGAAACGCTCTCGGGCGTCCGCTCGCGCGGAAAGCTGACCGAGTCCGACGTCGACGCCGCGATGCGCGAGATCCGCCTCGCGCTGCTCGAGGCCGACGTCAACTTCAAGGTCGTCAAGTCCTTCACCGCCACAGTGAAGGAGCGCTGCCTCGGCGCGGGCGTGCTCGATTCGCTCGACCCCGGCCAGCAGGTCGTGAAGATCGTGAACGAGGAGCTCGCGGCCCTCATGGGCGGCTCCGGCCGGGAGATCGCCCTGGCGCCGACCGGGCACGACCGTGATCCTGATGGCGGGCCTCCAGGGCTCGGGCAAGACCACCGCCTGCGCCAAGCTGGCCACGCTGTTCGCGAAGGACGGCAAGAAGGTCGGGCTCGCGGCCTGCGACACGCAGCGCCCGGCGGCCGTCGAGCAGCTCGTGACGATGGGCGAGCGTGCGGGCGCGACCGTCTATCAGCAGGGGACCGAGCGCGACCCGGTTGACATCGCCGAGTGGGCGCTCGGCCAGGCGAAGGCCGAGTCGAAGGACTTCCTGATCGTGGACACCGCTGGCCGCCTCCACGTCGACGACGAGCTGATGGCCCAGCTCGCCGAGATCAAGAAGCGCACGAAGCCCCACGACGTGCTGCTCGCCGTCGACGCGATGACCGGCCAGGACGCCGTCAACGTGGCCGAGAGCTTCGCCGAGCACACCGACTTCGACGGCGTCGTGATGACGAAGCTCGACGGCGACGCCCGCGGCGGCGCCGCCCTGTCCGTGAAGGCGGTCACCGGCAAGCCGATCCTCTACGCATCAACCGGCGAGCGCCTCGAGCAGATCGAGCGCTTTCACCCCGAGCGCATGGCCTCGCGCATCCTCGGCATGGGCGACGTGCTGTCGCTGATCGAGAAGGCCGAGGAGGTCTCCGACGCCGATCAGGCCAAGGAGCTCGAGCGCAAGATCCGCAAGCAGGAGTTCACGCTGGAGGACTTCCTCCAGCAGATGCGCCAGGTGCGGAAGATGGGCCCGCTCTCGAACCTCATGGGGATGATGCCCGGGATGGGCAAGGCGATGAAGGAGATCCGCTCGCCAGGACATCGACGAGGACGAGCTCGACCGCGTGGAGGCGATCATCCTCTCGATGACGCCCGCCGAGCGCGCCAAGCCCGGACCTGATCGACGGCTCGCGGCGCAAGCGCATCGCACACCGGTTCCGGGACCACGGTCGCGGCCGTCAACCAGCTGGTCAAGCAGTTCGCCCAGATGCGGAAGATGATGGCCCAGCTCGCGAAGGGCAAGATGCCCGACCCCCAGCAGCTCATGCGAGGCATGCGCTAGCCGCTACCCTTCCGCGCCGCCAATGGTCCGAATCAGACTGAGAAGGGTGGGTTCGAACAAGAACCCGATCTGGCGCATCGTCGTCGCCGACCGCCGCTCCCCGCGTGACGGTCGGACGATCGAGACGATCGGCCAGTACAACCCGCAGACGGAGCCCTCGCTGATCGAGATCGACGAGGAGCGCGCCCAGCACTGGCTGGACCACGGCGCCAGGCCCACCGCGACGGTGGCCACGCTGCTTCGCACCAAGGGCATCCAGGCCCACGGCTCCTAGCGGGCCGCTGCCGATGCGCGAGCTCGTCGAGTACCTCACACGCGCCCTCGTCGAGGACCCCGACGCCGTCCGCGTGGAGGAGCTCGAGGAGGACGACGCCACCGTGATCGAGGTCCGGGTGGCGCCTGACGACCTCGGCCGCGTGATCGGCCGCTCGGGCCGCGTCGCCAACGCGATCCGAACGGTCGCCAAGGCGGCGGCCACTCACGAGGACAAGCGCGTCCTGGTCGAAATCGTCGAAGACTGACGGGCCGCGTTTGCGGCTCGACGTCTTCACCCTCTTCCCCGAGTGGTTCGAGTGGTTCATGGCCCAGCGCCATGTCCGCAACGTGGTCGCCGAGGGCGACAGGGTCCGCTTCTTCAACCCCCGCGTCAAGACCCCGCTGAACGCCGGTCAGGTGGACGACACGCCCTACGGAGGCGGTGCCGGCATGGTGATGCGAGTGGACGTGATCGACGCCGCCCTGGAGGCCGCGTACGGCGACGGAGCGGCCATCGCCGCATCGTCCTGCTGGCCCCGAGCGGTCGCCAGTTCGACGAGACCCTCGCCTCCGAGCTGGCCGCCGAGCCCGACGTGGCCCTCATCTGCGGCCGCTACGAGGGCGTGGACGAGCGCGTGCGCGAGCACCTGGCCACGGACTGCCGTCTCGATCGGCCCCTACGTCCTCTCCGGAGGCGAACCCGCGGCGATGGTCGTGGCCGACGCGGTGCTGCGCAAGCTCCCCGGCGCGCTCGGCCACGAGACGAGCGCGGTCGAGGAGTCGTTCTCCGAGGCGCTCGAGGGCGCACCCGAGTACCCGCACTACACGCGCCCTGCGGAGTACCGCGGGTGGGGCGTGCCCGAGGTGCTGCTCTCCGGCGATCACGCCCGGATCGCGAGTGGCGTCTTGCCCGCAGCCGTGAGCGCGCGGCCGAGGGCGATCACTAGCCGACTAGCTACTATTCGGCCCTCGCGCGGGCCGTCATGAGGCACGCGCGTTTCCTATGAGCACGATCATCGAGGGCATCGAGCGGCGTCAGCTCCGCAGGGTTCCCGCGCTTCGACGCGGGCGACCGGGTGCGCGTGCACTTCCAGGTCATCGAGGGCACCCGCAAGCGAACGCAGGTCTTCGAGGGCATCGTGATCGGCCGCCAGGGATCCGGCTCGCGCGAGACGTTCATCGTCCGCAAGCAGTCCTTCGGCGTCGGCGTCGAGCGGATCTTCCCGGTCCACTCGCCCAAGATCGAGAAGCTGGAGGTCGTCGCCCGCGGCGACGTTCGCCGGGCGAAGCTCTACTACCTTCGCGGCCGCGTGGGCAAGCGTGCCCGCGTCGCCGAGCGGCGCTGGGGCATCGAGGACGATCTCGTTCTCGCGACCGAGGACGAGGCGGTCCCGCTCGACTCCGAGGGCGAGGCCCAGGAGGAGGTCGAGGACGTCCCGCCCGAGGCGGATGCCGAGGGCGAGGGCGAAGGCGAGGATGCGGCTGCGGAGGAGACTCCCGCTGCAGAGGCGGCCGAAGCACCGGCCGAGGCAGGCGCGGAGCCGGAGGCAGAGGCCGATGCGCCCGAGCCCGAGGCCGCGGCCGACGAGGCCGCGGCGGAGCCCGAGGGCTCCGCGGAGTCCGAGCCCGACGAGGCCGCGGACTCCAAGGAACAGAGCTGATCCCGCGCCCGACAACCGGCAAGGGGGCCTTCCTCGAGCTGATCCTGATCGTCGCGATGGCGATCGGCCTGGCGCTGATGATCCAGGCGTTCGTCGTCAAGCCGTACCAGATCCCATCGGCCTCGATGGAGCCCACGCTCGACATCGGCCAGCGCGTCCTGGTGAACCGCGTCAACTACCACTTCAGCGATCCCGATCGTGGCGACATCGTCGTCTTCCACCCGCCCGAGGGCGCCGAGAACGGCAAGCGCTGCGGCGCCGAGAGCAGCAACGACGGCGACACCGACGCGGACGAGAACACCTACAACCCCGCGACCCAGGCCTGCCCCACGCCGACCGGAGGCACCGCCGACACGAACTTCATCAAGCGGGTCGTCGCCGTCCCCGGCGACCGCCTTCGGATCGAGGACGGGCACCCCGTCGTCAACGGCGAGGTGCCAGGAGGAGGACTTCATCCGCCCCTGCGCGGGCGGAAACAGCTGCAACTTGCCGGAAGAGATCGTGATCCCGCCCGACCACTACTTCATGATGGGCGACAACCGTGGACAGAGTGACGACAGCCGTTTCTGGGGCCCCGTCCCCCGCGAGGACATCATCGGCCAGGCCTTCTTCACCTACTGGCCCCCGGACCGCATCGGCATCCTCTAGCGCGTCGCCCTCGCCGCAGGCGAAGGCCGCGGCCAAGCGCCGTCGCCGCCGCGCCGCCAAGCTCTTTCGCTTCGACCGCGAGCTCGGCTCCCGCTTCGTCGCCGGGTGCGACGAGGCCGGTCGCGGGCTCGCTGGCCGGACCGCTCGTGGCGGCCGCCGTGCTGATGGACCTCGAGCGGCTCAGCCTGCGCGACCGGCGCGCCCTGGGCGACCTCGACGACTCCAAGCAGCGCAGCGAGGAGCAGCGCGAGGCGATCTATCCGATCGTGCTGCGGGCGGCGAAGCGAGGTGGCGGTGACGATCCGCTGCGTCCGCGGCATCGACTCCCGCGGCCTCCACGTCACCAACCTGAACGCGCTCGGGCCGCAGCCTCGAGCGGGTCTGGGTGCCGGGGGCCGATCTGCCTGGTCGACGGCTTCCCGCTGGGCCAGCGCTGCTCGGTCGAGCACCGGGCGGTCGTCGACGGCGACGCCAAGAGCGCCGTGATCGCGGCCGCCTCGGTCGTCGCGAAGGTCACGCGGGACCGCTACATGCACGGCATCCACGAGCCGCTACCCGGCGTTCGGCTTCGCCGAGAACGTCGGCTACTCCACGCCCGGGCACCGCGAGGCGATCATGCGCGACGGGCCCGTCCGACCTGCATCGCCGCTCGTTCGCCTCGATCGCCTACAGCCAGCTCTCGCTGGACGGCGAGCCCTGGGGTCAGAAGGCGGCGCGGAGGTACTCGCAGTCGGCGACCCGGCCGCCGGGCCGACCCACACCCCGGCGACGTCGAAGCGCAGGCCGGCGAAGCGCTCTGAGCCCGGCCCCGCTCGCGCAGCCAGGCGCGCGGCCAGGCGGCGAAGCCTGGACCTGCTTGCGGGTGTCCGACGGCCAGCACCGGCGAGTCGGCGGTCCGGTCACGGCGCCGCGTGCTGCGTGCCTTGACCTCGACGAACACCAGCTCGCGGCCCTGGCGCGCGACGATGTCCAGCTCGCCGCGCACGCCGCGCGGGCCGCGCGTTGCGCTCGAGCATCCGTCCATCCCGCGCCCGCCAGCCGGCCGGCCACGTAGTCCTCGGCGAGCCGGCCGAGTGCTGGCGCTCCACGTCATGCGACCGAAGCTAGGGGCCGCCGCACGGCCCCGTTGTGCGCGCGATTGAGGCAAGAGCGTCACGGATCCGGCACCTCTTGCGCGCCACCCGCGCTCGCGGCCGGACCTAGGCTTCGGCCGGCGTGCTCGCATCGGTCCGCACGTTCGCCCTGCGTCGGGGTCGAGGCCCGGGATGTCCTGGTGGAGGTCGACGTCCGCGGCGGCCTGCCGGCGTTCTCGATCGTCGGCCTCCCGGACGCGGCCGTGCGGGAGTCGCGCGAGCGGGTGCGGGCCGCGCTCGGCAACTCGGGCTTCGAGTTTCCCCAGAGCGCGCATCACGGTGAGCCTCGCTCCCGCGAACCTGCCGAAGGCGGGACCGGCCTTCGACCTCGCGATCGCGGCGGGGGTCCTCGTCGCGCTCGGGTCAGCTGCCCGCTTGCGCTCTCGAGGGGGTCGGCCTGGCGGGCGAGGTCGCGCTGGACGGCTCGGTGCGGCTCGATCGTCGGCGCGCTGCCGATGGCGCTGCGGGCCCAGTGACGCGGACCTGCGTCTCGCTCGGCGTGCCGCGCCGAACGCCGGCCGAGGCCGCCCTGGCCGGCGCCCGTCCCCGCAACGGGTCCGGAGATGCCGGGCCCGTGACGGTCATCGGGCTCGACGCGCTTCGGCCCAGCTCAAGCTGCTGGGCACTCCGAGCGAGCCCGGCCGCGGTTCCCGAGCTCGGGCTGCGAGCCCCCGGGGGGCGGACGACCTCGCCGACCTGCGCGGCCAGCTGGGTCTGCGCCGCGCGCTGGAGGTCGCGGCGGCCGGCGGGCACAGCCTGCTGATGCTGGGCCCGCCCGGCGTCGGCAAGTCGATGGCCGCCCGGCGCCTGCCCTCGATCCTGCCGCCGCTCGAGCCGGCGGAGGCCATCGAGGCGCTCGTCGGTTGCGAGCGCGTGCGGCCAGGTGCCCGCCGCTGTCGCGGGCGCGGACCAGGCCCTTTCGCGCTCCTCACCACACGATCTCGTGCGCCGGGCTGGTCGGCGGCGGCACCCCGCCCCGCCCGGGCGAGCTCAGCCGCGCGCACCGCGGCCTCCTGTTTCTGGACGAGCTGCCCGAGTTCTCGCGCGACGCCCTCGAGGCGCTGCGCCAGCCGCTCGAGGACGGGCCGCATCGTCGTCGCCCGCGCCCGGCACACCGTCTCGCTGCCGTGCCGCACGATGCTCGTCGCGGCGGCCAACCCGTGTCCGTGCGGCCAGCGCGGCGCGGCGAGGAGGAGTGCGAGTGCTCGCCGGGGGCCGTCCGCCGCTACCGCTCGCGGATCAGCGGGCCGCTGGCCGACCGCGTCGACATCACCGTCGAGGTCGGCGCGCCCACCGCCGAGCGAACTGGCGGCCGGACCGGGCGAGGCCTCGGCGCGAGGTGCGCGAGCGCGTCCTCGCCGCGCGCGGGCGCCAGGCCGGGCGCCTCGGCGCTGGGCGCTGCAACGCCGAGGCGACCGTCGAGGAGGTTCGCCGCGATGCCGCGCTCGATGCGGCGGCGGGCCTGACGCTCGCGGCGCGGCCAGGCCAGCCTGGGGCTGAGCGGCCGCGGCTACGACCGCGTGCTGCGCCTGGCGCGGACCATCGCGGACCTCGCCGGCCGCGAACGCGGTGAACGGCGACGACATCGCCGAGGCCCTCACGCTCCGAAGCCGCGCGGATGAGTGACGCCTGGACCATCGACCGGGGCGAGCCGGACTACCCGGCAAGCCTGCTGGACCTCGACCGCCTGCCGGCCAACAGCTCGCCCTGCTCGGCTTCACGGACGAGGTGAGCGCGCGCTGGTGCGCCGGACTCGATCCGGGGCGGGCCGTGACGATCGTCGGCGCGCGGCGGTCGCTCCGCCTACGGGCGCACGGTCGCCTCCGAGCTCGCAGGGTCGCTGGCGGCGGCCGGCATTGGTGGTCGTGAGCGGGATGGCCTACGGGATCGACCAGGCCGCTCACCGAGGGGCGCTCGAGGCCGGCGGGCTGACGATCGCGGTCCTCGCATGCGGCCCCGACCGCGCGTATCCCGCCCAGCGCGCGGTCCGTCTATCGCCGGATCCTGGCCTCCGGCGGGGCGGTCGTCTCCGAGTCGGCGCCGGGATACCAGCCGCAGCGCTTCGACTTCCCCAAGCGCAACCGGATCATGGCCGCGCTGGCCGCGATGACGATCATGGTCGAGGCGCGCGACCCCTCCGGGTCGCGGATCACGGCCGATCGCGGCGCTCGAGCTCGGACGCGAGCGTCGGCGCGGTGCCCGGGCCGGTCGCGCTCACCGCTCAGCGCCGGCCCGCACTCGCTGCTCCGCGACGGTGCCGAGCTCGTCCGCGACGCGCAGGACGTCCTCGACCTCCTGCTCGGGCGTGGGCGCCGCTCACCGCTGAGCGCGTCGGGCCCACCGCTCGACGAGCGAGTCGCGGCGGCGCTGGCGGCGGTGGAGGTGGCACGAGCCTCGTCCGAGCTGGCCGCCGCCACGGCCTCGGCGCCGCGCGAGCGGCCGTCGCCCTGGCGCGCCTCGAGCTTCTGGGCTACGTGCGAGCCGAGGCCGGGCGCTACGCCCGGACTGGCCTCGTCCCGCCGTGAGGCCTGACTACAGTGGGCGCATGGACGATTCCGCGCTGGTTCGCGTCGCCCTCTCGATCGCCGGCTCCGACTCGGGCGGCGGCGCCGGGCATTCAGGCCGACCTGAAGGCCTTCGCGCGCTGCGGCGTCCACGGCACGACCGCGATCACGGCGATCACCGCCCAGAACACGGTCGGCGTCGATCGCGTCGATGGCCGATCCCGCCGGAGATGATCATCGCGCAGGTGAAGGCCGTCGCATCCGACCTCGGGGTCGACGCCGTGAAGGTCGGGATGCTGGGCGACGAGACGACCGTCGAGGCCGTGGCCGAGGCGCTCTCGCCTGGTCGGTGACGCTCCGGTGGTCGTCGACCCCGTGATGGTCGCCGAGAGCGGCGCGGCCCTGCTCGACCCGAACGCCAAGGCGGCCGCTGATCGAGCGCATCCTGCCGCTGGCCACGGTGGTCACCCCGAACCTGGCGGAGGCCCGCTCGCTGGCCGGGGCAGGGGAGGGGGTGGGCCCGGCCGAGCTCGCGGAGATGGTCCAGGCCCTCGGGCCACGAGGCGGTGATCGTCACCGGCGGGCACACCGAGGACGGGGCGGACACCCTGTACGACGGCCACGGCACGCCTGCGGATCGAGGGCCCGCGCTTCCCCGGCGGTGCATCTCACGGTTCGGGGTGCACCCACTCCTCGGCGCTGGCCGCGTTCCTCGCCCGCGGCGAGGAGCTGGCGGACGCCGCACGCTGGGCGAGGGAGGTGGCGGCGCAGGCGGTCGACCACGGCCTGCGCGGGATCGGCGCGGGCGCGGGTCCGGTGGACGTCTTCGGGCTGGCCACGGCGGAGGCCGCCGGGCCCTCTGGGACAATCCGAGTCATGAAGCTCGTTCGCATGAAGCCCGGCCACGGCGACGTGCTGCTCGCCGAGGGCGATCCGGAGGTCTCCGAGGACGAGGAGCGTTTGGTCGAGGAGTTCCGCCGTCAGCTCGACCTGGGGATGGCGGCGGCGGTGCCGACGAACGAGGGCGGGAAGCCGCGAGGCGCTGCTGGTTCGCACCTTCGCCGAGATCCCGCGCGACGCCGAGCGCGTGGTGTTCTTCCCGCGCGCCGCCGGCGGCTGATGGGCGTTCTCGAGCTCCTGACTGGGCGCCGGCCGAGCTACGACGCCCACCGGGAACGACAGGCCGAGGCACGTGCGCGCGAGCTGATGCGCTCGGTGGTGTCCGAGCGCGAGTACGCGATGTACGAGGAGCTCGGCTTCATCAGCGTCGAGGGCGGGGGAGAGGGCTACGCCTACCTGCTCTATCCCGCACCGGCCGATCGTGGCCTACGAGAGCGCGACCGGGCGGCTTCTGAACGAGTACTGCGTGCGCTTCGAGGACCGCGAGGAGCCGAACGGGGCCCGCCGGCTGCCCGACGCCGACGACGTCCTCGCGAAGTGGATGTCGATCCGCGGCGGCGAGCAGGAGCTGATCGCCACGGCGAACCTGGACGCACCGGGCCGCCAGTTGGACCCGGTGCAGGTGGAGCGCGACCTACGAGCGCTTCGGACCTGGGAGACCGCTATTCAGGCTGGACGATCCCGGGGGTGATCGTCCCCCGCAGGGTGCACGTGTCCGCCTCGTTGTCATCCGCGACCAGGTGGAGGTCGATGGTGGCTCCCTCGGTGCTTCCGGCGTAGGTCAGGCCGGCGAAGAGGATGTTCGTCTCTCCGGCCGGTGCTGTCACCTCGGCGGCCGAGAACACATCGCCTCCGACAACGTCCACGCCCGGGCCACTGGCGGGGGCCGGCTCAGCGTTGCTCGCATCCTCGAGGAGGAAGCCGAACAGACGCCCATCCTCGGGCAGCTCGAGGAAGAACTCGAGCTCCGGGCGCCCGCTGAAGTTCTCGCACGCGGCGAGCACCCTGTAGCCCTCGTGCTCGATTACCTCCTCCTGCACGTCGTCGCCGGTGGAGGCCGAGTAGCTGAAGACCTGCGGCTTCGAGGCCGGGCTGAGGTCGTCCGGCTTCACCTGCCCGTCCTTGATGTGCTTGGACTTGACGCTGTTGTTCGCCAGGGCCCAGGCGAGCCCACCTCCCAGCGCCAGGAACAGTGCCAGCGTCGCCACCACGTTCGCGTAGGTCAGCTTCGAAATCACCCTGCTCGACCACGGTCTCTCCCTCGTTCGACGGCCTCGCGAGAACCCTAGACTGACCAGCCCGTCATGGCAAGCGAATCCAAGACAGCCCCGCGCCCGCGCTCGTCGGTCGTCTTCGACGGCCCCGAGCGCGCCCACGCCCGCGCCTACATGAAGGGCATCGGCTTCGACGACGAGGCGCTCAGCAAGCCCACCGTCGGCGTCGCCAACACCTGGATCGAGGCGATGCCGTGCAACTTCCACCTGCGCGACCTCGCCGTGCCCATCAAGGAGGGCGTGAGGGCCGCCGGCGGCACCCCGATGGAGTTCAACACCGTCGCGATCTCCGACGGCGTCACGATGGGCACGAAGGGCATGCGGTCGTCCCTCGTCAGCCGCGAGGTGATCGCCGACTCGATCGAGCTGACCCAGCGCGGCTACCAGTTCGACGCGCTCGTCGCCGTCTCCGCCTGCGACAAGACCATCCCCGGCTGCGTGATGGCGCTCGCGCGCCTGGACGTGCCCGGCGTCCTGCTCTACGGCGGCTCGATCGCGCCCGGCAGGCTCAACGGCAAGGACGTGACCATCCTCGACGTCTTCGAGGCCGTGGGCGCCCACGCCGCCGGCAAGATCACCGACGAGGAGCTGCTCGAGATCGAGAACGTGGCCAGCCCCGGTGCCGGGGCCTGCGGCGGGCAGTTCACCGCCAACACCATGGCCTGCGCCTTCGAGGCCCTGGGCATCTCGCCGGGCGGCTCGGCCATGGTTCCGGCGGAGGACGGCGAGAAGCCGAACGTCGCCGAGCGCATCGGCGAGCTGGCACTCCAGGTCCTGAAGGACGACCTGCGCCCCAGCCGGATCATCACCCGCAACTCGCTCGAGAACGCGATCGCGATGATCTGCGCCTCCGGCGGGTCCACCAACGGTGTGCTGCACCTGCTCGCGGTGGCCCGCGAGGCCAAGATCGAGCTCGAGTTGGACGACTTCGAGCGCATCTCGCGGCACACGCCCCTGCTGGCCGACCTGAAGCCCGGCGGGCGATTCGTCGCAACCGACCTCTACGCGGCGGGCGGCGTCCCGCTGATCCTCAACCGGCTCGCGGAGGCGGGCCTGCTGCACGAGGACGAGCTGACCGTCACCGGCCGGACCATCGGCGAGGAGGCGGCCGCGGCCATCGAGACCGAGGGCCAGGAGGTGGTGCGCCCGCTGTCGAATCCGCTGAAGCCCGAGGGCGGCCTTGCGATCCTGCGCGGCAACCTCGCCCCCGAGGGCTCCGTCGTGAAGCTCGCCGGCACCGAGCGCAAGGGACAGACCGGCCCGGCGCGCGTGTTCGAGTCCGAGGAGGAGTGCTTCCGCGCGGTCAAGGACCAGGCGATCAACCCCGGCGACGTCATCGTGATCCGCAACGAGGGTCCCTCCGGCGGTCCCGGCATGCGCGAGATGCTCCAGGTCACCGCGGCCATCGTCGGCGAGGGCCTGGGCGAGGAGGTCGCCCTGCTCACCGACGGTCGCTTCTCCGGTGCGACCCGCGGCCTGATGGTCGGGCATGTCGCCCCGGAGGCGATCAAGGGCGGCCCGATCGCGGCGCTGCGCGAGGGCGACGAGGTCACGGTCGACGTCGAGGGCCGCAGGCTCGAGGTCGCGCTGAGCGACGACGAGATCGCGGCCCGGATCGCCGACTACGACGTGCCGGAGCCCGAGTTCACCACCGGCGTGATGGCCAAGTACGCGGACGGGGTCTCGTCTGCGTCGCTTGGCGCCGTCACCTGAGGAAATCCTCCAGGTCGCGGTTGAAGCGCACCGGCCGCTCGAGTTGCGGCAGGTGGCCCGTGTCGGCGTAGATCAGCGTCCGCGAGTTGCGTAGCCGGCGCGCGTAGCCTTCGGCGTCGCTGGACGGCACGATCCTGTCCTCACGGCCCCAGACGATGAGCGTGGGTAGCTCCACCTCCTCGAGGCGGTCCAGCAGGTCGTAGCCGACCAGGTCGGTGAGCGCCGGGAGGAAGCCCGGCTTCGCGGCGCCGTGCACGAATTGCTCCCAGAGGAGCTCCCGCCGCAGCCGCAGCGGCATGCTGCGCCATCTGCTGAAACGCTAGCTCGCCTCATCCCGGGGCGCAGCAGGGCCCGCTGCTGCATCTTCAGGCCCATCGGGGCCGTCGCCGCAGCCATCCGTCCCATCACGGCGGCCGGGCCCTTGCGCATCTCCGCATGGGAGACCCCCGCGGCCGAAACAAGCACCATTCGCTCGAAGAGTTCCTGCTCTCGGCTCACGGCCTCCGCGGCAACGAACCCGCCCATCGAGTTGCCCGCCACCGCGCAGCGCTCGACGTCAACGGCGGCGCAGAAGTCGAAGAGCAGCGTGCCGTAGCCCTCGATCGAGAGCGGCCACGACGGCATCTCGGAGTCTCCGAACCCGGGCAGGTCCAGCGCGAGGACCCGGTGTGAGCGGGCGAAATGGGGGATCTGCTCGAGCCAGTTCTGCCAGGAACCGGAGAGGCCGTGGACGAACAGCAGCGCCGGCCCCTCGCCAAGCTCGACGTAGTTGATCTCCGACCCGTCGAGCTTCGCGGTGCGCAGGTGCTCGCGCCAGTCCACGCGGAGCCACTCGGGCTCGGGGTCCGGATTTCCGTACGGATCCGGCCCTGCGGCGGGCGTCGGATCGGGCTTCACCGCGTTATGCGTAGCCGATCCGCTCCAGGATCGGGATCTCGTGGATCTGGGGCGGCTGCAGATGATCCCAGAGGATTCCCCGCGGCCGGTCGTACTGGCGCTCGAGGTCGATCACCGCGCGCGGCGTCGCGACCATGTCGATGGGCAGGTCGTGATCGGTGAGCGGCAGGTGCTCGCGCAGGATTTGGATGGGGTGGACGGTCGTGGCGACCGTGGTGTGGTCGTCGATCAGGCCCTCCTCGATGAGCAGCGCGTACTCCAGGTCCGAGAAGCCGCCGCCCTTGCCCACGCGGGCTCCGCTGAGGTTCACGGCCACCGAGCCGCAGAGAACGAAGTCGATGGGCGGAAGCTCCTCGAGGGCCACGACCTTGCCGTGTCGCAGCGCCCCCTTGATCGTCGCGGCCTCGCGCACCTGCTTCTGGCTCAGGTTGCGCGGGTCCAGCAGCCGGAACGGATGCTGGTCTCGCAGTCGTGGGACGGCCATGACCACGGTCTTGCCCTCCTCGAGCGCCTGGCGCCGGCAGTGGGTCTGGGGGGAATCCGGGTTGGCCTTGATCACCCGCGCGCGCTTCCACAGGCGGTGTCCCGCCAGCTTCTGGGCGGCCAGCTTCGCGCCGGCGAAGTTGGGGATCCTGCCCTCCGCGCCGGGGAACCGCGAGACCCCCTCGCGGTCCATCGCCTTCCACACGGCCTTTCGAACCTGGTCCTTAGAGCGCATGAGTCACGCCGATACTATGGCCCGCCCCATGGCCGACCGAACGTCCCTCTCCCACACCGGGGACGAGCGCGCCGCAGACGGCGACGACTCGACCCAGCTCCTGCCCGAGCAGCGCCCCTCGCAGCGCATGCGCGAGCTGCTGCCGGCGATCGAGCCGGACCGCCAGCTCACGGACTGGGGACGCTCCGAGCGGGTCGAGGGATTCATGGACCAGACCCTGATCGAGTTCTACTACCGCTACTGGTTCCGGGCCGAGATCGAGAACGTCGAGAACGTCCCGGAATCGGGCGGAGCGCTCGTGGTGTCCAATCACTCGGGCGCGCTGCCGCCCGATGCCGCGATCATCGCCAAGGCGATCAGGGAGGAGCACCCGCGGCCCCGCCCACTCCACATCACCGTCGAGCACTTCTTCAAGAGCTATCCCGGCTTCTCGATGCTGATCCCGAAGATGGGCTGCGTGGCCGCGCACCCGGCGAACGTGCATCGCCTTCTCTACGACGAGGAGCAGCTGGTGCTGGTCTTCCCGGAGGGCCGCAAGGGCACCGAGAAGCTCTACAAGGATCGTTACCGGCTGCGGCGCTTCGGCCGGGGAGGGTTCGTGGAGGCCGCGATGCGAGCGGAGGCCAAGATCGTCCCGACGTGCGTCGTCGGGGCCGAGGAGGCCCAGCCGGTCTTCGCCCAGCTCGACTTCATGAAGAAGCTGACCGGGCTCCTGTACTTCCCGGTTACCCCGACGTTTCCATGGCTCGGGCCGTTCGGGATGCTCGCCTACCTTCCGGCCAAGTTCAAGCTCCGTTTCCTCGAGCCGATCGATACGGTCGAACTCGGGGGCCGCGAGGCCGCACAGGACAAGGCGCTCGTCCAGACCGTCGCCCAGGAGGTCCGGGCGCGGATCCAGGAGAACCTGCACGACATGCTCGCCACCCGGAAGTCGGTGTGGTTCGGATGACCGTCCCTGAGCAGGCACCTCACGACCCGGCCACGAAGCGCGTCCTCATCACGGGCCTCTCGACCTACTGGGGCGGCCGCCTGGCGCAGGCGCTCGAGGGCTTCGACCAGATCGAGGCGATCATCGGGGTCGACAGCCGTGAGCCCCGCGTCGAGCTGGAGCGCACCGAGTACGTGAAGGTCTCGAACCAGCACTCCCTGATCCAGCGCATCGTCCGCGCCGCCGAGATCGACACCGTCATCGACACCCGCATGGTCGTCAACTCGCTGGGCATGCCTCCCCGCGCGGCCCACGAGAACAACGTGATCGGGACGATGAACATCCTCGCCGCGTGCGGCGGCGGCGGATCCCCGGTGCGGAAGTTCATCTTCAAGTCCAGCTCGATGTACTACGGCGCGCGGAGCGACGATCCGGCCTTCTTCACCGAGGAGATGCACCGCCCGCACGCTCCAACCGCCGCCCTCGAGCGCGACATGCTCGAGGCCGAGGCGGCCGTGGACGAGTTCGCGGAGAAGAACACCGACGTCGCCGTCACGGTCCTGCGGTGCTCGAACGTGCTCGGACCGGATGTGGAGACGGGATTCACCCGGATGTTCGCGCTGCCCGCCGTGCCGATGGTGCTGGGCTTCGACCCTCGTCTTCAGTTCGTGCACGAGGACGACATCGTCCACGCGCTCGAACACGCCGCCTTCCATGCCGTGCCCGGCACGTACAACGTCGCCGCCGACGGCGTCCTCTCGCTCACCGAGGCGGTCGGCCTGCTCGGGAAGTACCCGGTTCCGGTGCTCCCGCCGTGGGGGGCTGGCCTGCTCGCCGGCCCGCTGCGCCGGCTGGGCTTCCGCATCCCTGACGAGATGCTGGACCTCCTGCGCTTCGGGCGGGGGCTCGACAACCGCCTCTACAAGGCGACGGGCTTTCGGTATGGCTACACCTCGCGGGAGGCCGTGATCAAGCTGGGCGAGCACCACCGGGTTCAGCCCGTGATGCGTGGGGTAGAGAAGGCCTACACCTACGAGCGTGAGGTCGAGGAGTTCCTGCGCTGGAGCCGCCACGTACGCGAGAGCGACGACGGCGCGGACGAGGATGAGGGAGTAGGCGCCGACCGCGAGCCGCTCGGGATCTAGCGCCGAGATCGGCAAGCAACGGTGCAGGGCACGCCTGCACGCTTTCTACAATTCCATGAACGCTCGGTGAAGGTGAACCGGTAACCCCGGGCGAACGTAGGGGTAACGAAAGCTTCCATGGGACGCAAGGCACTCATAGCCGTCATCGCGATGCTCTTCCTGCTGATCGGAGGGGCCGTCGGCGTGTACGCGTACGACGACTCGATGAAGGATGAGATCGCCGAGGGCGTGACCATCGCGGGCGTCGACGTGTCGGGGCTCTCCGAGGCCGAGGCCCGAAAGCAGGTCCATGCCGATGTCGTCGCGCCGCTGGCCAAGCCGGTCACCGTGACCCACAACGGCAAGAAGTACATCCTCTCGCCCGAGAAGCTCGACGTCAGCGCGGACATCGACTCGATGATCGATCAGGCGTTCGAGGCCAGCCGCGAGGGCGGCCTGCCCACCCGGGTCTGGCGCTACGCCACCGGCGAGGAGTTGGACGAGAGCATCAAGCCCACCGTCAGCTATGACAAGGGCTCGATCGACGAGTTCGTCTCGATCATCGCCGAGGACGTCAACCGCGAGCCGGTGGACGCCGGAATCGACGCCGGCCCGTCCGGCATCAGCGTCTCGGCGGGCGAGACCGGGGAGGCGCTCCGAGCCGACGAGCTCCGCGGACAGGTCGAGAAGGCGGTCCAGACCCCGGGGTCGCGAACGCTCGCCGCCCAGGTCGACGAGGTCGAGCCTGACGTCACTCGGGAGGAGGTCGCCTCCCAGTATCCGAGCTACATGATCGTCGACCGCTCGAACTTCACCCTCTCGCTGTACGAGAATCTCAAGCTGGCCAAGAGCTACACGGTCGCGATCGGGGCCGCCGGCTTCGACACGCCCGTGGGCGAGTACAGCATCCAGAACATGGCCGTTGACCCGGCCTGGAACGTCCCGGACTCCGACTGGGCCGGCGACCTCGCCGGCACGGTGGTGCCGGGCGGCTCGCCCGAGAACCCCCTGAAGGCCCGCTGGATGGGCATCTTCGACGGTGCCGGCATCCACGGCACCGATGACGTCGCCTCCCTCGGGAGCGCGGCATCCCACGGCTGCGTGCGCATGGCCGTGCCCGACGTGATCGAGCTGTACGACCAGGTCGACGTCGGCACCCCGATCTACATCGGCTAGCGATCCACAGCAGGCTTGCGCGCGTTCACGGCGAAGTGAGTGCCGTGCCTGAAGCCGTGCCCGAGACACCCCCGATCGCCCCGGCGTGGGAGGCGGCGCTGATGCGTTTTCGCCGCGAGCTCGAGACCCGCGGTGTCTCGCCGAACACGCTGCGGGCCTACGGCAGCGATCTCGAGGAGCTCGCCGCCTGGGCGACGGCACGGGGACGGGACCCCGACGGCCTCGCGTATCGCGACCTGCGCTCCTACGCGGCCGCGCTCTCCCAGCGCGGGCTTGCCCGCTCGAGCGTCGCCCGGAAGCTCACCGCCGTTCGCAGCTTTCACGGCCACCTGGTGCGGACCGGCGCGGTCGACCAGAACGCCGCGGAGCTCCTGCCGACGCCGAAGGCGGAGTCGACCCTGCCCAAGGTCCTCGGCCCCGACGAGGTCGCCCAGCTGCTCGACAGGATCCCGGCGACCACGCCGCTTGAGATCCGCGACCGCGCGATCTTCGAGCTCACGTACTCGTGCGGCCTGCGCGCGGAAGAGGTGACGACGCTGAACCTCGACAGCCCCGACTTCGAGGGTGAGACCCTCCGCATCGACGGAAAGGGGAATAAGACACGGCTTGGGCCGATCGGTGAGCCCGCGCAGCGGGCCCTGCGCCGGTACCTGGACCGGGCCCGTCCCGCCCTCGAGCCCGCCGCCGACGAGCAGGCTCTCTTCGTCTCGCGCCGGGGCCGGCGCCTGTCCACGTCGGACGTGCGGCGCCGGCTCGGTAAGTGGGTCCACGAGACGGCCACGGCGGGTCGGATCTCGCCGCACACGCTGCGCCACTCCTTCGCAACCCACCTGTTGGAGGGGGGCGCCGACCTCCGATCGATCCAGGAGCTGCTCGGCCACGCCAGCATCTCGACCACTCAGATCTACACCCGGGTGGAGCCGGGCCGCCTCGCCAGTGAGTACGCACGAAGCCATCCGAGGGCGTAGGGCTGCGTTGCCTCGACCTCGCAGCGTCTAACGTTCCACACCTGGAAAGGGCTCACGTGATGGAGACCAACGTCAAGGCTGTGGAGCTACGCGAACTGTGGCTCCGCTACAAGCAGGAGGGAGACGAGACGGCGCGCGAGCGCCTCGTCGTCGCCTACTCGCCCCTGGTGAAGTTCATCGCCGGCCGCATGGCCTCCGGGCTGCCCTCCCACGTCGAGGAGTCCGACCTCATCTCCTACGGCCTCCTCGGGCTGATCGGCGCAATCGAGCGCTACGACCCGGCACGGGAGATCAAGTTCGAGACCTTCGCGGTCGCGCGCATCAAGGGCGCGATCATCGACGAGCTGCGCTCGCTCGACTGGGTGCCGAGGTCAGTTCGCGCCCGCGCCCGCGACGTCGAACGCGCCCACGCCGACCTGGAGGGCAAGCTGGGGCGCGCCCCGACCGACGAGGAGATGTCGACACGCCTCGAGATGTCCGTCGAGGAGTTCCACGATGCGCTCCTCGAGATCGCCAACTCGTCGGTGCTCGCCCTCGACGACCTGTGGACCTTCGCCGACCCCGAGGGCGGGGGAGGCCAGATCTCGGTCCTGGACACGATCCAGGACCCCAACGCGATCGACCCGGAGGCCGAGGCGCACACGTCCGAGCTCAAGGACCGCCTGGCCGATGCGATCGAGTCGCTGCCCGAGCGCGAGCGCCTCGTGATCGCCCTCTACTACTACGAGAACCTCACCCTCCGCGAGATCGGCGAGGTTCTCGGAGTCACCGAGTCCCGCGTCTCCCAGCTCCACACCAAGGCCGTGCTGGGCCTGCGGTCGCGCTTCGGCTCGCCGCCCATATCTGAATAGATGTCCTGACGCGGGCCTCGCACGCACGTCAGGACATAGACTCCGCCGCATGCCGCACAAGGCGCCCGACAAGATTCGCAACGTCGCGCTGATCGGACACCGGGGGAGCGGCAAGACGAGTCTCTGCGAGGCGCTCCTGTTCGAGGCGGGCGTCGTGAACCGGCTGGGTCGCACCACCGACGGCACCACCGTCGCCGACTTCGAACCCGACGAGCACGAGCGCGAGATGTCGATCGACGCCACCGTGGCGTCGTTCGATTACCACGACCGCAAGATCAACCTGATCGACACTCCAGGCGACCCCTCGTTCGTCGCCGACACGCTCGGCGCCCTGCGCGTCGTCGACGCGGCCGTGGTTGTCGTGAACGCGGTGATGGGCGTGGAGGTCCATACCGACCGGCTCTGGCAGCGCGCTTCCAAGGAGGGCCTGTCGCGCTTGGTTTACGTGAACATGCTCGACCGCGAGCGGGCCGACTTCTTCCGCACACTGGATTCGCTGAAGGAGGCGTTCGGCCCACACGTAGTCGCGACGGAGATCCCGATCGGCTCCGAGCACGAGACACGCGGGGTCATCGACCTGATTGACATGAAGGCCTTCATCTATGACGGGGAGGGACGCGGCGCGGCGTCCCAGGCCGAGATCCCCGAGGAGCTCGCCGAGCAGGCGCAGGAGTACCGCGAGAAGCTGATGGACGAGGTCGCCGAGAACTCCGACGAGCTGATGGAGCGCTACCTGGAGGGCGAGGAGATCTCCCACGACGAGCTCGTGACCACGCTGAAGAAAGGCGTCGTCGAGGGGCACCTCTTCCCGGTCACATGCGGGATCGCGACGAAGAACCTCGGGACCAGCCGCATCCTCGAGGCGATCATCGAGGACCTGCCGTCACCCGCTATGCGTGGGGCGGTCACGGCGCTGGACGCCGAGGGCGAGGAGCTCCAGATCGAGCCCGATCCCGACGGCGACCTGGTCGCCTACGTCTTCAAGACCACCGCCGATCCGTACACGGGCCGCATCAACCTGCTGCGCGTGTATTCGGGGGTGCTCGGCTCGGACTCCCAGGTGATGAACACAACGCGCTCGGAGAAGGAGCGGATCGGCCAGCTCGCGGTGCCTCAGGGCAAGGAGCACGAGACCGTGGAGGCGCTCGGCGCGGGCGACATCGGCGCCGTCGCGAAGCTGCGGGAGACCCGCGCAGGCGATGTCCTGACCGAGCTGAAGGGCGACAAGCTGAGGTTCCCGGCCCTCGATCTGCCTGCGCCCGTCATGGCCTTCGCCTACGAGGCCAAGTCCAAAGGTGACGAGGAGAAGGCCGCCACGGCGATCCGGCGCCTGGAGGAGGAGGATCCGACGCTCGACGTCCACCGCGACCCCCAGACCGGCGAGCAGATCATCGCCGGCCTCACCCAGGTCCACGTGGAGGTGATCGTCGACCGGATGAAGCGCCGGTTCGGGGCGGAGATCGAGCTCCACCCGCCGCAGGTGCCATACCTCGAGTCCGTCCGCAGGCCCGCGAAGGCGCACGGCCGCTACAAGAAGCAGACCGGCGGACGCGGCCAGTTCGGCGACTGCCACATCGAGATCGAGCCCGGCGAGCCCGGCGGAGGCCTGGAGTTCATCAACGCGATCAAGGGCGGCGTCATCCCCGGTGGGTTCATCCCGGCGGTCGAGAAGGGGATCATCGAGGCGATGGCCAAGGGCGTCGTCGCCGGCTATCCGATGAAGGACCTGAGGGTTCGCCTCTTCGACGGCCAGTACCACACGGTCGACTCCTCGGAGAACGCGTTCAAGATCGCCGGCTCGATGGCCTTCAAGCAGGCCGCGGCCGAGGCCGACGCCTACCTGCTCGAGCCGATCGTGAAGCTCACGATCTCCGTGCCGGAGGACGCCGTGGGCGACGTCATCGGCGACCTCAACTCGCGGCGCGGGCATCCCTCCGGCATGGAGCCGAAGGGCGGGCTCACCGAGATCGTCGCCGAGGTGCCGATGGCCGAGGTCCTCGACTACGCGCCCGACCTGCGCGCGATCACCGGCGGGCGCGGCGACTACACGATGGAGTTCGACCGCTACGAGGAGCTGCCCCGCCACCTCGCTGACAAGGTCATCGCCGCCGCCACCTCGGGCGACGCCGCCCACGCCAACGCCTAGCGCCCGGGGGCCGTTGCTACGTTGCGCCCGTGCCCGAGCACGAGCCGCCCCAGTTCCCCGTCTGCGCCGTCTGCGGCCGCACCATCCTCCGCGGCGAGCGCTCGGTCGAGTACGCCCGGCCCGAGGGCGACGTCGTGAGCGTGTGCGCCCTTTGCGCGGAGCGGGCTGATGACGCGGGCTGGGTGCCCGCCGACTCCCCCGAGGCAGAGACCATCGCGGCACCGCCGCGGAGACGGCTCTTCGGGGGCCTCACGGGCCGGCGTGCGGTGGAGGCACCGGTTGAGGCGCCCGCGCCACCGACGCTTCCCGAGAGCCCCGCTGACCTCGCGATCGAGCGTTTCAATGCCTCCGACGCCAGGCGCATCGTCGCGGGCCTCTCGCGGTCGCTGGGGAAGCCTCGGGCGGCGGTCACGGATCGGGGCGCCGGCGCCGTGGTCACGGTCGCCTGGGAGCTCTCGTGGTACCGCTGGGAGGTGGGTCTCGACGGCGAGGAGACGCCGGTGCGGGTGGGCAAGGGCTCGGACGTCTCCGAGCTGGGGGAGGAGGCGATCGAGTGGAACGCCGAGGTCGACGAGGAGGGGAGGATCCGGTGGCCGGACGCCTAGTCGTCAACGTCGACGGGGGCTCGCGAGGGAACCCCGGGCCGGCCGCGATCGGGGTCGTCGTCTCCAGCCCCGAGGGCGAGATCCTGGACGAGCTGGGGGAGACCATCGGCGATGCGACGAACAACGTCGCGGAGTACAGGGCGCTCCTGCGCGGGATCGAGCACGCAACCGAGCTGGGTGGTACCGAGCTCGAGCTGATCGGCGACTCCGAGCTGGTCGTCAAGCAGGTGCGCGGCGAGTACCGCGTGAAGGACGCCGGGCTGAAGCCGCTCCACGCGCAGGTGAAGGCCGCGCTCGCGGGTCTCGGCTCGTGGTCGATCCACAACGTGCCCCGCGAGCAGAACGCCGAGGCCGACCGCCTGGTGAACGAGGCGCTGGACGGCGCCTAGCTGCGTACGACCTGCCGGCCCTCGGACGGCTGCACGAGCGCCCAGCCCTGGCCCGAGAAGCTCAGCCGGAAGCTCTCGCCGGAGCCCATCCCGATGAGGGCCTTGGCCTGCATCTCGGCGACCAGGCTCGTGCTTACACCGCCCGACCAGGCGATGGCCGCCTGCGGGTCGGCGAACGTCGGCGCCTCGCCGACGTTCAGCCGGACAGGTTCGCCGTCCGACACGAGCGCCACGAGGCCGCTGCCACTCAAGCCGATGTTGAACAGCCCGCCGGCCAGAACGCCGGAGGCCCCGCCCTTCACCTTGGTGACGTCCCACTCGATGCCGGTCTCGAAGGCGAGGATGTTCTCGCCGTTCACGGTCATCGACTCGTCCTGCAGGCGAACCACGTGGACGAGCATCGCCTGGTGTGCGAGGAAGACCTCGCCCGTGCCCTGCGCGACCATCAGCCTCAGTGATTCACCCGTGGCGGCCTTCTTCAGGAAGCGCCCGAGACCGCCGCCCTTGTGCTCGAAGCTCACGTCGCCCTGGTAGGCCACCATGGCGCCGTTGCGCGCGACGACGGAGGTCGCCGATAGCTCCACCTTCAACAGGCGCGGCCCCTGCATCGTGAACGCCTCCCCGGTCTCGACCTCCTCGAACCTATCCAGCTCAGTCCCGACTCCGGTCATCCTCGTCCCTCCAAGCGGTCGATTTCCACTGACCGTATCTCCGTTCACGCAGGAGCGCCGTCTAAACTCACCGCTCGCGCGGCTGTAGCTCAGTTGGCTAGAGCGTCTGCTTGCCATGCAGAAGGTCGTGGGTTCGAATCCCATCAGCCGCTTTAATCAGCGCGCCTGCTCGAAGATCTCACTCAAGAAGTGGGTGGCGATCCAGGCGGCCACGCGTGCCGTGGCCCCGGACGGGTCGCGGCTGGGGTTCAGCTCGGCGATGTCGCAACCGATCACGCGCCCCCGCCGCGCGACCTCGACCAGGATCGCGCGCAGCTGGCGATAGCTGAGCCCGCCGGGCTCCGTTAGCGAGTGCCCAGGTGCGATCGACGAATCAAGCACGTCGAGATCGACCGTGACGTACAGGGCCTCGGCCTCGGGCACTGTCCGGCGTACGACCTCCGCTGCTCCCTGTTCGATCATCTCGCGGCTGGTTGCCCACCGGCCTCCCAGCTCTCGAATCCCGTCCACCTCGACACGATCGGCGTTGCGAAGTCCAAGCGCGGTAATCGTGCCCACGAATGGCAGCTCTCCCAGTCGCCGCAGTTGGCACCCGCCGGTGAGTCGCGACCCGTCCATCTCGTCGACGCAATCGGCATGCGCGTCGATGTGGACCACATCGAACTGGCCGACTGGCTCCATCCCTCGACCGAGCGGAAAGCTGATCGAGTGGTCGCCGCCGATCGCGACCATCAGCCCCTCCCGCTCGGCGATCGCGCGCGCGGCACCGGTCATTCGCTCGTAGTTGGCCTCGGTGTCGGAGCCCTGGATCTTCACGTCTCCGACGTCGGCCATCGTCACTCCGACCAGGTAGTCGCAATCGGCCTCGATGTCGTACCAGCCCTCCGCGCCGGGGTCGCCCTCGTTGCCGGTCAACTGCGGGTAGTAGAACTGGAACTGGCTCTCCTGCCGAACCGCCGCTGGGCCGGCGCGCTGGCCGGTGGCGAGCCCAGGCTCGGGGGTTCCTGCGTCGTATGGGACTCCGAGGAAGGCCACCTGCGCATCGAGCGCGCTGAGATCGAGCAGGCTCGGCACCCCGAAGAACGTCCTCGGGGCGGGGTCGATCAGTGCCGCCCTAGCGGCCATATCCGAAGTGTCGCGGAAGCGGCGCCGCCTCGCTGTGTGACGTCTCAGGCGAGGACCGAGATCGGGCCCGATAAGAAAGATCAGCGCCCACGCCATCTGCGGAACGGCCTGAAGCGCCCCGGTTATCTTCGGGTCTGCGATTAGTTCAGCGGCGGATCGCGGTCTCATTGGCGTGATCCCACAAACCCGACAGGAGCGCGGATGAACGAGACAGGGGGCCCGGCCGTTCTGGCCGAGGGGCTTGTGAAGCACTACACCGGCAAGGAGGGCGCGGTCGAGGCCGTCCGCGGCGTGGACCTCGAGGTGAGGACCGGCGAGGTGTTCGGCTTCCTCGGGCCGAACGGTGCCGGCAAGTCGACGACGGTTCGCATGCTGACCACGCTCCTCACGATCACCGACGGTCGCGCAGAGGTACAAGGCGTCGACGTCGCGGGCGACCCGGACGAGGCCCGCCGCCGGATCGGGGTCGCGCTTCAGGAGGCCGGGCTGGACCCGCGCCAGACGGGCAGGGAGCTCCTGAACCTGCACGGGCGACTCTTCGGGCTGAGCGCCCAGGGCGCGTCCGAGCGCGCCGAGGCTCTGCTCGAGCTGGTCGAGCTCGAGGATGCCGCCGACCGGGTCATCAAGGGCTACTCCGGTGGAATGCAGCGCAGGCTCGACCTCGCGGCCGCCCTGGTCCACGAGCCCGAGGTCCTGTTCCTCGACGAGCCGACCACCGGCCTCGACCCGGCGAGCCGCCTGACGATCTGGGAGGAGCTCCGCCGCATCAACGCAGAGGGCACCACCGTATTCCTGACGACGCAGTATCTGGAGGAGGCCGACCAGCTCTGCGACCGCATCGCGATCATCGACGGCGGCCTGATCGTCCGCGAGGGCACGCCACAGAGCCTCAAGGACGACCTGCGGCGGCGCACGGGCGGGGACGAGGAGCCCACGCTAGACGACGTGTTCCTCGACGCGACCGGGCGCACGCGCGACCGAGCCGCCGGCGAGGTCCAGGAGGTGGCTGCATGAGCGCCACGCTGATCCTCGGCGGCCGGGCCCTGCGCGAGATGGTGCGCCAGCCCGACGCCCTGTTCATGACGATGTTCATCCCGATCTTCTTCCTGATCGTCAACACAGGCCAGGCGGCGGACATCTTCCCGTCGGAGGAGACCGGGTTCCTGGAGGGCCAGGGGTACGGCGCGTTCCAGCTCCCGATCACACTCCTGCTCGCGGCCTCGTTCGGCATGGCGGCACTATTCCTGGTCGAAGAGATCGAGGGCGGCTACTTCGACAAGCTGCGGGCGATCCCGATCCCCCGGACCTCGATCGTCCTCGGTCGGCTGGTCGCCGAGGCCGCGAAGGGCGTTGTGATCTCCTCCGTGATCCTGCTCATCGCCCTCCCGTTCGGCGTGGAGATCGCGAGCGGCCCGATCGGCTTCGTCCTCATCGTTGCCCTCAGCGCACTCTGGGGTGTCGTCTACGCCGGCTTCATGCAGCTGATCGCGCTGAAGACGCGCAGCGCGGCGGCGACGAACTCGGGCGGGCTGATCTTCTTCCCGCTGCTGTTCCTCACGCCGAACTTCGTGCCGCGGGACATGCTGACCGAGCCGATGGAGGTCGCCGCGACGCTGAACCCGGTCACGTACCTGATGGAGGCGCTGCGCTCGCTCATCCTCACCGACATCGACTGGGAGAAGATCCTGCCGGGCTTCGCGGTCGTGGCGGTAATGGGTGCGCTGATGCTGTTCCTTAACGTTCGCATGATCAAGACCTACGACTAGGAGCACGGATGGATCTGCCCGACACCGCCAAGGACCTCATCCGCTCGGGTTCGCTCGGGCATCTGGCGACGGTCGGCAGGGACGGCGCGCCTCAGGTGACGTGCGTGTGGGTCGCCGTCGACGGCGACGACCTGCTCACCGCTCACCTCAATCCCGACCAGCAGAAGCTCAAGAACGTCCGGCGCGACCCGCGTGTGGTCTTCTCGTTCGAAGGCAAGGAGTTCCACCGGATGGGCATGCTCCAGCAGCTCGTCGTCTACGGCACGGCGACCCTCGAGGAGGGCGGCGCTCCCGAGCTTCTCCAGCAACTCGCCCAGGTCTATGTCGGTCCGGGCACGAAGTTCCCGCCGATGGACGACCCTCCGCCCGGGGTGCTCATGCGCACGACGGTGGAGCGGGTGACGGGCTTCGGTCCGTGGGCCGATTAGGCCGCGGATCCGAGGAAGCGCACGAGCTCCTCGGTGCAGCGCTCCGGCGAGGTCTCGAACACGAAGTGGCCCGCTCCCTCGAGTGCCACCAGCTCGGAGCCGGGGATCTCGCGCTGGAACCGCCTGGCGCCGCTGAGCGGGGCGAACTTGTCGTCGGCGCCCCAGAGGATCAGCGTCGGGACGCCCATCTCAGCCAGCTTCCCGTCGTAGGGAGCGAGCTTCTCGAAGTCCATCGAGCGGTAGAACTCGAGCGTCGCCTCGCGGCCGCGCCCGTCCTCGAACGGCCGCCAGTAGGCGTCGATGTCATCGTCTGAGAACTGCGCCGCGTCTGCCCGGAGCAGCGCGCTGAAGCCGTCCTTGTTGAGCGCGGCGACGAGCTCCTCGCCGGCGTCGCTTCGCATCGCCTTGGCCATCCCGTGCCACTTGCCGTCGGCGAAGAAGCCGGAGTCGCTGATCACGAGCGCGTCGACGGAGTCGGGGTGCTCGCAAGCCCAGGCGAGCCCGACAAAGGCGCCCCAGTCGTGGACGACCAGCGACACCGTGCCGAGGTCGAGCTCCTCGTGCAGCGCGGCGATGGCATCGCGGTTTCGCTCGAAGGTCGCTGGCCCGGGGTCCTCCGAGTCGCCCAGGCAGTAGAGGTCGGGCGCGATGCACCGGCGGCCGGCCGCGGCCAACGCCTCCATCGAGCGCTCCCACATGCGCGAGCTCTCCGGGAAGCCGTGCAGGAGAAGCACCGGCGACCCGCGCTCCGTTCCGGGCGTCACCTCGCGGTAGGGGAGGCCGGCCGCTTGCCTGAGCTCAGCCACGAGCGAACCCTATCCGCCGCTAGCCTTGGCGCCTCCGGCGCCTTGGCGGAGTGGTTACGCAGCGGCCTGCAAAGCCGTTTACACCGGTTCGATTCCGGTAGGCGCCTTGCGCTGGCGCGGACGAGGTGCGTCCGTAGCTACCGGGCGCGCTCGTAAATCGCGATCGTGACGCCGTCGTCGCCGACCGTCCGCGTCTCACGCAGCCGCATCGGCTTCTTGTCCGAGGTCTCGCCGAACACGCGCTTGCCGGTGCCCAGCACGACCGGGAAGACCATCAGGTTGACCTGATCGACGAGGTCGCTCTCGATCAGCTCGTGGACCAGCCGGTTCGACCCCGGGACCTGGATCACGCCGTCGAACTCCTCCTTGAGCTTCGTGACCTGTGCGGTCGCGTCGCCGCTGCTCAGGACCGTGGTGTTGTTCCACTCTGGATCCGTGAGCGTGGTCGAGACCAGGAACTTGGGCATCGAGTTGAACTTGTCGGCGAAGGGGCCCTCCCGGTCCGGCCAGGCGCCCGCGAAGCTCTCGTAGGTCTTCTTGCCGATGAGGAGCGCGTCGGCCTCCATGGCCTCGTCCATCTTGAACTGGTTGCCGTCGTCGCCCCGGTCGTACTCGAAGCTCCAGCCCTCGTACTTGAAGTCCTCTCCGCCCGGCGCCTCCATCACGCCGTCCAGCGACGAGAACTCCGTCACCACGATCGTTGCCATCAGCTGCTCCTCTTCACTCGGTTTCGATTCATCCGTACCCAACCAGACCCGACCGGGACCGGATTCTCATCGGTCATCGGGATACCCTCGGCGTCGTGTCCGTGAAGGCAGGCATCTTCGCCCCGCCGTTCGACGAGCTCGCGGACCCCAAGCTCGTCGCCGAGCTGGCCGCGCGGGCGGAGGAACGCGGTTGGGATGGCTTCTTCCTGTGGGACCACATCCGCTACCGCGCTCCCACCCGCGCCGTGGCGGATCCGTGGATCGCCATGAGCGCGATGGCCGTTGCGACCGAGCGCATCCGGCTCGGGCCGATGGTGACGCCGCTGTCCCGTCGGCGGATCCACAAACTCGCCCGGGAGACCGCGACGCTCGATCACCTCAGCGATGGCAGGCTGATCCTGGGGGTCGGGCTGGGAAGCGACTCGAACGACGAGCTCGAGCCGTTCGGAGAGGTCATCGATGCGCGAGCGCGCGCGAAGCTCCTGGACGACGGCCTTGAGCGGCTTGCCGGCTACTGGGGCGGGGAGTTCGAGCCGCCGCCGGTCCAGCGCCCGCGTATCCCCGTCTGGGTGGCCGGGCGTTGGCCCAACCGCCGGCCGCTCCGTCGCGCTGCCCGCTGGGACGGCGTGTTTCCGATCGAGCTGCCCAGCCCCGCCGAGCTGGAGGAGCTGGTCGCCGAGGTCGCGGACCTCCGGGGCGATTCGGACGCTCCGTTCGAGGTCGTGATCGAGATCGCCCCTGGCGAGGATCCGGGGCCCTGGGCCGCCGCCGGGGCCACGTGGTGCCTGACCGCCTTCGGCCAGCAGCCGAGCGCAGCCGAGGTGCGCGAAGCGATCGAGGCCGGCCCGGCTCGCGAGTGAGCGCCCGACTCCCAACTTAACGACGCCGCCGCGGTTGCCCGCGACGGCGTCGGTCCTGGCTGATGTCGTCCTGTGGTGCCGGTCAGTTGGCGTGGATCAGATCCTGCTGCGTGCCGTAGTTGCAGACGATCTTGTTGCCGTTCTTGCGAATGACCTGTTTGCCGGTCCACGTCGTGTACTGGTATCCGCGGTCCGCGTTCTCGAGGGTGATCGAGTAGGTGGGGTCCTGCTTGGTCACGTTCCGGAAGTTCCAGCCGTAGTTCCACGTGTTCGGGTCCCAGTTGTGCTGACGACCGAAGTTGATGGTCGTGTTCAGGCAGTTCTTGTTGTCCGAGCTGACTCCGCCGTAGATGAAGCCCTTGGCGACGCCGTTGCCGGCGGGCTGGTACTGCATCCAGAGGCCGACGTCGGCCTTGATCGTTGCGGCCTCGGCCGACGCGGCGCCCGGCGCGACCGCGAACGTGGCGGCGGCGGCGATGGCGATTGCGGCGATCCTGGTCTTGGTGGTGCGCTTGATGTTCATCTCTCTCTGTGCTCCCTTGTGGTTGGGGTTGACCTGTTGGGAGCACTCTGTCCCGGAATCGGGGCTACGGGAAGGAGCCCTCGGGCGGGGCGGACCGCACGGCCGGGGTGGTTGCGATCACCCCTGGGGGCGTCTATTCGTCGGTGCTCGCGCGGGTCGCCGGCGTGACCGCCGCCCCACCGCGAGAGAGCACGCGCCGGACGAGCCCCGGCGTGACCGTCCGCAGCATCGCGGCGACCCAGTAAGCCCGCGGGACGTAGCGCTCGGCCTTCCCGCCCGGCCCGGCGTCGACGATGGCCTCGGCCACCTTGCCGGGCGTTGACACCGCCCAGCGGGTGAGGGCCCGGTCGCGCAGCTCCTGCTGCGGAAAGCCCTCGGTCGCGATGAAGCCCGGCAGCACCATGCCCACGTGCACGCCGTGCGCGCGTTCCTCGAGGTGCAGCGCGTCGGTCCAGCCGCTCAGGGCGAACTTGCTCGCCGAGTAGGCGCCCGAGTTGCCACGAGCGACCCTCCCGGCCGTACTCGACACGTTCACGATGGAGCTGGGCGCCGACTCGCGGAGCAGCGGGAGCAAGGCCTCGGTCACGCGCACCGTGGCGTCGAAGTTGAGCTCCATGTGCCGCCGCACGTTCTCCCAGCCCGTATCCGCGAAGCGCCCGCGCCAGGCGGCGCCGGCGTTGTTGACCAGGAGGTCGAGCCGGCCGTGGGCACTCCGGACCGAGTCGGCGATCCTCGCGGGGGCATCGGGCTTGGTGATGTCGGCGGCGATCACATCGGCTCCGTCGAGCTCCGAGGCCAGCGCCTGCAAACGGTCCTCCCGCCGGGCGACCAGGACGAGCCGGGTGCCCGCCTCGCGCGCCAGGAGGCGAGCGGTGGCTTCGCCGATGCCACTCGAGGCCCCGGTGATCACGGATACCATGGCCGGAGACTATGAAGCTCGGAGTGGTTGGCGCAGGGTTCATGGGATCGGGGATCGCCGAGTCGGCGGCGCGGGCCGGGGTGGACGTGATCGTGCACGAGCCCGAGGCCGCGGCGCTCGAGCGTTCGCGCGAGCGGATCGAGAAGTCCGTCGGCGCCGCCGTGAAGGCCGAGAAGCTCACGGCCGAGCAGGCCGAGGCGCTGCAGGGCAGGATCGTGCGAGACACAGACCTTGATGCGCTCGCGGACGCCGAGATCGTCGTGGAGGCGGTGTTCGAGGACCCGAAGGTGAAGGGGCCGCTCTTCGAGCGCTTGGACGGGCTGCTCGGCCCGGAGGCGATCATCGCCTCCAACACCTCCTCGATCCCGATCGCGCAGCTCGCCTCCTGGACCGAGCGCCCGGATCGCGTGCTGGGGCTGCACTTCTTCAGCCCGGTTCCGGTGATGAAGCTCGTCGAGATCGTGGTCGGGCTGGACACCTCCGACGGCACGGTCGGGCGGGCGGAGAAGTTCGCCGAGACGATTGGAAAGCAACCCATCCGCACGAAGGACCGCTCGGGATTCATCGTGAACATGCTGCTGGTCCCGTATCTCATGGGCGCCGTGCGGATGTACGAGGAGGGGTTCGCCGAGGCGGAGGCGATCGACGAGGGAATGCGCCTGGGGTGCGGGCACCCGATGGGCCCGCTGACGCTCTGCGACTTCATCGGCCTGGACGTGCTCTACGCCGTCTGCGACTCGCTGTACGAGGAGTTCAAGCGCCCTGAGTACGCACCGCCGCCCCTGCTGAAGCGCATGGTCGTCTCGGGTCACCACGGCCGCAAGACGGGTCGCGGCTTCTACGAGTACGAGTAGCTTGCGCCGAGGGCCGGGCTGGGTTAGGGTCGGAGCATGAGGGTGTTCGCTCGCAGGGAAGCGGTGCTCGTCGGGACGATCGCGGGGATGACCGCCCTCGCGGCTGCCGGGGTCGCCTGGGGAGCCCTCACGACCGAGACGGAGACCGAGAGCATCACGTACGGGGGGGAAGCGTTCCCGATCGCGCAATGCGAGGGCGACGATTACGCCCTTTCCGGGGGTTTCGCTGCGCCAGGCCTGGACCCGATCGGCACCGAAGGGCACTACATCCACGTCTTCGCCTCCGGCCGCGACTCCGTGTCGGCCTGGGAGGCGCAGGCCTTCAACGGCAACCCGCCCACGGGTGACTTCACGGTCTACGCCCACTGCTCGGACGCCATTGGCCCTCTCGCATCGGCTGACGCCACCGAGTCGCTCCCGGCGCAGAGTTTCGGCTCGGTCGACGCGAGCTGCCCGGAGCCCGGCCAGAAGGCCGTCTCGGGGGGCTTCGGGCCCGGTGAGCCGGACTTCAACACCGGCGAGTTCGTCTACCCGTTCGAGTCAAGGCGAGTCGACTCGAACACCTGGCGCGCCTCCGCCTCGAACAACGACGACGTGGCCCGCGACCTCGAGGCCTACGTCTACTGCACCGATCAGAACCTGGGTATCACCCCGGCGCAGGAGGACTCGAAGAAGAAGGACAACAAGATCATCTCGGCCAAGGCGAGGTGCGCCAGGGGCCAGACGGCCATCTCCGGCGGGTTCGACGGCGTTAACAACGATGCCAAGACGACGATCCTGTTCGAGTCGCGCCGGAAGGGCGCCCGCGCCTGGCAGGCGTCCTCCGCCTCGTACACGGATGGACCGAAGGTCAAGTGGAAGACCTTCGCCTACTGCGTGAAGTCCTCCAAGCTGGACTGAAGCCCTCGTCGCGTCCTGGGAGACTTCACGGGGCATGAGCCCCGAGGAGAGAGCTGCGGCTGGCAGGGCCCTGAGGCGGAGCGTCCCGCGCTCGAGCCATGGCGAGTGGAAGCCGGCCGAGGATCGCCCCGATCCACTGTCCCTCCTGGCCGAGCAGGATGCCTCCCGTGTCCCCGACCTGCTCTCGATTCGCTACGGCCGGATGTGCGAGACACCCTTCACCTTCCTGCGCGGTGCCGCCGCGCCGATGGCCGCGGACCTCGCCGCGACGCCCGTCACCGGGATCCGCGCCCAGTTGTGCGGGGACGCCCACATCTCCAACTTCGGGGGGTTCGCCTCGCCGGAGCGCGATCTGGTCTTCGACGTCAACGACTTCGATGAGACGCTTCCCGGACCCTGGGAGTGGGACGTGAAGCGGCTGGCCGCGAGCATCGCGGTCCTCGGCCGGCAGCGGGGCTTCAATGAGGCTGCGCGCCGCGGCCTGGTGATGTCCATCGTCTCCGCCTACCGCCGCGCCGTGCGGCGATTCGCGGGGATGCGCAACCTGGACGTCTGGTACGCGCACCTGGGCGAGGCCAGCTTCCGGAGGCGCTGGGCCGCCGGCGAGCTCAGCGACAAGGACCGCCGCGAGCTGCAGCGGGGCCTCGAGAAGGCCCGCCACAAGGACAACCTGAAGGCGATGGCGCGGCTGACGGAGCGCGTCGACGGAGAGCTGCGGATCATCTGCGACCCGCCCCTGGTCGTGCCGATCGAGGACCTGCTGTCCGGGCCCGAGGTCGACCGCGCATACGACCGCATGCGCGCGGCGCTCGGCGAGTATCGCCGAACGCTTCAGGGCAACCGCCGGCACCTGCTCGATGGCTACCGGCTGCTCCACATCGCGCACAAGGTCGTCGGGGTCGGCTCGGTCGGGACGCGCGCCTGGATCCTGCTGCTGGTGGGCCGCGACGACGATGACCCGCTCTTCCTCCAGATCAAGGAGGCGAACCAATCCGTGCTCGAGCCCTATGCGGGGCCCAGTCGCTTCGCTTCCCACGGGCGGCGGGTGATTGAGGGCCAGCGGCTGACCCAGATCGCCAGCGACATCTTCCTCGGGTGGTGCCGCATGGAGGGTGTCAGCGGGCGCACGCATCACTACTACGTGCGCCAGTTGTGGGACTGGAAGCACTCCGCGCACGTGGACGCGCTGTCGCTGCGGCTCCTCGAGGTCTACGGGGGCTGGTGCGGTCAGACCCTGGCCCATGCCCACGCCAGGAGCGGCGACCGGATCCAGATCGCCTCGTACCTGGGGCGCGGCACCGTCTTCGACGAGGCGATCGCCGACTTCGCGGAGGCCTACGCGGACCAGACCGACGCCGATCATGGCGCGCTGCGGTCGGCGATCGACGACGGGCGGATCGAGGCCCGGCCGGGGATCTGAGCGTGGAGCGCCGCTAGGCTCCCGCCCGCCATGAGCGACCTCTACTCGATCCCACAGGAGATGCAGGACTTCCGGGCGACGATCCGCCAGATCGCCCAGGAGCGGATCCGCCCCCGGGCGCCCGAGATCGACCGGACGGGAGAGTACCCGCAGGACATCCGCGAGCTGCTGGGGGAGCAGGACATCCTTGGCCTGCCGTTCGCCGAGGAATACGGCGGCACCGGCACCGGAACGCTGATGCTGCAGATCGGGGTCGAGGAGATCGCCCGGGAATGCGCCTCCTCGGCGCTGATCCTGATGATCCAGGAGCTGGGCTCGCTGCCGATCGCGCTCTTCGGCACCGACGAGCAGAAGCAGAAGTGGCTGCCGCGCCTGGCCACCGGCGAGATCTCGCCGGCGTTCGCGCTGTCCGAGCCGGAAGCCGGGTCGGACCCTGCCGCGATGCGCACCAGTGCTGTGCAGGACGGCGACGAGTGGGTCCTGAACGGGCAGAAGAACTGGATCACCAACGCCGGTATCGCCGACTACTACGTTGTCTTCGCGAAGACCGACCGCGAGAGCAACCGGATCACGGCGTTCATCGTCGAGGCCGACCGGGAGGGCTTCGACGCCGGCAAGATGGAGCACAAGCTGGGGATCAAGGGCTCGCCCACCGGTCAGCCCTCGTTCACCGACGTGCGGATTCCAGCCGAGAACGTGATCGGCGAGCCCGGCCGCGGCCTCTCGGTCGCGCTCGGAACCCTGGAGCGCACCCGCCTCGGCGCGGCGGCGCAGGCTGTCGGGATCGCCCAGGGCGCGATCGACTACGCGGTGGACTACGCCAAGGAGCGCGTGGCCTTCGGCAAGCCGATCATCGAACTGCAGGGGCTGCAGTTCAAGCTGGCCGACATGGAGACGCGTACGGCCGCCGCCCGGGAGCTGCTCTACAAGGCGTGCTCGATGGTCGACCGTGGCGAACCCGGGGTCGGCAAGTGGACCTCGATGGCGAAGCTCTTCGCCTCCGACACCGCGATGGATGTGACCGTGGACGCCGTGCAGGTCCTGGGCGGCTACGGATACGTGAACGAGTATCCGGTCGAGCGCATGATGCGCGACGCCAAGATCACTCAGATCTACGAGGGGACGAACGAGATCCAGCGGGTAGTGATTGCCCGAGCGCTGGCGAAGTCCTGAGAGGAGTACCCGATGAGTCACACCATCTTCAACCTCCGCAAGTCGGAGGACCTGGCGGCCAAGCACGGCTTCGGGGAGAAGCAGGAGGCGCGTTTCGCGTTCGCCGACCTCGACGCCGAGTCCACCGGGATCGGCCTCATCAAGGTGAAGCCGGGACAGCGCCAGCCGTTCGCGCACCGCCACGAGGAGGCGGAGGAGATCTACGTGGTGCTGTCAGGCTCCGGGCGCATCAAGCTCGACGACGAGGTCCACGAGATCGGCGAGATGGACGCGATCCGCATCGCTCCCTGGGTCGTCCGCTCGATGGCGGCCGGCGACGACGGGCTCGAGGTCCTGCTGTTCGGCCCTCGCCACGAGGGCGACGCCGAGACGGTCGAGGACGACTGGGACGACTGAGCCTCGGGCGGCTGACCCTCTAGCGTCCGGGGGGTGATGCTGCTCGCCGGCTTGGCCGGCCTGTTCCTGCTCCCGACCCCGTGGAACGTGGTCGCGGTCTGCGTTGCCGCGGTGATCGAGGTCGCCGAGGTGGGCTTTTGGATGCGGTTCCTGCGCCGCTACCGGGTGCGAACCGGAGCGGAGGGGATGATCGGCGAGCGTGCGGAGGTGATCGAGGTGGTCACCGACGACGGGGGCCGCGTGCGCGTGTACGGCGAGATCTGGGCCGCGCGCTCGCGCGAGGAACTGCGCGTCGGCGCCAGGGCGCGCGTGGCGGCGGTCGACGGGCTCACGCTCACCCTCGAGGCGGAAGACGGGACGACCACGGAAAAGGGCCCCTGAAAAGGGGCCCCGTATCCGAAAGGACGTGCCGCCGGCAAATCCCTATCACCGGCCCGTCGGTCCTTCAAGTCTAATAAGCCTAATCGGCGGCTCGTACAAAGACCTTAACACCCGAATCGCCGATTCGTTTCACTACTAGTGCCCTCTGGTTCGGGCTTAACACCCGCAAAACCTCCCGCAAAACGCGAGTTCCTCCAAGGCGCTGACAGACCTTCAGTCGCGTTGTACGGATTGGACAAGCGAAGGCCGATTCGCGCCTGCGGGCTAGACTCTCGCGACCCGGGCGCTTAGCTCAGTTGGGAGAGCGCCAGCTCGACAAGCTGGAGGTCACTGGTTCGAGCCCAGTAGCGCCCATGCCGCCGGCCGGCCGCCGCGTTTTCGGCGACTCACCCCGGGGTATCCGCTCTCACCACACGGAAGTGCTGAAGGGAGGTACGCATGTACATCGGACTCGGAGCTCTACTCGTGATCGTGATCCTCGTCGTGCTGCTCGCCTAGAGCAGCACGTTTAACGGCGGCGTGCGCGTCTATCCTCGCCGCCGATGCTCGCGACCTACGCGTCGGCCCTGCTGGTGCTGGCCGCCGCCGCGGCGGTCGGGCAGGCGGTGTTCCGCCTGTGTGGTCGTGAGCGCTGGTCGTGGCTCGCGCCGGCGACGGGCCTGGCGGTGCTGCTGCCGATCGCCTGGTGGTCCGTGCGACTGCCGGGCGAAGGGACCGCGGCGCTGCTGGTGCTCGCCGCGGTCGCGGTCGCGGCGGCGGCCTACCTCCGCGGACGCGTCGACGGGCTCGGCGACGCAGCGCGCGTCGGCGTACCGGTCGCGCTCGCCGGACTCCTCCTGGCGTCGCTGCCGTTCATCGTCGAGGCCCGGTTCGGGATCCTCGGAACGGGCCTCAACCCGGACATGTCGCAGCACCTCTTCGCGGCCGACCGCCTGGCGGGCTCGGGGTCGGAACGCCTGATCGCCTCGGGCTATCCACTCGGGCCGCACTCCGTCGCGGTCGCGCTCACCGTGCTCGGGCCCAGCCTCGTGCAGTCCTTCGCCGGGCTCGCGGTTGCCACTGCCGTGATCGGAGCGCTCACCCCCCTGGGGCTCCTGGCCCGGATGGTCCAGTGGCGGCGGGTCGCGACGGCGCTGCTGGTGGGCTTCGCCTACCTGACCGCCTCCTACCTCACGCAGGGCGCCTTCAAGGAGACGATGCAGGCGCTGTTCCTGCTCGCCTTCGCCATCGGCCTGGGGACCCTCGCTCGAAGTCGGATGGGTACCGGGCCAGCGGCCGCCGTCCCGCTGGCGGTCCTCGCGCTGGGCTCCGCCTACGCCTACAGCTTCCCGGGCCTCCTCTGGCTCGGCGGCGCGGCCGGGGCCTGGGCGGTCGTCGAGCTGGCCGTCGCCTGGCGTGCGGGCCACTGGCGGGCACGGGCCCTGGCCGCGCGGGCGGTCCGGCCCGCGGCGCTGGCGATTGCGGCCTTCCTGGTGGGCATTGCGCCCGAGCTGGGACGGATGGCCGACTTCGCGCGGTTCGAGACCTTCGACCCCGATGGGGCAGGGCTGGGGAACCTCTTCAACCGGATCTCGCCGCTCGAGGCGCTGGGCATCTGGCCCTCGGGTGACTTCCGTCTCGACCCCGGCGACGGAGCCGCGCCGCCCATCGTCTACTGGCTTGGCGCGCTCGTCGGGCTCGCGGCGCTGGGTTTCGGGCTGTGGTGGTGGCTGAGGCGAGGAGAGCGGGCGGTGCCGGTCGCCCTCGGCGTGGCATGCCTCCTCCTCGCCTACGCGGCGCTCGCCGGGACCCCTACCAGGAGGCCAAGGCGATCGCGCTCGCCGCGCCGCTCGCGATGCTGGTGAGCGCCCGCGCGCTGGCCATGGCGGCGCCGAGCCTGGCGCAGGCGGTGCGCATCGTGCGCCGGCGCGGGATCGCCGGGTTCTTCCCTCGCAGCGCCAGGGTCGCGCGTGCCCGCCTCGGCGTGGGTGCGCTGGCGGCGGCCTTCCTCACTGCCGCCGGGCTATCGAGCATGCTGGCACTCGCCAACGGCCCCGTTGGCCCTTCGCGATGGTCGCCGGACCTGCTGGAGCGAAAGCCGCTGCCAGGGCCGAGCCTGGTGCTGGCCCCCGAGAGCTTCCTGGTGGACCAGCATGGCCGCGACTTCATCGTCTGGGAGCTGCGCGGGGGGGAGGTGTGCGTGGAGACCGACCCGGGTCCGGCCATTTCCCAGCCGCCGCCCGGCATCACCCAGGTGATCGTCTACGGGGACTCCACCGAGGCGCCATTCGCGGGGACGGACGCGGGAACCGACGCGGGCGCCTTCACCCTGTGGGAAATCTCCAAGCCGACTCCCGGTGAGTCCGGGTGCCCGTTCATCGCCGACGGCGCCCGGGCGGACCCGTCCCGAGTAGCTAGCGCTCGTCGAACTCCGCGACGGAGGAGAACTCGTCGCCTCCGAGCGCGTCGCGGTAGGTGTTGCGAACGATCGGGGACGAGTCGACGTGCAGGTCGGAGACCGAGCCGTTGGAGTTCTTCCAGCGCTCGTGCCAGTAGGACAGCGCCCGGATCTCCGGCCAGTGCTCGCCGCCGACGAGGCCGGCCGCGCGCTCGATCCAGTGCGCCTTGCGCGCCTGCTGGGAGGCGTCGTCGCTGGCGGCGGCGCCGTACTCGAGCACCGCGTAGCGGCTTGTCGTCGCCAAGCCGTTCCAGGAGCTCGTCGAAGATCCCGTCCATCCGCTCGTGGAAGGGCTCCCAGGGGCCTCCCGGCTTCTGCGGGCCGTAGTCGGAGAGCCCGACCCAGTCGACCACGTCGTCGCCGGGGTAGTAGCGCCACGGCTTGTTCCACGCGGTCTCCGGCCAGCCGCCGACGTCGGCGTGGAAGAACCAGGTGATGTCGTCGGCGCCCTCCTCCTCACAGATCTCGACGATCTGCGTGTAAGCGGCGCGGAAGCGCTCGGGCCCGTCGGGCTCGTCCGGGTCCCGCCAGGAGCGGTTGCCGGCGCCGTTCCATCGTCCGTTCCACGGGAACCAGAACCCGTTCACCTCGGTGCCGAACTCGGCCAGCAGCGGGATCCCGGTCGCCGCGGCGTCCTCGCACCAGCGGTGAAGATCCTTGTCCCACTCGCCCTCGGCGATCGAGCGCATCGAGAAGTTGGGGTCGCGGCCCTCGCTGAAGCCGGAACGCGCCATCAGCCGGATGAACGGGACCGTGCCCTCGGAGTCGATCAGCTCAACCGCGTCGGTCGGAAACTCGACCTCGCCGTCGAACCAGTTGTTCGAGAAGTAGGCCCAGGCCACGTCACGGCCGGCGACATGCTCGAAGTGGCGAAGGCGGTCGCGCTCGACGTAGTCCTCGGGTCCCCCGAAGTCGGGGAACGCTGCGTGGTAGGCCTGGGCATCGGTTGGCGGGACCAACACGCAGGCATCCTCCGCCGGGTCGCACGTGGCTCCCTTCGCGGCACCGCCCATCGTCGCGGTCGCTAGCCCGCCTGCCGTGAGCACCATGAGTGCCGCCATCGCCGTTGCCTTTGGGTGCATAGCTCGTGGATAGCATGACCGACCGATGTCCGTGCAAGTCACCCTCCCCGATGGAACCGCCCTGGAGCTCGAGAGTGGAGCCTCCGGAGCCGATGCCGCGACGGCGATCGGGCCCGGCCTGGCCAAGGCGGCGCTGGCCGTGAAGGTCGACGGGGAGCTGCGCGACCTGGCGGCCGAGCTGCCCGACGGAGCCGCCCTTGAGGTGGTTACGGACCGCAGCCCCGAGGCCCTCGAGCTGCTTCGCCACGACGCCGCGCATGTGCTCGCGACGGCGGTCGTCGAGCTCTTCCCCGGTGCGAAGGTCTCGATCGGGCCTCCGATCGACAACGGCTTCTACTACGACTTCGAGTTTCCGGAGGGCGTGAGCCCCTCGGAGGACGACCTCGAGCGGATCGAGGAGAAGATGCGGGAGCACATCGCCGCCGACGAGGCCTTCGAGCGCTCGGAGGAGGGCGTCGAGGAGGCGCTGGAGCGTTTCCGGGGCGCCGAGGAGCCCTACAAGGTCGAGCTGATCGAGGACCTGATCACGGATGAGGGGACGGAGGAGGTCTCGCTCTATCGCAACGGACCCTTCCTGGACCTCTGCCGCGGCCCCCACGGGCCATCGACGGGACGCATCAAGGCGATCAAGCTGAACTCGGTGGCGGGCGCCTACTGGCGCGGCGACGAGACGCGCCAGATGCTCACCCGCATCTACGGCACCGCGTTCTTCTCCGAGAAGGACCTGAAGGCCCACCTCGGGCGCCTCGAGCAGGCGCGCGCCAACGACCACCGCAAGCTGGGGCCGGAGTTGGGCCTCTTCCGCCTGCGCCCTGAAGCCCCCGGCATGCCGTTCTGGCTGCCCAACGGGACCGTGCTGTTGCGGCTGATCGAGAAGGAGGTGCGAAAGCAACTGCTGGCAGGCGGCTACGACGAGATCAAGACGCCGCACATCCTCGACACCGACCTCTGGCACCGGTCCGGCCACTGGGACAACTACCGCGAGAACATGTTCTTCGCCGAGCCGTCCGAGCGCGACCGCGACTCCTCGGCCCGCTCCTACGCCGTCCGGCCGATGAACTGCCCGGGCGCCTGCATCGTCTTCGGTTCCGAGCGCCACTCCTATCGCGACCTACCGCTGCGTCTGGCGGAGTTCGGCCTGGTCTCGCGCTATGAGCGCGAGGGCGTACTCCACGGCCTGCTGCGCGTGCGCGCCTTCACCCAGGACGACGGCCACGTCTACTGCACGCTGGATCAGATCACCGGCGAGGTGACTGCGATCTGCAACGCGATCGACGAGCTGTACGAGCGCTTCGGATTCGAGGACGTCCGAGTCGAGCTCTCGACCAAGCCCGAGAAGGCGATCGGCTCCGACGAGCAGTGGGAGCGGGCGGAGGCCGCCCTGCAGGAGGCGCTCGACTCACAGGAGCGCGAGTACGAGCTGAATCCTGGCGACGGCGCCTTCTACGGCCCCAAGATCGACTTCCACGTCACCGACGCCATCGGCCGCTCCTGGCAGCTCGGCACCTGCCAGCTCGACTTCCAGATGCCCGAGCGCTTCGACCTCTCCTATCAGGGCGAGGACAACGCCGAGCACCCCCCGGTGATGATCCACCGTGCCCTGCTGGGCTCGATGGAGCGTTTCGCCGGGATCCTGATCGAGCACCACGCCGGCCGGTTCCCGACCTGGCTGGCGCCGGTGCAGGTGAAGGTGCTGCCCGTCGCCGATCGCAACAACGACTACGCGGGCGAGGTCGCCGCCGAGCTGCGCGACGACGGCCTGCGCGTGCGAGATCGACGAGCGCTCGGAGTCGGTCGGGAAGAAGATCCGCGACGCCGAGCTCGCGAAGGTGCCCTTCATGCTCGTCGTCGGCGACAAGGAGCAGGAGACCGGCGAGGTCGCGCTGCGCTCACACGACGAGGGCGACCTGGGCACACTCGCGCCCGGCGACGCCGCCGCCCGCATTCAGACTGACTCCTGAGCCCGGCGGCTAGCGGGCGCTGAGGCCCATTGGCCGCGAGGCCATGCGCCGGCGGTGGCCCAGGGCCTGACAGGGGCTGCCGTCGGCGAGGTCGAAGTCGTCCGGCCGCCGCGTTCTCGTACATCGGGTCCGCCGCGAGGTTGTTGGTGGCATCGAAGCCGACCTGCGGTTCCTGGATGCCGTCACCATCGCCCTCGCCGTACCAGCCCTCGGCGCCGAAGATGCAGTTGTTCCGCACGACGTTGCCGCCGCCGATGGGGCCGGTCGCGGCGAACGAGGACTCGACGTTGTAGCGGAGGTTGGAGTTGGTGATCAGGTTGCGGGTGACCAGGGTGCCGCCGTGAGGCGTCCTTGCCGTTGCCGCCGAAGATGATGCCCTGACCGTTGCCGTCGATCACGTTGCCCGTGATCGTCGTGTTCCTGGCGTCCGGGTAGAGCTGGATGCCGCGATCGGCGTTGTCGTAGATCCAGTTGTCGCGGATGATGGTGCCGTCCGCGGCCGAGATGTAGATGCCGTGGTCGTAGTTGGTCGCGGGAAGATTGCCGCAGTCGTGGATCCTTGAGTCCTCGATCACCGTGTCGACGGCCCGGCCCCAGTCCGGGTGGCCGAGCGTGAAGCAGATCCCGGTGTGGTGGTTGGTCACGTCGAGTCCGCGGAAGGTGTTGCCCCGCCCCGTGACCGACGGGCTGGGAAGGCCGGTCTGGTTGCGGCCATCGATGTTGAGGTCGCAGGACGGTCACGTCGTCGGAGTCAACCCACATGCGGCCCTTGAGCGTGGCCCGCTCGCCGGGGTAGCTGGTGAGCGTGATCCCGGGGGTGCGGACGACCAGCCCGTCGAAGCTGTGCGTGCCGCCGCGAAGGCAGCCGATCGTCCCGGGCTGGAGACCGTCGGCGAAGGCCTGGAGGTCCGTGCCGGGTGTCGCCACGGCTGAGCAGGTGTACTCGGCGTGCGCCGCGTGGGGTCCGCCCAGGGCGAGCGAGATGACGGCGAGGACCAGCGAGCTCACAACTCGGCGGGCCCACCGGTGAGGCGTGGGAGTGAGGGCGGTGGCATGGCGAAGGCCCGCACTGAACGCGGGTACCCGCATCCTGTCGTAAATCCGCAAAGCAGCTCCGTTCCGAGAAGCCGAATCCCCCCATCGGGACCCGTCTGAGAGCAAGCTATACGCTGGATCGGCTAGTCGCAACTGGGTAAAAGCGTGCCTAAACCTAAGTTCATCTACCTCAAATCGGCGATCACCGAGCGCCGATTGGGCCCGAGCCGTTCCGTCGGACGGCTCGGCGCTGGGCCGCTCCTCGCAGGGGTGCGTCTATACTCCGCCGCGATGCAAGGCACTCACACCTCGTCGCGCCGCTGAGCGCCCGTGCCTTGCCGATTCTCGCCTCCCACCCGACAGCCGGTTAGCTCCTTCTTGAAGCCTGCCGTCATCCGTTTCTAGTGCCCGTCCCGCGACGGTTCGACCGCCGGATGCCCGAGAGGGACCCGACGCGGATCAACGAGCGCATCCGGATGAAGGAGGTGCGCCTGATCGACGAGGAGGGCGAGCAGGTCGGCGTGATCCCCACCGACACCGCGCTGCAGATGGCGCGCGACCGTGATCTCGACCTCGTCGAGGTCGCCCCGGACGCCCGCCCGCCGGTCTGCCGGCTCCTCGACTACTCGAAGTACAAGTACGAGCAGGAGCAGAAGGCGAAGGCGGCCCGCAAGCACCAGACACAGGTCAACGTCCGGGAGATCAAGCTGCGCCCGAAGATCGCCGACCACGACTACGAGACGAAGAAGGGCCACGTCGAGCGCTTCCTTCGCCACAAGGACAAGGTCAAGGTCACGATCATGTTCCGCGGCCGCGAGCAGGCTCACCCCGAGCGGGGCCGGGCCCTGCTGGAGCGCCTCTACGACGACATCGCCGAGATCGCGACGATCGAGTCCGCGCCCCAGCAGGAGGGCCGCAACATGCACATGATGCTGGCGCCCAGCAAGGAGCTCCTCGCCCAGCAGCAGCGCGACTCCTCCGACGGCGACGGCGACGCCGCAGAGGGGGAGGCCGCCGAGGTACCGGCCGAGGCCGCCGAGCCCCAGCCCGAGCCCGCCGCCGCCCGCCCGAGGCCAGCGAGGCCAAGGCCTCCGACGAGGCCGCCGCCTAGCCCCCCACCCGCCTCGCCCGTGGATCACCCAGAGATCCCGGTTTTCGACGTTCGCGTCTCGGAGGCCGACCGCGACGCCGTTGCGGCCGTGCTGCGCTCGGGCTGGCTCAGCATGGGCCCGGAGACCGAGGCGTTCGAGCACGAGTTCGCCGAGCACCTCGGCTCCAAGCACGTACTCGCCCTCTCCAGCTGCACCGCCGCCCTCCATCTGGCGTGCATCGTCGCCGGCGTCGGTCCGGGCGACGAGGTGATCGTGCCCTCGATGACGTTCGTCGCCACCGCGAACGCCGTCCGCTACTGCGGCGCGAAGCCCGTTTTCTGCGACGCGGTGGGCAGCGACGGCGACCTGAACATGGACGTCGCGCTGGTCGAGTCGCTGATCACCGAGCGGACCAGGGCGGTGATCCCGGTCCACTGGGCGGGCTACCCGGTGGAGATCACCCGCCTGCTCGAGCTGTGCGACGCCCGCGGCCTCACCGTCATCGAGGACGCCGCGCACGCGCCGTGGGCCGACTATCGAGGGCAAGCCGCTTGGGACCTTCGGCCTCACCGGGTGCTTCTCGTTCTTCCCCAACAAGGTCCTTGGCGTGGGGGAGGGCGGGGCCCTGTGCACCGACTCCGACGAGGTCGCCGAGCGTGTGCGGCGACTGCGCTCCCAGGGGATGACCGCCACGACCCGCGACCGGCACCTCGGGCGCGCGATGGCCTACGACGTCACCGAGCTGGGCTTCAACTACCGCTTCGACGACATGCGAGCCGCCCTGCTTCGCTCCCGCTTCGCTCGCCTCGGCGATGAGATCTCGCGCCGGCGCGAGCTGATCACCCGCTACCGCGAACTGCTCGGCGGCGACGAGCGCATCTCGATCGCCTACGGGACCCAGTCGGTCGATCGCTCCTCCTGCTACCTCATGGGCGTCCTCGTGGACCCCGCGATCCGCTCGGCGGTGCGCGCCCGCCTTCGCGACGAGCACGGGGTGCAGACAACCGTGTACCCGGCCACGCACTCACTGGGCGGCTACGTCCGGACGTTCGGCGAGGTCTCCCTCCCGCGCACGGAGGACGCGGCGGCGCGCGCTGTTCTCGATCCCGCTGTTCCCGCACATCGAGGAGGCGCAGCAGGAGCGTGTGGCCCAGGCCGTGCTCGAGTCCGTGGACGTGCTGAGCGAGGACGCGGCATGACCGACTGGCGGGTGACGCTCACCGACGTGGCCCTGCCCGAGTCAGACGTCGAGGCCGTGATGGCGACCCTCGAGTCCGGCTGGCTCACGATGGGCCCGCGGACCCAGGAGCTCGAGGTCGGCCTTCGCCGAGCATGTCGGCGCGAGCCATGCGCTCGCGGTCTCCAGCGGGACGGCGGCGCTCCACCTGGCCTGCCTCGCCGCCGGGGTGGGCGAGGGGGACGAGGTGATCGCGCCCGCGCTCTCGTTCGTCGCCGACGCGCACGCCGGGCGCTGCGCGGGCGGCGAGACCCTCCTCGCCGACTGCCGCTCGGCCGAGGAGCCCCTGCTCGATCCGGCCGATGTCGAGCGCCGGATCACCGAGCGGACCAAGGCCGTGATCGCCGTCCACATGTTCGGCTATCCGGCCGACGTCGAGGCGCTACGCACGATCTGCGACCGCAACGACATCGCCCTCATCGAGGACTGCGCGGAGGACGACGGCGGCCGCCTGCGCGACGGGACGTTCGCGGGTACGAGCGGGCATCTGCGGCTGCTTCTCGTTCTTCGCCAAGACGCAGCTCGGAGTGGGGGAGGGCGGCATCCTGGTGACCGATGACGACGACTTCGCCGAGCGCGTCCGCTCCCTGCGCTCGCACGCCATGACCTCGGTCACGTGGGATCGCCACCGCGGGCACGCCGAGACCTACGATGTGACGGCCCTGGGCTTCAACTACCGGATCGATGAGCCCCGGGCCACCCTCGCCCTCTCACGGCTCGGCCGCCTGGACGACTCGCTCGCCGGCCTCCGGCGCGTTGCGAGTTCGTACCGCGAGCGGCTGGCCGGGATCGACGGCGTCGAGGTGCCGTTCCCGGCGGAGTGGGTCGAGCGCTCAGGGCACTTCGCCTTCCCGGTGCTGGTCCCGGATCTGGCCACGCGCGACCGCGTCCGCGAGGCCATGCACGCCGACGGCGTCCAGACGACGTTCTACCCGGCCCTCACCCAGCTCACCGAATATCGCAACGCCGCCGGCGAGGGCGGGGCCCCGATCGCGGAGGAGTTCGCGGACCGCCACATGGCTCTGCCGTTCTCGCCGTCGATGGACGAGGAGAAGGTCGGGATCGTGGTCGAGGCTCTGCGGGCCGCTCTCGCGACCAAGGGCGGGGGGCCCGGTCCGTAGCGGGTGCGATCGCGCCTCTGCTTCAATAGTCGGCCGCCATGCCGAAGATGAAGACTCATTCGGGCGCGAAGAAGCGCTTCCGCAAGACCGCCAAGGGCAAGATCCGTGGCCGTCGCGCGTACTCCAGCCACATCCTGGAGAAGAAGTCGCCAAAGCGCAAGCGCCGGATGGCGCGGCCCGTGGAGATCAAGAAGGTTGACGAGAAGCGCGTGAAGCAGCTGCTCGGCACGCACAAGGGTGGCTGAGGCATGCCTCGCTCGACAAACGCCGTCGCCCGCAACAAGCGCCGCAAGAAGGTCCTGAAGCAGGCCAAGGGCTACTACGGGCGCAAGCACTCCTCCTACCGCTTCGCCAAGGAGCAGGTCCAGCGCTCCGGCAACTACGCCTACCGCGACCGCCGCCGGCGCAAGCGCGACTTCCGCCGCCTCTGGATCATCCGCATCAACGCCGCCGCGCGCGACGAGGGCATGAGCTACTCGGAGTTCATGCACGGCCTGAAGCTGGCCGAGGTGGAGGTCAACCGCAAGATGCTCGCCGACATCGCCGTCCACGACCGCGATGCGTTCCGCCGATTTGCCGAGCTATCCCGGGAGGCTGCCGCTGCCTGACAACCAGCGGATGGAAGCGAGAATCTCCCGGGCGCCCAGCGAGGCGCCCTTTCTTTTGGAATGAACGCCGTGCAACTCACCCGAATACCTTGATCACCAGCCCACAGAACGAGAAGCTGAAGCTCATCCGCAAGCTCGCCGACGCGAAGCACCGCGAGCGCGAGGGGCTCTTCGTGACCGAGGGCGAGGACCTGCTCCAGGCCGGCCTCGCATCCGGCCGCGCCGCGGCGGCCGTGCTCGTGGCCGAGGGCTCCGGGATCGAGGGGGAGGAGGTCGAGCGTGAGCTGCTCGACGGCGTCTCGGCCCTCGGCTCCGGGACCAGGGTGATCGCCATCTGGGAGCGCGCCTGGGCTGATTCGGCGTCGGAGCCCTGCGTGTACCTGCACGGGGTCGGCGACCCGGGCAACGTCGGCGCCGTGATCCGTTCGGCCGACGCGCTCACCGGGGGCAGCGTGGTGCTTGGCCCAGGCACCGCCGACCCCCACTCGCCGAAGGCGGTCCGTGCCAGCATGGGATCGATCTTCGGCATCGGGTTGTTGAGGGGTACCGTCGAGCTCACGCCCGCGCCGCGGCTCGCGCTTGTCGCCCACGGCCCGGCGGCTCCAGCCCCGGCCGCGGCCGCCACCCTCTGCGTCGGGTCCGAGCGCGACGGCCTGCCCCCGGAGGTCATCGCCGCCTGTGAAGCCGGCTGGACGATCCCGCTGCGGGACGGCGGGGCCGAGTCGCTCAACGTCGCGGCCGCGACGGCGATCGCGCTGCAGCGGATATCGTCGGCTGGCGCCGAGGGTGGCGCTTCTTGATGATGCTCGACGAGGTCGCAAAGCTCCGGGCCGACGCCCAGGCCGCCATCGCGGCCGCGGGAGATGCCGATGCGCTCGAGGAGCTGCGCGTGCGGCTGCTGGGCCGCAAGTCCGAGCTGACCGGCGTGCTGCGGGGGATCGGCGAGCTGCCGCCGGACCAGCGCGGCCCGGTGGGCTCGGCCGCCAACGAGGCACGGCAGGCGATCGAGTCGGCGCTGGGCGCGCGTCTTGCCGACCTCGAGGGCGGCGAGATGGAGGCCCGCCTTGCGGGGGACGCGATCGACGTGACCCTCCCGGGGATCGCCCCGGTCGCCCCGGGCCACCTGCACCTGATCACGCGGACGCGGCGCGAGATCGAGGACGTCTTCGTCGGGATGGGCTACCGCGTGCTCGAGGGGCCCGAGGTCGAGCACGACTACTACAACTTCACCGCCCTCAACCATCCGCCCGGCCATCCCGCCCGGATGGTCCAGGACACCTTCTACGTCGATCCGGCCACGCTGCCGGACGGCGTGGTCAACGAGAAGGGCCTGCCGCCCGGCCCCAGGGACGTGGTGCTACGCACCCACACGTCGCCGATGCAGATCCGCGCCATGGAGGCGCAGGAGCCGCCCATCTTCGTCGTCGTTCCCGGCACGGTCTACCGCCGTGACTCGGATGCGACCCACACGCCGATGTTCTCCCAGGTGGAGGGCCTGGCGGTCGGCCCCGGCATCTCGCTGGCCGACCTTGCCGGCACGCTGGAGGTAGCCGCGCGTGCGCTGTTCGGGCCCGAGCGCCGCACGCGCCTGAAGCCCGACTACTTCCCCTTCACCGAGCCGAGCGTGCAGGTCGATGTCTCCTGCTTTGCCTGCGGCGGCACCGGCGAGCTGGCCGACGGGTTGCGCGACCCGCTGTGCAAGGGGACGGGGTGGATCGAGATCCTGGGCGCAGGGATGGTCGACCCCAACGTGTTCGGCTTCGTCCGCGAGCGGGGCTACGACCCCGAGACCACCCAGGGCTTCGCCTTCGGCATGGGCATCGAGCGCATCGCGATGCTGAAGCACGGGATCCCCGACCTCCGGAGGTTCTTCGAGAACGACGTGCGGATGCTGGGGCAGTTCTCATGAGGGTGCCGATCTCCTGGCTGCGCGAGTACGTCGATCCCGGCCTGGGAGCCGACGAGCTGGCCGAGCTGTTGTCGATGCGGGCGGTGGACGTCGAGCGGGTCAGCCGGATCGGCGTGCCCTCCGCGGACGGCTTCGTGATCGGGAAGGTCCTCTCGGCCGAGAAGCATCCGAACGCCGATCGCCTGAGCGTGACCGAGGTCGACACGGGCGACGGCACACGCACGATCGTCTGCGGCGCGCCGAATGTGGCTGCCGGCCAGACGGTCCCCGTGGGACTTCCCGGCGCCGTGATGCCGGGGGGCATGGAGCTGGGCCAGGCCAAGCTGCGCGGCGTCGTCTCCGACGGGATGATCCTTTCCGAGACCGAGCTGGAGGTCGGGGAGGACTCGGACGGGATCATCGCGTTCGCGGAGGCGCACGCGCCGGGCACGCCGCTCGCAGAGGTGCTGCCGATCGCCGAGGAGGTGCTGGAGCTTGACCTCAACCCCAACCGGGGCGACCTCTTCTCCCTGTACGGCGTCGCCCGCGAGGTCCATGCGATCACCGGCGCCCAGCTCGCGCCGCCCCCATGGAGCGAGGACGTGGATCCCACCGGCGAGGTGCCCGTCGAGGAGCTCGCCTCGGTGACTGTGGAGGTGCCGGACTACTGCCCGCGGTTCACGGCGCGCGCGTTCACGAGCGTGAAGATGGGCGCCTCGCCGCTCTGGCTGAAGCAGCGCCTGCTGGCCGCCGGCCAACGTCCGATCTCGAACGTGGTTGACATCACCAACTACGTGATGCTGCTGACGGGGCAGCCGCTGCACGCGTTCGACCTCGACAAGGTGCCCGACGGGCAGATCATCGTCCGCGCGGCCCGTGAGGGCGAGAAGATGACGACCCTCGATGATGTCGAGCGCGAGCTGGACCCCGAGACAGTGCTCGTCTGCGACCGCGAGCAGGCCACCGGCATCGCGGGGATCATGGGCGGCCAGATCTCCGAGGTGTCCGGCGAGACCACCCGCGTCCTGCTCGAGGCCGCGAACTGGAATGGCATGAACGTCCTCCGCACCGAGGGGGTCCTCGGGCTGCGCTCGGAGGCATCGACCCGGTTCGAGAAACAGATTCACCCGGTGACGACGATGTGGGGGCAGGTGGTCGCCTCACGTCTCCTATGCGAGATCGCCGGGGCGGAGCTGGCCCCCGGCACGATCGACGAGGCGGCCGAGATCCCGACTCCACACGTCGTCTCGATGCATGGCGCCAGGCTCGACTCACTGCTCGGCGTGGAGGTCCCCCGCGAGAAGGCAGTGGAGAACCTCGAGGCCCTGGAGTTCGGCGTCGAGACGGTCGGAGACGCGGACCTGAATGCCACCGTGCCGCTGCACCGCCACTACGACGTGACCCGCGAGGCGGACCTGATCGAGGAGGTCGGGCGCCTCGAGGGCTTCGACCGCCTGCCCCGCCGCGCTGCCCGCGGCGCGCGAGCGGGTGGGCAGGCTCACGAGGGAACAGATCCTTCGCCGCCGCGCGGAGGACATGCTCTCCGACCTGGGCTTCGACGAGATCGTGGCCTGGCACTTCGGCTCGCCCGGTTTGGCCGATGCGCTTCGCCTCGCCTCCGACGATGAGCGTCGCAACGCGGTGAGAACCGGCAACCCACTGTCGGAGGATCAGTCGGCCATGCGTACGACGATGCTGGGTGGCCTCCTCGACGCCGCCCGCCACAACCTGGCCCGCGGCGCCGAGCGCGTGTCCCTCTTCGAGTCCGGGCGCGTGTATCTCCGCGAGCCCGCGCCTGCCGAGGGCGGCCCTCTGGCGGGCCATTTCCGCGGCGAGATGGCAGCGCCGGTCCGCGAGCCGCACCGGCTGGGTGCCGTATCCGTCGGGCCGCTGCGCGACGGCACCTGGGCGGGTGGTGCCCCCGCCGACGGCTTCTTCGCCCTCAAGGGCGCGCTCGAGGCTCTCTGCGAGCGACTGGCGGTTCCGGCCTCCTTCGAGGCGGGTTCGCAGTCCTTCCTGCATCCGGGGCGGGCAGCGGTGGTGCGGGTCGGCGGAGTCGACGCCGGCTGGCTGGGTGAGCTCCACCCGCAGGTGGCCGCCGCCTGGGACCTCCCCTCGGGGGTGGCGCTCGAGGTCGATCTGGCTCCGCTGCTCGCTGCCTCCGGGCGCCGGGGTCGAGCACTTCGAGGACGTCACCAGCTTCCCGGCCGTACTGCAGGACCTCGCGGTCGTGGTCGACGAGGGCGTGTCCGCCCGGGCCGTACGCGACGCCGTCGTGGCCGGTGGCGGCGAGCTGCTGCGCGATGCGCGCATCTTCGACCTCTATCGCGGCGATCAGGTGGGGGCGGGACGCAAGAGCCTGGCCCTCCGGCTTGAGTTCAGGGCCCCGGACCGGACGCTGACCGACGAGGAGGTCTCCGCGCGCCGCGAGGCGATCAAGTCGGAGGTGGAGGCGCTGGGGGGCGCGCTCCGTGAGTGAGCAGCTGACCAAGGCGGCTCCGCAGCAGGGGCCGGCCGATGGCCGGGGCGCCACGCGCGTGCTCGTCGCCGGTGCCACCGGCTACACGGGCGCGCTCGCGACGCGGCTGGTGTGGAGCCATCCCCGGCTCGAGCTCGCCGCCGCGACCTCGCGGAGCGACGCCGGCGCGCGGCTCGACGAGCTGCGGCCCGGCGAGGGTGCTCCCATTGAGCTGAGCGCACCGGACGCGACCGCGCTCGAGGGCGTCGAGGCCGCAATCGTCGCGCTTCCTCACCGTGCCTCCGCGCATCTGGTCGCCGAGCTGCGCGCGCGGGACATCCCAGTCGTCGATCTGTCGGCCGACTTCCGTCTCCGCGACCTCAAAACGTACGAGCGCTGGTACGGCGGGCACGACGCCCCCGGGCTCATCGAGCAGGCGGTCTACGGACTGCCCGAGCTCGCCCGGGACCGGATCGCCGGTGCCGGCCTGGTCGCCAACCCCGGCTGCTACCCCACCGCCGCGCTCCTCGCGCTCGCTCCGCTGGCGCGGGCCGGGCTGATCGCGGAGGTGGCGATCGATGCGAAGTCCGGGTACTCGGGAGCCGGCCGTGGCGCGGTCGTTCCCGACGAGATCGCCGACGACTTCCGGCCCTACGGGGTCGACGGCCACCGGCACGCCCCTGAGATCGAGCAGGAGCTGGGCCTGCTGGGCGCCATCGGCCCGGCCTCGTTCGTGCCGCACCTGCTGCCGATCGACCAGGGCCTTCTCGCCAGTTGCTACGTCACGCCCTCCCGCCCTGTCGAGGCAGAGGAGGTCGCCGGCCTCTATGCGGCGGCGTACGGCAGCGAGCCGTTCACGAGGGTCGTGGACGCCCCTCCCGGGATCGCCGACGTCCGAGGCACCAACGGCGCGCACATCCACGTCGCGGCCGACGAGCGCTCGGGCAGGCTCCTGGCGTTCTGCGCCATCGACAACCTGTGGAAGGGCGCCTCGGGCCAGGCGATTCAGAACCTGAACCTGATGCTTGGCCTGGACGAGACCGAGGGCATGGCTGCAACAGCCGCACCCGCTGGTGGTGGCCGGGTGGTGGCGCAGGCCGGCATCGTCGGCCTGCAAGGGCGCTGGCCTGGAGGCCGAGCATGGCCATGCGCACTGGTCGGTGCATCGACGGTATCCACCTGCTGCGCCAGCGTGGCCTTCGGCAACATCATCGACATGGCTTTTGAGCCGCTAGCTTCGCCGCGGCCGACAGCGCCAACGCAATGAGGTCGCGTTGCTTGACCTGCTCCGGTGAAAGCTCAGTCAACTCGGCCAATACGAAATCCTTCACCATCGCTCCCTCGACGTGCTTCGTTGCTCCGAATACATCTGGTTCGACGACTCGCTTCGGATCGAGGAACCGCACAAACCACTCGCGAGTCGCGAAGCCGTACAGATTCGGAGCGCCATTTGGTTCGTACGTTTTATCCTCTTTCAGTTTCACTTCGGGCCCAAAGATTCCAATGCCTTGGCTGTCCAGATAACTGTGGCAGCCGGCGCAGGTCCGCTTGAAAATTCGCGGTCCCTGAATCTCGGGGTCGTTCAGAACGAGACTCGCGCGGCCCCTTCCCGTGGAATGCCGTAGTACGCGATCAATTCCTTGATTCGTTGGTATTCGTGCTCGGCGTGCAGTTTTGCTTCATGAAACCCCTTCGGCTGCCTCGGTACGCTCTTTGTGCAGCTCTTTCAGCTTTTTGTCGACTTTCGGCTGCGGATGGGTCGGAGCATTGGGGTGCCAAACATGATAGTTGGTTTCGCCGCGCCTTGGATGTTCATGGCGATGGCGCCGGGGGTCGAGGGTCGCGACACCCCACACTCGATCTGGAAGCGCTTCACGATGCCCCCTTTCTCTTGTCGAGTTCTAGCCTGATCTTCTCGACCGTGTAGGCGGAGAAGCGGCGCACGTCGCTCCCTGGTTATCTGCTTGCCATCCTTGTAGTGGCTCTTCCCCAGCCAATCCTTGGCGAAGGCGCGCATGATGAGAGCCGACTCGTCACAGTGCCGCCGGATCGCCTCATTGAAGGTCCGAAGATCGTTAACCGACTTCGCGACCCGATCGGTACCGACCATGTGGTGGAGATTGCGATCGACGTAGTAGTGATGACTCGCTCGACGAAACCCGAATAGAAGCGGTGGGCCATGGACGCAAACTGCTCCGTGCCCTTCAGCGCCGACACCGAAGCTCGCACATCTTCCGCCGTCGGAGCCCACAGGCTGGGCATGATCTCGAACGGCCTCCCCGAAGGCGGCAAGTCCGGCGCGGCGCGCAATCTCCCCGAGATCGGTAATGCCGGCATGTGACCGCCGCTGGACCTTCTCCAGGGCGCTGTCATAGGCAACCAGCATTTCAGTCAGGGATGCTGGCGCTGCCCCAGATACTCCAAGCTCCCGCAATTCCTTCAGACAATCTGCCGATCCTGCCCCTTGCGGGATCCTGACAAGAAGCCACAGGGCCTCGATGAACACAGGATCCTTAAGGGCGCGCTTCAGCGCGTCCTGACCGACCTCAGTAACTTGATCGACCAAGTCCTCGGTTGGCGTGCCGCCTGTCACCAGATACCTGACGATCTCAGGCAACAGGCGATGAGCTGGAAGTTCTCCGAGCCGCTGATGCCCCATGCGTCCGGCCTACCTGCCAGCCCTGCGGATGCCGCTGCTGGCCTTCGCGTCGCATACCGTCCGCGGGCTCGACCGCTACGACGTCCCAGCCACTGCCGGCGAACCAGCCGGCATCGCGGCCCGAGCCGGCGCCGACGTCGAGGACGAGGCCCGGCCTTTCAGGGACGAGGTCGAGCACGTCCTGGTGGCAGTCCTCGAACGACAGGCTCTCGTAGAGCTCCGCGAGCTCGCTGGCCTGTCGGTCGTAGGCTGCTATGGGATCGCTCATGGCCAGCAAGTGCGCCACTTTTGACCTCCACCCCGCGCATCTGGCGAACATCGACCAGCGATGATACCGTGCTGGTGGAGGAGAACCAGGGTGCCTCTGAAGCTCTTCGTCGGCATCACGGATCGCGACTGGTACGAGCTGCTGCGCCAGCTGCCTGAGCTCGACGAGGTCAACTTCTGGGCGCCGGGCGGCACCGCCTTCAAGGCCCTGAGCCCTGGCGAGCTCTTCCTCTTCAAGCTGCACGCGCCGGACCACTACATCGTTGGCGGCGGGATCTTCGCCTACTCGAACTCGCTGCCGTGCTCGCTCGCCTGGGAAACCTTTGGCCAAGCGAACGGCGCGCAGCACCGGCGCCGAGATGAGGGCGAGGATCGCCAGGCTACGCCGCGTCGACCCCGCCTCGCGCGAGGACTTCGTGATCGGCTGCCGCATCCTGACCCAGCCATTCTTCCTCGAGCGGGCCGACTGGATCCCCGTGCCATCATGGGCGCGGCAGATCGTTCAGGGGAAGACCTACTCGACCGAGGACGCCGGACGGCAGCGCTCTGTGGGAGCAGGTTGCCGCCCGCCTGCAGTCCAGCCTGGTCATCCCCGAAATGGAGCGCTTCGGCACGCCTGTGCTGGTTCGACCGCGCCTCGGCCAGGGCGCCTTCCGGCTCCTGGTCACCGACACCTACCATCGACGGTGCGCCGTCACGCAGGAGCGGACCCTTCCGGCGCTCGACGCGGCGCATGTCCGCCCCTATGCCGAAGGCGGCATGCACGAGGTCACGCAATGGCCTGCTGCTCCGGCGCGACATCCACAGCCTCTTCGATCGCGGCTACGTCACCGTCACGCCGGAGCTGCGGTTCGAGGTCAGCCGCCGGATCAAGGAGGAGTTCGAGAACGGGCGCGACTACTACGCTCTGCACGGTAGGTCAGGTCCAGCTGCCGGATGAGCTAACCGCGGCAGCCGGATCCGGCAGGCGCTCACCTGGCACAATGAGAACCGCTATCTCGGATGAGCAGCCCCGATGCCCGCCTTGCCCGAGGAGGCCGCGATCAGAGCACGAGGCGGCCAGCCACGGACGCACAAGCACAACCGGAAAACCTCGCCGGCCTGGTCGAGCGCGTCACGTTCCACAACCCCGACAACGGCTTCTGCGTCCTGCGCGTCAAGGCGCGGGGACAGCGCGACCTGGTGACCGTGGTTGGCCACGCGCCGGTGATCAGCGCCGGCGAATTCGTTCAGGCCACCGGTATCTGGACCAACGACCGGACGCACGGGCCTCAGTTCAAGGCGAGCTTCCTGCGCGCGGCACCGCCCACGACGGTCGAGGGGATCGAGAAGTACCTCGGCTCCGGCATGATCAGAGGGATCGGCCCCGTCTACGGCAAACGGCTGGTGCGGGCGTTCGGCGAGGCGGTGTTCGACGTCATCGAGGGGCAGCCCGAGCGGCTCCAGGAGGTCGAGGGCATCGGCCCGAAGCGCGCCGAGAGGATCGTCGCTGGGTGGGCCGATCAGAAGGTGATCCGCGAGATCATGATCTTCCTGCACTCGCACGGTGTCAGCACGTCGCGCTCGGTGCGCATCTTCAAGACCTACGGCGCCGACGCCATCCAGGTGCTCTCGGAGAACCCCTACCGCCTCGCCCGTGATGTCCGCGGGATCGGCTTCAAGACGGCCGACACCATCGCCGCCAGGCTGGGCATCGAGAAGACCGCCATGATCCGGGCGCGCGCCGGCATCGGCTTCACGCTGACCGAGGCCATGGACGACGGCCACTGCGGGCTGCCGCTCGACGAGCTGGTGCCGATGGCCGAGCAGCTGCTGGAGATCCCGGCCTCGATCGTCGAGGAGGCGTTGGACCTGGAGCTGGAGGCCGGCGAGGTCGTGGCGGACGAGGTCGACGGCCGCCGCTGCATCTTCCTGGCCGGGCTGCATCGGGCAGAACGAGCCATCGCGGATCGTCTCAGGGCGCTTCAGGAGGGCGCGCTTCCCTGGCCTCACATCGATCCGGCGAAGGCCATCCCGTGGGTCGAGGCCAGGGCCGGCATCACGCTCGCCGAGAGCCAGCGGGCGGCGCTCCGGCTCGCTCTGCTCTCGAAGGTCCTGGTCATCACCGGCGGCCCGGGGGTCGGCAAGACCACGCTGATCAACTCGATCCTCAAGGTGCTCGGCGCCAAGGGCATCGAGATTGCGCTGGCGGCGCCGACCGGACGTGCGGCCAAGCGGCTCAGCGAGAGCACTGGCCGCGAGGCCAAGACCATCCACCGTCTGCTCGAGGTCGATCCCAGGACGGGCAGCTTCAAGAGCAATGAGGAGAAGCCGCTCACGTGCGACCTGCTCGTGGTCGACGAGACGTCGATGGTCGACGTGCCGCTGATGCACGCGCTCCTGCGGGCCGTGCCCGATCACGCCGCGCTGATCCTGGTCGGCGACGTCGACCAGCTGCCGTCGGTCGGCCCGGGCCAGGTGCTCGCGGACATCATCGACTCGGCGGCGGTGCCGGTCGTGCGGCTGACCGAGATCTTCCGCCAGGCGGCCGAGAGCCGGATCATCGCCAACGCCCATCGCATCAACCAGGGCGGCATGCCCGACTGGGCGCGGGATCCCGACAGCGACTTCCATTTCGTGTCCTGCCGCGATCCCGAAGACGGCGTCGCCAAGATCGTCGAGATCGTGAAGGAGCGGATCCCGGCACGCTTCGGCCTCGACCCGATCCGCGACATCCAGGTCCTGTGCCCGATGAACCGCGGCGGCCTGGGCGCGCGGGCGCTGAACCTCGAGCTGCAGCGGGTGCTCAACCCGCCTGGCGACGACGCCATCCAGCGCTTCGGCTGGACCTTCGGCGCCGGCGACAAGGTGATGCAGGTCGAGAACGACTACGACAAGGACGTCTACAACGGCGATCTCGGCTTCGTCCGCGCGGTCGATGCCGAAGCCGGCGAGGTGCTGGTCGAGTTCGACGGACGCGAGGTCGCCTACGGCTTCGGCGAGCTCGACGAGCTGGTCCTCGCCTACGCGACCACGATCCACAAGTCGCAGGGGTCGGAGTACCCGGCCGTGGTGATCCCGCTGACCACGCAGCACTACCCCATGCTCCGGCGCAATCTGCGTCTACACGGGCGTGACCCGGGGCAGGCGGCTCGTGGTGATCGTCGGTCAGCGCAGGGCCGTTGGAATCGCGGTTCGAGGCGGTCAGTCGCTCCGACGCTGGTCGAAGCTCAAGGAGTGGCTCGTGCCGCGACCACCGCTGACTTCTCCAAGCATGTGAGGATCGGCGCGGTGCTGCGGTGGAGAGTGTAGGGTAGGGGCAAAGGCTAGGTAGACCGCAATTACGAACTAATAACCAGAACTACTTTTGTTTTCGCTCTACTTCGCTAAGTGCTTGTTACTTCTGGATTTATTCTGATCCGATGCTACTTTGGCAGGCAGGTGAACAGTCTCGAACCGTCTTTTTCGATCGCCTGCCATGCCGAACGGCTTCCGCTCCATCCCGATGTCCCCCGCCGAGCGCCTCGACGAGGTGGCGCGCCTCCTGGCGCTCGGCTACCTGCGGCTGCGCGCTCGGCGCCAAGCGGAAAAAGCCAATGATCCGAACCACTTGAGAGAGTTCGGACTGGACTTCGGCGGCGAAGGAAGCGTGTGTGACACCGACGCCCACGCCGACAGAGAGCGCCGATGACCGCCACCTCACCGGTCCTGAAGCAGATCGCCGGCCTGCCGAAGCTCAGCCACGCCGAGCTGAAGGCGCTCTGGCGCGAGTACTTCGGGGTCGAGCCGCCGGCCTACCGCCGCGGCTTCCTGGTCCGCGGCCTCGCGCATCGCCTCCAGGAGCTGACCTACGGCGGGCTGAAGCCGGCCTACCAGGCGCGGCTCGATGCGATGATCGAGGGCACGGAGAAGCCGAACGGCGCCGGCCGGCCCGGGCGGCGACCGCGCCAGGATGTCCACCTGCTCGAGGGCACCAAGCTGCTCCGCGAGTGGCGCGGCGTGACCCACGAGGTGACGGTCATCGACGGCGGCTACGAGCACCAGGGCAAGCGCTACCGGAGCCTCTCGGCGGTCGCCCGCGCGATCACCGGCACCCAGTGGTCAGGGCCGCTGTTCTTCGGCCTGCGCAAGACCGGGAGCGGCGGATGAGCCGGCCCGAGGTCAAGCGCAAGGTCCGCTGCGCGATCTACACCCGGAAGTCCAGCGAGGAGGGCCTGGAGCTGGCCTTCAACAGCCTCGACGCCCAGCGCGAGGCCTGCGCTGCCTACATCGACAGCCAGCGCCATGAAGGCTGGCTCGCGCTCGACGACCGCTACGACGATGGCGGCTACAGCGGCGGCACGCTGGAGCGCCCGGCGTTGCAGCGGCTGATCCGGGACATCGAGGCCGGCAGGGTCGACACCGTCGTCTGCTACAAGATCGACCGGCTGTCCCGCTCGCTCACCGACTTTGCCAAGCTGGTCGACGTGTTCGAGCGGAACAGCGTCACCTTCGTCTCGGTGACGCAGTCGTTCTGCACCACGACCTCGATGGGCAGGCTGACGCTCAACATCCTGCTCTCGTTCGCGCAGTTCGAGCGCGAGCTCGCCGGCGAGCGCATCCGGGACAAGTTCGCCGCCAGCCGCCGCAAGGGCATCTTCATGGGCGGCCACCCGCCGCTCGGCTACGACGTCCGGGACCGCAAGCTGGTGGTCAACCCGGCCGAGGCCGAGCTGGTCCGCCTGATCTTCCGCCGCTTCCTCGACCTCGGCTCGGCGCTCCTGCTGATCCGGGAGCTGAACGCCCAGGGCCACCGCACCAAGTCCTGGACGACGCAGGCCGGCACCTTCCGCGAGGGTCGGCCGTTCGACAAGGGCACGCTGTACAAGATCCTGCGCAACCGCGGTGTACATCGGCGAGGCGGTGCACAAGGGCAAGAGCTATCCCGGCGAGCACGAGCCGATCGTCGACCGCGCGACCTGGGATCGGGTGCACGAGGTCCTGGCCTACCAACGCCAAGCGCCGGGGCAACGAGGCGCGCGCCCGGACGCCGGCGCCGCTCCGGGGGCTGATGCGCTGCACGCACTGCAGCTCGGCGATGACGCCGACGCCACACGCGCCGGCGCGGCCGGCTGTACCGCTACTACGTCTGCCTCGGGGCGAGCCGCAGGGGCCACGACACCTGCCCGGTGCGCTCGATCGCCGCCAGCGAGGTCGAGGGGCTCGGTGCTCGGGCAGGTGCGTCGGCTGCTCGCGTCGCCCGAGCTGGTCGCGCGGACCATCACCGCGGTGCGCCGGGAGAACGGCGCGGCTGAGGACACCGAGCTCGAGGAGGGCGAGGTCATCGAAGCCCTCGGCGCGCTCGAGCCGGTGTGGGACGAGCTCTACCCGGCCGAGCAGGCGCGCATCCTGCGGCTGCTGATCGAGCGGATCGACGTCGCGCCCGACGGCATCTCCGTCACGCTGCATGCCGCCGGGATTCGCAGCCTCGTCGCGGAGCTGGCGGACCAGGAGGCTCCCGCTCTGGCCGCGTCCGAACCCTTGCTGGAGGCCGCAGAGTAATGACCGAGCGCGCGGGCTCTCGAGGTCGACACCCTGACCATCCGCATCCCGATCCGGCTGCAGCGCCGCGGCGGCCGGAAGCTGATCATGACGCCGGAGGGCGTGGCGGCGCCGACGCCGAAGCCGCGCCGCGACGAGACGCTGATCAAGGCGCTCGTCCGCGCGCACCGCTGGCGGCGGCAGATCGAGAGCGGTCAGGCGAAGTCGATCACCGACCTCGCGGAGCAGGAGGGCGTCACGGACGCCTACGTCTGCCGGCTCCTGCCGCTCACCTGCCTGGCGCCGGACATCGTCGAGGCGATCCTCGACGGGCGGCAGCCGAAGGGGCTGAGGCTGGCTGAGATGCTGGGGAACGGGCCGCTGGCCTGGAACGCATCAGCGGGAGAGGTTGGGCTTCAGCAATTGACGCGGACCTGCTCAAGGGATGCGCTCGACCGCGATCATCCGCTGTCGCGCTTCGACCTCGCCGGGGTCCCAGCAGCCGAACCGTCCTGCAGCGCACGGTGTCCCCAGCCCCGAACTCCAGGGTGGCGTCGATGAAGTCCGGGTGAACGCGTTCGATGCTGAAGGTCGTCGACGTAATCGGCCTTGCAGAGCACCGGGGCGTACGAAGGCGACGCCTCTCCGGGAACTCGTCGAACGTTCGGTTCTCCGGTTCTCCTCGAGAGGATGACCGTCTGCCGGCTCCTGCCGCTCACCTGCCTGGCGGCCGACGTCGTATGCCGCGGCCCACGCACACGCCGCATGCTCCGCCGGCTGCTCCTTGGACCCCCCCGGGGGCTCACCCCGTTTGCCATCCTCCTTCTGAGGATTGGCCAAGGGCCGACAAGCGGGAAGTGTTGAGGCCGGGCAAAAGTCGGCGCGCATCACCTCAGGCATCGGACGCCCGGCCGGCGAGGAGTGCGATCCCCGGCGAAGCCGTCGGAGCGCCCTTCGCTAACTCGGTCCTTCGACCGATAGGGGGATGCCGGGCCAGTCCGTCACACGCCCTTCGACCCGGATCCGGCGCACGATCGCGCTGTCTGCGCCGATCGATGGCGGCGTCGGCCGCGGTGACAGGACCGCGATGTCGCCGCGGAACACGGCGTTCAGGAGCCAATCGAGGACGACCCTCAGGCTGCGCTCCAGGCCGGGCAAGGTGGAGAGGCAGGCGAACCGCGCGAGCAGCCAGGCTGGGAGTCCGCCGAAACAGACGCCGGCGATCACGCTGGCCGATGCTCGCCGGCCGAGGCCGACGACGCGCAGCACCGGGCACCGTTCCACCCACCGTTCGAGCGGCCGGCCCTGCGTCGCGGCCCATGCGTTATGCGCCGCGTGCCGTCCTGTCCGCATCGCCCGCCAGGGCAAGGTGGGGCCCGTGCACTCCCCGACGACCAGGACGTCGTCAGCCTCTTGCAGGCGCAGGAACTCGTCGGTCGTGAGCCGGTCGGCGGCGCACTTGGCCGCCAGGGGCGCGAGGGCCCCGGGCAGGACGGCGAGCGCCCCGACCAAGGTGCCGCAGGCGATCCTCTCGCCCGATCGACGGACTATGCCTCCGGCGGTCACGGTCGTCGGCGTCTCGCCGGCTAAGATCTCAACGCCGCTCTCGCGGAGAGCGCGGCGGGCGCGCCGGCCGAGCGCAGGATCGAGCCCAGCAATACCGTGTTCCTCCCCTGTGAACAGCAGGACGCGCGGCTCTTCCCGCTGGATACCTCCGTACGAGGCCAGCGCAGAGCCGAGGAGCGCCCGGAGCGCCGCTGCTATGGTGGCGCCTCGGACGCCGCCGCCGACAACAATGAACGTCAGGAAGGCTGCCCGCCGTGGTCCGTTGGCCGCCTCTGCCCGCTCCAAGCATTCGAGCACCCGTCGCCTCAGGACGAGCGCGTGCCCAACCGTGCGGATTGGGAGGGCGTGGTCCAGCAAGCCCGGGATGGCAGCGAAGTCGTCCTCAAGATCCTGGGCGATGATCAACCGATCGTAGTTGAGGTCCTCGGCGCCGCCTGTAGCCGGCCTTACTCGGACCAATCGCGCCACCGGGTCGATGGCGGCGACCTCCCCGTGCATGAAACGGCAGCGCAGGGCGATGCGCCGGATTGGGTTGACGACGCTCCCGGGTTGAACGCTGCCGGCGACGACCTCCGCCAGGAGCGGCTCAAACTGGAAGACAAGTCTCACCGTGGACCAAGGTGATTTGGACATTGGTGCAGGAGCCCAAGAGCCGATCCAGCTTCGTTCACAGTGGATGCCCGCGGGGCTCGCCCCGAGGACAACAATGCGGGCGGACCGGTCCTTGGCAACCCGGCCCGACCAGCGGCCGGGGCCGTTGGTCGTGAGGGCGAACAGCAAGCCATAGAACAATACGTGGCCGAGGGCGTTCTCGCCCAGCACCGTGCTGAAGAAGAAGAAGGCGGCGAACAGAAACAACGCGATCGAGCGCAACAGGAGGCCGGCCAGGATGAGCGTCCCCGCCAAGACCTCGACGATGGCCATGCCGAGCAGAAAGACCTCGGGCGTGAGGCCGAATGTCGGAACCCCGCCGTCCACAAGAATGCCGAGCGCCAGGTTCGGCTGCAACACTTTGTAGTAGACGCCGGCATAAAGGAAGCTCGCGCCGGTCAGAACGCGCAGGAGGAACTGCGCCCGCTCCGGCGGCTGGTCCGCCAGCCAGGCGACGACCTTTCCCGTGCCCGGGAGCACCGGCGCCGGTAGGGAGGGCCGGCCAGCCCCAACGAGCAGCAGGTAGAGCGCGGCCGCCGCAAGGGCACCCGCGTAGGCGAGCATCGCCACGCCGAACAGGCCAAGGCCGAGCGCGGTGACCCCCAAGGTGGCCGCCGCGGCCGCCCGTACCCACATACCGAGCAGCAGGGCCACAGCGATCAGCGCCTGTGCCAGGGCAAGCCAGTCCCAATTTTCGCCGAGGAGTCTCAGTTCCAGGTCGGGCATGCCGAGTGTCGCCGCCTGGAAAACCTGGGCGCCATGTCTCGGGTGCAGGCCTAGCGCAGCCATGATCAGCGTGATGGCGAGGCAGAGGCGCAGGACGAAGGCGGCGTGCTCGCCGTACGACGCGAGCCGCTCTTGCATGCCGGGGAAGGGTTCCCGCGCGGCGGGCGCGCCAAGGCGCACGCAGCCGAGGATGAACAGCGCCGCGGCGAGCGTCATCATAAGATTGGTGGCGCCGAACCGGGTGAACAGTTCCGGCTTGGGCTGGGCGTTCCGCGCGGCGATCTGTTCCGGCGTCAGCAACCAGGCCTCGTGCGCCAGACTGGCCTCGGGCCGCAGAGAGAAAAGAAGCAAACCCAGCAGACGCAGGAGGAGGAAAAAACGAAGGCACAACTTGGCGTCGACCGACCACGTCTTTGCCCAGAGGAGTTTCTGAGCGCGATTGCTAGCCTGGCCGACCCGAGCTATGGAAAGTGATTTCATCTTTTCGGTCTCCAATCGATCGCGCCAAACGCGGCCAATTCTATCATCCGGCACGAAGGCGCGGCGAGGGCCCCAGGCCGAGGGAGCAGGCCTGCCTGGCCGAAGGCCAGGCAGGCGAACGCGCGGCTCGTCCCTAGCGCGACGCGGCTTGGCGCAGGGCTGGCGTCGCCGCTACCGGCAGTTTTGGGCGCGCTCCTGCCCGCCCCTCAATCACCGGCGAGTTGCCCTGAGATCCGGCTGGTCCCGGCGTACGCGCCTTTGCGGCCAATCCGGAGCGCTAGAGCGGGAACACCGACAGGCTGATGAGAATGATCGCGGCGGCGCCGGAACCGACCAGCGGGAAGATTCCGTCGCCAATGAGAGCGAACGCGCGCGTCATGTATTTTGTCATGTGAAATACTCCTCTCCGCAAGTATCGATTGGCGTCTATTCGCCATCCACAAGAGAGCAACTTTGAACGGGTCAACCATGCGGCGTTTTGGCCGCGCGGTCTGTGAGCCGCCTCACAGCTACTCCCAATCTTTTGGATGTCCCGCGAGTTTTCTTTTCGGGCGATGCAGGAGGATGAGGGTTCCTCAGAGCGTCTTTCGGGCGTTCCGGGATGAGCCGAATTCCCATATTTTCCACTACTGGGCCATACTCCTTTGGATCGGATAGTTACGATTGTGAGGTTTCAAGATCCACGATGCGAGTGGAGCGAGCGGCAGGGCTTGCCTGCTGCGCCGGAGTGGGTCAAGCTCGACCGAGCACAGAGCAGATCTCCGGCTTTTTTGTCACGCCAGGTGTGAACCGGTTCACACTGGTTTGCTCTGCGCAGGCGCTATCCTGCCTCCTAGTGAACGCGCCGGTTTTCGCGCGCGCAGCATTATTGGGGAAGTGAATCCATGATTAGTCGCCAAACTGCGGCGAGAGCGGTTCGCCAGGAGGCGGCCGAACTCGCCTTTCGTCGGCTACATCCGAGCCACCTCAACAACGGCGACGAGTCCGACTACCGGAACGCCGCCGGCGAGCTGAGCTACATCGGCAATTTCCACAAAGGGCTGCAACACAATGCTGAGGGCGACGCCAGCCCCAGCGACTATCGAGCGCTGCGCCGCGCGCTGGACAGCGGCGACCCGGCCGATTTCGAGGCCATTCCTCTCGCCCCCAACAGCCGGCCGCTGGTCAACCCGCAGGCGGGCTTGGCCTTCGACCTCCAAGGGCCGGACGCGCACGCGCTGGCCATGCCACCCGCGCCGCGGATCGACAGCGCCGAAGCGGCTGGCGAGATAGCCGACTCTATTGGATGGCGCTCCTCCGGGACGTGCATTTCTCCGATTTTGGCGCCAATGCGGACGTCGCTGCCGCCGCTGCATCGCTGAGCGGCTTCAGCGATTTCCGCGGCCCCAAGGATGGCGGCAACGTGACGCCCCAGACCATCTTTCGGGGCATGACGCCAGGCGACCTCGCCGGTCCCTATGTCTCGCAGTTCCTGCTCCGCCCGATCACCTTCGGCACGCTGCGCATCGGCCAGCGCCAGCGGACGGCGGTCACGGGTCAGGACTACATGATGGCCTTCCCCGAGTGGCTCGCCATCCAGAACGGCTTGGACGTCGATCCTGCCGCCGGGTACCTTCGACCCCACGCGCCGCTACATCCGCAACATGCGCGATCTGGCCACCTACGTTCACTTCGACGCGCTGTACGAGGCGTATCTGAACGCCTGCCTTATTCTCCTGGATCTGGGCGCGCGGTTCGATCCGGCCCATCCCTACACGAATTCGACCGTCCAGACCGGCTTCGGGACATTTGGCGGGCCGCACATCCTGAGCCTGGTCACCGAGGTGGCGACGCGCGCCCTCAAGGCGGTGTGGTTCCAGAAATGGTACGTCCACCGGCGTCTGCGCCCCGAGGCCATGGGCGGGCTGATTCACAATCAACTGACCAGCGCCGGGAGCTACCCGCTCCATGCGGAGATCCTGGCGACCGGGCCCGGAACGATCGCGGTACTGGTCCAGGCGCACAACGCCGCCATGACCGGCGGTGTCGGCACCTTCCTCCTGCCGATGGCGTTCCGCGAGGGCTCGCCGATGCATCCCTGCCTATGGCGCGGGCCACGCCACGGTCGCTGGCGCCTGCGTAACGATCCTGAAGGCATGGTTCGACGAAGTTCCTTTTCGTGCTGCCGGGCGCCACGGTGGTCAGCGATACAGGCGGCACCGGCCTGGTCACGGTCCCGAACGCGCCGGCTCACCGTCGGCGGCGAATTGAACAAGGTTGCGGCGAACATCGCGATCGGCCGCAACATGGCCGGCGTCCATTGGCGCACGGACTACACCAAATCCGTCAGGCTGGGCGAAGCGGTTGCCATCCACCTGCTGGAGGAGCAAAAGCTCTGCTACAACGAGTTCAGCGGCCTTGGCCTGACCCGCTTCGACGGCACGCGGATCACCATTTAAGTCCTATGGGCCCCTTCCACTGATGAGCTATCAGGAGAGGACGCATGCCTGCTACCAAAGAGAGCGTATCTTTCAACCATGACGAAAAGCTGGTCCTACAGCAGATCGTCCGTGACTGGCTGAACGAGGAACTCGTCGTGCCGCCGTTTGACCCCGCGGTCGCGGCGGTGTTGCAAAAGCTCAGTCTAGACGAGGAGGAGCCGAGGGCGGCGATCGCACCGGAAGGGTATCCGAAGACCCAGGAGGCGCTGTCGGTACCCCGGCGCAAGGCGAAATGAGCCAAAATCGCTATCGTCGGGGCTAAAGCATTTCCTGTACTGGGGGACCCGCCGTATCGGTCCGGCGAAGGCCGCCTTGCGCAAGAGGGGTTCCGAGGGTCGTGGTTGCCGACTGGTCTTACAATGGGGTCGTTCGACCATTGAACCGGGGGAATGTCGCGGGACGGATTTTTCGAGGGCAGCGCGCCGGCGCTGGTCGGACGAGGAGAAACGACAGCTGGTCGCTGGGATGTTGCCGGCGGTCGAGGCTATGCGAGGTTGGAGACTCAGGGGCACGGCGTGATCGAACTGCCGGGGGCAGGCGGGGCTGGACGGCAAGTGAGTGGTGTGGCTCGCGACCGGCCCAGCGACGTGCGGCGCGGAATGAACGGGTCGGCGATCCAAGTGCAAGAGACGTTGCGGTGGGATTTGCACGGCGGCGATCGGGCCAGAGCCCGGTACCGAACCGGACTGTTCGATCCCAGCTTACCTCGCCTGAGCGGAGTTTTTTCAAACCCGACCCCCTTCGGGCGCCCTCCAACCCGTTGAATTATCGAGCTTTCAACATCCGTACCAAAATGGCCGTGGTTCGGTTGCTTCGGAGAAAGTGGGCCGAGAGAGACGAAAAAGGGCCCGAAACGGGCCCTCGGCCGGTGTCGGTGGTTCGGACAATTCGCCAGGAATGGCCGCATTCTGCGGGCTTTCGCCCCCGATGAACGCGGTGAAAAAGAATATCCCGACAGGGCGTCTTGGCGGAGGGAGAGGAACTGTCGT
>CAVZLE010000002.1:0-9739 GCA_963776045.1 uncultured Solirubrobacterales bacterium | reverse complement strand
CTTTACGAACCCCGCCCGAGCGCGGGGTTTCGTCGTTCTTGTGGGGCGATCACGCACGTCCCGCAACTTCCGTTGCAGGCCCGCGGTTCCGTCCGACGCGCTTGGGAACGTCTGTTCGCATGAGAAACGAACAGACATCAACGGACGTGGACACGGTCCGCGTCGTAGCCCCTGTAATCGAGCACGAGATCCCCGTCTGCAGCGAGGTCCTGAACGCGCTGCCGGATCCCGCCGATCCCGACCAGGCCGTGCTCGCGAGCGTCCCCTTCCTCGTCGACGGCCTCAACTTCGGTGACATCGTCCGCCTCGGCGACGAGGACGAGCACGGCGTGCGGCCGATCCTCGAGGTCGTCGTGGCAAGCGGGCACGTCCACCTGGTCGCGGCGACCGAGCCGGGGGAGGGCTTCGAGCTGGTGGCGCAGCTCAACCGCATGTTCCCCGCCTACGGGCTGTGCATCGCGCAGGCGAACGAGCACCTCCTGTCGGTGAGCGTGCATCCGGATCTCGATCCGCAGCGCGTCTTCGCGGTGATCGGGGCCTGGCTGGGGACGGACGCCGCCGAGCCCGGCGAGCAGCTGGCGATGACCCAGCCCTGTCCGACCGAGCTCGGCCTCCTCGACTGGCAGCTCCAGGCCTGAGCTAAGTCCGGGCCAGGTGCCGCAGCGCCGAGAGCGCCGCGTTGTATCCGTTCATCCCGTGGACGCCCGCGCCGGGCGGGGTCGCCGCCGAGCAGATGTAGACGCCCGGGATGCCGGTCGCATACGGGTCGAGCGCGAGGCGTGGGCGCAGCACCGTCTGCACCGGTGAGTTCGCCCCGGTGATGATGTCCCCGCCCACGTAGTTCGCGTTGTAGGCGGCGAACTCGGCCGGGGTCCGAACAGCCATCGCGACGATGCGCTCGCGCAGCCCAGGGGCGAAGCGCTCGATCTGGCCGATCACGGCATCGGTGATATCGCCCTCGAAGCTGTTGGGCACGTGCGCGTAGGACCAGACGGGGTGCACGTCGCCGTTGGAGCGCTCAGGATCCGCGAGGTATTGCTGGCCGACGAGGACGAACGGCCGCTCGGGCATTCGGCCCCGGTTGACGTCGCGCTCGGCCGCGACGATCTCCTCGAACGACCCCGCGGCGTGGACGGTGCCAGCCCGCCGGCAGGCCTCGTTCGCCCACGGCACACCTCGCTCCACGGCGAGGTCGACCTTGTAGGCGGCCGGTCCGCGGCGGTAGCGCTCGTAGCTGCGGCGGATGCGCGGCGGGAGGCGGTCGCCGGCCACCGAAGCCACGCCCGACGGCGCCAGATCGAGCATCACGGCATCGGGTCGCCCGAGCTCGTCCAGCGAGGTGACCTGAGCATCGGTCTCGATCGTGCCGCCGTGGGCCGTCACGTACGAGGCGAGGGCGTCGGTGATCGAACGCGAGCCACCTCGCGCCACCGCCCAGCCCCACGTGTGGCAGGCGCAGATCAGCGCGGTCCCGACCGAAGAGCTCATCGGGCGGGTGAGCGGCGCAATGGCGTGGGCCGCCACGCCGCCGAAGAGCGCCCGGGCCTGGGGGGTGCTCCACCGCTTCGCGAGGAGCGTCGCCGGCGTTGCCGCGGGAATGCCGAAGCGGATCAGGCTCACGGGGTGGCGTGGGAAATGGAGGACCGGCCGCATGAGATCGTCGCTCAGGCCCTCGAACGCCCTCGCCGGCCTGCCGAAGACGCCGCGCCATGCCGACCCGTCGTCGCCCAGGGCCTCGACGGTTGCGTCCATCGAGTGGAGCATCACGCCGGCGCTCCCGTCGTCCAGCGGGTGAGCCAGGTCGACCTCGGGCCAGCGCCACTCCAGCCCGTAGCGCTCGAGCTTCAGCGAGCGCAGCGCGGGCGACCCCACCGCCATGGGGTGCACCGCGGAGCACTCGTCGTGGAGTACTCCGGGAACCGTGAGCTCGCTTGTCCGCGTGCCGCCGCCGATCGTCCCGGCGGCCTCGAGCACGCGGACGCTCACGCCCTCCCGCGCGAGCGCAGCCGCGGCGGCGAGCCCGTTCGGGCCCGCCCCGACGATGACCGCGTCGCTCAACCGACCGGGGTCGCGCCGGCCCGGCCCCGAGCCGAGTGGATGACCTCCGCGGGGAAGTCCCACTTCTCCTCGAGCCACGGCCCGCGAGCGACCATGTCGGCGACGTTCACGAACCCCTCCTCGAGCAGCCCATCGGCTGCGTCGAAGATGCGGTAGCGCTGGCGCTGGACGTGCGCCGGCTGCGATTCGAGCGTGATGATCCGAACGTCGCCGGGCTTGTAGTGGCAGCGCTCCTGGACCGCCTCGAGCAGCTGCTCGTCGTGGAAGTGCCCGTCGCCGAAGTTCCAGCCGTTCACCACATTCGAGATGAGCTCACCCTCGCGGACGTAGTAGGCCTCGACGTCATCGACGGCATGGGGGAGTAGCCCCGTCAGGGCCCGGCCGTGGCTGTGCATGGCGCGAAACGCCAGCCCCTTGTTCAGGAGGAGCTCGGCCGTCTCGCGGTCGTACACGTTCGCGAGCTGCTCGGGAACGATTCGGGCGACCTTCTTGATCGAGGTGTCGAGGGTCTCCTCGGCCCCGGACGCTTTGTTGAACAGCCACACGCTCGTCGCCCAGTTGCCCGCGTAGTAGCGCATCGAGGGCAGGAACGAGATCCACTCCGGCTTGAAGTTCCCCAGCACCGGGATGAAGACCCCGAAGAAGAGCAGGCCCGCGATCAGCAGGGGATCGTCCAGCGTTGAGAACGGCACGTCCCCGTAGTGCCCGAAGAGGAAGAGCAGCCCGAAGATCATGAACAGGTTCCACTCGAGTGGAACGGCCAGCGGGAACGTAGAGGTGATGTGGACGTGGAAGATGATCATCCCGATCACCGCCAGCGTCCCGATCGTCCCGCCCTGCGTCACCAGGAGCAGGAAGGGAAGGCCGAATTCCATCACCGTCCCCAGGTGGGCCGCGAGCGCCGCCTTCCTGGAGGGGCGCAGATCCTCCATGCTGTTGTAGAGGTCCGCCTTGGCCTTGCGCGAGCGGTTCCAGGGGGTGTTGGAGATCATCACCGACACCACGAACGGGAAGTGGCGGTTGAGCTTCGAAGCGGCCGCGCCCCACCAGATGCAGACGAACGCGATCTGCCAGCCGACGATGAAGTTCTCGACCGGGAACAGCGAGACCAGCAGCATGAGGCCGTAGACCTCGGTGCGGGCACCGAGGAAGGACACTTTGTCGCGCAGGCCGAGGAGCGCCAGCACCCCGAGCAGCGCCGCCACGATCGACGGATCGAGCCGGCCCGCCGCCAGTCCGGCGACCGGGTCGCCATTCGAAAGCAACAGGATGAACCCGAGCACGAGGACGCCGGCGTAGAGGGCGACATCGAAGATCGTGCGCGTGTTGCCCCGGGTGAAGGGCACCTTGTCGGGCCACGGCGGGAGACGCACGGTGCCGGGGCGCAGCCAATACAGGACGCTCCCGATTAGCGGCTGGAAGCGGAAGGTCAAGGGCATCGAGCCACAGCCCAGGCCGAGGACCTCCCAAAGGAGAGTCCACACGGCCAGCTTCTGGAACACGATCGGCTGCGTCCACCATTGGGAGAAGTCGCCGAGGCCGCCGAGCCCCGCGGTGGTCGCGGAGATCGTCAGCGCAGCCCCGAACGAGAAGATGACCAGCTTCACCGCGTATAGGAGGTAGACGGCGGTGGGCGTGCCGAATCCGTTGATCGCCCAGTCCTGCGCGAGCGGCTTGATCCGAGCGAGGTGTGGCTTCGCCTTCCACTCCTCGACGTCGAACGGCGGCGGGGTCGGCGTGAGGAAGCCCATTCGGCCGCGAGCCTATCGCCGCACGGTGGTGATGGCTATGCGGCCTGCGCGATCGCGGCCTGCGCCGCGGCGACCCGGGCGATCGGGGACCGGTACGGCGAGCAGCTCACATAGTCGAGCCCCAGTTCCTCGAAGAACCGGATGCTCACCGGGTCGCCACCGTGCTCCCCGCACACGCCGAGCTTCAGGTCGGGGTTCGCCGCGCGGCCGCGCTCGGCTCCGATCCGCACCAGCTCTCCGACCCCTGGCCCGTCGATTACCTCGAACGGGCTGCGGTCGATGATCCGCCCGGCGAGGTAGGACGGCATGAAGCTCCCCTCGACGTCGTCGCGGGAGAGACCGATCGTGGTCTGAGTGAGGTCGTTCGTCCCGAACGAGAAGAAGTCGGCCTGCGGGGCGATGTGGCCGGCGATCAGGCAGGCTCGTGGGAGCTCGATCATCGTCCCCACGGAGTACGGCACGGGATGCCCGGCCGCCTCCCGGGCCTCCTCGGCGACGTTGACCACGTGCTCGCGGAGCTGGCGGAGCTCGGTCTCGTAGGCGACCAGCGGGATCATGATCTCCACCAGAGGCGAGTCCCCGGCTTCAGCGGCCTCGGCGGCTGCGGCAATCACGGCCCGGACCTGCATCTCGTAGATCTGCGGGTAGAGGAACGCCAGCCGCACTCCCCGCGTCCCCAGCATCGGATTCGCCTCCTGCAGGTCGCGGACGATCTCGCGTGCCTCCCGAGCGTGGGTGAGCCGGTCGTCGGAGGCGGCTTCCAGGCGCCGCACCTCTGCCTCGAAGTGCTCGAGGGGCAGGAACTCGTGCATCGGTGGGTCCAGCAGGCGCACCGTGACGGGCATCCCGCGCATCTCGTGCAGGATCGCGACGAAGTCGGTGCGTTGGAGTGCTCCCAGCTCCTCCAGCGCGGAGTGGAACTCACCGCGGGCGCTCTCGAGCTCCGGCGAAGCGGGCGCGCCCTCGGCCGCGGCGGCGACCTCGGCGCGCCGCCAGCGGGCGGCGGCGACGAACATACCGCGCACCAGCTCGCCTCGGTCGTCGCCGAAGAACATGTGCTCGGTGCGGCACAGGCCGATGCCCTCGGCGCCCAGCTCGCGCGCCTTCGCGGCGTCCTCCGCCGTGTCCCCGTTGGCTCGGACACCGAGGCGGCGCAGCTGATCCGACCAGCGCAGCACCTCGTCGAACTCCTCGCCTATCCCCGGCTCTACCAGCGGCACGTCGTCGGCCGTCACCCGGCCGGTCGTGCCCTCGATCGCGATCCGGTCGCCGGCCGCCAGCTCGGCGTTGCCGATCCGCACCCGCTGGGTCTCCGCGTCCACCTTCACCTCGGAGGCGCCGGCCACACAGGGGCGCCCCATCCCGCGCGCGACCAGGGCGGCGTGGGAGGCCTTCCCGCCCTGCGCCGTGAGGATCCCGCGGGCGGCGTGGAAGCCGGCGATGTCGTCCGCCTCCGTGAACGGGCGCACCAGGATCACGTCCTCGCCCGCGGCCGCCCGGCGGACCGCCTCGGGCGCGCTCAGGACGATCGCTCCCTTCGCGGCGCCCGGCGAGGCGGGTACCCCTCTCGTGAGAACCTCGAAGTCGTGCGAGGGGTCAAGGATGGGGTGGAGCAGCGCCTCGAGCGCCTCGGCGTCGATGGTCATGAGCGCCTGCTCACGGCTCAGGAGCCCCTCGTTCACGGCGTCCACGGCGAAGCGCACCGAGGCCTGCGCCGGTCGCTTCGCGGCGCGGGTCTGGAGCAGGAACAACCTCCCCTCCTCGATCGTGAACTCCACGTCCTGCATGTCGCCGTAGTGGGACTCGAGCTGGCGCAGGTCGCGCATCAACTGCGCGTGGGCCTCGGGGATCCGCTCCGTCAGCGCTGAGAGATCCTCCGGATCGCGGACGCCGGCGACCACGTCCTCGCCCTGAGCGTTCGCGAGGAAGTCGCCGGAGGGCCCGGGCGCGCCGGTGCGCTCATCACGGCTGAACGCGACGCCGGACCCGGAGCGCTCGCCGCGATTACCGAACACCATCTGCTGGACGTTCACCGCGGTGCCCCAGTCGTCGGGGATCCCGTTGATCCGCCGATACGCGACGGCCCGCTCGCCGTCCCAGGAGTCGAACACCGCGATGACCGCCTGGCGCAACTGCTCGGCCGGGTCGGCCGGGAACTCTTCGCTGGTCTCCCGCTCATAGACGCGCCGGAACTGCGCAGTCAGGTCGCGGAGCTCGGAGGCGTCCAGGTCGCTGTCGGCCACGGCGCCGGCGGCCTCCCGGGCCGTAGTGAGTGCGCCCTCGAAGACCGAGCCTCCGATCCCGCGCACAACGTTCCCGAACATCTGCACGAACCGGCGGTAGGAGTCCCAGGCGAACCGCTCGCCGCCGGTGGTTGTGGCCAGGCCGGCCACGGAGTCGTCGTTCAGGCCGAGGTTCAGCACCGTGTCGAGCATCCCGGGCATCGAAACGCGCGCACCCGACCGAACCGAGACCAGCAGCGGGTCGGCGGGGTCGCCCAGCGACTTCCCCACGCGCTGCTCGAGTGCGCCGACCGCGGCATTCACCTCCTCCTCGAGGCCATCGGGGAGCGAGCGCCCACCGCGCATGTACGCCACGCAGGCTTCCGTGGTGATCGTGAACCCGGCCGGGACGCGGTCGGGGCCCAGCACCCGCGTCATTTCGGCAACCCCGGCACCCTTGCCGCCCAGTAGCTCGCGCTCCTCGCGGGAGCCCTCGGAGAACTCCCGCACCCACCTCATGGCGTGGGCGTGCCCGCCTCCCCGGCCGCCACCCGGGCGAGCACCGCGTGCGCCCGCTTCCGGGAGGCCTCGTCGATCATCTCGCCGTCGAGCATCACGGCCCCGTCGCTCGAGGACTGAAGGGCGGCAAGGATGGCCCGGGCAAGCTCCGCCTCGGCGGCGGTGGGGGAGAACGCGTCGTTCAAGGGCTGGACCTGGTCGGGGTGAAGCGCCCATTTCCCGTCGAACCCGAGCTCGCGCGCGCGTCCGGCCGAGGCGGCCAGCCCCGCGGCGTCTGCGATCTGCAGGAACGGGCCGTCGATCGCCTGCACGCCCGCTGCCCGGGCCGCCACGAGCACGCCGCCGCGCACGAAATCCCAGCGCGGACCCTCCTCCGGGGAGGGGAAGCCAAGCGACACGCTCATGTCGGCGGGCCCGAGGAGGAGCGCCTCCAGCGCCTCGGTCGCCTCGGCGATCGCCCCCGCGTCGCGCAGGCCTCGGGCGGACTCGATGATTGCCTGCAGTCCGACCGGACGCTCACGGCCGCCTCTGGCCAGGAGCCGCTGTGCCTCCAGGAGGTCCTCGGGGGCCTCGACCTTGGGCACGATCACCGAGTCCAACCGCCCGTCCGCCGCGGCGAGCGCCTCCAGGTCGGCCTCGAACCAGGCGGAGCCCCGGGCGTTCACGCGGACGCTCACCGTTGCCGCGGCCCAGTTCGCGTTCGTGAGCGCGGCGACCACCGCGCTCCGCGCTTCGTCCTTCTGTGCGGGCGGCACCGAGTCCTCGAGGTCGATGACCACCTCGTCGGGGGCGAGAAGCGTGCCCTTCTCAAGCTTGCGCGGCGGCTGAGCCGGGACGGAGAGGCAGGAGCGCCGGGACCTCATTCGGGCACGAGCATATGTCCTCCTTTAGTCTCACTCGCCTCAAACTCTGGGAGGAGCGCGGTTTGGAAGAGCGGCGGGTGGCCGTCGGTGGCCCCTATTTCGAGGATCTCCAACGCGGAGCGGTCTTCGACGCGCCCGGGCTCACCCTCACCTGGGGGCACGCGGCGCTGCACCAGGCGATCGCCGGCGACCGGATGTTGCTCCCGCTCGACGCGCCCCTCAGCGAGCAGGTGACGGGCTCCCCCGACGCCCTCGTGCACCCCAACCTGGTCTGCGACGTGGCGATCGGGCAGTCCACGGTCCCTACGCAGCGTGTCCTCGGCAACCTTTTCTACCGTGGTCTCATCCTGATCCGCCAGGTCTTCCGAGGCGACACCCTTCGGACCCGGACCGAGGTCGTGGCGCTGAAACAGAACCGCCCGCGCCCGGACGGCAGCGCCTCGGGGCTGGCGGTCCTTCGCATCCAGACTCACAACCAGCGCTCCGAGCCCGTCCTCGACTTCTACCGCTGCCCGATGATCCCGCTGCGCGACGCCGGGGCCGCCACCGGCCACGCAGATGGCTTCGACGAGTTCTCGAAGGAACTGGACCCGGTGCAGGTCGAGGCAGCGGTGCCGGCCTGGGACTACGACGCGATGCGGCCGCGCCTTGACGGCGCCGCAGTGCCCGCGGCGGGCGACGTGTTCGAGATCGAGGGTCGAGAGAGCGTGACCACCTCACCCGAGCTCGCGCGCCTCACCCTGAACGTCGCGATGACCCACCGCGACGCCGCCGCGGGCGCGCACGGGCGCCGGCTCGTATACGGGGGCCAGACGATCTCGATCGCCGCCGCGCATGCGACCCGCGCGCTCCCGGGGCTGGCGACGATCGTGGCGTGGCGGAGCTGCGAGCATTCGGCGCCCGTGTTCGAGGGCGACGTGCTCAGCACCGAGCTCACCGTCACGGCTATCGAGCGGCTCGAGGGCCGCGACGCGACCCTCGCCGACCTTCGTGCCATCGTCCACGCCGACCGAGGGACCGATGATCCTCCCGAGCAGGTGCTCGACTGGGAGTTCGTCGGTGTCCTCCCCTGAGGAGGGTCAATGAACGGAATCCTGGATGGACTGCGGGTCGTGGAGGGGTCGGCGTACGTCGCCGCGCCGCTGGGTGGCATGACGCTGGCGCAGATGGGAGCCGACGTGATCCGCTTCGACAACATCGGCGGCGGCCTCGACCGCAACCGCTGGCCCGTCACCGACGACGGCACGAGCCTGTTCTGGGCCGGGCTGAACAAGGGCAAGCGCTCGATTCAGATCGACCTGCGGTCGGATCGCGGGCGTGAGCTGCTGACGGCGCTGATCGCCTCCCCTGGCGAGGATGCCGGCATCCTGCTCACCAACTTCCCCCAGAAGGGCTGGCTCTCCTACGAGGCGCTGTGCGAGCACCGCAAGGACCTGATCATGGCCGCGATCACGGGCAACCATGACGGCAGCTCCGCTGTGGACTACACGGTCAACCCGGCGACGGGGTTCCCGTGGGCGACGGGTCCGCGGAACCTGGGCGTTCCGTTCAACCACCTGCTCCCGGCCTGGGATGCCATCACGGGCACGCTTGCGGCCGCCGGGGTGCTGGCGGCCGAGCGCCATCGCAGCCGCAGCGGCGAGGGCCAGCTTGTGAGCGTCGCGCTCTCCGACGTGGCTTTCGCAATGGTCGGGAGCCTCGGCAAGATCGCCGAGGCGCAGCTCTGCCGCCGCGAGCGCCAGAAGGAGGGCAACTACCTCTACGGCGCCTTCGGGCGCGACTTCCTCACGGCCGATGACCGGCGGGTGATGGTGGTCGCGCTCACCCCCCACCAGTGGAAGGCGCTGGTCGACGCGACCGGCCTCCACGCGGCCTTCGAGCTGGTCGAGGAGGCGATGGGCGTGGACCTCTCCAAGGAGGGCGACCGCTTCGCCGCGCGCGAGGTTCTAGGGGCCATCCTCAAGCCGTGGACGATCACCCACACGCTCGAGGAGATCGGCGAGATCTTCGACGCGCACGGGGTCTGCTGGGGGCCCTACCAGACGTTCATGCAGCTCGTGGACGAGGACCCTCGCTGCTCGACCGAGAACCCGATGTTCGACCAGGTCGAGCAGCCTGGCATCGGCTCCTACCTCATGGCCGGGTCACCGCTGCTGTTCTCCGAGCACGGCCGCCTGCCGGCCACGCCCGCCCCGATGCTCGGCGAGCACACGGAACAGATCCTCGCCGATGACCTCGGTCTCAGCGAGGGCGAGATCGGGAAGCTTCACGACGACGGGGTCGTGGCCGGGCCCACGGCCGTGGCCGCCTGAGCGGGACCGCAACG
>CAVZLE010000001.1:0-8815 GCA_963776045.1 uncultured Solirubrobacterales bacterium | reverse complement strand
CTACTGCCCGGCCCCGTAGACCTGCGCCTGGAAGTCGTTCAGGTGCCGGTAGCGGACGTGGACCGCGCCAAGGCCTTCTATGAGGAGCGGGTCGGCTTCGACGTCGACCACGACACCCAGATCAGCGACGAACGTCGCGTGGTCCAGCTCACCCCGCCGGGATCCGCCTGCTCGATCGTGATCGGCACCGGCCTGGCCGAGATGGAGCCCGGATCGCTCAAGGGCCTGCAGCTGACCGTCCGCGACATGGACGCCGTCCGCGACGGCCTGGTCAAGCGCGGGGTGGAGGTGAGCGAGGTCGAGGTCCTCGGCCGCGAGGGCCGCCCCGGCTTCAAGCACGCCCACTTCAGCGATCCGGACGGGAACGTCTGGGTGCTACAGGAGCTCCCCGCCCTGGGCTAGCGGGGGACGGAGTCGAACCGCCCGATAGCGTTCGGATCGTGAGCGTTGAGTGGAGTGACGATGTCGACGAGATTCTCGGGGGCGATCTCGCCGCCGGACTCGCCTATCTGACACCCGCCAAGGGTGTGCTGATCTCGCCGATGGCGCCGTTTGGGATTCGCGACCGCGAGGCCGGCACCATCACGCTCAGCTCCTCGCTGGCGCTGTGGAAGAAGCTCGACCGCATGCGCCGCAACCCCGGCGTCGCCGTCGCCTACCACGCGCGCGAGCACGCGTTCCACGACCGCCCGGGCTTCGTCCTCGTACAGGGCCGCGCGTCATTCGACACCACCCCAGACCGCGCCTGGCTCGAGTCGATCACGCCGGAGTGGAACCGGTATCTCGGAAAGCGCTCGACGGGCCTGATCGGCCGCACCCAACACGTCTACTACTGGGAGCGGATCGCGATCAACATCCAGGTCGAGCGCGTCCTCTACTACCGCGACACCCTCGCCACCGGCGATCCGGAGGTCTTCGGCGCCCCACTCGCCCCGCCGCCGCCTCCACAGAAGCCGCCGGCCAAGGGCACCGAGCCGCGCGTCGACGTGGGCAAGGTGGCCTCGAGCGTCGCCAAGCTGCCACACACGCTGCTCGGCTGGTGTGGCTCAGACGAGATGCCGGAGGTCGTGCCCGTGACCGTGGCCGAGCCCGTCGAGGCGGGCCTCCGGCTGACCGTCCCGCCGAACCTCGTCCCGCCCGGCGGTCGCCGCGCGGGCCTCACCTCGCATGCCTTCCAGCAGCGCATGCTCGGCCAGCACCAGCGCATCCACAGCGGCTGGCTGGAAGCGAATGGAGAGGTGATCTACGCTCCCCACAGCCGAGCGGGCTACAGCCTGCCCGCCTCGAAGCCGCTCTACCTGATCGCCTGCGCCAGCCTCGCCACCCGCATGCGCGCCGCGCGCAAGGCCGGGATCGCTCCGCCTACTTAGGCGCAGGTTGCCCTGGTCAGCCCGAGTAGGGATTCTTCGGTGAGCGATTCTCCGACAGCGTCTCCTGCGAGCGCTCCACCAGCCTCTCGATCGCGTCGGCCACGTGGACCTGGTCGATGTTGTAGTCGTCGCGCTCGACCCTGATCCTGTGGGCCTCCAGCAGCACATCGGCGTGGGTGTGTCCGGCGGGCGGCTCGAAGCGGTAGGAGGCCAGCTCGATCAGCAGCCCCATCGGGTCGGTGAAGTAGATCGAGTCCATAAAGCCGCGGTCACGGACTGCGGGATCGATTCCGCGCTCCTCCAGCCGCTCCTTCGCCTGGTGCCAGGTCGCCTGGCTGAGGTTGAAGGCGAGGTGGTGCACGCAGCCGGGATCGGTCGGGGTCCGCTCGGGGTCCTTGTCGCGGTCCTCCTTGGTGAAGACCGTGATCAGCCGCCCGTCGCCGGGATCGAAGTAGAGGTGGCTCTCGTCCTCGTTGTCGAGGTTGGGCTGCTCGAACACAAACGGCATCCCCAGCAGCCCCTCCCAGAAGTCGATCGAGGTCTGCCGGTCGGCCCCGACGAGGGTGATGTGATGGACGCCCTGGCTCTGGAGCTTTCGCATCTGACCTGGGCCGCAGCCTAGACGGTCAGGACCACGGTCAAGGCGGCCGCCGCAGCGAGGGAGGCGGTCGTGCGAACGTGGTTCCAGGCGGTCCAGCGGTGAAGGTACTCGTCCCAGAGAGTCGTCCCGCCCGCGTCCCCGCGCTCCAGCGCCGCCAGCCGGTTGTTCAGCGGCACGTTGCGAGCGGCCGTGACGCCCACCACCCCGGCCAGGTAGACGGCGGCGCCGGCCACCGCCAGCGCCGGCGAGTCCCCCTCAGGCGCAACGAGCATCCAGACGATCAGCGCGACGCAGGCCGCGGCGGTCCCGAACAGCGCCGTCATGAACGCCGGGGTCACCGCCAGCACGTTGATCGACTGCATCGCGGCGATACCCTCGGCCGAGGGCAGGCGCCCCAGCGCGGGCATCACGAAGCTGGAGAAGGCGAAGAACACGCCTGCGATCAGGCCGCAGCCGAGCGCCGTCAGCAGCGTCAGCGCGAACAGGGGGCCGTCCATTTTGCTCTCCTTCGGTCTCGGGCGCCGGCCGCTAGGTGACCTGCGCCGGTCGGTTCCAGACGCCGCGCGCGGCTGCGTCACGAGCGTAGTCGGCGAAGTCGCGCGGCTCGCGGCCCAGGGCCCGCTGCACGCCGTCGGCCAGCGAGGTGTTGTGGCCGTGTACCTCGGTGAACAGGTAGCGGAGCAGCTCCACCACGTCGCCGGGCACATCCTCGGCCCTGAGGCCGGCCTCGAAGTCCTCCATCGAGATCGACTGGTAGCGCAGCTCGCGACCCGAGGCCCGGCCGATCTCCTCCACCGCCTCGGCGAAGGTGAGCGCCCTCGGGCCGGTCAGCTCGTAGACCTGGCCGACGTGGCCCTCCTCGGTCAGCGCTGCCACCGCCACGTCCGCGATGTCGTCGGCGTCCACGAACGGCTCGTCGCCCTCATCCGCGGGCAGCGCCAGCTCACCCGCGAGCAGCGAATCAAGGAAGTAGCTCTCGCTGAAGTTCTGGTTGAACCAGGAACAGCGCACGATCGTCCACTCGGCGCCCGAGTCCTGCAGCGCCCGCTCGGCGCGCTGGGCCTCCTCCTCGCCGCGGCCGGAGAGCAACACCAGCCGGCGCGTGCCGGCCGCGAGTGCCGAGTCGGCGAGCGCGGCCACCGCTTCCGGGGCGCCGGGTGCGGCCAGGTCGGGGTAGTAGGAGATGTAGGCGGCAGAGGCGCCGCGAAGCGCCGGCTCCCAGCTCGAGCGGTCGTTCCAGTCGAAGGCGGGATCGCCGGAGCGAGAGCCGACACGCACGGGCAGATCGCGCGCCTGCAGGCGCTCGATCACGCGGGCGCCGGTCTTGCCGGTGCCGCCGAGCACAAGTGTGGTCTCAGGTCCCTTGGTCATGTCTGCTTCCTTTCTCTGGGGGTCAATTTGCAGGTGTCCAGTATTCGGCCCAATGCTCGGCCTGTCTATGGCCGCGAGTCGCTAATTCATGCTCGATCGTCCGAAAGCCTGGACTTCAGGTACAGCCGCGCGTACCCTGGGCCCGATGGACACCAGCGCCGGCCCCTTGGGGCCGCACTCCGATCCACTCGGCGAGGCCCTGCACTTCCTGCGCATGAACGGCGCCTTCTACTCGCACGCTCAGATGACGGCGCCCTGGGGGATGAGCCTCGATGCGATGCCCGGCTACATGTGGTTTCACGTGCCCACCTCGGGCGAGTTGTGGCTCGAGACCGACTCGGCCGAGCCGGTCCGAGTCCGCCCCCGGGAGCTGGCGCTCGTGCCCCGCGGCGAGGGTCATCGGCTGCGCGGTGAGCCGGGGGCGCCGACGCCGGGGATCGACGAGCTGGACCTCCGGCGAGTCAGCGACCGCTACGAGATCATCCGCCACGGCGGGGGCGGCGATCCCACCACGCTGGTGTGCGGAGCGGTGCGCTTCGACCATCCGGCGGCGGGCAACCTCGTCGAGATCCTGCCCGACATCGTCCACATCGATGCCGAGAGCTCGCCGCAGGTGGAGCGCATGGAGGCGACCCTGCAGCTGATCGCGGCCGAGGCGCGCGAGATGCGGCCGGGCGGCGAGGCGGTGATCACCAGGCTGGCCGACATCCTCGTTATCCAGGCGATCCGCTCGTGGATCGAGACCGACCCGGCCGCCAAAACCGGATGGCTCGGCGCCCTCCAGGACGAGCAGATCGGCCGCGCCATCTCGCTCGTGCACCGCGACCCGAGCCGGAACTGGACGGTGGCGGCACTCGCCGAAGAGCTCGCGATGTCGCGTTCGACCTTCGCGGCCCGCTTCACCGAGCTCGTCGAGGAGCCCGCGATGCAGTACGTGACCCGCTGGCGCATGAACCTCGCGCTCGACGCGCTTCAGCAGGAGGGCGCCACCGTCGCCGAGCTGGCCGACCGACTCGGCTACCGCTCGGAGGCCGCGTTCGCCCGGGCGTTCAAGCGCGTCAACGGGATCCCACCGGGTGCCGTCAAGCGTCAGCCGGAGCCTGTCGCGCCCGGCTCCTCGGGCGGTTCGTAGCCGACCGAGTCCTCCGCCGCGTCGGGTTTCAGTCCGAACTCTCGAGGAAAGCGGTGAGGGCTCGGTGCCACTCGTCCGGGCGGTCCAGATGGAGGTCGTGTTTTGCACCGTCGAGTCCCATGATTTGCATCTGTGAAAGTCGCGCGGCCATCTCCTCGAACTCGGACTGGGGCACCTCAGCCCGGACGGCGAGCGTGGGGCAGCGGATCGCCTCCCACTGCTCCCAGTAGTCCCGGCCAAAGGCCTCGCGGATGGTCCGGTTCATCACCTCCGCCTCCCAGCGCGGCCACAGGCCGCCGTCGCGCTCCTCCAGGCCGTCGGCCCACATCTCCGCCAGCAGGGAGGGGCCGCCGAAGTGCTCGATCGCGGCCTCTCGGGTGGAAAAGGGCTTTGGCCAGGCGTCGAAGTAGTCAGCGACGGCATCCGCCGTCTCGTCGTCGCCCTGCGCGGGCCCCGAGTCGACCACGACCAGGGCGCGGACCAGATCGGGCTGCTCGCCGGCGAGCATGATCGCCCGCTGGCCGCCGAGGGAGTGGCCGATCAGGATCGTCGGCGCGATGCCGAGCTGGTCGATCACGTAGGCGGTGTCGGCGACGTGGGCCTCGGGGGAGACGTCGTCGGGGTGGCGCTCGCTGTGGCCCTGGCCCCGGGCGTCGAGGGCGAGGACCCTCGCGCGCTCGGTCAGCCAGGAGGCCGTCTCGGCCCACTCGTCGGCGTGGCCGCCGAGGCCGGGGAGGATCAGGACCGGCGGGCCGTCGCCGCCGAAGTCGAGGCAGGCGAGGCTGACTCCGTCTCGCTCGAATTGGTGCCAGGTGGCCACGCACGGCAGGCTAGCCGCGGAGGGCCGGGTGCTACCCAATTTCCGTGGCCTGGCAACATGGGTGGGTCATGGTCGACGCTGTCGCGGATCTCGAACAGGGACGTGAGTGCTTCGCGGAGCAGAGCTGGGAGCGGGCGTACGAGCTGCTCTCGGCGGCGGACGAGCACTCCGGGCTCCGGCCCGAGGATCTCGAGGCGCTGGCGAGCAGCGCCTACATGGTTGGGCGGGACTCCGAGTACGTGGATGCGTTGGAGCGGGCGCACCGGGGCTACGTCGATGCCGGGCAACCTCATCCCGCCGCGCGCTGCGGGTTCTGGGCGGGGCTGAGTCTGCTTGCGCGGGGTGAGCAGTCGCGGGCCAACGGCTGGTTCGGCCAGGTGGAGCGGCTGCTCGCACGGGAGGGGGGCGAGTGCATCGAGCACGGCTACTTGCAGATTCCGGACCTGCTGGCGGCGGAGGACCGGGGGGACGCCCAGGCCGCGTATGAGACGGCGTCGAAGACGGCGGCGATCGCGGAGCGCTTCGGGGACCCGGACCTGATGGCGCTGACGAGGATGGGACAGGGCCACGCCCTGGTTCGCCTGGGGCGGCGGGAAGAAGGAATGCGGTTGGTCGACGAGACGCTGGTGATGGTCACGACGGGTGGGATATCGCCGATCGTCAGCGGGATCATCTACTGCTCCACGATCGACTTCTGCCAGAGCGTCTACGAGCTGCGGCGTGCCCGGGAGTGGACCGAAGCGCTGACGCGGTGGTGGGAGCAGCAGCCGGAGATGGTCGCCTACACCGGCGTCTGCCTGGTGCATCGCGCGGAGATCATGGAGATGGCCGGGGCGTGGCAGGACGCGCTGGACGAGGCGCAGCGCGCGCAAGACCGGTTTGTGCGGGGGACGGCGAGCGGCCGTGCAATCGGGCGGGGCCACTATCGCCAGGGGGAGCTCCATCGTCTCCGCGGCGAGTTCGCCGAGGCCGAGGCGGCCTACCGCGAGGCGGCCGGGTGCGGTTGCGAGCCGCAGCCGGGACTCGCCCTGCTGCGCCTGGCGCAGGGGCGAGGCGAGGACGCCGCCGCCGGCATCCGTCGCGCCCTGGGTGAGGCCCACGGCGAGGACCGGCTGAGCCTGCTGCCTGCGTGCGCCGAGGTCATGCTGGCGCTCGACGAGATGGAGGAGGCGCGGGCGGCCACCAAGGAGCTCGAGCGGAGCGCCGAGCGACTCCAGAGCTCGCTGCTGGACGCGATCGCGGAGCGCGCCCGAGGAGCCACCGAGCTCGCCGATGGCAATCCCAGCGAAGCCCTGTTCGCCCTGCGCCGCTGCTTTCACCTGTGGGAGGAGCTCGGCGCGCCGTATGAGGCGGCGCGCGCACGCGTGTTGATCGGCACGGCATGCCGCGCTCTCGGCGACGAGGACGCAGCCGCGCTGGAGCTGGACGCCGCGCGGACGGCGTTCAACGAGCTCGGGGCGGTGACGGACCTGGGGCGTCTCGACTCGCTTGACCCAGGCGGCGCGCGAGCCCCGCGCGACCTGACCGACCGCGAGGTGGAGGTGCTTCGCCTCGTCGCCGCCGGCCAGAGCAACCGTGAGATCGCCGAGGCGCTCACGATCAGCGAACACACCGTCGCCCGCCACCTGCAGAACATCTTCGCGAAGCTGGGCGTGTCGTCGCGAACGGCCGCCGGGGCCTTCGCCTTCGGGCACGACCTGGTCTGAGCCGGCGGGCCGCGGCGTGGTCAATATTGACCACGCCCAGTCATCGCAAAGTTGGTCAATCCAGGCGATGTGGGAATGAATCCGCGCGTCCGTACCGTCCTCGGTCACATGGAAGCGGGTTCCAACACAGTCGTCGTGATCGGCTCCGGCCCGGCCGGGGTGGCCTCCGCGCTCGCACTCAAGGACGCCGGGATGCGGCCGCTCCTGATCGAACAGGGGGACAAGGTCGGATCGTCGTGGCGCGATCGTCGCTACGACCGGCTGAACCTCAACACGTCCGGAAAGCTCTCGCACCTGCCCGGTCGGCCCTATCCGGAGGGGACGCCGGATTTCCCCTCGCGCGACCAGATGGTCGAGCACCTCGAGCGCCACGCCCAGGAGGACGGCATCGACCTGCTGCTCGACACGACTGTGGACTGCATCGACCACAACGACGACGGCTGGCTCGTGTGGACCTCGTCCGGCAAGATCCACACCCGGCAGCTGATCGTCGCGACGGGACATCAGAACACCCCCTTGATCCCCGAATGGAAGGGGCGCTCGGACTTCAAGGGCAAGCTGCTCCATTCGTCGGAGTACCGGAACCCGGAGCCGTATCGGGGCAAAAAGGTGCTGGTCGTCGGTTCCGGCAACTCGGGGATCGAGATCGCCCACGACCTCGCCGAGGGCGGGGCCAGCGAGGTCCGGCTCTCGGTTCGGACCCCGCCGAACATCATTCCCCTGGAGGGCACATCCGGCGAGGTGATCGCCTCGATTCTCTACAAGCTTCCGCTGCGGATCGGCGATGCGATGACCCGGTTCAACCGCCGCCAGAACATCGGCGACCTGAGCGAGTACGGGCTCCCGGTCCCCGAGGAGGGCCTGTTCTCGCGCCTGCGGCGGCTCGGCCAGGTGCCGCCGATCCTGAGCGAAGAGGTGGTCGAGTCGATCAAGGAGCGCAGGTTCGAGGTCGTGGGCGCCGTCGAGTCTCTCGACGCGACCGGCGTGCAGCTCGCCGACGGCGAGCGGATCGAGCCCGACGCGGTGATCTGCGCCACCGGCTACCGCACCGGCCTGGAGCCGATTGTGGGACACCTCGGCGTGCTCGACGAGCAGGGGGTTCCAAAGGCAGTCGAAGGCAAGTCCGCGGCGCCGGGGCTCCGCTTCGTCGGCTACGTCCCGCGCCCCGCGGGGATCTACTACTTCGGCAGGGAGGGGAAGAGAGCCGCGAGGGCGATCGCCCGCGAGCTGCGTACTGCGGGCGCCCCCGAGCCTCGCCGAGCCAGGGCTTCAGCGTCCGTCCTGAGCTGAACAGGATTAGAGCGAGCACACCTGGGTAGCCTCGCCTGGATGGCGCGAGCCACCACCCCCGAGCCGGGCCCGGAGGTCGCCCGCGAGATCATCGATCAGAGCATCTACATGGTGCTCGCGACCGCCGATGGCTCAGGTCGGCCCTGGGCGTCGCCGGTCCAGTACGCGACCGAGGACCGGCGGGAGTTCTTCTGGGTCTCCCGCCCCGATGCGACCCACTCGCAGAACCTCCGCGAGCGGCCCGAGTTGAGCATCGTCATCTTCGACTCGACCATTCCCGGCGAGGAGCGGCAGGCCGTCTACATGTCAGCGGTCGGCCGCGAGGTCCCGCCTGGGGAGTCCGAGGGCATCGAGGTCTTCTCCCGGCGCTCCATCGCGAACGGCGACGAGGAATGGACCGCAGAGCAGGTGTCCCCGCCGGCCGACCTCCGGCTCTTCCACGCGAGCGTGTCGGAGCACTTCGTGCTTCGCACGGACCGCGACGAGCGGGTGCGGGTCTTGGTCTAGGCGCCGCCCCGTCTCTAA